>JADLDI010000047.1 GCA_020846745.1 Bryobacterales bacterium | reverse complement strand
CGGAGATTCCCTGCCCCACCCTCCCCCTAGCCGATCTCCTGAAAATACAACGCTTTGCGAAACGAACTCCCCCTCCCGCAACGCCTGACCCCACCCCGCATACCGCCCCCGAAACGGAGCCGCGACCGTCAGGGAGCGTTGCAGAATCCGACGACATCCTCAATCACTTCAGCCCCTTCGACCAGGCCGAACTCCGCGACGAAGCCGAACTCCTCGGCGTTTCCATCAACCACGTCGTGGCCAGCGCCGCCAAGTACGCCCGCCACGCCCTCTACGAGCAGATCGCAAAAAACGAAACGAACCCAATTCCGGCCGACATGCGCCGGAAATAGACATCCCCAACCTTCAGCCAGGCCGCCCCCCTCATCATGCGCGACCTCGGTCTGACTCCCATCCAGATGGGGTACGTGTTCTCAGCCTTCGGTTTGACTTATGCGGCGCTCGAAGTACCCAGCGGTCGGCTGTTAGACCTGTACGGTCCCCGAGCGGTGCTGACCCGGGTCGTCTTCTGCTGGTCCTTATTCACGATGGCCACCGGTTGGGTGTGGAGTTTCGCATCGCTTGTCGTCGCAAGGCTCCTCTTCGGGGCAGGCGAATCCGGCTGCTTCCACGGAGTTGCCAAGTCGTTCCAAACATGGATTCCCCAAAAGGAACGCCCCTTCGCCGAAGGCCTCAAATCCACCAGCGCCCGATGGGGAGCGGCGGTTGCGCCGCCCTTGGTCGTCGCCCTCTACGCCTTCGGCGCCGTCTGCTGGGCCGTGCTGGACCCGGTGACGAGGCTGGACTAGGCTATGCCGGAACCGCGATCTAATCGGCGACAGTCGTGGGCTCCGGAATCGGATCGCCATCCTCCCGAAGTCCAGCCAGATGCATCTCGATAGCGCCTCGCATCAGATCTTCGGTTTCGCGCAAAGTGGCGCCCGCGGCGATGCAGCCAGGCAGATCGGGAGCATACGCACTGTAACCGGTGCCGGTTTGCTCGTAGATAACGGCGTACTTCATTTGATCAACCCGTATTCTAGCCCGATCCGCATTTCCGGACATCTGGGTGACCGGATCAAGCCGGCCAGGAACCGCAACTAGCAGGTAAACAGCCAGTTAGAATGAAAATCGAGAGGACATCAAAGTGGACATCCTACCGCCCGATCGTGGTGAGCTCCCGGCGCTCATCGAGCCGCTTGTCATCGGCAGTGGATCCCGCCACCGCGCCGCCCTGTCCGACCTCGCTTTCGACCTCGCGCACAAGTCGGCCGGCCTCCGCCGCAGTCTCAAACCGCCTATCGTGGCATCGCTGGCCGAGCTGGTTCGAGCCATGAACTGCTACTACTCCAACCTCATCGAAGGCCACGACACACATCCGGTGGACATCGAACGCGCCCTTCACAACGACTACAGCAACGACCCACACAAGCGGGACCTACAGCTCGAAGCCAAAGCGCACATCACTGTTCAGGCCTGGATCGATGGTGGGGCTTTGAGCGGTGGCCATGCGATCACAATTGACGGTATCCGTGAGATCCACCGCCGGTTCTGCGGACTCGTGCCGGAGGAGATCCTCTGGGTGACCGATCCGGCCACACAGAAAAGGGTTCATGTCCGCCCCGGCGAGTTGCGAACACGCGACGTCCAGGTCGGGTCGCACGTGGCAGTCAGTCCAGGCGCGCTTCCGCGGTTCCTGCAACGCTTTGAGCAGGTCTATTCGAGCCTCGGCAAGTATGAACTCCTCATCGCCTCCGCCGCCATGCATCATCGCCTCCTCTGGCTGCACCCGTTCGTGGACGGCAATGGCCGCGTGGCCAGGCTGATGTCCCACGCCCTCCTGCTCGACCTTCTGGATACAGGCTCCATTTGGTCCGTCGCGCGTGGCTTGGCGAGAAACGTCCAGGAGTATCGTCGGCTACTGGCCAACTGCGACCAGACCAGGCGAAATGACCTGGACGGGCGCGGCACGCTGAGCGAAGAAGCCCTGGTTGAGTTCACCCGCTTCTTCCTCCAGATCTGCCTGGACCAGGTGCAGTTCATGGAAAGCCTGATCGAACCCGAACGGCTCCAGACGCGCATTCTCATGTGGGCGGAGGAAGAGGTTCGTGTCGGACGCTTGCCCGCCAGGTCGGGCGCGGTGCTCGAGGCGATCCTCTATCGTGGCGAACTGCCCCGCGCCGATGTAGAGAGGGTAATCGGAACAGGCGGCCGCCAAGCCCGCCGCATCGTCTCCGCCCTCGTCAGTTCCGGTGTGCTCATCAGCGACAATCTCCGAGCACCGTTCCGGCTGGCCTTCCCGGCAACTCTCGCCGCCCGGTGGATGCCCGGGTTGTTTCCGGAGCACAATTGAGCCGCCCACACAGGCGACAATAAAGACAGCTAGCTCTTCCAACTATGCCGCCCTCCCCCACCTACGTCATCGGTGTCGACCTTGGAACTACCAATAGTGCCCTCGCCTACTCGAAAGCAGCCGGGCTCGACCCCCGCGAACTGCCGCCGGTGGAGCAGTTTGACATCGCCCAGGTAACCAGCCCCGGCGAGGTGCGCGCGCAGGCGTTGCTGCCTTCCGCCCTCTACATCTATGGCGACACGGACTTCCCGTCCTCCGCGGTCGCCCTCCCCTGGGACGACACGCCGCAGTACGTGATCGGGCAACTGGCGAAGACGCGTGGGGCTGAGGTTCCGCAGCGGATCGTCAACTCAGCCAAGTCCTGGCTATCGCACTCGGCAGTGGACCGCACCTCCGCCATCCTCCCCACCGCCGCGCCCGACGGCGTTCAGAAGATCTCGCCCGTCGAGGCCTCCCGCCGCTACCTCGAACATCTCAAGCAAGCCTGGGAACACGCCCACCCCGAGGCTCCTTTCAAAGACCAGCAACTGCTCGTGACCGTGCCGGCCTCGTTTGATGCCGTCGCCCGCGAACTGACCGAGAAGGCGACCGCCGAAGCGGGATACAAGAACGTCATCCTGCTCGAGGAGCCGCAAGCGGCATTCTACGCCTGGATCGAGCGCCACCCCGACTGGCGCGAGCGCGTCAAGGTCGGCGACCTGATCCTCGTAGTGGACGTCGGCGGCGGCACCACCGATTTCACGCTGATCGCCGTCACCGAAAGCGGCGGCGAGCTGCAGTTGGAGCGCCTCGCCGTCGGCGAACACATCCTCCTCGGTGGCGACAACATGGACCTTGCCCTCGCCCGATTCATGGAGCAGGAATTGGCCGCGAAAGGCCGCAAGCTCGATGCCTTGCAGTTGAATGCGCTCTGGCAGAACTGCCGCGCGGCGAAAGAGAAGATGTTCGCCCCGGGCGAGACCGCCGAAGAATACCCGGTTACGGTCCTCGGGCGCGGCAGCAGCCTCATCGGCGGTAGCATCAAAGCTTCGCTCAAACGGACGGATGTCGAGCAGATCGTGCTCGAAGGCTTCTTCCCAGAGGTCACCAGTCAGGACCTGCCGGTTCGCGCCCGCCGCGCCGCGCTCTATGAAATCGGCCTTCCCTATGCAACCGATACCGCCGTCACGCGCCACCTCGCGAAGTTCCTCCGACAGCATGCGGCGTCGTCGGAGCACGGAGCGTTGCGCCGCGGTCCCAGCGGATTGGCCGCGCCGACCCACGTGCTGTTCAATGGCGGCGTGTTCCATGCCGCACCGCTACGGACGCGCCTGCTCGATACGTTGAATAAGTGGCTCGCGGCGGAAGGCCTTTCGCCTGCGATCGCGCTCGAAGGCGAGGACCTGATGCAAGCCGTGTCGCGCGGCGCCACCTATTACGGCCTGGCGCGTATGGGTCACGGCGTGCGCATCCGCGGCGGCATCCCGCGTTCTTACTACATCGGCATCCAACCGTCGATGCCCGCCGTCCCCGGTATGCGGCCGCCGCTCAAGGCGCTGACCGTCGCACCGTTCGGCATGGAAGAAGGAACGGGCGCGAAGATCCCCGGCCGCGAGTTCGGCCTCCTCATCGGCGAACCGGCCGATTTCCGGTTCTTCGCTTCGGTCCAGCGCAAAGACGACAAGCCCGGCGAGATGCTCGAAGAAGTAACGGACGACATGGAAGAGCTTGCGCCGATCGAGGTGATGCTGCCCGGCGACAGCGATAGCGGTGTCGTCGTGCCGGTGTCGCTCGAAACGGAGATCACAGAGACCGGACAGTTGCAGTTATGGTGTGTGGCACGCGACGGTCGCCGTTGGAAACTCGAATACAACGTGCGCGAAACCGTCGAGCAGTAGGTTGTATAAAGAAGAGGGCGTTCTTCCGATATGCGTGTTCGATGGTGGCTTCTCGCGTTGTCTCTAACCGCTGCTGTGGCTGCGGACCGGCCTGTCGAGTTCAACCGCGACATCCGGCCCATCCTCTCCGATAAGTGTTTCCTGTGCCACGGCCCGGACGCGAAGACAAGGAACGTCCCGCTCCGGCTCGACGTAGAAACCACCGCGAAAGCGGACCTCGGCGGCCGGCGCGCGATTGTCGAAGGCAACCCCGCCCAGTCCACGTTGATCCACCGTGTCACCGCCGAGAAGCCGGCCCTCCGCATGCCTCCCGTTCACACGGGGATGAAGCTCACCGATGCCGAAGTCGCCAGGCTACGCGCCTGGATCGAGCAGGGCGCGAAGTGGCAGCAGCACTGGTCGTTCATCCCGCCGAAGCGCTCCGATCTGCCCAAGGTGCAGAACGCGGCATGGGTACGCAATCCGATCGACGTCTTTGTGTTGGAACGCCTGGAGCGCGACGGCTTGAAGCCCAATGCCGAAGCGTCCGAAGAGACGCTGCTCCGTCGCGTGTCCCTCGATCTCACCGGTCTGCCTCCCACAGTCGCTGAGATGGACGCGTTCCTGAAAGATACCTCTTCGAACGCCTATGAGAAAGCCGTGACGCGGCTGCTCGAATCCCCCCGCTATGGCGAGCGCATGGCCGCGCGATGGCTCGATGCCGCCCGCTATGCCGACACCAACGGCTACCAGTTCGATGGCGAACGCGTGATGTGGCGCTGGCGCGATTGGGTAATTGAGTCGTTCAACCGCAACCAGCCGTTCGACCAGTTCATCAAGGAACAGATCGCCGGCGACCTGCTGCCCAACTCGACGCTCGATCAGCAGATCGCCACCGGCTTCAACCGCAACCATCGCGGCAACACGGAAGATGGCATCGTGCCCGAAGAGTACGCCGTCGAGTATGTGGTGGATCGCGTGGAGACCACCTCGACGGTGTTTCTGGGGCTGACCATGGGCTGCGCTCGTTGCCACAACCACAAGTACGACCCCATCTCGCAGAAAGAGTTCTACCAGTTCTTTGCCTACTTCAACAACGTCCCCGAGTTCGGCCGTGCGATGAAGTACGGCAACTCCCCGCCCTTGATCCCCGCGCCCACACGCGCCCAGCAGAAGGCACTGGCGGAGCTGAACACCAGGATCGCGGACCTGCGCCAAGTCCTCCAGCAACACCACACACCGGCAGACTGGAAACCCGCCGAAACCTGGTACCCCACCGCCGGCCGCGACACCTTCGAACGCGGCGGCTCGTTCGACAGCAAGGAACAGAAACTCGAAGGCCGCGCCGGCTACGACATCGACGACCGCTTCTCTCTCGCCGCCTGGGTCGCTCCCCAAGACGTGAAGCACGCCGCCGTGATCACCCGCATGAGCGACTCAGAGAAAGGCCGTGGCTTCGGCATCTATCTGGAAGACGGGCGCGTGCACGTCCACCTCACGTCCAACTACGCCGACGACGCCATCCGCATCGAGACCGAGCGTAAGCTGACGCCCGGCGAGCGGCATCACCTGCTCGTCACTTATGACGGCAGCGTGGCAGCAGCGGGCGTGAACGTCTATCTCGATGGCGAACGGCAACCGGTGAAGGTACTGCTCGATACCCTCTACCGCCCGTTTCGCAACGCGGGCCGCAAGTTCACCGAACCGCTGCGCATCGCCGGCGGCGGCAAGCGGACCTACAAAGGGCAAATCGAAGACGTCTTGGTCTACAGCCGCGTCATCACCGATGAAGAGGTCGCGGCGCTGGCGGGCAAAGCGCAGGCTCGCCTGAACGAGTGGGCCTACCTCGAAACAGCCGCACCCCAACAGTACCGCTCCGCCTGGGCAAAGTTGCAGCAACTGCTCGGCGAGCGCGAGGCTCTCGAAAAGCAGTTCCCCACCACGATGGTGATGGCCGAATCGCCGGTCCGCAAGGATACCTATTTCCTGAACCGTGGCGCTTACGACAAGAAGGGCGACAAGGTGGAACCCGCCGTTCCCGCGCTGCTCCACAAGTTCCCCGAAGGCCAACCGAACAATCGCCTCGGTCTGGCGCAATGGCTCACGTCACCCGACAACCCGCTGACGGCGCGTGTGACGGTAAACCGCTTCTGGCAAAGCTACTTCGGCATCGGTCTCGTGAAGACCACCGAAGACTTCGGACAACAGGGCGAATGGCCGTCGCACCCCGAACTGCTCGACTGGCTGGCGACCGAATTCGTCCGGTCCGGGTGGGACGTGAAGGCGATGCAGAAGCTGATCGTCACCAGCGCCACCTACCGCCAGTCCTCGAAAACCTCGCCCGAACTGTTGCAGAAAGACCCCGACAATCGGTTGCTGGCGCGCGGCCCGCGATACCGTCTCCCCGCCGAAATGGTGCGCGACCAGGCGCTCGCCGCCGCCGGACTGCTGTCCGAAAAGCTCGGTGGACCCTCCGTAAAGCCGTATCAGCCCGAGGGCCTGTGGAACGACCTTTCGATGCAGGACATGTACTACGTCCAGAGCAAAGGCGCGGACTTGCACCGCCGCAGCCTCTACACCTTCTGGAAGCGCACTATCGCGCCGCCCATGATGCTCAACTTCGATGCCGCCAATCGCGAGGCATGCGTCGTTCGTGAGAACCGCACCAACACCCCGCTCCAGGCACTAAACCTGATGAACGACGTGACCTTCCTCGAATCCGCCCGCTTCATCGCGCAGCGCATGCTCAAGGAAGGCGGCGCAACGCAGCAGGACCGCATCCGCCACGGCTTCCGCATCGTCACCGGACGCCGGCCGCACCAGCAGGAAGAGCAAGTCCTGCTGGCGAGTCTCAACTATCACCTCGATTACTTCGCCCGCGACACCGAAAAGGCGCAGACCTACGCATCCATCGGCGAAACGCCGGCAGACAAGTCCCTCAACCCGCGCGAACTGGCCTCCTACTCGGCCGTGGCCAGCCTGTTGTTGAATCTCGATGAAGCGGTGAACAAGGAGTAGCCCGAACGATGGACCCGATACAGGAACGCCACCTGCAACTCACGCGCCGCCACCTGTTCAGCATCGCGAGCGGCGGCTTGGGCCTCGCTGCCCTCAACACGCTGACAGCCGCCACCGGCGGTCTCCCGGGCTTGCCGACGCATGCCGCCAAAGCCAGGCGCGTCATCTACCTGTTCCAGCACGGCGGACCTTCGCAACTCGACCTGTTCGACCACAAGCCCGACCTCGAAAAGGCGCGCGCGAAGGACCTGCCCGACTCGGTCCGAATGGGACAGCGCCTCACGGGCATGACGGCTTATCAGGCCAACTTCCCCGTCGCGCCCTCGATGTTCAAGTTCGCCCAGCACGGACAGTCCGGCATGTGGCTTAGCGAACTGCTGCCGCACACCGCCAAGGTGGCCGACGACATCGCGCTGCTGCGCTCGCTCCACACCGAACAGATCAATCACGACCCCGCTGTCACCTTCTGCCAAACCGGCTTCCAACTTGCCGGCCGGCCATCACTGGGCGCATGGGTCGCCTACGGACTCGGCAGCGAAAACCAGGACCTGCCCGCCTACATCGTCATGGTGTCGCAAGGCTCTGGCGGAACGCAGGCCTTGGCCGACCGGTCCTGGGGAAGCGGCTTCCTGCCGACACGTTTCCAGGGCGTTAAATTCCGGGCCGCCGCCGACCCCGTGCTGTATTTATCCGATCCGCAGGGCTACGACAAGCAAGCCCGCCGCCGGTTCCTCGACGACCTGGCCAAGCTCAACGAGTTGAAACAGAAGGAGTACCAGGACCCCGAAATCGCGACGCGCGTCGCCCAGTATGAGATGGCATTCCGCATGCAATCCTCGGTTCCGGAGTTGACCGACTTGTCAAAAGAGCCGGAATCGACCTTCGAACTCTACGGTCCGGATTCGCGGAAGCCCGGCACCTATGCCGCCAACTGCATCCTCGCGCGGCGCCTGGCCGAGCGCGGCGTCCGCTTCATCCAGTTGTTCCACCGCGGTTGGGACCAGCACGGCACCCTGCCGCGCGACATCCGTGCCCAGTGCCTGCAGACAGACCAGCCGTCCGCGGCGCTCATCATGGACCTGAAAAAGCGCGGGCTGCTCGATGAGACGCTCATCATCTGGGGCGGCGAGTTCGGCCGCACCGTCTACTCGCAAGGCACGCTCAAGGTGGACGATTACGGGCGCGATCATCATCCGCGTTGTTTCTCGATGTGGATGGCCGGAGGCGGCGTCAAGGGCGGCATCACGCACGGCGCCACTGACGATTTCAGCTACAACGTCGTAGAGGACCCGGTGGACGTTCACGACGTTCACGCCACCATGCTCCACTGCCTCGGTGTCGACCACCTGAAACTCACGTACAAGTTCCAGGGGCGGCATTACCGGCTGACAGACGTGCACGGGCGAGTGGTCAAACCGATCCTGACCTAATCGGAGGTTAATAAGAGCATGAGCCGGAGGCGATCAAGACATGAGCCGGAGGCGATCAGGAAATGAGCCGGAGGCGATCAACAAATGCCTAGACACGGCCTGAAGATCTTTCCACTGCTGGCCTTCGGCCTGTATTTCGCTTATTATTACTTCACCAACCAGGAAACGGTCCCGATCACCGGGCGCAAGCAACTCGTGGACATCTCGCGCGAGCAGGAAGCGGCGCTAGGCTTGCAGTCGTACCGGCAGGTGTTGCGGCAATCGGCCGTGGTCCGTGAAGGCGAGGCCTATGAGCAAATCCGCTCGATCGGCGAGCGCCTCGCGAAGGTGACCGATGCGCAGGGATTCAACTGGGAGTTCAACCTCATCCAGTCGCGCGAAGTAAACGCGTTCTGTCTACCCGGCGGCAAAGTCGCGGTCTACTCCGGCATCCTGCCCGTTGCGAAGAATGCCAATGGCTTGGCGGCAGTGATGGGACACGAGATCGCCCACGCCGTCGCGCGCCACGGCGCGGAACGGATGGCGCACCAGAAGCTCGCGCAAATCGGGACATTGGCCGCAGGCGTCGCGCTGAGCGACATGGACTATCGCACCCAGCGGACCGTCCTCGGCGCGTTAGGCGTCGGCGCCCAGTTCGGCATCCTGCTGCCCTTCTCTCGCGAACATGAGTCCGAAGCGGACTACATGGGCATCGTCTACGCCGCCAAGGCCTGCTTCGATCCGACAGAAGCGCCGAAGCTGTGGGAGCGCATGTCAGAAATGGCGGGCAGCCGCTCGACGGCGGAATTCATGTCCACCCACCCCAGCCATGCCACACGCATCCGCCAGTTACAGGAATGGATGCCTGAGGCTCTCGAACTGCGCCAAAAGAACTGCGCGGACCGTTAGCGGTGTTCCCATCTCCGGTAAGCCATTGCAAACAAGCTCAATTCGCACCCGATTCCATCCTGCCCGCGCCGGCGAAGCGCTTCGGGCATCGTGGCAATGGTGATCGGATACGGGATGGTAGCGGCCAGCCAACCGGACGGAGCCGTGCTGCAGTACTTTCCGTGGGCGCTGCCGACGCTGGTGCTCGCCCAATGGCCGGTCGCTATGAAGACGGTATGCGCCATCGCCGCGCTCGTCGCCTTCGGCGTCACCGTGGCCGGTTGCTACGAGTTCCAGCGGCGGCAGGCCTTCTGATCGATCTCTTCCATCCGCTTGGTGCCAAGTAGATAAGCTGATATCCTGACCAGCATGCCCAACGCTGCGGCGCCACGGATCTTTATAGCTCCGCCATAGCAGATATCCGGAATGGGTATGCCCCCTTAGCGCAGCGTAAATTATTTGGGCCGTTGGAACTGAATGCAGATCGGCGGACAGTCTCCGAATCTCGACTTCCTTCGCACCATTGCGGTGCTGTTAGTGCTGCTCGACCACGTGACCGCGACTGTCGGCATCGCGCAGCGCCACCCCTGGCTCTTCACTTGCGGCTATTGGGGAGTTCTGCTTTTCTTTGTCCATACAAGCCTTGTCTTGATGATGTCGCTCGATCGCCTGCCCGCCGAGGGAACCAGGCGGGCCGCCGCTTTCTACCTGCGCCGCTTCTTTCGGATTTACCCGTTGAGCACGGTTGTCATCACCCTCGTTCTGCTGGTAGGAATTCCGGAAACCAGCTGGGAGAAGCAATTCCAAATGCCTACCAAGTTGGCGATCGCGTTCAACTACTTGCTCTGTGGAAATCTAACGTATACACAACCGGTTCTCGGTCCTTTGTGGAGCCTCCCATTCGAAGTCGAGATGTATCTCGTATTGCCTTTCCTGTTCACGTTCTTCTGCCGCAATTCCTCATTTAGACGCTTGGCCGCGGTTTGGGTTGGCTCAGTCGTGCTCGCGCTCGTTCAGCGTTACCTGTCGACCAAAACCGGCCTCGGAATTGAAAGGTTGAATGTAGCGAGTTATGGACCCTGCTTCGTGGCGGGCGCCGCTTGTTACTTCCTCGCATTGCGCGCTGTCCCGCGCAAGACCTCCGTCTCGCTGTGGCCGTCCACCGTCTTGATCGTCAGTGCAGGTTACTTGTTGCTGATTCGCTCTGAACCGGGAGAGCTGACGCGTGCGGCAGCAGGCTGGATCGGCTGCCTGGTCATTGGCGTGGCCGTGGCCCATATGGCGGAACTGTCCAATTCAACCGTGAAGACAATCGCGCACTGCGTCGCCAAATACTCATACGGTCTCTACCTCTGCCAGGTGCCGGTTCTTTGGCTGGTCTTCACGAAGTGGAAAGGGCTTTCTCCCTTTCTCCAGTGGCCGTTGTTTCTGGTCCTGATTGTGTTCATCCCCGTCGCCTGCTTTCATCTCGTGGAAGACCCGTTCATCGAGATTGGGAGGAAATTTACCAGGGTTCTTCCGCAAAGGCGCTTAACCCCTTGCGAAACGGTGGCCGGCGAAGCCGCCGAAGGATCGCTTCGATAGCCTCATTGTCTGCTGACTGCTCGCTGACGTTCCTTTTCCCGGCGCTTGGCCAGCCTGGGATCGAACCAATAAAACCGTTTACGGCAAACTCGGCACCGGTACGGTACCTTCGACCACGTGCGCATCAGGTGATCCAACACCCCATACGAGTTCGAGGGACGTGAGTGTGTCGAACCGCACTTTGGACAGTTAACGAACAATTCTCCCCCATTGTAGGAAGACAACCAGCTTCGGGAAAGGGAAGGAAGTACTATAACTGGTCCACTCTCGCCCATCGAGCGGCAATTGTTGTCGCGAAATGGCAAGTCCGGCGGATATTGAACGATTGCTCCCCATTTTATCTCCCGGCCAAGAAGCTCAGGTTCTCCAATGGGTGGTGCGGGATATCGGGTATTCGTTTCCGGGAGTTGACTCACGTCCCGAAGTCTGCGGGCGGGCCGGAGACGGCGTAATGACTCGTTTATAGCTGGAGACGCGAAGCCCCTACTTGATCTTCTCGTCCTTCTCGATCTTCCCGTCGCGAATATGAATCACGCGGTGGGCGTGCATGGCGATATCGTGTTCGTGGGTCACCAGGATGATGGTATTGCCCTGCTGGTGCAGCCGCTCGAACAGCGCCATGATTTCGATACCCGTCGCCGTGTCCAAGGCGCCTGTGGGCTCGTCGGCCAAAAGAATCGAGGGGTTGTTCACCAACGCCCGGGCGATGGCGACGCGCTGGCGCTGTCCGCCCGACAACTCGTTGGGCTTGTGATACATGCGTTTTTCGAGGTCGACGGCCCGCAGGGCGCCGCGGGCGCGTTCCTCCCGCTGGTCCGCCGGCAGCCCGCCATAGATCAGCGGCAGCTCGACATTGTGGAGAGCCGAGGCGCGGGGCAGCAGGTTGAACGTCTGGAATACGAACCCGATTTCTTTGTTACGGATACGGGCCAGTTCGTCGTCGGTCAGGTTGCTCACCGGGTGGCCGTTGATGAAGTATTCGCCGGAGCTGGCGGTATCCAGACAGCCGATCAGGTTCATCAGTGTCGACTTGCCCGAGCCCGACGGTCCCATGATGGCGACGTACTCGCCTTTCATGATCTGCACATCGACACCGTTCACCGCGTTGATTTCCTGGTCGCCCATGATATACGTCTTACGCAAATCGAACGTGCGGATGACGATACCTTCTTTGCGTAGCTGCTCACCTCGTTCGATTAAAGACGCGACGGCGGTTTGGGCCATTTCTCCTGCAGACTCCTTCTTCCCCGTTTACCAACGTTCCTTACGATTCTGTCTTGACGGGAGCCTTATTGTCCACTTTCACCCTAGCCTCGTTACGGAGAGTGCGGATGACTTTGTAGCTGCCGGTGATGATTTCATCGCCTTCCTTCAGGCCGCTCAACACTTCGATATCGGTAGCGCCGGTGATGCCCGTGTCCACCTTGCGGAACACGGCCTTTTCGCCATCGATAACGAAAACCCCCTGCAGTTCCTGCTTCCGAGCCTTGTCGGCGGTAGGGTTCGGCGGGGGCGCCGCCTGCACACCGTCCTTAGGCTGGGCTTCGAGATCGCCCTTCTGCCGAACGGTAAGGGCCTGGATGGGAATGGTGAGCGCCTTTTGGCGAGTCGCGGTGATGATGCGCGCGGTACACGACAGGCCCGGGCGAATCTCGGTAGGCGGATCCGTCAGCGCCACCACCACCTTGAAATCCTTCGCTTCCTGGCTCGAAATCGCGCTCTGCGAAGCGGCCAGTCCGGTCGACCGCAAAATGGCGGTATTTCCGATCTCGATCACTTTCCCCTTAAAGGTCTTGTTCGGAATCGCGTCGATCGTGACGTCGGCTTCCTGGTCCAGCTTTACGTTCACAATGTCGGTTTCATCCACCTTTACTTCCGCCGTGATCAGCGACATATCGGCGATGGTCATGATCAGGCTGGCGGACGAGTTCTGGATGCCCGGCACAACCGTTTCGCCAACCCGGACGGGCAGGTTGGTCACCATGCCGTCGATGGGCGATACCGAAAGGGTCCGCTGCAGAACGTCTTGCGACCGGCGGAGATTGGCCTGGGCCAGGGTGATCCGCCGCTGAGCCGCGGATAGCGTCGCGTAAAGCTGGGTGCGTTGAGCCTTGGCCTGGATAATACGCGCCTCGGCCTCCTTCAGCGCCGCTTCAAACGCCGTCACTTCCAGTCGCCGTTGGTCGTAATCCTGCTGCGCGATCAGCTTCTGCTCCCACAATTTCTGGGTCCGGACGTAGTTGACGCGCGCCTTTTCCAGTTCCGCTTTGGCCCGGGCTACGGAAGCTTCCAAAGTTCGAATATTCTCGTCGGCGGCCTGCAGTCCGGCTTCGGATGCGCCGGATTCGGCTTCGGCCGTGCTTACCTGGGCTCTCTGCGCTGCCACTTCCGCTTCGGGCTGCACCGCCTCCAGTTTCGCCAGCAACTGGCCCTTGCGGACCTGCTGGCCTTCGGTTACGAGAATATCGGTGATGCGCGACGGCGACACGGCATTGGTGCCGATGTTGATATAATTTCGGGGTTTAATTTCGCCGGAGGCGGTCACCATCGAGGTGAGGTCCTGGCGGACCGTCCTCCCTGTCTGGACGGTGACGATGCCGCGCTTGCTATACCGGATGCCGCCGAAGATGGCGCCCGCGGTAACAACCACCGCTGTCACACCGAGCACTACCTTCCACTTGGTCTTCAAAACTGATCTCCCTTATGTAGGACGCGGGCGGGATACCCTGGGATACGAGATCCCATCCGCAAAGTCAGACGAGACGTGGACGTGAAAAGTTCACATCAATATTAATGCTAGCGCGAATCCCGGAACGCCAAGTACCGGAACTCCGTACCTAAGATACGATAGGGGGGCTCGAGCGTCCGATGAACTTAGGCCAGTCCGGTACCGATGTATTCACGCTTCTGGCGTCCACGCTCGGAATCGGGTTCCTGTCCGGATTCCGGCTGTACGCTTCCATCTTTGCGGTAGGCGCGGCCATCCGGTGGGACTTCCTGCATCTGAAGCAGCACCTGGCGAGCCTGGCCGTGCTGGGCGACACGCGCATTCTCATCGTGGCGGGCGTCCTCGCCGTGGTTGAGTTTCTGGCCGATAAGGTGCCGTGGATCGACAGCGCGTGGGACAGCATTCACTCCGTCATCCGCCCGTTGGCGGCGACGTTGCTGGCCGCCACCGCACTGGGCGACTTCGATGCCGGCACAAAGACAATCCTGGCGCTCCTGGCCGGCACGGTCGCGCTTTCAACTCACTCTGCGAAAGCCGCCACTCGTCTGGTAGTCAATCACAGCCCCGAACCGTTCACCAACGTCGCGCTGAGCCTGGCGGAAGACGCCGCCGCGCCCGCCGCGCTTTGGCTGATCTCGACGCATCCCATCGTCTTTCTTACTGGCCTCTCTGTTTTCCTCGCGATCTTCGCATTCGTCGCGCCAAGGGTGTACCGGCTGCTGCGGTTGGAATTGACCTCATTGGCCGCGCTGTTGAACAAGTGGTTCGGTTCAGAGGCCGCGCTGCGCCTGCCGACTCCTGAACATCTGGCGGGCGCCGGCAAGGCGCGCCAGCTATGGGACGCGATAAACGGAAAGCTAAAAATTCTGCCGGAGCCCCTGGCGCGGACGATCGAAGAGGCGCTCCATGTAGCGTCGCCACCGGCCGGCTTGCGTTGTGCCCCCACCAAGAGCATTCGCCGCCTGCGCCGGTCCATCGGCTATCTATGCCTGGCCGGGGATCAGGTGGTGTTTGTCACGCGCCGCATGTTTCGCCATCGTATTTACTCGATTCCCATGGCCGACGTGCGCGATTTCCGGCTGAGCGGTGGGCTGCTGTTGGACGACCTGGTGATTGAGACCACCAAGGCGCCTCTCCGGTTCGACGTTTTCAAGACCGCCGCCGCCGGCGCGGAACCCCAACAGGCACCCGCGTTATCCTCATAGGGTGATTCGGAGCGCCATCGTACCTGTAGCCGGCCTTGGGACACGCCTGCTGCCGGCCACGAAATCCCAACCTAAAGAAATGCTTCCCGTTGCCCGGAAGCCCATCGTCCAATATGTCGCCGAGGAACTGGTCGCCAACGGAGTTCGCGACATCCTCTTTGTCACCGGTCGCAATAAGTCGTCCATCGAGAATCACTTCGACAGCGATCCGGAACTGACCCGGCTGCTGACGGCCAACAATAAGACCGATCTGCTGCACGAGATGGAAGAGTCTGACCTCGCGGCCCAAATCTTCTATACACGCCAGCGCCAGCAGCGCGGATTGGGCGACGCCATCCTGTGCGGCGAAAACTTCGCCGGCGAGCAACCGTTCGTGGTCGCCCTCGGCGATTCCATCCTCGGCTTGCATGCGCAGTCGCGCAGTGTGTCGCGCATGATCGAGGTGTTTGAGACCAAGCGCGCCAGTTGCGTCGTCGCGGTGGAAGAAGTGCCCGCCGATGAGACAAAGCACTACGGCATCGTGCACCCTGCGGAAATCGAAGATGACGTCGTCCGCGTACAGGACCTTGTCGAAAAGCCCGATCCGAAAGACGCGCCATCACGCCTCGCCATCGCCGGGCGGTACATCTTCTCGCCGATCATCTTCGACCTCATTCGCCGCGTGAAGCCCGACAAGCGCAACGAAATCCAGTTGACCGATGCCATGCGACTGCTGGCCGAAGAAGGGCGCCGTGTGCTGGCCGTAAAGCTGCCGCCCAACGAGAAGCGCTATGACATCGGCAACTTCCCCAGCTACTTCGAAACGTTTGTCGAGTTCGCCTTAGCCGATCCGCTCTATGGAGCCGAATTCAAAAAGAAGCTCCGCGAAATGGTCACGGACTAGCCTCTGGGCGGCGGCCGCGGCGCTGGTGCTTGCGGCACGCCTCGCTCATGCTCCCATTCTGTGGGTGGAAGAGGCCTACCCGGCCGCCGCCGCCATTCAAATGCTCCACGGGCTGGTCCCGTACCGCGACTTCTTTTTCGATAAGCCGCCTCTTTCGGCTTTGTTTTATCTGCTGTGCGGCGGATACCCCGGTTGGCCGTTGCGCGTCGTTGGTGCGCTGTTCGTCATCGGATGCGCCGGACTCGCGTGGTTCGGAGCTGGACGTCTCGCCAAGCGCGCCGGCCCGATGGCCGCGCTGCTCTGTGCCGTCTATCTCACCTTCGACTTTCCCGCCGCCACCCTGGCCCTTTCGCCCGACATTCTAATGGTGGCCGCGCAATTGGGCGCGTTCGCATGCCTGGCAGCGGCCATGCCATTGGGTGCGGGCGTGTGTGCCGCGCTCGCGTTCCTGCTCAACTTCAAAGGCCTGACAGTGCTGGTTGTGGCGCTCATCTGGATGCCGCGCCGCTTCCTGGCCATCCTCGCAGGATTCGCGATTCCCGTGGCTGCCACCGGCGCGATGCTGCTGGCCTTGAACGCATGGCCCGCGTTTGTCGGCCAGGTGTGGACCTGGGGACGCGCCTACGCCGCCGATACTTTCCTTGAAAACCCCTTACGCGAGGGACTCTTTCGAACCGTCAGTTGGGCCGCGTTCCACCTCACCATCGTCCTGGCGGCCATCCCCGTTCTACGGCGCGATCGGCGGTTGCTCGCGTGGGTGGTCCTGTCGGCAGTCGCCGTCACCATGGGCTGGCGCTTCTTCCCGCGCTATTACTTTCAACTGCTGCCACCTTTGACGATCGCCGCCGCTGCCGCATTAGCCACGTTTCGGCAACCCGTGCGGATCGCGTTGCTCGCCCTGCTCGCGATCCCGGTGATTCGCTTCGGCCCCCGGTATGTGTCGCTCGCGATACAGGGCGATGCCACCTGGGCCGATACCGCGATGAACCGCGACTCACGCCGCGTCGCGGCAATCATCAAAGAGCAAGCGAAGCCCCGCGATACGATCCTGGTCTGGGGTTACCGTCCTGACATATTGGTGTACACGCGGCTGCCCCTCGGTGCGCCGTATCTCGACTCCCAACCGCTCACCGGCGTCATCGCGGACCGGCATCTGCGCGATTCGCGCCCCACCTACAACCGCGCCGCGGACCGCGCCCAGTTGGCCGCCACCTACCCCACATTCCTTGTCGACGGCCTCGGCCCGTACAATCCCGAACTCGCCATTCACCGCTATCCCGAACTCCACCACTGGCTTAAGTCCTACAATCGAATTGCGGATACTGAAGGCGCGCGCGTCTATCGGCTGAATCCCGATGCCGCGCCCGTTCATCCATCCAACAGGAGATAAATGCACATGACTCAGGCACATGTAGGTCTGACGCAGGAGCAGGTTGAAGGCGTTGTCGGACTCTTGAAAGCCACCCTCGCCGACGAATACGTTCTCTATACCAAAACACGCAATTTTCATTGGAATGTCACCGGACCCCAGTTCAACGATCTGCACAAGTTCTTCGAAACGCAGTACACCGAACTCGAAACCATCATCGATGAAGTGGCCGAGAACATCCGCTACTTCGGTGTGAAGTCGCCGGGCTCGTTGAAGGAGTTCCTCGAAACCGCGCGCTTGAAGGAAGCCGACAACGGTAACCTCACCGCTCGCCAGATGGTGCAACTGCTGGTGGAAGATCACGAAGCGCTGGTGCGCTGCCTCCGCTCGGGCATCGATGCCGCCAACGAACAGTTCAAGTCCGCCGAAATCGCCGACTTCTTCACCACGCTAATGGAGCAGCACCTCAAAATGGCTTGGATGCTCCGGTCGATGGTGGATTAGCTGGCAGCGGTTGCGGCTGTACCAGTGCGCCACTCGCGAGACGTAGACGTGGACCTCGGGAGAGGAATATTGTTCTTAGTCGCGGGAACGGATCACGTATGGGCGCAGCAGCAGAAGACAACACCCGGCAAGCATCAGAATGTAAGTACTGGGTTCCGGCACCACTGTGTAAACTCCATCGCGGAAGCCGAAAATGTACCGGCCATCCACATCGCTGTTCAGGCGGTGAGTGATCAAAGCGTACGTTCCATCATCTATAAACGTGCCGCCAACGCCGGAACCGGGCAACTCGAGAGATTCGCCGGGCAGAGCCGTGCCGTTCGAAAATCCCACGCGGGCCGCCAAACACCCGAGGCCTCCCGAGCCGAAACTGGCATCCCCAGCCTCGAACTGAACCCGATCGAAATTGAAAATTATGTCGAAGTTGCCCGCGCCCGTGCTCCCACGATCAACCAGCAGTAGTTGAAAGCTGTTCGTTTTATCGGCATGACTGTTGAAGTAGCCGACGTCCAACCAGTTCACTCCAAAGGCATTCTGCCCTTCAAAGGTGCCGTTTCCGAAACTGACAACTCCGCTCGCCGGGTTCCGTGTGTCTATGTCTGCAAAGAACGGCGCGATGATCTGCCGGAACGCATCGTCGAGACTAAATGGCGTGAAGGTCGCGAGAGGAATGTCGAAGGTGACGTTACCGTTCGTATTAATGAATAGGGAGTCTCTCAACGAGCCGTAGAAGTTGATGGGAAAGCCGATGGAAACGGGAGTTCCGTCGCAAGTCCCCCCGTCAGAGTCGTTATTGCAGCCGCCTGTCGTGTAGGTCCCGTCGTCGTTTCGGCCATCGGCGGTTGAGTCAAAACCCGGAACGATCGCCCCACTAAAACAAGGCGAGGAAAGGAACACCGATAAAAAGACTAACGTAAGGACATTCGCGGGGCGCCGCATCAGTTGTTCTCTCCGATCGATAAAATCACGCGCTACAAGTGTAGACGGACTGACACATGTCATCAACTACTTTTGGATATGGGACTTACCAGCGCGAATAGATAGGAAGCCTGGTACTTAGCGGAACACCTAAGCGCACAGCATGACCGGGAGCAACATATCCCGCGATGCCCTGAGAGGGGTACGAACTGCCTTTCGCTTCGGGGTTTTGAGCCACTCGCCAAACGACGACCGGCCGTTAGCTGAGCCAATCTCCCTTAGCTCGGCGCGACTGCTACCGCGGCCGGGCTCCGCAGTTTCCTTCGAACTCTACCTGCCAGCTTTTGTATTTCGGAAAGAACAGGTTCAACACACTGATTGACTTGCCGTCCGGGCTCCACTCTCCGTTCGCGGCGACACTGCCGCTGTAGGACGACTCCTGGTAGCCAGGAACGTTGAAATGCGTCACCTGCCTCAGATTCGATCCATCCTTATCCATCGTCATGAACTCTGTCTTGAGGCCCAGCATCGTAGAGGAGTTCGGTTCCGAACGGTAGGGGTACGAACTCATGAAGAGAATCTTCTCTCCGTCCGGCGAGTAGACGCCGTGCTCGTCCCATATCGCCGGTGATTTGGTCAGATTTGTCATCACACCGGTGTGAATGTCGAGCACATACTGATCCTGCCCTTCGACCTTCGCGTGGTTAGGGAAGCCCTGATCTGCCGTCAGGAGCAAGTCCCTCCCGTTTGGCGAGAAGTTGCCAGGCTCAATCCAGTAGGTGTCGGGCGGAGTGATGTTACGAAGGTTAACAAGGGAGGGTACGCCGTTGACTTCGCGGAACTGGGCGATCATCAGTTCCCACCTGCCAAAGCCGTACGCGAATACATTGCCGTCCACGATCTGTGCCCACACGGCGTTCGTTCCGTCGGGGGTGAAAGCAACGCCCGTGTAGCCGTCCGCCTTGTTCTGAGGCCCGAAGTCCTGCAGCTTGAACCATTGCGAGCCATCCGGCGTCGTGGCGTACATGTCGACCCAAATGCCGGACTGCAACCATCCCTCAACAATTTGCGGCGAGACATAGAAAGGCGCCGCATAGCTTTCCTGTTCCGCCGCCAGCACGATCCAGCGTCCTGAGGGGTGCCATCGCGGCTGCATCTTAAACTTGCCGGGCTTCGGCCCGTTCGGGCGCTCTCTGCAAGTGATGCAAATGGGCGGGCTGCCGCCCTTTTGGCCAACGTAGATCTGTGGAATACCAGCGGCATCGACTCTGTTTACCAGATACTGAGTTCCGTCTGGCGACCAGACAGTTAGACCCGACTCGGGCGAAGGGGCGACCTGCCTGACCGCGCACGCGTCAGTTCCCGAAACACCCTGCGCCGGCTGCGGCGACCGGTAAAGAAGTGTCCACTTCTGGCCGGCAGCGCCCGTGCAACCCCAGTGGGTCGCCTTCGATCCGGAAGAACCTGCCGGCGTGTTGATGCATCGCCCGTTTCCGGAGCGAATCTCGCCGGCAGATGTGCGTGTCCACCGCTGATTCGAGAGTCCATGGCAGAACCAGAGGGCTATCGGGTCGCCATCGAATCCGAGTCCCCACGCGTCCACGCAGAACGACTTAAAGCGGATCAGTCCGTCAGCCTGGAATTCAAATTGTTGTGAATCGTTACCGTTGCAGGCGGCCAGTTGCAATTGGCTCCGAGCGCCGGCTCCAGCGGGCGCCTCCAGGCATGTGTTGCCGCCTGGAACACTGACAATCGAAGCGCCGTACGCGCCGATCGGGCAGGCTGCTATCACCAGCGGCAGGATAAAAAGCCCCCTGCCCCGAAGTGCCGATTGAATCTGAAACTGGTGCACGATATTCTATCGGATAGGTATCCTATTCTTCTGTACGAAATACGTGCATTAATTACGTTATTGGGTGGAATAACTACCTCCTCATTGCCGCGAGTGATAAGGCCGTGCGGCTGCTTCAAGTGAGCCGCGGACCTGGACGTTACCTTCCATTGCACAAGCAACCCGGCCAAACCTGAACACTTATAAAGTCGATCGATATTATGGATTTCAATAGATACATATTTGCGAAAGTAAACGATACCGTTATAGCCGCCCCGTCCGGCAACGTGATCTTATTCTTAGCGCTGGTCTGCGTGTCGTTCTACGCGCAACCAGGTGCGGCGCAAACCGCACCCGCGTGCCTGCCAGGCAATGGCGCTTTCACTGCTTGCATCTATAGTGGAACAGCGTTCAACAAGCTCGTACTTCAGCGCCAGGACCCGCAGATTAGCTTCAACTGGAGTTGGGGAGCCCCCTATTCGGGAGGTCCGGCCGATCAGTTCTCGGTGCGCTGGGAAGGCGACTTCAACTTCAACGCCGGTAACTATCGTTTTGTCATGAGAGCCGACGATGGCGCCAGGCTCTATGTGGACGGGCGCGTAGTCATCGACAAATGGACAGGCGCACAACCATGGGACACCTACGACGTCGTTCTAGCGCTCATGGCCGGTACGCATCGCATCAAGGTGGAACACTACGAGACCTGGGGACCGGCGAGCATTAGGCTGTTCTGGCAACCCGACACGGGTTTTCGGGATTTCTACGTTAGCCCGTCTGGTAATGATGACAACGACGGCAGATCGCCCGAGTCCGCCTGGCGGTCGATAGGCAAAGTGACTTTCTCGAAATTTCAGGGCGGCGATCGCATTCTCTTCGAAGGCGGAAAAAGCTTCCAGGGTTCCATTTATTTCGGTGGTGACGACACGGGCTCTGCGGCGAAGCCGATTGTTGTTACGTCGTATGGCGCGGGGCGGGCGACCATCCGGGCCGGATTGCTGGTTGGCTTACTCGCCTACAACACCGCCGGCATCGAAGTCCGCAATCTGAGTTTTGTCGGCGATCCAGGCAACGGCGTCGATGGGGTACAGTTCTTTCAGAACCTTCCGGGCAACGTCAAGCTGCCTTATATCCGTATTGACAGTGTGGAGACCAGCGGCTTCGGTTCCGCAGGTGTCAGCATCTACAGTTGGGCCGGTACAAGTGGCTATGAGGACGTTAAGCTGACCAACATTTCAGCACACGATAACCTCATTGCAGGCATTCAGGTCGGCGGCTATCTCGACGTCAACCTGATTAGTTACGCTCACCGAAACGTCTACATAGCCGACTGTCAGATGTACAGAAACACTGGCTTAGCCTATCATTGGCGGGACACAGGCTTCGGATTACTTCTAGCCAGCACCGAGGGAGCTGTTGTCGAGCGGAATGTCGCGCACGATAACGGCGAGAAGAGCACGACGTGGGCTGGTCCGATGGGTATCTTCATCTGGGAGTCTACCGACGTGCTCGTCCAATTCAACGAAGTGCATCACACCCGCACCTCAGGCGGAGATGGCGGAGGAATTGATCTCGACGGAGGCGTCACCAACAGCGTCGTGCAATACAACTACACGCACGACAACGACGGCGCGGGCCTCAATATGGCGCAATATGCTGAGGTCCGGAATGTTTTTGCGAATAACACTCTACGCTATAACATCAGCCAAAACGACGGTCGAAAGAGCATCGCTTGGAGCGGAATCGCAGTTTGGAACGCTTCCGGCGCTATGCGTGATTGCCACATATACAACAACACCGTGTTCGGGACGCCAAATGGGAACGGTATGTATCAAGCTTTGATGATCGTCTCACCGACGACCAACTTTACAGTTCGCAACAATGTGTTTGTGACGACGGGTGGAATGGGTCAGGTGGCGGTCGTGGCCGGACAGACCAACCTGGTTTTCCAGGGCAATTCCTATTGGGGAAGCGGGTCACCGCTGAGGCTCGGTTGGGGGTCTACCAGTTCGTCTACCCTGGCCGGCTTTCGCAAAGCTTCAGGTCAGGAGTTGGTGAACGGAATGCCGTCGGGTCTTGAGGTGGACCCGCTCCTTACTGCGCCGGGTACTGGAATTACTATAAACGATCCGCGCCTTCTCGCTGCGTTCAAGGCTTACGCGCCGCTTCCCGGCTCACCACTGATCAACCGAGGGCTCTCGCTTGCCAGCTTTGGCATTAATCCCGGGCTTTACGATTTTGCTGGAACGGCCGTTCCCCAGGCCGGAGCATTCGACGTTGGCGCACTAGAGGCGGACACGTTTTCTGCCCTCAGGTAGAGTTGTGTCGTGATCGTGCCTCCACGGGCGCCTCCGTCGTGGCGTGCAATCTCACCGGATCCTCCAAGGCGATTCCTCGTTAAACTGAGGCTCACCCGAATCGGCACGGTGCAGAAAATCACCGAAATCTCCGGCGCTTTTGGCATTAGCCGACTCCGTTTTGCCGCTCTCCGGCTGGGTTGCCTCTTTGTTAGGAACCCAACGGATCTTCGTGACAGATCTTCATTGCACAAATAAGGGAGTTCTGTTACTCTGAATTCCCAGTCGAGGAGTCGGTGTGATGCGGTCTGCATAGTCTTTCATTTTTGTGCGTAGCTCCATGATGTCAAGCTATGTACCTTGATGCCCTACGCGAAGTTCTTCGTCTGAGCCCCTAGAGGCATCCACATGGCCTACGCCCATATTTCTGGGACCGCAGCCACCGGCATGCTGTTGTTGAGCGAGTACCGATTGATCGCTACCGGAGGGCGATGGATAGGCATGCTTCTAGTCACCGTTTCGTTTTCAGTTTCATTTATGTGCGAGCAACTCTTGACAGCGATGTCATCTGCTCGTCACGGGATGGTCCCACACCCCGGCGGCTTCGCCAAGTAGATCTGGGCAGAACAACATGTCAGATACGTTCCAGATAGCTACTATTAGTCCGGGCATGCTGCGGCCTACCATTGCCGCTGCAACGCTTCGCGCAGGTCATCCGGCGATTCTTGATTTCGAGCATGTTCGCGATCGGGCCGCCGTTCAACGAGCGGTTAGCCGATTTGCAGCTGAGACAAACGGACTCTTCGGCGTGAAGTTGAGCGGCGACTCCCCGGAACGTCTCATGGCTCTGGTCGCCGATCTGCCGAACCAGGTAGATACCGTTCTTCTTACTTCCGCCTATCCCAAGGAACTCGAGGATGCTATTCGCCTTCTTCGGGGCAGGCATATTACCACGCTCTTGGAAGTTAGATGCCTGGAGCATGCCAAGATCGGAGCCGGTTTTCGTGTCGACGGACTGGTCGCAAAGGGTCATGAGGCCGGCGGACGAGTGGCGGACGAAACCACGTTCATTCTCCTTCAACGCCTGCACTCAGAAGTCAGTCTGCCCATATGGGCGCACGGCGGCATCGGGTTGCACACGGCCGGAGCCTGCGCGGCGGCCGGCGCGGCTGGTCTGATTCTCGACGCTCAGTTAGCGCTGCTCAGAGAATCGCCTCTGCCGGAATCCATTAAGGCCAGAATCGCCGCCATGGATGGCAGCGAAACCATCTGCCTCGGCGAGAACGCCGGCGAGAATTACCGCGTGTATCACCGGCCGGGCATCGCGGTCGTGAAGGACTTGCAGTCCCTCGACGTGCGTCTGGGGAGCGGCGGATACACCGCGCGCGAGAAGCAGGCACAATGGCGCGAGGCGGTTGCGCAGAAAGCAGGGTGGCACTCCGAGCAGAGCCTGCTGATGCTCGGCCAGGATGCCGCGTTCGCCGCGCCGTTGGCTGAACGCTTCCGGACGGTGGGCGGTGTGCTCCACGCGTTTCGATGCGCTATTCAGGAGCACTGCGAATCCGCACGCAAGTTGCGCCCGCTTGCCGAAGGATCGCCGCTGGCGGCGTCGACCGGCACTCGATATCCAATTCTTCAAGGCCCCATGACGCGCGTCAGCGACGTGCCGGAATTTGCTCGCCGCGTTGCTGAAGCTGGTGCACTTCCCTTTCTCGCGCTAGCGCTTATGCGTGGGCCGGAAGTTCGCACTCTGCTTGCCGGAGCCCAAAACCAACTCGGTTCTCTGCCCTGGGGAGTGGGCATTTTGGGATTCGTTCCCGCGGAACTGCGGCAGGAGCAGATGGATGTCATCCTCGAACTGCGCCCCCGGTTTGCGCTGATCGCGGGGGGACGGCCCGACCAGGCGCGTAGTCTCGAGCAAAAAGGAATTCCAACTTATCTGCACGTCCCATCGCCCGGCTTGCTGCGGATGTTCGTGCAGCAAGGGGCGCGCAAGTTTGTTTTTGAAGGCCGCGAATGCGGTGGGCATGTCGGTCCACGCACAAGCTTCGTGCTTTGGAACCAGATGGTTGACGTGCTGCTGAATGCGCCCGAGGTTACGGCGAATCCGCAGGACTTCCAGGTAGTTTTCGCGGCCGGCATACACGATGCCCTCTCGGCCGCAATGGTTTCCGTCATCGCTGCCCCGCTGGCCGAGCGCGGCGTTCGGGTGGGCGTTCTCATCGGTACCGCTTACTTGTTCACCGAGGAAGCGGTGAGTTCCGGCGCCATTCTGGAGACGTTCCAGGAGCAGGCGCGAGAGTGCTGCCAAACGGTCCTGCTCGAGACTGCGCCCGGTCATTCCACCCGCTGCGTGGACACTGCTTATGCGAGGGTGTTCAGCCAAGAGAAGCAGCGTCTCCTGGCAGAAGGCCGTGGGGCCGAGGAGATTCGGCTTGCGCTCGAAGATATGAATCTTGGCCGTCTCCGGATGGCCTCGAAAGGAGTAACTCGAAACTCGGAGTTCGGGCGGAACGCCGGCGCCACCAAGCTTGTCGAAGTGGACAAGACTGAGCAGATCTCCCAGGGCATGTACATGATCGGTCAAGTTGCCGCCCTCCGGCATAGCGTTTGTACGATCGCTTCGCTGCATCATGATGTCTCGGCGGAAAGTTCGAAACGGCTGGCGCAATTGACCATCCCTTCCTGGCAGGACGCCTCGGAGGCGCCCAAAGAGTCGCCGTCGGACGTGGCGATCGTTGGCATGGCGTGTCTTCTGCCCAAGGCGCCCGGTCTGCAAACCTATTGGCAGAACATCATCGACAAGATAGACGCAGTCGGCGAAATCCCGAGCGACCGTTGGGACTGGGCGCAGTATTTCGATTCGGACCCGAAGGCAAAAGACAAGATCTATTCGAAATGGGGCGGATTCCTCGACGACATTCCATTCGATCCGATGCAATATGGAATGCCTCCCGCGAGCCTGCGTTCCATCGAGCCATCGCAACTGCTGACGCTTGAAGCCGTTCGGGCCGCGCTTGCCGATGCGGGGTATCTAGACCGCCCGTTCGCGCGCGACCGCACGTCTGTAATCCTGGGGGCGGGCGGCGGCGCCGCCGACCTCGGACTCGGATATGGCGCGCGATCCTTCATCCCCGTCCTCGAAACCTTGCCGGAGTTTCACGGCCGGTCAAAAGACATTCTGGACCGTTTGGACGGACGGCTGCCGGAGTGGACTGAAGACTCATTTGCCGGCATTCTGACAAACGTCTCAGCCGGACGTGTCGCCAACCGCTTCGACCTCGGCGGCAGCAACTACACGGTGGATGCGGCATGCGCGTCGTCGCTGGCAGCCGTATCGCTCGCCCTGAAGGAATTAGAGGGCCGGACCAGCGATATGGTCATCGTGGGCGGCGTCGACACGATGCAGAATCCGTTCACCTACCTCTGCTTCAGCAAGACGCATGCGCTTTCTCCGCGCGGGCGATGCCGCACCTTCGACGAAACAGCCGATGGCATCGCCATTAGCGAAGGCATCGTAATGTTGGTTCTCAAGCGTCTCGCAGATGCCGAGCGGGCCGGCGATCGTATTTACGCAGTCATTAAAGGCGCCGGAAGCTCAAGTGATGGAAAAGATAAGGGACTCACTGCGCCGAGGCCCGCAGGACAGGCCGTTGCTTTGAAGCGCGCCTACGCCAAAGCGGGTTTTTCGCCGGCGACGGTCGGACTGGTGGAAGCGCATGGTACTGGAACCGCGGCCGGCGACAGTGCAGAGGTGCAGGCCCTCACAAAGGTGTTTACCGAGGCCGGCGCGTCACGGCAGAGTTGCGCAATCGGCTCCGTTAAGTCGATGATCGGGCATACCAAGTGTGCGGCGGGCGCCGCAGGCTTAGTGAAGGCGGCTCTGGCGCTTCATCACCGCGTGCTGCCTCCAACGCTCGGTGTGGAGAAGCCGAATTCGCGCGCGCGATTCCCTGAGACGCCGTTTTTCGTCAATTCGGAACCTCGGCCCTGGCTCGAAAGCCCTGCCGGCCATCCTCGCAGGGCGGGCGTCAGCGCGTTTGGTTTCGGAGGGACAAATTTCCATGTCGTTCTGGAAGAATATGGCGGCGACCCATCCTCTACTTGCCACAGTACTTCCCTGCGTTGGCCGGAAGAAGTCCTATTGTGGAAAGCGGACTCGCGCAAAAATCTTATCGCTGCTCTGGAACGCTGGTCCGCCGCGCTCACAGTGAACGTGAAGCCTGAACTGCACGATCTGGCCTATACGTCGTGGAAACAGGCGCAGGAGGCGCGCACGGGCGACGACGGCGCGCAGCTTTGCGTAGCAATCGTCGCGAGTTCTGTCGACGATCTGAAACAGAAGCTCGATCAAACGCGCAGCAAGCTGTCGGATCCTGAAACGGTTCGTATCAACGATCCGCGAGGCATCTACTTCTCGCAACAGCCGCTGGCTGTCGACGGGAAGCTGGCTTTCTTATTCCCCGGGCAGGGCTCCCAGTATCCGCGCATGCTGCAGGACCTGATGCTCTACTTCCCCGAGATGCGCGGGACGGTCGAGCGGGCCACCCGCGTTCTTGAGGGCAAGCTCGCGCAGCCTTTGACCGGCTACCTCTTTCCACCTCCGTCGTTTAGTTCCGACGAGGAGCAATCGCGGCAAAAGGCGCTAACCCAAACCAACGTTGCGCAACCTGCGCTCGGGGCTGTCAGTCTGGCGTTGTCCGGCCTGCTTCGGGAACTCGGGATCGAGCCTGCCATGGCCGCCGGTCATAGCTACGGTGAGTACACCGCTCTGGCAGCCGCCGGCGTGTTCAGTGAAGAAACCCTGATTACGTTGTCGGAGGCGCGGGGGAGATTCATCGTCGAGGGCGCTGGTGCGGAGCCGGGCGCCATGGCCGCGGTCGACGCGGATGCGAGCGTCGTTGCGCTGGCGCTCCAACAGTTTGAGGGCGTTTGTGTCGCGAACGCCAATTCGCCTCGGCAGACCGTTATTTCCGGTGTCCGGGCGGCGCTTGAACAGGTGGTCAATCACTTTACGGCTCAGGGCATTACCGCGCGGACGATCCCCGTAGCCTGCGCATTCCACTCACCCGTGGTCGCCCCGGCACAACGCCGGCTGGCGGAATTTCTCGAGCAGGCAGAGGTTGCGGAGCCCCAGTTCACGGTGTTCTCGAACACCACCGCTTCGCCCTATCCCACTGAGCCGCAGTCGATTCGCGAACGCCTCGTGGAGCACCTTGTGCGCCCGGTCGAGTTCGTTCGGGAAATCGAAGCGATGTACGACGCGGGGGCGCGCGTATTCGTCGAAGTCGGGCCACGCGGCATTCTTACCAGTCTTGCCGACCAGATTCTGGGAGATCGTTCGCACGTGTGTGTGGCGTCGAATCAAAACGCCCGCCCGGCGCTTGTCTCACTACTCCATCTAATCGCTCAGCTTGCGTCGCAGGGCCTCAACGTGAAGTTGGATCGCCTGTACCAAGGCCGTTCGTGCCGCCGGATGGATCTGGATTTATTGGAGCGGGAATGCGCCCCCAAGGTGTTGCCGGCATCGGTGTGGACCGTCAACGGGTCTCGTGCAAGACCGGTCAAAGAAGTTGCGAACCCCCGGGCGACTAGAGCCGCCACCGCGGCGCCCGTGATGGCGCAGGCTCCCGCCGCTGCAATCGCCGCCCCTAAAGCCACGGCGGCGGCCGCGGCCGCAAACGTGCCGCTGATGCCGGTCGCGACACGTCCCGTTGAAACTCCTCTAGCGCCACGACCTGAACCAATCGACGAACGTACCCCCATGTCCTACACAACGTCCGCCTCTCAGCCAGTTCGGGCACACGACGGAGTGCCGCAGGTGATGGAGCATTTTCAGCAAATGATGGGGCGCTTCCTGGAAACGCAGAAGACCATAATGCTTGCCTATTTAGCCGGCGAGCCGGCCGGTGCGGCTCCCGACCTTGCACTGCCTGCCGGCGACATACGCCCTGTTCCACCCGATCCGGTTCCCGTTCCTTTGCCGCAGGTAACTCCGGAAGCCGCTGGGACCAGGGTTGTAAGTGCGCCCGCAGTTGCCGCCTCCTCCGTACCGGCGCCGCAGATTGCAGAACAACCTGTCGCCCGTCCCGCTCCACGGGGGAGAGAAGATCTCACCCGCCAACTGCTGGCCATCGTAAGCGACCGCACCGGCTATCCGCCGGAGATGCTTGGTCTCGAATTGGATCTTGAAGCGGATCTGGGTATCGATTCAATCAAGCGT
Organism: Bryobacterales bacterium; assembly: GCA_020846745.1. Lineage (GTDB taxonomy): Bacteria > Acidobacteriota > Terriglobia > Bryobacterales > Bryobacteraceae > JADLDI01. The sequence continues at coordinate 39,991 of JADLDI010000047.1, read as the reverse complement.
GTCGAGATTCTAGGAGCTTTCCAGCAGACGTTCGCAACGGGCGCAGCCGCCGATGAAGGTCTGATGGAGAAGCTCAGCGGCGTCCGCACGCTCAATGGCATTCTCGATGTCGTTGCGCTGACTGCGGCCGACGCGCCTGTCGCAAAGACCGATCCTCCAATCGCGAAAGAAACTAGTACCACTCCGCCCGAGAGGCCTGCGCAGGAGGAACTCACCCGACAGCTTCTGTCGATCGTGAGTGAGCGCACCGGGTACCCTCCCGAGATGCTCGACCTCGATTTGGATTTAGAAGCCGACCTGGGTATCGATTCCATCAAGCGCGTCGAGATTTTGGGGACGGTTCAGCAGGCTCTGCTGGATGGCGGATCCGCACTGCCCGAAGGCCTCATGGAAAAGCTCAGCGGCATCCGCACTCTTCGCGGCATCGTCCAGCAGTTGTGCTCGCAGGAGGTCCCTGCCGCGGCAAATCAAACTGCGCCGGCGGCAAGCCAACCCGCGCCGCCTGCAGCGGTTCCAAGTGCCGAGGCAGATAAGGACGACGGAATTCGACGTTACACGCTAACGGCGGTAGAGACACCCGCCTGTGCGAGTGGAGTGCCCATTGCCAAAGACCGGGTTGTTCTCATCACCGACGGCTCCCATCCAGTCAGCCGTGAGATTGCGCGCGAGTTGATCACCCAGGGCTGCAACGTCGCCATCGTGGAGCACGGCGAGAGCCTCAAGGCCGTTACGGACAATAGGTATTCGGCTGACCTCGGCTCGCTTGAATCTGTGGCTCAGGCGGTAGCGCTCATCAACCAGCGGCAGGGTTCGATTGGAGCGGTGATTCACCTGCTGCCCTTGCAAGGTACACCCCGCTTGCTCGAAAACGATCTTCAAGACTGGAAGGAGCAGCTTCGGCTTGGAGCCAAAAGCCTGTTTTACGTCGCAAAGGCAACGGGTAAACAGCTTCGGGAGGCAGGGCCGCAACGCGGCGCCAGCCTCATTGCCGCCACCGCGATGGGTGGCGCATTTCTCACCGGTCTTCCCCAGGGTGCGGCCGGCGGTTTCCCAGACCACGGAGCCGTCGCCGGCCTGATCAAGACACTCGCGATCGAGTGGCCGGAGGTGCGGGTGAAGGTGGCGGACTTCCATCTGGACGACAAGGCTGACACCATCGCATCGAACCTGCTGGCTGAAATGACGTCTGAGGCAAAAGACGTGGAGGTCGGCTACGCCGGAGGCCGGCGGTTCCGCCTCAAGCTCGAAGGTTCGCCAGTCCAAACGGCTGTTCCGTCGGACTTCTCGCTCGATTCATCGTCCGTGGTGTTGATCACTGGCGGCGCTCGCGGCATCACCGCGCGTGCTGCCCTACGCCTGGCTGAACTCTACCAGCCGACTCTGGTGCTGGCGGGAAGATCCCCGCTGCCGCCTGAACAGGAGCCGGCCGACACGGCGGGAATCACTCACCCGAGAGAGTTGAAGACGGTGCTGATGAACGCAATGCGCGCGCGGGGCGAGACCGTCACGCCTGCCCTGGTAGAGCGTGCGTATACACGCCTTACCGCTGAACGTGAGATTCGCGCCAATCTTGCCGCAATGCGGAACTTAGGTGCGCAGGTACATTACTTTCCCGTCGATGTCTGCGATGAGCGAGCGTTCAGCGCTTTGATCGAAGGTATTTACATCTCCTTCGGACATATCGACGGCGTAATCCACGGGGCTGGAGTCATTGAAGACAAGCTGGTACTGGACAAGGCCCCGCAATCCTTTGATCGCGTGTTTCATACGAAGATCGACGGCGCCGTTGTGCTGAGCCGGAAGTTGCGTCCGGACGCGTTGAAGTTCCTTGTGTTCTTCTCGTCGGTGTCCGGCCGCTTCGGCAACCGGGGACAGGCCGACTATGCCGCGGCCAACGAAGTGCTGAACAAACTCGCAGTCTGCCTCGATAGCGCCTGGCCTGCGCGGGTCGTTGCGATCAACTGGGGACCATGGGACACCGAGGGGATGGTTTCCGATGAAGTGCGGAAGCAATTCGCAGAACGTGGTGTCAGCCTGATTAGTCCCACTGTCGGGCTGCGCCGGTTCGAAGACGAGTTGAAGTACGGACGCCGCGGCGAGGCGGAGGTCGTCATCGGCGGCGCGGCCGGGCTGTCCGAGCCAGAGCCGGCAGCTTCAACCGGATCTCTGCCGCTGCTGGCGCGCGGCGTTTCTACGCACGTGAATGGATCGCTGAGGCTGGTGCGCGAGATCGATCCGGCGCATGATCTGTTCTTGCGTGATCATTTACTTGACGGCCGGCCCGTACTGCCGCTCGCGGTCGCCACGGAACTGATCGCTGAAACGGTGGCCCAACACTGGCCAGACAGGCAAGTGACGGCCTTGAGGGACCTGCGTGCCTTACATGGCATCGTGGTGGATTCAGGCTCTAAGGCCGTTCATGTGACTGCCAAGGCGCTGAATCCGGAGGCCACCTCGGTGGCTGTCGAAATCTCCAGTGCCGGCAGTCCTTCGCGCCTGCATTATTCCGCTGTCGTAGATCTTGCCCGCAGGCTACCCGCTCCCGAACCGCTGCCGCCTGCGAACTTCTATGACCGGCGCCCGTTCGCCATGCCCATCCCGGAACTGTACCGGAATTGGCTGTTCCACGGGCCGCTGTTCCAGGGCATCCGAGACGTGAGCGCTGTCGGGCCAAGTGGAATCGTGGCGACACTCGCGGCATCTTCGCCCCAGGGCTGGTTCGCAGAACCGCCGCCGGGACCCTGGCTGATCGATCCGCTTATGTTCGACAGTGCCCTTCAATTGCTCGTGTTGTGGGCACGCGAGCACTGGGACATGACGCCTCTGCCATCCGGATTCCGGACCCTGCGCCGGTTCGATGCGCCTGCGGCTTCGCGCATCGCTTGTGAGTTGACGATCCTGCCCAACACAGGCGGCCATACCATCCACTCCAACATGGTGTTCACCGACGCCGCCACGGGACAGGTTCTTTGTCTGATTGACGATATGCAGGGAACATGTTCGAAGGCGCTTAACCGGCTGGCGGGAAGCGAGGTTCTGGTGTCTGCGGCGAATCAGGCATGACACACCCCGGCAATCAACCCGATCAACCCGTAGCTCCGACCCGCGGCGATGTCGCGATCATCGGCATGGGGTGTCTGTTCGCGGGCGCTCCGAATCTCGACGCATTCTGGCAAAACATCATTTCCAAGGTCGATGCAGTCTGTGATCCCCCGGCCGACGAGTGGGATCCGAAGCTGTTTTACGATCCTCGGTCGCAGGCCAACGATCGGGTGTACTGCAAACGGGGCGGCTACATCGGCGACATCGCGCACTTTCGTCCCACGGACTTCGGTGTGATGCCGATCGCGGTGGACGGCGGCGAACCCGATCAATGGCTGGCCCTAAGGGTAGCGCAGGAAGCTCTTGCCGACGCGGGATTTCGGGAGCCGCCAAAGGAACACGTGCGCACCGAAGTCGTACTCGGCAAAGGTACCTACGTGAACCGGGGCAATCTGACCGTGGGCTATCACGGGATGATTGTCGAGTACTTTCTCCAGGCTTTGCGGCGTCTGCACCCGGAGTACACCGAAGCCGAAATCGATCGCATCAAGTCGGAGATCAAGGCCGGCCTGCCCCCGTTCAACGCCGATACGGCGCCGGCGTTGATTGGCAATATCATCGCGGGCCGAATCGCCAACCGCCTCGACTTTATGGGGCCGAGTTTCACGGTCGATGCCGCGTGCGCTTCCGCATTGCTCGCGACAGAGATCGGTGTCCGCGACTTGCTGGCCCACAAATACGATCTCGTCGTGGCGGGCGGTGCGAACGTCAATGCGCCGCTGCCGACTCTGAGTCTCTTTTGCCAGCTTGGTGCGTTGTCGCGCCGCGAGCAGATACGCCCCTTCGACAAGAACGCCGACGGCACCATTCTCGGCGAGGGCATCGGAATGATCGTCCTCAAACGGCGGGAAGACGCCGAGCGCGACGGTAACCGGATCTACGCGATTATCAAAGGCGTTGGCGTTGCCAGCGACGGACGCGCCATACACGTCATGGCGCCGCGTCTGGAAGGCGAAGAACTCGCGTTGCGGCGCGCTTATGAGATGGCCGGCGTATCACCGGACACCGTCTCCCTGATCGAGGCGCACGGTACCGCCACCCCGCTGGGCGATGTGGTGGAAGTCCAAGCGCTCAGCCGGGTTTTCGGAGCTCGAAAGAGCGCTCTGCCCACCTGTGCTCTCGGGTCGGTGAAGTCGATGATCGGACACGCAATGCCCGCCGCGGGTATTGCCGGCATCATCAAGACAGCTCTGTCGCTCTACCACCGGGTGCTGCCGCCTTCGCTGAATTGCGATGAGCCCAACCCTGCACTGAATCTCGACAAGACGCCGCTCTATGTCAACACCGAGACACGCCCCTGGATCCACGGCGCCGACACTCCGCGCCGGGCAGGGGTGAATTCGTTCGGCTTCGGCGGCATCAACGCGCACGCCGTGCTCGAGGAGTACCCGCAGGAAGATCCGGCAGCGCGGAATCACCAACTGCAGTGGGATTCGGAAGTCTGCCTCATCGAGGCGGATTCGCGCGATCGGCTGATCGATCAGGTTAAGCGCGTCAAGGAGTTCCTTTCCCTGCGAGGTGACACACCGCTCAAAGACTTAGCGTTTACCTTAAACACCCGTCTCAAAGGAAAACCTGCTCGTCTTGCAGTTGTCGCTGCCTCCGTCGACGACCTGGCGCAAAAGTTATCGCATGCGCTCAACCGCCTGAGCGATCCGAAGGTCAAACAGATCAAGGACAACGGCGGCATCTACTTCTTCGAGCAGCCGTTGAAAGGTAAAGTGGCATTCCTGTTTCCTGGCGAGGGTGCTCAGTATGCCAACATGCTGCTCGACCTTTGTGTCCACTTCCCCGAAGTCCGGCGCTGTTTCGATCTCGCGGACCGCGCCCTGAGACATGGCGCGCGCGCCATCCTGCCGAGCGACGTGATCTTTCCGCGGTCCATTCTGTCCCAAGCCGAACGGAAGCGCGTCGATCAAATCTTGTGGAGCCAGGACGGGGCGGTGGAAGCCGTGATGATCGCCAACTGGGCCGTGTCGACGCTGCTACAGCGGTTGAAGATCCAGCCCGATGCCATCGCGGGCCATAGCACGGGCGACTACTCGGCCATGCTCGCCTCGAACATCATAGCCCTCGACGATGAGCGGGCCGGAGAAGTAATGCTCGAGTGGAACCGGGCTCACAGCCGCTTGTCAGAGGAGGTGACGGTTCCCGGAGCAGTGCTGGTAGCTGTTGCGGCGGATTCGGCTAGCGTCTTATCGATTGTGGAAGCGGCTGGCCTCAAGATGCATCTCGCGATGGACAACTGCCCGCACCAAACGGTTGTGGCCGGCACGAAAGAGGCGGCGGGCGAACTCACCGAGCAACTGCGCCGGCGCGGCATCATCTACGAGATACTTCCGTTCGACCGGCCGTATCACACGCCGATGTTTCAGGCGTACGCTGAACGCGCGGAGGACGAATGTTTTGCGCATCTTCCTCTTAGCGCTCCGAAGGTCGAAACCTGGTCGTGCACCACTGCCTCGCCTTATCCGGCCGATACAAACGAAATCCGCAAACTGTATATCGCACACTGGGCCGGGCCGGTCCTATTCAGCCAAACGATACGAAACATGTACGAGGCCGGTGTCCGGATCTTCGTCGAAGCCGGACCCCGAGGCAATCTGACAGCGTTCGTCGGCGACATTCTGCGGGGCAAGCCACATCTGGCGATGCCCGCCAATCTGCCGCGCAGGTCGGGGATTACTCAGATCAACCACCTGGTGGGCATTCTTGCGGCTCAGGGAATCGGCATGCGGACAGACTATCTGTACGCGCGCCGCGACCCACGGATTGTCAATTTTGACAACTCGTCTCCTGACGTCCGGGCGAAACAGGCACGCGGCACAATGAAGCTCACGCTGGCGCTGCCGCCGCTGAAGGTATCGACACGCCCACCGAAGCCCGCCGCAGCGGCTCTAAACGCTTCCGCCGAGGCGCCAAACGGGCATGGGCACAAAGCGGCGCCGCAAAGCGTACCCATACCTATACCCATACCCGCATCCGCTCCCATACCCGCATCCGCATCCGCACCCTCGCCAGCGCCTGAGGTCCAGAGCATCCCTGCACGCCAGCCGCAGACCGCGGCGCACTCTGTACGAAGCGGCGTGCCGGCACAGGTGATGCAACAGTACTTCAAGAACATGGAAGCGTTCCTCGACGTCGAAAAAGAGGTACTGGGGACGTTTCTCAACCGGTCCCACGTCTCGCAGCCAACACCAGAAGTTCCTCCGTCGCCTGCCGCCTATCCGCTGCTCGGCGAAATAAGAACCATCGTTCCCGAACAGGAACTGACCGCCGTCCGCGAACTGACGCAGCAGAACGATATTTTCCTTCGCGATCATGCACTCGCGGGCCAGATCTCTATCACCGATACTTCGCTGAAGCCGATGATGGTGGTGCCGTTGACCATAAGCATGGAGATGCTGGCTGAGGCGGGCGCCGCGCTTTCGCCGGGTCAAATGCTGGTGGGCATGCGCGACATTCAGGCGCGGCAGTGGATTCAGGTTGACGAATCATTGGTCACCCTTCAGATCTCGGCGCGACGTACGTCTTCGTCAGAGGTGTTGGTTGAGATCCGTAAGCTTGTCGGCTTTGCCGGCAGCACGGCGCCGATCGTGCAAGGCGTCATGATTTTCGGCGATCATTACCCGCCGGCCCAGGCAGCATCAACCGCAGGCCTGCAAGCTGAGCGACGATCTCAGCTGGCTTCGGCGGACTTGTATGATGGCCGGCTGATGTTCCACGGTCCGTGCTTTCAGGGCGTGGCCAGTATCGAACGTTCGGGACAGAATGGCGTGATCGCGTACTTGCGCTGTCTGCCGGCGCACAATCTTCTGCGTTCGACGGCAAATCCGCAATTCGTTACCGATCCGGTGCTGCTCGATGCGGCGGGCCAACTGGTGGGCTTCTGGACGGCGGAGCACCTCGAGCGCGGCTTCGTCGTATTTCCCTATCAAGTGGAAAACGTCCGCATCTTTGGATCGAAGCCTGCTGCTGGTGAACTCTTACGCTGCCGCGTAGAGCTGCACCTTACTGGCAGCGAAGCGATGAGCTCGGACATCGAAATCGTCGGCGCGAACGGAACCGTCTGGATGCGGCTGCAAGGCTGGGCCGACCGTCGCTTCGATCCGCCTCCACGATTTCACCGCGCCTGGGTCGCTCCCGGCGAGGCAATGATCAGCGAGTGGTGGGACGCGCCCATCGCCTCGCTCGAAAGGAAAGCGGATTTCGAGTGCTGCCGTGTCGACCCTCTGTTTGATGCCGGCGCCGGTTTCTGGCCGGAGCTCTGGGCGTCGCTGGTCCTGAACCGCCGCGAGCGGCAAAAGTTCGCCGAAATCCGTGGACCGCAGCATCGCCGGATCGAGTGGTTGAGCGGACGCACCGCGGCCAAGGACGCTGTCCGCAGCTTTGTCCGCAGGCGCTATGGGATCGACCTGCTGCCGGCCGACGTCGAGATCATCCAGGATGAACACGGCAGGCCTGTCGTTGCCGGACCATGGATTCGGGACATCGAGCACGTTCCGCAGGTTTCCGTGTCGCATTCCAATGGAGTCGCCGTAGCGCTGGTTGGGGACGGAAGTTCCGGCCGAAGTGTCGGCATCGACATCCAGGCAAGCCGCGATCTCAAGCCCGGGTTTGAAACCATCGCGCTGACTTCCTCTGAACGGCGCCTGCTTGATTCCGTTGCGACGGAAGAGCGAACTGAATGGCTGCTCCGGTTCTGGTGCGCCAAGGAAGCGGCGTCCAAGGCGCTTGGACGCGGCCTCGTCGAAGGTCCGCACAGCATCGAGATCCTGTCCTTCAATAAGGACACAGGTGTCGTCAACGCAACGCCGAGAGGAAAGCTTGCCGTAGCGGCGAAACAGGAGCCAGGCGAGGAACTGCTGATTCATACCGCGCAGGAAGATACGCATTTTGCCGTCGCCACGGCCGTGCTGGAAAAGAGAACATCATGAACACTGCCACGCCAGACGTTATTCTGACCGATGTACTCGGCTTGCTGAACCAGTTGGCCCGGGATTGGGAATACTCCGGCGAGATCACACCCGATACTCTGTTGTTTGCCGATCTTGGCTTTGAATCGATCGACGCGGTAATTCTTGCGTCGTTTGTTCAGGAACACTACGGCCGGCCCTTCCCGTTTCCGCAACTGCTTGCGGAAATCGGCGAACGTGACATCAGAGACCTGCGCATCAGCGAGTTGGTGGATTTCATTCATAGCCACCTGAACACTGCTTCGGCTGGAGCCGCCCGATGAAGCCGCGTGCTGTGTTGATCGGGTTGGACGGCGCTACGTTCGCCCTTCTCGATCCGCTGATGGAGGAAGGCGTCATGCCGTCGCTGAAAGCCTTGGTCGGCTCCGGCGCGCGGGGCGAGCTCAATTCAGTCATTCCTCCGCTCACGCCTCCTGCGTGGACGTCATTGATGACGGGCCGGAACCCCGGTAATCACGGCATCTTCGATTTCCTCCGATTCGAATTCCGCGCCGGCGGCCGCCAGTTGCGCGTCTTGGACGGCGGCGATGTGGCGTGTCCGACGGTTTGGTCGATGCTGGCGGGTCACGGCCTTCGCTCCACGGTTTTGAATTTCCCAATGACATTCCCCGTGCGTCAATTCGAAGGCAGTGTCGTGCCGGGCTGGGTCCCGTGGAGGCACCTTCGCTTGGCGTCGTATCCCCGGACTCTATACGATCGTCTCAGCGCTGCAATACCTGGGTTCAATCCGCGGGAACTCGCGATGGATATGGCGCTTGAGGAACGTGCCCTCGAGGGCTGTCATTCGGAAGAAGACTACGAGAACCTGATCGCTCTGCATATTCGCAGAGAACACCAGTGGTTCGAGGTTGCCCGGTTTCTCATGCGCGAAGAGCCCGCCGACTTGACCGCTGTTCTGTTCGACGGTGTCGACAAGCTTCAGCATTTTTGCTGGCGGTTTCTGGATCCGAGCCTCTTCCCCAACGCCCCGTCCGCATTCGAGAGCCGTGTCAGGCAACTGTGCCTCGAGTACTATCGTGCGATCGACGGCTTTATCGGCGAAATCGTCGAAATGAGCGGCGATGAGGCCCGCGTGTTCATCGCCTCCGATCACGGTTTCGGGCCGACCGTGGAAGTCTTCCACCTCAACGCGTGGTTGCATCAGCACGGCTATCTCACCTGGGCCAAGGCCTCCGACATCGAACAAAAGCATTCCGAAACCCTCGGCATGGGCACGATGGCCCGGCGCTTCTACGAGATCGATTGGAAGAATACCACCGCATACTGCCCCACGCCCAGCAGCAACGGAATCTATATCACTCCCGCTACGGCAGACGGCGCGGGAGTGGCCCCGGAACGGTATGAGCGTTTTCGCCGCGAGCTCGCCGACGCTCTCCTCGCCTTCAAAGACCCGGCCACCGGACAATCGCCCGTGACACACATTTGGACCCGCGAAGAAGCATTCGCGGGAGCTCACATGAGCTCCGCCCCCGACCTCACATTGAGCCTCAGAGACGGCGGGCTGGTTTCCATCCTGCCATCCGGCGAGCTGGTGAAGCCAAGGTCCGAGATCACCGGCGCGCATCGCCCGAACGGCGTGTTTGTGGCAGCCGGACGGGGCATCCGGCAAGGCGTCGCTTTGCCGCCTCTCTCGATTCTCGACGTCGCTCCGACACTCTTGTACGCGCTTGGCCTTCCGGTCTCAGCGGAGATTGAAGGCCGCATCCCGGAACAATTGTTCGAAGCCGGCCATCTTCGCCTGCATCCTCCTCAGTTTGAGGCGCCCGTAGAGGACACGACGTTATTGGCCCTGGCCGCCCAAGCCGTTCCCAATAACAACCTGGATATGGAAATCATGGGTCAACTGCGGGCCTTAGGGTACATGGAGTAGGAAAACGGCATGGCCAAGACGCTCGCAAACGGAGTTCAGCTTCACTACCAGCAGTTTGGTGAAGGCCCGCCCATCGTGATGATTCACGGTATCACCGGAAATCTTGCGATCTGGCACCTTGAGATCGTGCCCGCCCTGATGGGCGACTACCGGATTACCACCTACGATTTGCGGGGCCACGGCTACAGCGATGTGCCTCCGAGCGGCTACACCACCGCGGACCATGCCACAGACCTCAAGTGTCTGCTCGACCAGATCGGAATCGAGCGAGCCCACATCATGGGCCACAGCTTCGGGGCCGACATCGCGCTGCACTTTACTGTTCTGTACCCGGAACGAGTGGACCGGCTGATCCTCGTTGAGCCTGGAATCGCCGCTTTAGTCGCACTGCGCGAGGACGAAAGCTGGCCCGGTTGGAAATACTGGCGCGACAAGCTGGCCCTCGGCGGTGTAACAATACCACCTGACAAGTGGTACGACGCGGAGTACCTGGTACGCGCCAGCGTTGGTCTTCCCATGCTGTTTGGCTTTCGGAAGGGCCGGGCCCGGCGTGCCGGGCCGCTGGTCAGGTTGCTTGAGACCACTACGGCGCCCCGGGATTACTGCGACCATGCCGGCTTGACTCTGGACAAGATCAACGACATTCGGCATCACACGCTGGTGCTGTACGGTGAGGATTCCGTCTTCTTCGGAACCTTCGAATACCTGCGGGACCATCTCGTCAACTCGACCTGTCGAGTGATGCCCAACAGTGAACACTTCGGTCCCGTAGAACGTCCCGAGTTGCTGCTTCAGTATGTGCGCGAGTTCTTGGGCGAAGCGCAGATACCCAAGAGCAGCGCCGGCGTGAGACTGTCCGAACCATACGGCGAAGTATCGCTCGGCCTGGATGGTTCGATTAGAGATCTGGCATGAGCTTCTTTGCGGACAAGGTCGCCTTCGTAACCGGTGGTGGATCGGGCCTGGGCCGTGCGCTCTGTCAGGAACTGGCGGCAAGAGGCGCCATCTGCGTCGTAACGGACATCGACGGCGACGCTGCCATGCGGGTTGCACAGTCTATTTCTTCAAGCGGCGGCCGTGCCTGCGCCCTGAAGCTCGATGTGTCCGAGGCTGCCAGTGTCGCCGCGGCCGTCGACGGAGTAGTCGCGAAGCATGGGCGCCTCGACTACATGTTCAACAACGCCGGAATCATCATTCTGAGCGAGTTCAGAGACATGGCTGCAGATCACTGGCGCCGCATTATCGGAGTCAATATGCTCGGTGTGTTGAACGGCTCCACGGCGGCTTACAGTCACATGGTGCGGCAGCGTCACGGTCATATCGTGAACGTGGCTTCCGTGTCGGGGTTGGTGCGTATGCCGACCTATACCGCGTACGCCATGACAAAACACGCCGTAGTAGGCCTGTCGACCTCTCTTCGACCCGAAGCCGCTCGGCTCGGCATAAGGGTCAGCCTGGTTTGCCCCGGGCCGATGAACACCGGCCTCGGCGCGGCGGCAACGATTGTGCAGGCAGACAGAAACACGCTCGAAACGAACGCACGCCGGTCGGAATCGATGGATCCGAATCGGGCCGCTCGAATCGTGCTTCGAGGCGTCGAGCGAAACCAATCCGCTATAGTTTTCCCTTTTACCGCCCGCTTGATTTGGTGGGCTCACCGCATTCATCCTGTGTTGCTGGCGCCGCTCGACAGGTGGTTTGTCAGAACGCTCCGGTCGGCGCGCACCGAAGAAAAGCACGCTCATGCCGAATCGGCAGGATGAGGTCGGCCACGCCATGAGCATGTTCCGAGGCAAAATCGCATTCGTCACCGGAGGGGGAGCGGGCCTGGGCCGGGCATTGTGCGAAAAACTGGCAAGCTGCGGAGCCGTCACCGTCGTCACCGATATAAATGAAGGTTCGGCCACGCAAGTTGCCGCGTCAATCTCGGCGGCAGGAGGCCACGCGTCCGCCCTGAAGCTGGACGTTGCCGACCAGGAGAGTGTGACAGCGGCCGTAAACAGCGTTGTCGCCCGGTTTGGGCGTCTCGACTACATGTTCAACAACGCTGGAATCATGGCTTTGAGCGAGTTCAGAGACATGTCTCCCGAGCTTTGGAACCGGATGATCGGTGTCAACCTGCTCGGAGTGGTCCACGGTACGGCCGCCGCTTATGCACACATGGTGCGCCAGGGGTATGGCCATATCGTCAACATCGCTTCTCTCGCCGGTCTCGTGCATTTGCCCACTGCCACGGCCTACTCGATGACCAAGCATGCCGTCGTGGGCTTGACAACATCTCTCCGTCCCGAGGCATCGCGGCTGGGCGTCAAGGTGAGTGTTGTTTGCCCAGGCTTAATCGCCACCGGTGGAGAACTGATCGTGATTCAGGCCAAGCTGAATCCAGACCAGGACTCCACTTCGGCAAAGAAGTTCCTGACTCCAGCCGTGGCTGCTCAACTGGTGCTCAAGGGTGTTGAGCGGAATCAGGCAGTTATCGTTTTTCCCTTCACTTCGCGTCTGCTTTGGTGGTTGCACCGGCTTCACGCCCCTCTGCTGATGCCGCTTCATTCCCGAGTTGTCGACGCATTCGCTTCAGTGCGCCTGCCAGATAACGAAACTCATGCTGAATCGGCAAGGTAAAGTCGTCTTGATCACGGGCGCCACCGGGGGCATCGGGCTGGCGGTTGCCACCGGGCTGGCAAAGCAGGGGATGACGACGGTCATCGTCGGCAGGGACAAGGCACGTGGGCTAGCTGCAGTTGAAGCCATACGCAACCAGAGCGGCAGCGGCGCCGTGGAGTTGATGCTTGCCGATCTTTCGTCTTTGAAGGACCTGCGCAGACTCGCCGCCGAATTCACCGCCACGCACACCCGCCTCGATGTTCTGATCAACAACGTCGGAGGGCTTTACGGAAAACGTTGGGAAACAGTTGATGGGATCGAGGGCACGCTGGCCCTGAATCACCTCGGGCCATTTCTGTTGACCCAACTGCTCCTTCCCATGCTGCGGACCTCCGCCCCGTCTCGGATCGTCAATATCGCTTCAGAGGGGCACAAGGCCGCGAAGACCGTGGACTTCGACTCTTTCAGCGCGAACAATTGGAAACGAGGTTTCCGGATCTACAGCCAGACCAAGCTCTGCAACGTGTTGTTTACCTACGAACTGGCCAGGCGGCTCAACGGAACAGGCATCACGGTCAACACCCTTCATCCCGGCATCGTCGACACCGCGTTGTTTAGACGGTTTATTTCTGAACGGTTCGGTTTGATCGGCGGTTTCATTGGCAGGGCAACGGAGTTTATCGTAAGGAACGTTGCGTACCGAACCAGGAAGTTCGACACATTGGAGGAAGCGGCGGCGTGTCCGGTTTATCTCGCATCCTCCGGCGAAGTTTCGGCCATAACCGGAAAGTACTTTAACTCCGATAAGAGCATGATCAAGTCGTCTCCGGCATCGTACGACGCAGAACTATCCAGGCACGTGTGGGAGGTGAGTACCGAAATGGTCGGGTTGTTGCCTCACGAGCAGATCATGGACGTCTCTGTAGCCGGCACGCGAGCGGTGTAAGCAGTGGCCAGATTTCTGTTTGCCGTGTGGCCGTTCTCAGGTCACGTTCATCCTGCGCTTGCCATCGCGCACGCGCTCCGTGCACGTGGCCATGACGTCGCCTTTTACACCGGCGCCGAAGTCCGCGCCACGATTGAAGGCGAGGGATTCCCGGTTTTTGCGTTCCACCATGTGGATGAGGCGCGGGTTACCGCCCTCGCGTCGGCCGAGTTCCCTTACAGCCCCTCCGCCTGGCAGAGGATGCGCTCGGCCAAACGAGTCCAGGCGAAATTTCGGGAGTGGCTGCTCGACACCGTCCCTCAGCAGGTCCAGGACCTCGATACCATTCTGCCGAACTGGCGCCCGGATGCGATTGTCTGCGATCTGGCCTTCTGGAGTCCCTTTCTGGTTCTGGCTGAATCGCGGCAGATTCCCGTGGCTGTGTTGTCGATCCTTGCGGCCTGCATTCTGCCTGGACCAGACGCTCCGTTCTGGGGGAACGGTTCGCCGCGTCCCCGCACCGTCTTCATGCGGTTGAAGTCGCGCACCATCAGGCGGGTTGTCGGCTGGGCGTCCGGGCGATTCCGTTCCGAGGTGAATGCAATACGCGCTCAGTTCAGGCTGCCTCCCATCGGCTGCACCGTCACTGAATATGCTGCCCGGATGCCGCTGTATCTTGTTCCCAGCACACCGGAGTATGACTACGGTCGGCGCGACCTGCCGCCGTCTGTTCACTACGTAGGGCCCTGCTTATGGGACAAGCCGCGCAGTGCGGCGCCCCCGGAGTGGCTCGAGAGGCTCCCGGCCGGCAAGCCACTCGTCTACGTGACTGATGCAACGGTTGGCACAACTGAGCCCTTCCTGCTGCGGGCGGCCGCTGCCGCTTTGAAAGACCTTGCCGTCGAGGTGGTGATGACAACGGGAAAACAGCGCATCCCGGCCGAACTGGGCCTGCCGCCGACGCCGAATGTCCGCGTTGAATCCTACATTCCCCAAAGCGATTTACTGCCGCGAACCTCTGTGATGGTGACGTTGGGCGGCTCCGGCGGTGTTCTTGCCGCCCTCAGCGCCGGAGTACCTCTGGTGATCGTACCCACGGAGTGGGACCGGCCGGAGAATGCGCAACGCGTCGTCGAGGCGGGCGCTGGGCTGCGCATCCCTGCCTCCGGTTGTACACCGGACCGTCTGCGATCAGCGGTGGAGCGTGTGTTGAACAATCCCTCGTTTCGTCAAAACGCCCAGCGGTTGGCGGCGGCTTTCGCCCGCTACAAGGGTCCTGTCCGCGCGGCGGAGTTACTCGAAACTTTGACTGCCGGTGTCGTGCGCCGCTACCAGGGAGAAAGGGACTTACCCGTCGCCGCCGGTACTTGAACTACTAGCTGTGTGTCTCAGTACTGCGTGTTGAGAGCTTTTCTTGTAGACTATGCCAGTCGCTTACATGCCCACAGTCGACAGTCCGAAGCGGTTTTTCGGCCCCATGCACAGTTGTCATAGCCGGCAAGTTCGCTGCAACTGCGGAGGTCGTCTTTAATGGCTCGGTTCCTTGTCACGTGCTGGCCGTTCGTAGGGCACCTCTATCCCCAGGTCAGTGTGGCTCTTGCGCTCCGCAATCGAGGGCATGAAGTCGCTTTCTACACGCATGAGTCCGCGCGTTCCGTTGTCGAAGGAGAAGGCTTTCGACTATTCCCCTTTGTGCGCGTCGACGAGCGGCGATACGAGCGCATCCATGCGCTCGAAGCCGAGGTCCCTGCGACTCAGCCGGCCCGTCAGACTCTTTCCGTCGCAATGGCGGCCTATCGCGACATGCTCGCCGGCTCGATCCCGGAGCAGGTCTCTGATCTCCAGCCCATCCTGGAACGCTGGCGCCCGAACGTACTCATTACCGATCCGGCTTTGTGGGGGCCGATTCTCGTTCTCTGGGAGTTGACCGGAGTCCCCGTGGCACTGTTGACTCAAATGATCGGATCGATGATTCCGGGGCCCGATGCGCCGCCCTGGGGTCCGGGGCTGCCGTCTCCCCGTTCCCTCGGCACCCGCTTGCTTGCACGCGCCGCTCAGCTTGGAATTGACCTGGTCGCTCGAGGCATGCGCCGTCGGGTGAATGCGATTCGAGCCGGCTACGGTCTCGGCCCCATGGCGGGTTCGGTCAACCAGCACACGGGACGTTTGCCCTTATATCTAATCCCAAGCGTGCGGGAACTCGACTACAACCGCCGCGACCAGCCAAACAACGTTCACTACATCGGTCCCTGTGTCTGGACTAAGTCCGTTGGAGTGGCGCCGCCGGAGTGGCTGAATCACCTTCGGCCCGGCCGGCCCTGGATACATGCCACCGAAGGGACCGCACAATATCAAAAGCCGTTCCTGTTGCGGGCCGTCGCCCGAGCGCTTTCGGACGTAAATGCGGAAGTGATACTGACGACAGGTCAAAATCGCGATCCGGCGGCGCTCGGGCTCGAACCGCTTCCGGCAAACGTCCGAATTGCACAGTGGCTGAGCCACGAAGAGTTTCTACCGAAATGCGCCGCGCTTGTTACCACCGGCGGTGCGGCCACAGTGCTTGCCTCGCTTCAGGCGAGTGTGCCCCTGCTCGTTGTTCCAACCTTTTGGGACAAGAGCGATAACGCTCAGCGGGTGGTGGAGGCCGGAGCGGGGCTCCGGATCGCTCCACGGACCTGTACGCCCAAACGCGTGCGCGCAGCGGTCATGCGGCTCATTGAAGAGCCCTCGTTTCGCGAGAATGCCCACCGCATAGCCTTGCGATTCCGGCAGGCGCAGGGGCCCCCGCGGGCCGCCGAACTTCTGGAAGGATTGGCAAACCGATCGCCATCCAACGCCGGCGTCGGTGTTTGGCCCGATATGGGAAGTCCGAAGATGTCCGAAAACCAACTCAGCACCAAGAGATAACTATGTCCGCGAACTTATTAACTCGTCCATTCCTGGTTGCGGTCCTGGCCGCAATCGCATACTTCACGCTTGGCAGTGCGGACGCACGCGCTCAGGCCATCGAGGGCTTTGCCCTCAGGGCGGAGAACTTTACCCGGGTCGCTCCGCATGGCTTCGGCGATCGCAACAACAGTTGGGCACAGTCGATGATCTGGTGGAAAGGCAATTTGTACGTTGGTACGACACGCCAATCGTTGTGCGGCAGCATGTATGGCTTCTACCTGCTCCTCGTCTCCACCTTCGGCAAGAGCCTCGCAGACACATTCCTGCCGTATCCACCGCTTGACCCTGACCTCTCGTGCGCGCCGGATCCGGCCGACTTGTCCCTGCAAGCCGAGATTTGGCGCTGGTCTCCAACTACCAACCTGTGGCAACGGGTCTTTCAGTCCCCGGCCACCATTGACAACCCCGGACATGGTCCGCCTGCTCCGCCTCGTCTCGGAAAGAAGCTTCCTTATGAGATCGCATTCCGAGGTTTCGCGGCCCACAAAGAGCCCAGCGGGACGGAAGCTCTGTATGCCTTCGGTGTCAACAGCACCATTCTGTGGGATCGCAATAAACTGCCGCCTCCGCGCATTCTCCGCTCCACTGACGGCGTAACTTGGACACCGCTCCTGCAAACGCCGGGAACGTTTCTAGAGGACCTGCCGTTCAATGACGACCATTCCAGCTTCCGGTCCCCGGCGTCGTTCAACGGGAAGCTGTTCGTTCTCTCTGGCCCGGTGTTTGGGCAAGGCACGCTGATCGCTTCGGCGAATCCAGCCTTGGGCAACAACGCGTGGTTTCAGGCAAGTGCCACAGGACAGCTGTTCTACGAGATTCAGCCTTATAACGGCTGGCTTTACATCGGTGGCTTCGACCCGCAAAACGGGTACGCGGTGTTCAAAACGCGAGCCGAAGGGCCGGCGCCGTACGCCTTAACCACCGTCATCCCGCCGGGTGCATTCCTGACCGTCAGGCCCGCCAAGTCCGTCGTGAGCATGCATGTATTCAACAATCGCCTGTACGTCGGTACGGCGACCCAGACCGAGATCATCCGGATCAACCCGGACGACACCTGGGACTTAGTCGTCGGATCGCCCCGTTTCGATGGCCTTGCCAGTCGCTGGAAGTACCCGATCAGCAATCTCGACGCCGGCTTCGGCCACACGCTCAATGACCATGCCTGGCAGATGAGCGATCCGTATAACTACATGTACACTGGCACCTACAACGCCACCACGGGCTCGCGCAACGATCCCGTTTTTGGTCCCTTGCTGCAGCATAATATGGGAGCTCATCTCTATCGCACTCCGGACGACTGGTACTACAGCGCCGTCACGACGAACGGCTTTGCCACTCCATCCGATCCGTTTGGCGGCAAGTTCGATTACGGCATCCGAACCATGGCGTCTACGTCTTATGGCCTCTTCGTCGGCACAGCCAACGACTACTACGGAACCCAGATTTTCCGCGCCAACAAGGGCCCTTCTCCCGCCGTCGATTGGCCGGTCCGGCTCGAAATCGAGCAAACGAAAACCGGCTCCGCATTGCTGTCGTGGAACGCCGGGCACAAGGCCGTTTCCTACCGGATCTTTCGCGCCGAAATCCTCCCCATCGCGATTCGCGATGAAGTCAGTTACGGCGGTATTGGCGCTCCCATCGGCAGCAAGGTTCCCGACACTTACGTGGGGCCCTACTCCCAGATCGGAACCACGACCGACTTGGTTTTTAACGACCTCACGGTCCTCACCGGGCGCCGATACATGTACTACGTAGTCGGGCAAGGTTCAACCGGCGCGCTTTCCGATCCGTCAAACCTGATGACGTTCCCGCTGCTGCTTCCCCCTGTAACATTCGCTCAGCTTGTGCAGGAAGTGGATCTCTGGAAGCAGCGGCAGCGCTTCCGTACCCCGGACACGCAGGGCAACACCGTTCGCCAGATCGTGGCGACCGCCAAAACACAAGCGGCCGCGTGTCAGTTTGCCGCGGCTGTGACGACGCTGAATCCGAGGACGACTTCCCGCTACCTTCTGCTCCCCGAGGTGATCGATGCGGAGGTCCTGCTGAGCAAAATGGTTCGGCGGCTGCAGCTCTACGCCCGGTTCCCAACGCTGATACAAACCAACGAGTTTTGCGCCTCTGCCCCTTAGTGAAGCGGTGTCCAAAAATGATGCGCATCGATATCCTGGCCATCGGCTCCCGTGGGGACGTTCAACCCTATATCGCGCTCGGCCTGGGCTTGCAGACGGCCGGATTTCGTGTGCGCATCGTAACTCTTGGCGGGTTTGAGGATCTTGTTCGCGATCACCGTCTGGAACATCTCGCCGTCGGGCCGAGCCCCCAGGAAATTGCGGGCTCGGCCCATGGACGAGATTGGGTCCGGAGACGCGCCAAAGCCGGCGGATTTCTGCGGGGCTTCATCCGTGTCGCGGGTCCCCTGCTCAATGAAGGGATGAGCGACTACTGGCGAGGCCGGCCGAATCCGCAGGCAATCGTCAGTTCGCCCATGGGCATGCTGATGGGCGAACACGTCGCTGAGAAGTTGGGAGTTCCGTTGATCGAGGCCCAGCTTGCACCGCCCGCACTGTTTACAAACTACGACTGGGACGGCAACACCGGGCCCGGCGTTCTTTTGCGGCAGAATGCCGAGGCGTCGGTCCACGTCGTCTTCAATCTGCTGATGTGGACGATGATCCGGTCCGGAATCAATGCGGCGCGACGAGAGGTTCTCGATTTGCCGCCGCTGACTTTGTTGCATCCCGTCGGCGCTACCGGACGGCGGCGCCGGCTCATGTTGTGCGGCCACAGCCCTGCTGTCGCGGTCCGCAAACCCGATTGGCCCGACTGGATCCATGTCACCGGCTACTGGTTTCTCGAGGAACCGCCCGGTTGGGCTCCGCCCGCCGGCCTCTCGGAGTTTCTCGAGTCAGGTGAACCCCCGGTGTTCATCGGCTTCGGGAGCACCCCATTTCCAAATCCCGCGCAAGCGACTGACATGGTAGTCCGCGCCGTCGCGCGTGGCAACCGGCGCGCTGTTGTCGTGGCCGGCGCCAGCGGACTGCACACCGGAAGATTGAGCGGCGCGGTTCTTAGTGTCGACTCGGTGCCGCACGGATGGCTCTTCCCTCGAATGTCGGCGGCTGTCCACCACGGTGGCGCCGGAGTGACGGGAGCGGCTTTACGTGCTGGCTTACCCTCCGTAGTCGTTCCCGTGTTTGCCGACCAGCCTTTCTGGGCCGGCCGTGTGTACGCCCTCGGTGCCGGTCCGCCCCCGATCCCCGCGCGGAAGTTGACCGAAGACAACCTGAGCAGTGCAATCGGCGCGACGGCGGATAAGGGAATTCGGGAGCGCGCAGCGGATCTTGGCAATCGAATTCGCGCGGAGAGCGGCGTCACTCGGGCCGTCGATATTATTCAAACGCATCTCCTGGGAGATAGCTTAAAGGGCGGCAAGCGAGCCATATGCGTGTCCGGATAATCACCATCGGCTCTGAAGGCGACGTGCGCCCCTACGCTGCATTTGGAGCGGCATTGCGCAGTGCGGGCCATCACGTTCGCGTCATCACGCATCCTAGTTTCGAAACGCTGATTCGCGGGCAGCAGCTTGACTTCGCTCCCGTCGCCGGCGACCCGCGGCAGATGGAAGACAACCGCCGCTTGCGCGATTTGCACGACAACGGCCGCAGCGCAATGAAGTGGTGGCGAACCTTCAATGAGGTAGATGCTCCGCTGATGCGCCGGCGGCTTAGCGACTGCTGGGAAGCCTGCTCCGACGCGGATGTAGTTGTGGTCTCGATCCTCCCTTATCTGTTCGGCCACATGATCGCGCGAAAGTTGGACATCCCGCTCGTTCGCGCGTTCTATTTCCCTGTCTCGCCCACGCGCGCCTATCCCGTCCAATCTCTTCCTCGCGGCTTCAGCTTGGGCGGCCGCTTCAACCTCGCCACCTACGATATTCAGCGCCAACTGCTCTGGACGGTGGCGCGGCCGTGGGTAGCGGGGGCTTGTCGCGAAGTGCTCGGAATCACGGACACTCCGTGGCGGGAGCCCTTCGGCAATCTGGATACCGAGCGCCAGTTGTTGTTGTACGCATACAGCCCGTCGGTCTCGCCCCCGGCGCCCGACTGGGGCGACTGGATTCACGTCACCGGTTACTGGTTCCTCGACCGGCGAGCCGACTGGACACCCCCACCCGAACTGACCGGCTTCCTCGACTCAGGTCCTCCGCCGGTTTACATCGGAGGTTTCGGCAGCATGACCAATCGTGAGCCGGCGGAACTCGCGCGCATCGTACTGCGCGCCCTGGCTGACACGGGACACCGTGGGATCGTGCTCAAAGGCTGGGGCGGCTTGCACGCGTCAGAGCTTCCGTCCACGGTCTTTCCCATTGAATGGGTTCCTTTCGACTGGCTCTTTCCGCGCGTTGCCGCCGCCGTTCATCATGGCGGGGCAGGCACCACGGCGGCCAGTTTGCGCGCAGGTGTTCCAACCGTAGTGATTCCGTTCTTCCTCGATCAATTCTTCTGGGGCAAGCGGGTGTTCGAATTGGGTGTAGGTCCGAGCCCGATCCTACGCAAGAATCTCGAGGCCGATCGTTTGGCAGCCGCGCTTCGTGCCGCTCCGGCAATGAAGCAACGCGCCGCTGCCATCGGCGAGCGCATCCGCGCGGAAAACGGCGTAGCCTGCGCTGTCGACAGGTTTCAAAATCATTTCAAACAGAAGGTGGAGCATGCAGCCAGCTGCGACTAGCACAACCTTGGTCGAACCGTACCTTGACCTGCTCAAGAAATCGCTGACTCGCACGATTTCGACTGAGACCTATTCCGCGGCCGAGCCCTTTTTCGGCCTGGTCAGATGGTGGTTCCTTCCTTTTCAGGGATTCCTTCGGGCTCGCGGTTGGACAGTCGTCAAGTACGAGAAGGGCGGCGCCAATGGCCGTGCGGAAGGCCGCGACTGGCCCGCTGACGCGGAAACCATGATCGGTCTGAAAAGGCTCGACAACATTCAGCGCTGCATCGAGCGCATTCTCCGCGACGGTGTGCCCGGCGACCTGCTTGAAGCCGGCGTTTGGCGTGGCGGCGCGTCTATTTTTATGCGCGGCGTACTGAAAGCCTACGGTGTCACGAACCGGCATGTATGGGCGGCGGACTCGTTTCAGGGGCTGCCCAAGCCGACGCCGGGCGTGTGGCGCGACGACGAATTGGGCAAGCTGTGGTCGTTTGGCAGCACACTGGCCGTCTCGCTCGAGCAAGTACAGGCGAACTTCGATCGCTATGGGCTGCTCGACGAACAGGTCAAGTTTCTGCCCGGCTGGTTCTGCGACACGCTGCCGCATGCACCCATTGAACGCCTCGCACTGCTGCGCCTCGATGGCGACATGTATGAGTCCACCATCGATGCGCTCCGGGCAATGTACCCGAAGCTCTCGCCGGGCGGCTTCTGTATAATCGACGATTACTATACGCACAGTGGTGCTCGCAAAGCGGTTACGGAGTACCGGCAAGAGCATGGAATCACCGAACCAATCGAGCAGATCGACTGGGCGGGCGCTTTCTGGCGGCGGGCCTGACGTCTCGGAAAGGAGGCCGTGCAGCATGCAAGCCGTCAGTGAAAGCCAGCATCGGCCAGCACGACAACCGCGCGTCGGCCTTGGCGTAAAGCTGGCCTACGCGGCCGGCGAAATCGTCAACTCAATGAAGCTCGTGATCTTCGGCCTCTACAGCCTGTTCTTCGCGACCACCGTGCTTCATTTGCCGGGACGATGGATCGGTGCTGTCGGCTTTCTGACAATCCTCTGGGACGCCATTATCGATCCCTGTATCGGCTACATAACCGATGGCACCCATGCTGCGCGGCGGTTCACCTTCATGGTGACTGGCGCTTTCACCATGGGCATGGGTTTTTGGGCGTTCTTCAGTCCCCCGGCGGCCCTTCCGCCCGTCTTGCTGCTGTTGTGGCTGGCCGTGGCCAGCTTCGTCGTCCGTTCGGCAACCTCCTTGTTCACCATCCCTTATTGCGCGGTGGGAGTTAACCTTACCGAGGACTATTCCGAGCGCAACTCGATCACCGGCATTCGAACCATCATCGGCGGCTTGGGCACCCTGCTCACCGCCTCTCTGTCCTTCGTCGTCTTCTTTCCCGAGAAAACGCCTGGCGTCGATCCCAAGCTCAATCCCGCCGGGTACAGCGCCATGGGGTTCAGTTTCGGGCTGGTCATGACGGCTGCGGCCGCCATAGCTTTGTGGAGCGTCGCGCCTCTCCGGCGCCGGCTGATCGGCACTCCGCCCGCCACTGAGCGGCAGGCGCCCGCCCTGTTCTTCCGCGGAGCATGGGAGTGTCTCCGGCAACCTTCGTTTCGCTTGGTGGTTATCGCTTCATCGCTAGCGGTAATGGCCCTCGCTGTGAACAGCTCCCTGATGATTCACTATCTCAAATACTATGTCGAGGCGGACGGCAGTGCGGTTTTAAGCGGCGCTCAAAGCGCGTACTTTTGCTCCGGACTGGTGGCGATGTTGTTCTGGCTCAAGGTGTCTGGCCGCTTTGAAAAACACAAGTTATACGCCTTTTCGACAATCGCTACCGCGGCCCTTATCGGATCGGTCATTGTGCTTCTAGGCAAAGGACGCCCGCTTGGGACCGGCGATGCGCGGTGGGTGTTGTTGGGCAATGCGCTGGCCGGACTGTTTTCCTCGGTCGGTTGGTTCCTGTCGCCGTCGATGCTTGCCGACGTGGCAGACGAAATCGAACTTACTACCGGAAAACGCCGTGAAGGTGTGCTGTTCGGCATGCTGTCGTTCAGCCATCAGACCGCTACCGGCCTTGCCATCATGCTGGCCGGTGTCCTGCTCGACCTTTTCATCCGGCTCGCGCCCGGCGGCGCGCAGTCGCCGGCAACGGTCGAGCGCATCGGTCTAGTGTACAGCGTCGTACCCGCTGCGCTGCTGTGCGCCGCGGGCATTGCGATGCTCCGTTATAGACTGACGAGAGCACGCGTAACATCCATTCAGGCGGAATTGTGGGAGCGGCGCGGCTTAACAGCCGAAGCGGCGGCAGCGCCCGAATCGGCAGCGCCCGAAAGCGCGCTCGAGCCGCCGCCAGAGCTTCCGCGGCTGAGAAAGAGGCACATGACAGTTACACATACGGACTTCATTACCGTCGTTTCGGGCCTGCCCCGCTCGGGAACGTCCATGACAATGCGCATGCTCGAACAGGGCGGCCTACCAGCCTTGACCGACGGTTTCAGACAAGCTGACGAAGACAACCCGCTCGGATACTTCGAGTTCGAGGCCGTTAAGCGGCTCGACAAAGACGCATCCTGGCTGCGTGGCGCCGGCAACAAGGCCGTCAAAGTCATTTATATATTCCTCTATCAGTTGCCGGTCGATTACAAATACAAGGTAATCTTCATCAGGCGCAATCTCGATGAGGTGGTCGCATCGCAAAAAGCCATGCTCCGGCGCCGGAAAGAAGGCGACCGGCTCACCGACGAACAATTGATGGCTTCTTATCAGGCACAATTGGAAAAGCTGGATCTGTGGCTGCGTCGGCAGGAGAATTTCTCCGTTTTGTACCTCCACTACTCGGACGTTGTAGAGCGGCCGCTCGAAGCAGCGGAGGAAATCGAGCGGTTCCTCGGCGTGCCTTTGGATACGCAGGCCATGGCCCAGGCCGTCGATCCTTCCCTTCACCGCAACCGCTCGGCCGCTGTCTGACGCCGAGTCTCAACCCTCGGCTAT
The DNA here is from genome assembly GCA_020846745.1 of Bryobacterales bacterium. Classification (GTDB taxonomy): domain Bacteria; phylum Acidobacteriota; class Terriglobia; order Bryobacterales; family Bryobacteraceae; genus JADLDI01. Next base: position 15,850 of record JADLDI010000047.1, on the reverse strand, counting down.
GCACAAGGACACCGTCTGCATTACTGGTGCGAGCGGCGGAATCGGTCAACGGCTTCTTCAGCGCCTCGCCGGACGCTTCGAGGTCAAGGCGCTGTTTCGCAGCCGAAGCACCGTCAGTGATCGGTGCGAACAGTCGGGCGGCACGGCCGTTTGGGGTCAGTTGGGCGACGATGAGGCGCTGAGCAGGCTCGTGACAGGAGCGTCTTACGTCTTTCATTGCGCCGCCCTGGTCACCAGCGCCCCGTACGCCAAGGCCTACGCGGTCAACGTTGAAGGGACAAGGCGGTTGGCAAAAGCAGCCTTGGCGCATGGGTGCAAGCGTTTCGTACATGTCAGTTCCGTGGCAGTCTACAGTGGCACGGCCAAGGGCGGCGATTTGGCCGAAGACACGCCTCTGGTGGTAAGCGATGCCATGCCCGTCTACGCCTCGACAAAGCTGCAAGCTGAACACGCGCTTCGCGACGTTGCAGGGCAAACGGGCCTCGAGTTCACGATTCTGCGCCCCACCTCCGTCTACGGCCCCAATACCGTCTCCTATACCGGCGTGCCGCTTCACCTCATCTCGGAAGGGCTGCCGGTCGTGCTCGGCACTGGCGATGGTCTGCTGGATGTTGTGCATGTGGACGATGTAGTCGAAGCCCTGGTGCTCGCGGCCGAGTGTCCCCTGGCGGCCGGAGAGGTGTTCAACATCGGCCATGAGTCGGTCACCCACAAAGCCTTCTACTCCTGGTACGGAGAAATGCTCAACCGGCCCGTCCGCCGGCTTCCCATGCCCCTGCTGAACGCAATGGCGCGAGCGCTGGGTCTCATGGCTACCCTCGGCATCAAAAGAGCGCATGAACTGCACAAAGGCATTGGGTTCCTCAAAGAGATCGCCGCCGCCAGAAAGTCGTATCCGTTCGAAAAGGCGCGAAGGCTTCTCGGCTATTCGCCAAGAGTAACGCTGCCGGTCGGAATGCTCGAGACGGCGCTGTGGGCGAGCGAGCGCGGTCTGATTCCTAAAGCACCGGCCGCGCTCGACTGGTATGGCCCTCTGTTGTTTCAGCCACTCGCTATTGCGCATCCGTCCACCGAAGACGAACTCGCCGCCATGGTCGGCGTGGCTGCCGGGCGAAAGGTTCCGGTGAGAGCGATCGGGTCCTTGCACTCGCAATCGCCGGCGGCTGACACAGAGGGCGTTTGTCTCGTCCTGGACAAGTTGAACAGGCTTCTGGACGTTGAGGGAGACATGGTGACCGTCCAGGCAGGCATGACTGTCAGGGCCATCCATGACGCCCTTGCCGCACGCGGTCTTGCGCTCCCCGTCAATGGATCGATTACGGCCCAAACGATATCCGGCGCAATCAGCACGGGTACACATGGCGGAAGCGTGCACTACGGTTCGCTCAGCGATTTCGTCGAAGCCGTCAGGCTCGTACGCGCCGACGGAACCGTGGTCGAAGTCAGACGGCCCGACGAGTTGTTTCCGGCGGTGATCATCTCCGTGGGGTTGCTCGGCATCATGTCGACGGTTACTCTGCGATGCGTACCGGCGTTTCGGCTTACGTCGCGCTGTTCCGCTCAATCGGCCCCGGAGGCGTTCAAAGGCTTCTATGCCTTGAACGAGTCGAATCGGTACACGGATCTGTTGTACTTCCCAATCCTCGACTCCGTGGAGATCCTGGCGGTCAATGAAGCGGACCCAGGAGCCCCGGACAGCGCCGTGACGGTGACGAGCATACCCATGCGCGCAAACCGAAGAGGTTTCGAGCCACTCCGTAAGGCCATCGTCGGCATACTTGCGCGGCTTCTTCGGTCGAGCCACAGGGTCCAGGCGTACTTCACTCGTTCCTCCATGGGGTCCACCTACCGTCCTCGTACAGGACGCAGTGACCACGTCCTGGCGTTCAGCGAACCCAGCAGCTCACCGCGGATGCCGGGCATAATCGGAGACATGGAAGTCGGCATCCGCTACGAGGATGCCGCGAAGGCTCTGACGCTGCTTCGCGACCACTTCCAACGAACTCGACGCTACCCGCTGTTCGCCGTCCACGTTCGCTGCTCGGCGGAAAGCCACCAATGGCTTAGTCCGGCTTACGGAAGGAAGGTCTGCTGGCTCGAGTTTTGCTCGTATCCGCGCGACGATCCGTTCTTCACAGAGATGCACGAGTTGCTGAAGCCCTTTCACTATCGGTTTCACTGGGGCAAAGCCACCGTCGCCGGCCGGCACTATATCGGCCGACAATATGAGCGATGGGACGACTTCTGCAAACTAAGAGAGCAGTGGGACCCCGAAGGCATCTTCCTGAATACCTATCTCGCCGGCTTTTTCACCGGACAACCAAAATCCGCGCGACCGGAGTGAGAACCGGAGCGTCACCGACCCGGGCCCGCGCACGCAATCGCCCGAACGTCGGTATCAAGGACCCGCGCACTTACCCTGAAACACAATCTCCCAACTGGCGTACTTCGGGAAGAACAGGTTCAAGGCGCTGATGGTCGACCCATCGGGACTCCACTGCCCATTCGCCGCAACTCCCGATGCGGTGCTGTGTTCGGGAAACCCCGGCTGATTGAAGTGCGTGATCTGCCGTAGATTCGATCCGTCCTTGTCCATCATCATGAACTCCGTCTTCAGTCCCAGAATCGTCGAGGCAAAGAGTTCTGACCGGTATGGCCACGAACTCATGAACAGGATCTTCTCCCCATCCGGCGAAAAAACCCCGTGCTCATCCCACACTTTTGGCGTATTCGTCAGGTTCGTCATTTTGCCCGTTACGATGTCCAGAATGTACTGATCCTGCCCTTGCACGTCCGCATGGTTCGGAAACCCCTGGTCCGCGGTGAGTAGCAAATCCTTTCCGTTCGGCGAAAAGTTTCCCGGCTCAACCCAATACGTGTCCGGCGGCGTTATGTTCCGGATGTTGGTAAACGAAGGTACGCCGTTCACTTCCTGCCACTCAGCGAGAATCAACTCCCACCGGCCGAAGCTGTACTTGAAAACATTCCCGTCCACGATCTGCGCCCATACCCCTTGCCGCCCGTCCGGAGTGAACGCTACACCCGTAAATCCGTTGGCCGGGTTAGCCGGTCCGAAGTCCTGAATTTTGTGCCACGACGAACCGTCCGGCGCAGTGGCCCAGATATCAACCCAAATACCGGACTGCAGCCAGCCTTCGATGATCTGGTCCGACACAAAAGGAGGCCGTTCGAAGTTCTCCTGCTCAACCGCCAGCACGATCCAGCGCCCTGATGGATGCCAGTGTGGCTGCATCTTGCGTCGCTTAGCCGCCGGACCTCCTGGGATATCGTTGCACGAAATGCAAACCGCCTCGTGCCCTTTCTGCCCTACGTAAATCTGTGAAATACCGTTCGCATCTTCGCGGTTCACCAAATAACGGCTGCCGTCTGGCGACCAGTCCGTGATGCCGCCCCGTGGTTCGGGTTGGAGATAATTCACTGCGCAGTTGTCGGTCACCGGCGGACACGCGCCGCCGTTTGTTGCCACCGGTATCGTGGCCACATTGCTCCAGAACGTGCCCGCCTTCACCACCACCGGAACGTTGCAGCCAAGTCTGACCCGTTCCGGCACAACGGCATTGATCTGATCGAGTCCCGGAAAAATCGAGCGGCCACGGTAGGTCAGCCGTGCGGGCAGTCCGCCGATTTCAACCGTAATTGGAGAATTCTCCAGGTTCACTTGTGCCTGCTGAAGGGTCTCGTCGCCTGCCACGGGTCCGATGCCGGATCCCCAAAGCACGATGATGTCGCCCGGCCGCGTCGAATTTGTGGCCGACAGCAGGTCGTATTGCGTGTTGAACACCGCCGCCGTCCCCGTGCCCGATTGGTCCAGAGTTAGAAGCCCGAATGCGTTGTTAACAACCAAAATGGGCGCTGGAGTGCTGGTCTGGCCGTTGTTAGTAACCGTGATGGTACCTTTTCCCACCGGCGTGTTCGACGGGAGAACTCCCCCGAGCGCCGTCGGTGTAACGTAATACCAAATCACATCGGTGCTGGTCCCGCCCACCGTCACCTTGGCCGAAACTCCGTTCAGTTCCGTCTTCAGAGGCATGTTCTGCAACGGCGTGGACGAGTTAGCTAACCCGGTGCCGACAATGATGAAGATCGAGCCTTTCGCTATGCCGTAACTCGGATGGCTCGGAAGTAGATAACTATAGTTGTTCGACACCTGCGTGATGCGCGGTTGCGCGACCACAGCGGCCGGTACGACGAGACACAAGAAACACGCAATTCCGCTTGCTCTCACTACCTACATCGTAGCGTCTACGCTCCCGCTCCATCTCTGATTTTTCTAATCTGTCGTTCGCACTGCAAACAGCGTGCACGCTACCGGATTGTCGGGTATGCATGGCCCGCCGAACATGTTCTCCACCGTCACCTTCCCGAAACCATAAGCCGCGAGTTGTCGCTGAAGCTCTGGAATACGCGGTTTGTTGGCTGGATCGATCTCCATCGAAATCTGCCTGATGAGCGGCCAGTGCTGCTCTTCGATGCCGCCCAGCACCTCAAACTCCGCGCCTTCCACGTCGACTTTTAGAAAATCGATCCGCCGTACCCCGTGCTCGGCAATAACCCCGCTCACCCTTCGGATCTGGCACGGGATCGAAACCCCTTCGGCGATCACACGCTCAAAAGCGGGCCGCAGCAGCCGCTTCCGGAACGGGAACAGCGGAGCCATCAGCAATGCCCTGCTCTTGTTCGTTCTCCACATATCTGCAAACGTGACACCGTCCAGCACTCTGGCGAAGTCTCTGTGCTTTTCTTCGGAGTGCAATGTCGAGTTACTGGGCGCCCCGGGAAAGAACTCAATCGTCGTCTGCCGGTCTTCTGTTCCGAGTCCTACATTGAATGTGGCGACTGAATGCTTGTGAGCGTGCGGAGAATCGCGCAAGTTGCGCTCAAGGCAGGCATACGTCCCGGGTACGGGTTCGAAGCAGAAGACGCGCAGGTCGCGGAACCTGCTCATGAGCGACAGCGCGAACATGCCGATATTCGCTCCCACATCGAAGATCGTCGCCCCGTCGCTGGCCGCGACGCCGTGCTTTTCATAGCACCGTCTTCGGAAATTCTCCCGGTACAGAAATTCCGTGTCGCTGCCCGATTCCGGGCCGTTCCAAACCTGCAGTCCCTCGGGAAGAGTAAACTGTTTCATCGACTGTGCCGCGGTCTGGCTGATTGGAGTACCCATCTCGCTGTTTCCTTCCAGGGTGGATGTACGAGTATACTTCCGCGCCGGACGTCTTAATGAACGTTTTAATAAATGCCCAACTCCGCTGAAACGCCCGCCTGTATGGTCCATCACGCCACGGTTCATCACGCATTTGACAGCATGGCGCAGCGGCTGTATACTTTTGACCTCTTGAGAGGTGTGCCGATGATACCAGACGATTCCAAAACCGTTGTGAATTCGGACCAGGAAAAACGATCTGCTGACAGCCAGTCGGACATCAGCGAATCGCAGCTCCGCAACGAAAACGCGCAGGCGGTTATGCAACAACTTATTAACCTCGGGTACATGGACGCGGGCCTTGACATCTGAGCGCCTGTCGAGCGCGCAGCGCGCCGAGTATGTGCTGGCAGCGCTCGTCGTAATCGTGAGACCGCGTTAAATGTCTACTCCGCATCGTAAACCGTGGATCATTCGCCTGCTGCTGCTCGGTTCAGCCGCAACTGCTGCCTTCGGGCAGTGTTCCAGCACGTGTGCGCCGGACGCCAAACAGGCCAGTGGAGCCGTCTATCGCGTCTGCATGCCCCAGCCGAGCTGTTTCAACGGCAACCTCGTCATCTATGCGCACGGCTATGTCGACGAGTTTCAGCCGGTGGGCATTCCTGAAGATCAGCTCGAGTTTCCCGACGGATCGTCGGTTCCAAAGCTCATCAACGGCCTCGGTTTCGCCTTCGCAACCACAAGCTACAGCCGGAACGGCCTCGCGGTGCTCGAAGGTGTTCGGGATATCCGGGATTTGGTCAATATCTACACGGCGCGCCACGGTGCACCGCAAGGCGTGTATCTTGTCGGACCATCAGAGGGTGGTCTGGTGACGGCCAAGTCGATGGAGACCTATCCGAATATTTACGCCGGTGGTGTGGCCGCCTGCGGGCCCGTCGGTGATTTCCGTGCCCAGATCAATTACATCGGCAACTTCCGCGTCTTGCTCGATTACTTCTTCCCGGGCACAATCCCCGGTAACCCCGTCGACATCCCAAAATCCGTGATCAACGGCTGGAACACTGTCTTCGAACCTCGCCTCCGCCAGGCTGTGAGAAATCGTCCCAATGCAGCGGCGGAGCTAATACGGGTGGCCGGTGTTTCAACCCTCGCCCCCGCGGATATCGAAGATGCGATTGTAAAGGTTGCCTGGTACTCGGTTTTCGCCACAAATGATGCGCGTCGTCAACTTGGAGGTCAACCATTCGACAACATCGGCCACCTTTACCTCGGATCGAGCAACGACCTTCTGCTGAATCTGTTTGTCCGCCGCGTTGCCGCCGACCCCGCCGCCATCGCCGCCATGCGCCAGTACGAGACGTCAGGAATGCTCGCCAACCCCTTGGTCACCTTGCACACCACGGCGGACCCGATCATTCCTTATTGGCATGAATGGTGGTATCGCTGGAAGGTCGAGAGCTCTCGAAGTTCCGGCTTGCATATCAACATCCCAATAGTTCGCTATGGTCACTGCCAGTTCAATTCAGCGGAGGCTCTCATCAGCTTCCTCCTCGTCCTGCTTCAGGTCGCCGGCCGTCCGGTGCCGCAAACGGCACGGCCCCTGTCCGCGGACATTCCCGTTTTGATGAGTGCGCCTTCGGTGGCCCCGTTCTAAGATCCGTTGCGCTTGACAAGAGGCTGTCTTCTGCGTAGATCAGGCCTGGATCAAGCGTGGATCAGGACTCTCACATGAAGCCATCTAGTCCTCTCCTGAAAACTGTCGTCTATGCGCGGACCGGGCATGCAGCCATTCTTCTCGCTCTCGCCGTAGGCGCTGCGTTCGGAGAGCCGCAACGAAGTCGGCCACCCGCAAGACAAGAGCGCACGCGACAGCCTGATGACGACCCTTGTTCCGTTCGGGAACTGCGAAAGAGCGATATCCAAGGATTCAAAGTCTACTCGCCCGATGGCAGCCGCTACGTCATCAACAAGGAAGACGAACACGGAACAGCACAGATCTATCTCGGCGGCGACGGGAAACCCGGGCTGACCTGTATCACGTGTGAGGAACGTCCGAACGGGCCAAAGCGCAAGCGCTTCAAAATGCAGCCCCGCTGGCATCCTTCCGGCCGCTGGCTGTTCCTTGCCGTCGAACGTGACAAATTCTCCGCTCCTCCCATCTTGGGGTGGTCCAGGAAATACGTCGAGGGACAACTGCAGAATGGCATTTTCACAAACATGTACGCCGTGTCTCTTGACGGTAAGCAGTGGCATCGCCTGACCGATTTCAAGTCGGGAGTTAAAGGAACTCCCGACGGTTATACTGGCCCCGCAATAACTCGCGACGGAAGAAAGGCGGTGTGGTCCCAAATCGTGGATGGCAATGTTCTCAAGTATTCGTTTGGACGATGGCAACTCATGCTCGCCGACTTCGAGGAGCGAAACGGGGCGCCGGCGCTAGTCAACCGCAGAGATATTACTCCCAAGGGCATGCATTGGAACGAACCCGGCTCGTTCCACCCCGATAACGAAACTGTGTTGTTTACCGGCTCCACGCAGAAGGATGCTCAAGGCATGGATATCCATACCCTGAACATCAGAACCGGGGCGGTGAAGAATCTAACCAACTCGCCAACCGTATGGGACGAGCACGGTGTATGGTCTCCAGACGGCAGGAAGGTACTCTTCATGAGTGCGCACCCTTACCGCGACGATCCCAAAGCTTCCAAAATCATGTCGATCAAGACCGAGTTCATGCTCCTCGATGCCGAAACCGGCGACTTAAGACAGTTGACGCACTTCAAAGAAAAGGGATATCCCGAGTACGGAGCTGGAATTGCAGCCAACGGCGACTGGAGCCCGGATGGCCGTTCTCTCAGTCTGAACAGGCTGGTCTTCCCGAATTATGAATACTGGGACATTCATTTTCAGGGAGCCTGCGGAAACCAACCGCTTCGCTGAAAAGCGTTTCGCCTCGCAACAAAAACAGAGCGCCCGGCCTCAATGGCTCACGCACCCGGTTTTTACAAGGATTATCGATTATGAGTATTGATCAGAGTTCTGTCCAGCTTCGTCCGGGACGGCTGATAGGTCACGCGATTTACGCGATCTCTACGGCGGTGCCGAGTCTCCGGCCGAAGCTGGTCACCGGCTTCACCCGGTTGATGTACTCGGGTATCAGCATGATGCTGAAGCCCGGCGATTCAGCCTTTCTGAATTATGGCTTTACTTCCATCGACGCAAACGCTCCAAAACTGCCGCTTGATCCCGCCGATGAAGCGGATCGTTACCCGATCCAGCTTTATCACCGTATTGCCTCTGCCTGGCCCATTGAGGGCAAAGATGTAGTTGAAGTCGGCTGTGGACGTGGCGGCGGAGCATCGTTCATCGTCCGCTATCTGAAGCCCGCTTCATACATCGGAATCGATTTGTCGCAACGTGCGATCGATATGTGTCGCCGCCGCCACCAGTTCCCCAATCTGAAATTCATGCAAGGGAATGCGGAGCATCTGCCCCTGCCATCGAAATCTTGCGATGTGGTGCTGAACGTGGAGTCCTCACACTGTTATCCATCCTTTGAGCGGTTCGCAAAGGAGGTGTCACGAGTTCTCCGTCCCGATGGCAGATTTCTCTTCGCCGACCTCAGAGAGCGCACCGCCCTGCCCGAACTTCGGGCAAGTCTGCAGAAGCTTTTCGAAATTATTGAAGAAGAGCCAATCAACCGCCAAATCGTTAGCGCGCTCGAACTGGACAGCGGCCGGCGCGTCGCTTTGATTCGGCAGCGGGCGCCGAAGTGTCTGTATGCGGCGCTCGATACGTTCGCCGGCGTCCAAGGCAGCCCCATCCTGGATTCGTTTGTTTCAGGCGAACGGCAGTACGTCCGCTTCGTTCTCAAACCCCGGCTCCTGACCCCTTACTCCTGACTCGCGCTCCACCCGCCGCGCGACCACCCGAAAAGCGTTGGAGCCTGTCACGCGGCAAATCCCTTTGTCGAACAAAAGGTCCATCACTAACGCGAGCGCCGCAAACGGAAGCGCCAAGCCTCGTACCGCAAAGTTCCATCCGCGCAGCGCCCATCCGGCCCGTGCTCTCCACGGAAGCGGTAAGTTCGGCTCCGAAATCGAACCCACTGCCAACAGAACGCAGAAGAACAGATCGGCGCCCGTATGCGCCTCGTTAAATGCCGTTCGTTGCGTCTCGAATCCGTGCTCCTTCAGCACGTTCGCCAGATTGCTCGCGTTGAACAGGTGCAAGTGCTGAGGTTGAAAGTACGGCATCCAGAACCGCCCCAATAGCCGGCCCAGCCGGCACTCCGGATTCGGAACTTCAATCACCAGCAGGCCGCCCGGCACAAGCACTTCCCACACGGCGTCGAGATCCCGGACCGGGTCCGGCGAATGCTCGAGACAATGGAACAGACTGACCACATCGTACTCGCCCTTCAGTTGGGAAGCCCAGTCGGATATGAAACCGCTATAGGCGCGGTCGATCCAGCCCGCGCGGACCCCCTCATCCAGCCCTTCGGAGATATCGAGTCCGTCAAACCGTGCTTCTGGCCACGCCTCGCGTGCGACGCAGCAAAAGTGGCCGTGTCCGGTGCCGACGTCAAGCCACCTCGTTGGCTGGCCGAGACCCTTCACCGACAAGGCTCGCTCGATATACGTTTTCGGCCTTGCGCGGAACACGGTCTCGATCGACTTGCCTCCCAGGCCGCTGTAAAAATCGCTGTAGTAGAACTTCAAACCAGCCGCTGAAAGCCGCGGGTTTTGAAAAACATGCCCGCAGTTCTGGCATTCATCCAGGCGAAACCGGCCCGGCTTGTATTGAAAGAGGTCCTTTGTCTCGATCCGTTTCCGAAGCCGGACCGACTTGCACACCAGACAATCCGCTCGCCGCGGCTCAAAGAACGCGGCCGTTCCGTTCGCCAGCATCTCGTCGTATGCCGGCCGCCTGGCCTCATGCCGCTCGGCATTCTGCCGCGCCGCCCGCAGCCGGCTTGCCAAAAGCAAAAACCACGACCAGATCTCGATCGGATAGCGCAAAGCCACTGTCAACAGCAGATCCCGTGGGCGTAGCGCCAGTCCTCCAATCGTGAGTAGCGGCTGAAGATGAAACACCCCCAGTGCAGCCAGCCCCGCTGCGGGAGCGAGAACCAGGCCGGCAGCCAACACGCCCAGCAGAATCGCCCGCCATACAACCAGAAACGGAGGCGCCGTGGCCGTCACAGTCGATGCAAACAGCGGCCACTCGCGCGGCAAGAACTCGGGCCTGAACCGTGTACCGGGCGCTATCGCCAGCCCCGCATGCACTCCCGCATACTTCCGCATCGCTCGCGCTAGCTGTGCCAGTTCCCCATCCTCCACAGCGGGCGGCGGCTTTTTTCCGGCCCTGGCCAGCAGTTCGGGCGATGCTGCCATCGCAAACCCGGAAGTGAACCCGATCGCCACCCTGTTAACGGCATAAACCGGCGGATCGACAATCTGCGAGAGCGTCAATACCGCCAGCGCCGGTGTGTCTGCCGCAACGATGTCGAGCAGGTCAATCCCATGTTCCTGCATGTACGCCGTTGCTTCCATCCGCGTGCTTTGTGGCAGCTTCGCCTTCTCAGCGGCAATGAAAGCCACCTCAGGGCGCGAAAACTCAGCGCCGGATCCACCTAGAACTGGAATACTGCGCAGCCGCCTGCGCATGCGAAACGCATCCAGTATAAAAACTGCGGCGATTGCGTACCAGATCCAAGCCATCTATGCGACTCCCAGCGCTCCGGAAGAAAGACTTGGAACAGGATATCGCAAAGCGGCAAGCTGCCCGAGCGTTTGGCCGTTAATCGTAGAGAAGTTTCCAGAATGACTAGCCCACCACCTTTTGCGCGCCACTGGAGGCATATTTGATGTGTTCCTCGATCGCTTCGACAGCCATGCGCACTCCGTCCTCGGCCCGAATCTGTTCGCCTAGCGTCGCCGCCCGATGCCGCATCGCTGGGTCTGAGGTGGCTTGAATCGCTGCGGTGAGGTTCTGCTCCGTCAGCCGCCCGGCAGGTATGGGACGGGGACCCGCCCCAAGCCGGAATACACGTTCGGCCCAGAACGGTTGGTCGGCGAACACCGGCACCACAACCGAAGGCAGACCGGCACGTAGCGCCGCTCCTGTAACTCCGGCGCCGCCGTGATGGACCGCCACCGCTACCCGAGAAAAGAGCCAGCCATGGGGAACAGCACTCAGACTGAGCACATTGGGCGTAAGTTGTCCCTCCGGCAGTCCGCTTCCGCCTGACACCACGATGCCACGCTGCCCGGCGCCTTCCAGGGCGCGAACCACCATCTCGGCGGTTGCCTGGGGATTGGGAAACGGATTACTTCCGAATCCGACGAACACCGGCGGCGGACCCGAGCTCAGAAAATGAACCAGTTCGCCCGGTGGCGTCCACTTGTGAAAGTCGTCCAAAAACCAATAACCTGTAACCCGAATCCAGTCACCCCAGTCCGGCAGCCTCGGCACCACTGCCGGACTGTATCCTCCAAGCAGCAGGCCCGGCTTACGTACCTTGCCTCGGAACGGCGCGGTGATTGGGAGCTCCGGCAACCCGAGGACTCTCGAACGCGCCGCATTGATGTGGCGAAGAAGCAGGCTCCACACCAGCAGGCGGAACGTCGCGTCTTTACAGGCCATCCCTGTGGCTCTCATCACTGCCTTCAAACTCGTCCGGCCATCCCAGTCGTAGCGCGTCGGCACCACCGGCGGCCCCCAGTTGGCCTGAATCAGGGGCACACCCAGGCGCTCCGCAAGGTGAACACCGCCGAGAGATGCCATTGGAGACACAATCAGAAGCCCAATGTTCTTGCGGGCCTTCCAGTACGCTGCCGCCTGTTCTTCGATCTGGGAACCGGCAACCCGCAAGAAGCCGCGCAGAAATCCAATCGGTGTGCCACGCTGCTGGGCCCACTTCATGCCCTCTGCGGTCTTGAAGATTTCGGCTGTGCTGCTACCAATAGAAAGGTGTTCGAGACCATGGCCGCGAACCAACTCTTCGAAGCCGTTCAGCGTGACGAGACGAACCTGATAACCGGCCCTTTGCAGACCCATGCCGAGCGCGACATAAGGCTGTACATCGCCAAGGGATCCAATGGCGAGTATGTCAACCTGCATGGCTACCCATGGCGCTCCTTTTAACCCAGCGTGTAAATCGAAGTCCGGGCCCCGGCGATGTAGTCCTCCTCAATCGATTGAAACCCCGCCGACTGATACAGCTTGCGCCACTGTGCCCGCGAAAGCGGATGCTGTTTGCTCAGGTCGTGAAATAGGAAGTACTCTACCGCGGGGCCGGGACGTTTGCGCATCTCCTGCGCCGTCGGTCGGATCGTCTCGACCACATGGAACGGCACGCCCGGCAGCGCTTCACGGAACGACCGAAGAAATTTCAGCGTCCGCTGGTTCCCGTTGTTGTCGCACAGTTCGTGCAGCACGAAGAACGTTGCCGCACAGTCCACCCCCGCAATCTCCTGTTTCAGCTTGCCAATGTCCATCGCATCGCCGACATAAAGCCGGACGTCGTTCCGCTTCTCTTGCGCGTTAGTACGCCGGCCGGCCTCCACCGCGTTGGGCGAAAGATCGATCCCGACCCCTTCGAGCCCCGGCACCGTGGAGCAGAGGTACCGCAGAAAGGTCCCGTCGCCGCAGCCGATATCGAGCACCTTGCGCCGCTTGCCTGCGGCGATAAAACGAGCCACAAGCGGAAAATAGAAATCCACCGATGCCAGGCCGCTCCCCGTGCCCACGTAGTCTCCGTGCCGGACCACCTCCTGGCCATAAAACGCCTCTTTCCGTAGTAACGGCTCGAGATTGTACAGTACCGGCTCATATCCGTAAGCAAGATCGATCCAGCCCCGCCCCACGTTTGTCTCGACAATCAGGCGCCCGGTCTCGTCCAGCCCAAACCGCTCACCGTCGAGTGTCAGGATCTTTCTCGCATACAGCGCCTCGCAAAGCGCTCGCAGTAACTTCGGGTCGAGATTGTTCTTGCCCGCGTACTCCTCCGCGCTTTGTGGGCCGGCTCGCAGAGCATCCAGAAAACCGGCATGAAGCAGCGTCTGGACGCACCGAAGAGTGAAATGGGGACTGATGAGCTGTTCCCACACTTCCTTTTTTGCCTTGCGCATCCGCAGAAGCTTGCCCCATCCCACCGTGTTCGCTATCGACAGTCCGGACAAACTCATAGTGCTTTCTCCGATATGGCCTGCGAACCGGCGCCATCGGGCGGCTCAGGCCGCGTCACGGCACGCCTCACCGCGCTCCAGTAAACCGACTCGAACAGCTCCCCGGGGATGTAGCGCCGCAGCGCAAGCACCCACTTGGCTTTCGTCCCCACGACATAACGCAACCGAGGTCGCCGCGCGCTCAAAATCTGTTCCACCTTCCGCGCCACATCCGCTGTAGTAAAACTGCTTTTTGCCAGCAGACCGTCAACCAGACTCTCGTGACGGCGGAACCAGGCGTAGTATGGGCTGGCCGGATCCGCCGCTCGCCGGCTTACATTGCGATGAATGCCGAAGTGGGGCGTACGGATCAACCCTGGCTCAAGCAGCGATACCCGTATGTTGAACGCGGCCATCTCCTGATGCAGACTCTCGCCCCAGCCCTCGATCGCAAACTTGCTCGACGCGTATCCTCCGATGCCCATCGATGCCATCCGGCCGCCAACCGAACTGGTGAGAATAATCCTACCTCGCCCCGCCTTTCGCATGTAAGGCAGCACAGCCTGTGTCACACGCATCAGGCCGAACAGATTCACCTGGAACACGCGTTCGATCTCGCTGATATCGAGGTCCTCAAAGAACCCGCGCAGGCCGATTCCGACAAACTGCACAAGCACATCGATCCGTCCGGTAGTTGCCAATATCGAATCAACCGCCGGGCGGACCTGATCCTCGCGTGTCACATCAAACGTGACAATGTCCAACTCCACCTTTCTAAGGCGTGCGGCCGATTCAAGCGCCGTCCGTTCGGCTTCCGTGCATACTGAGCCGTAGACGCGATATCCGCGCGACGCCAGGTGAAGCGCTGTCTCCATCCCCATACCGGAGCCTGCTCCGGTTATCAGCGCGACGTTCATCTCGCTTTCTCTTCCTGTGCCGGCAGCACAGGTCCGGCGGTTTTGCGCTGCATCGTGCGCTGAATTGCCCCGAAATACACCTTTTCAAACACCCTATCGGGAAGATGCTTTCGCAGCAACACCGCCAAGGCCGCACGCCGCCCTACGACATACCTTTGACGCGGGCGTGGCGTCTGCAGCACGTGCACAACTTGTCGCGCAACATCGTCGGGCGTCAGTTTGCTGCTCGAAAGAAGCCCTTCGACCTGACGCTCCATTCGCCAGAAGAACTCGTAATACGGGCTGCGCGGATTCCGGGCGGCCGGCAGAATCCGGCTGTCTTCATCCCAGATATCCGTCCGGATGATACCCGGCGAGATCACAGAAACGTAAATTCCAAATGGGCGCAGTTCCATGTCAAGCGATTCGCTGAAACCTTCGAGCCCAAACTTGCTGGCCGTGTAAGGAGCCACGCTCGCCGAACCAATCCGCCCGCCGATCGAACTGATATTCACGATGCGGCCGCTGCCATTGGCGCGCAGCAACGGCAATGCGCCCCGTATCACATTCATCGGTCCGAACAGATTTACCTCAAACACCTTGCGGATATGCTCTTCCGGGTAGTCCTCGAAAAAGCTCCGCCCGGTAATGCCGGCATTATTCACCACGCCGTACAGGCCGCCTTCGCGACCGATCTTGTTGCACGCTTCTTCAACGGTCTTCTTGTCGGTGACGTCCAACGCGACGGGCCGCAGATCGAGGCCGCTATTCTGTGCTGTCGAAATCCACTCGTGTGTGTAACTCTGATCGCGCACACCAGCCCAGACACGGAATCCCGCTGAGGCGGCGCCCAGAGCAATAGCCCGGCCCAGACCTCGAGAAGCGCCGGTTACCAAGATGCTCTTCCCGTTCATCCCATGCAGTCCTCAAAACAACCCTGTGCCTTTGCGCCGCGAATTGAGACGGACGGACGTGCTCTATTGAAAATCATCGATTCCATCCAGCGTTATAGCGGCTCCGGCGATAGGGTACTCGGCATCGTACCACTTCTGACCGGCAATCGGCACTTCCCCCCGCATTCCGGCTCTCCCAACAGCCCGCGATCTTTTATTCCTCCACCATCGCTTCCAGCCGAGCCGCTGCCGCCCGAAGCGGGAGCGTCAGCGACCCGGCCGGCGCACGCCACCGCCTGAAGCGCAATCTTGATT
This sequence comes from Bryobacterales bacterium, assembly GCA_020846745.1. GTDB lineage: Bacteria > Acidobacteriota > Terriglobia > Bryobacterales > Bryobacteraceae > JADLDI01. Next base: position 405 of record JADLDI010000047.1, on the reverse strand, counting down.
AACGTTTAACCATGTCGCAATTGGGATCGTAATTGGGTTCGTTCCGCACGGATTCTTGGAGGGCGGTCTGGTAGCCGATTTTGGCGTACTGGCTGATGAGGAAGTTGACGGAGATATCGAGGGTGGCAGCGTCGTCGCGGATTTCGGCGGCTACGGACGGGGGGAAGTGGGTGAGGATGTCGTCGGATGGCGTGGCGCTCGCGGACGGTTGCGGCTCCGTTTCGGGGTTGGTGCGAGGTGGGGGAGTTCGTTTCGCAAAGCGTTGAATTTTAAGGGCATCGGCTAAGGGGAGCGACGGACGGGGGGCGTCCGGGTTGGCTTCTATTAGCTGGCAGATGCGGTTCGTTTGGGAATCTTTGAGTTGTTTGTAGGCGCGGTTGAACGAACCTTCGAAGCGGATGTAGT
>JADLDI010000046.1 GCA_020846745.1 Bryobacterales bacterium | reverse complement strand
TGAAAATCGAGCGCACGGAGCATGTTCCAGCGGGCGGTGACGAGTTTGTCGAAGAAGATCTCTTCCAAGGGGCCATCGGGGCGGCACTGGGCGTGGAGTTCGTTTCGCAAACTGTTGAAAACAGGACGGAGGTCGGCTGGGATGGATTCGGCGGTGAGGCCGTGTTTTGTGGCATTTTGGGAGGATTTGGCTTTGCCTTCTTCGGTGCGGGGGCCCGTGCTGAGGTTTGCAGACATCTGAGTAGTACTCCTTTTGCTTGCGAAGTTTTTTGGGAATCGGCCGCCGATTAACGCGGATGAACGCCGAGGGGGTCGGGAGCGCGACGGCTTCCGACCGGAGGTAGTGCGAAAAAAAAGGACCGCGCGATGGCGGTCTTTTTGATTTGTTTGGTGGAGTGGACACACGTCCACGACCACGGGTCAAGTGTATCAACAATGCCGGCGGAATACAAGAGGTCTTGCGTGAGAAACTTCCGCGGCTCCGAAACCGATGTCAATTTTTAACGGGCCGGGTGGGTGCGCGGGCCGGGTCGCTGACACTCCCGCTCCGTTTCGGGCGGCAGCGCTGCTTTGAGGTTTGCGATGGTTTTACCGAACCTCGGGCACTTACGAAAAATGAAAGCGGCCCGAGCTATCTCTGTAGATCGAGCTCTGTAGATCGAGCCGCCTTGCCGAACAAACTAGTCGTCTCTACTCTGGAACCGCCAGCACGTCCCCTGGATGAATGACGCTCTTCTCATCCTTCAACTGGCCCGGATTCGCCGCAATGATCCGCGGGTACTCCGCGCCGTTCCCATAAAACTTCGAGGCGATCTTCCAAAGCGAATCGCCGGCCACCACCGTATACGTGCGCGGTGCCGGCGGCGCCAGACTCGTGTCCACCTGCAGGTCGCAAATCAGATCGCTAAAGCTCGGGTCCACCAGCTTGATCTGGTTCCAGACATCGTTTTTCGCTTCCTCCGAAGCCGCCCGCCCTTGCAGGAACAGCTTGTTATCCTGCACGTGCAAGTGGTCCAGCAATATCGGCCGCCCTTTGATCAGGTTCAGCACGGATTGATACTTTAATTTGAGTTCGTCAAACCGATCCATAGTAGATCGAGTCCTCCTTCCACCGCAGTTTCGCACGTCTGCGCGCTACGCTTAAAGGTATATATGCGCCTGATTCTCGCATTCGCCCTGGCGGCCCTCACCGTCGCCGCGCAAACGCAACCCGCCTACCGCGCCGCTAAGCCCAAAGATTGGATCAAACTCTTCAACGGGAAGGACCTCACCAATTGGGTCCCCAAGATCAAGGGCTACGCCCCCGGCGACAACTTCGGCAACACCTTCCGCGTCGAGAACGGCGTCCTCAAAGTCTCCTACGACCAGTACGACAAGTTTAACGACCGGTTTGGCCACATCCATTACAACCGGCCGTTCTCGTACTACGTCATCGTCGTCGAGTACCGCTTCACCGGCGACCAGGCTCCCGGCGGCCAGGGTTGGGCCACCCGCAACAGCGGCATCATGGTGCACGGCCAGTCTCCCCAGAGCATGCTCAAGGATCAGAACTTTCCCGTCTCGATCGAAGTCCAATTGCTCGGTGGACTCGGCAAAGGTCCGCGATCGACCGCCAACCTCTGCACCCCGGGCACCCACGTCGTTATGGACGGCAAACTCATCGAGCGCCACTGCATCAATTCCTCCTCGCCCACCTTCGATGGCGACCAGTGGGTCCGCGCCGAGGTCGAAGTGCTCGGCTCGGAAAAGATCACCCATCGCGTCAACGGACAAGACGTCCTCACCTACACTAAGCCCCAGATCGGCGGCGGAGCCGTCGAACCGGTCGACCCGGCCGTCAAAATCGACGGGAAGATTCTCGAATCCGGCTACATCTCGCTCCAGAGCGAAAGCCATCCTGTCGAGTTCCGCAAGGTGGAACTGCTCAACCTCAGCGGTTGCACGGACAAGAAATATAAGAAGTACCGGGCCTACTACGTGCACGCGGATCCCGCTGCATGCAAATAGCTTAATCTTGCTACCCTGGAATCATCATGGGTTTCAGGGTATCTTTGTTGCTCTTCTTGTCACCTTTGCTCGTGCTGGCGCAAAGTGACCGCGGCACCATCACCGGTCGCGTGCTCGATGCTCAATCGTCCGCCATTCCCAACGTGACGGTTGTGGCACGCAACCAGGCCACCAACGTCCGTACCGAGACGCGCACCAACGAATCGGGCGTCTACTCGCTCCAACAACTCCCCGTCGGCAACTACGAAGTGACCGCCGAAGCTCCCGGCTTCCGCAAGTTCGTTGCCCGCGACCTCACATTGAACGTCGCCCAGACGTTCGGCCTCGACATCAGGCTCGAACTCGGACAGGTGGAACAGACCATCGAAGTCACCGCCGGAACCACCGCCCTCCAGACGGCCACCTCCGACCTCGGCACCACCATCAGCCGCGACCAGGTAATGGACCTCCCGCTTGCCGTCTCCGGCAACATGCGCAACCCCGAAGCCTTCCTGTTCCTCGCGCCGGGCGTAACGGGCGACGTAGGGAATACGCAAATCAACGGCTCACAATCGCGGGCCAAAGAGGTGCTGCTCGATGGCGCTGGAGCTACCGGACCCGAAAGCGGCGGCACCCTCTTCACTTACCCTTCCGTCGAAGTGATCGGCGAGTTCAAACTGCTGGCCGCGAACTTCAACGCTGAGTACGGACGTACCGGCGGCGGCTTTGAAGTCTTCACCACCCGCTCCGGCTCCAACGAAATTCACGGCGCCTTGTTTGAATACTTCCGGAACGACGCGTTCGACGCCCGCGGCTTTTTCTCGCCCACTACGCCCGTCAACCGCCAAAACGAGTTCGGCGCCAACTTCTCCGGACCCGTCCTTCTGCCCAAGCTCTACAACGGCAAAAATAAGACGTTCTTCTTCTTCAACTACACCGGCTTCCGCTTCCGCGCCGGTCAGGTGAACCAGTTCTTCACGGTGCCCACCGCCGCCATGGCCCGCGGCGATTTCTCCGGACTCACCGACCGCAACGGCCGCCCGCTCCTCATCTACGATCCCGCCACCACCGTCTCCACACCCGAAGGCTTCACCCGCCAACCCTTCCCCGGCAACATCATCCCGCAGGAACGCTTCAGCGCCGTCTCCCGCAAAATCCTGCCGCTGCTGCCCACGCCCACCAACTCGCGCCAAACCGACAATTTCCTCTCCATCGGCGCGCGTACTTTCGATCGCGATCAGGTCAACATCAAAATCGACCACGCCTTCTCAGACAAAGCCCGCGTCAACTGGTTTTCCTACATCGGCAGCCAATCGAGTGTCGCCGCCCTCGGCTTGCCCATCCCGTTCACCAATGCGCTCGACGAGCAGCGCCCCTCCCGCTGGCTCCGCTTCAATTTCGACTACATCTTCTCGCCCACGCTGCTCAACAACTTCATCGTTGGCTATACACGCGAGCCGCAACTCTGGAGCAAACTCTCCGCCAATCAGGACTGGCCCAACCGCATCGGCCTCACCGGCATTAACACCGGCCCTGGCAACGTCTTCCCGCGCGTCACCTTCACCGACGGCCTCAGCACGTGGGCCGACGATTCCAAGAACGTCGGCGCGCAGGTCAACAACATGCTCCAGTTGAACGACTCCCTCAGCATCGTCCGCGGCAAGCACGTCTTCAAAGCCGGCGTCGAAGCCCGCTGGCAGCAAACCAATGGAGCCGATCCGTTCGGCCAGCAGGGTCAATTCGCGTTCTCCCAACTCGAAACGTCGTTACCCACGGCGGCCGCCCGCGCCATCACCGGCCATGCGTTTGCTAGCTTCCTGCTCGGTAACGTCGATAACGCCAGTTACAACGCCCTGGTCGTCGTCCCCGGCAACCGCTACCGTTACCTCGGCACTTACTTCCAGGACGATTGGAAGATCACACGCAAGCTTACCCTCAACTTAGGCCTCCGCTACGATATCTTCTTCCCACGCATCGAGCGTTTCAATAACTTTTCTTCGTTCGACCCCGCCGCCCTCAACGCCGCCGCCGGTGGCCGCCTCGGCGCCATCACGTTTCTCGGTGAAGGCCCCGGCCGCGATAACTCGCGCCGCAGCTTTGCCGATACTTACTACCGCAACTTCGGTCCCCGCTTCGGCTTCGCCTATCTGCTCCGCGACAAGACCGTCCTCCGCGGCGGCTACGGCATCTTCTATGCCCCCGGCAACGCCACCGCCGGACTCCGCCAATCCCAACGCTTCGCCATCGGCTTCAACGGCCAGCCCTCCTATCAGTCTCCCGACCTCGGCGTCACCCCCGGCTTCAATTGGGACCAGGGCTTCCCCACCAACTGGCCAAAGCCGCCCTTCATCGATCCCACCGTCGCCAACGGCACGAGCGTCGACACGATTGGCCGCAACGACGGCCGCCCGCCCTACTTCCAAAACTGGACCTTCAACATCCAGCACGAACTCCCCGGCGCCGTGGTCGTCGACTTAGCTTATGTCGGCAACAAAGGCACGCGCTTAGGCAACGGACTCATCAACATCAACGAAGTCGATCCCCGCTATCTCGCGCTTGGCTCGCTGCTAACACGGCCGGTCACCAGCGCCGAAGCCCAAGCCGCCGGTATTGCGCTACCCTACGCCGGCTTCACCGGATCGATCGCCCAAGCCCTGCGCCCCTATCCGCAGTATCTCAACATCGCCAACCGTTCCAATCCCAACGGTAACTCGACTTACCACGCTTTTCAGATGAAGGCGGAAAAGCGTATGACGCGTGGCCTGACATTCTTAGGCGCCTACACTTTCTCGAAATCGATCTCCGACTCCGACATTCAAGCCGGCGGCGGCCCCACCGGACTCACTTACTACAACCGGCGCTTAGAAAAAGGAATCGGCACCAACGACGTCCCCCACATTCTCAACCTCAGCTTCTTATACGACCTCCCCTTCGGCCGCACCAAAGCGTGGGGTGGCTGGAGCCTTACCGGCATCCTCCAGTACGCCACCGGGAAGCCCATCGTGCTGACAGCAACCAATGCCCTGCCCCTGTTCAACGGCGGCAACCGTCCCGACGTCCTCTCCGCCACCCGTACGGGTCAACAGGACAACTTCGACCCCGCCGTCGACCTCTGGATCAACCCCGCCGCCTTCGCCGTCCCCGGCGCCAACCGCTTCGGAACCTCAGCCAGAAGCTACACCGACCTCCGCGCCCCCAACTTCCTCAACGAAAGCTTCGGCCTAATCAAACGCACCCGCCTTGGCGAACGGGCCAACCTGATCTTCCGGGCCGAGTTCTTTAACGCGTTCAACAGGGTAGTCTTCGCCGCCCCGGCCTCAAACATCAGCAACCAAAACTTCGGCCGCATCAGCGCCCAAGCGAACACCCCAAGGCAAGGGCAGTTGGCCTTGCGGCTGGAGTTCTAAACAGGGTTCGTCGCCATCCACAAGACCGGTGACAGGATCCGCGGGCAGGCTGCAACGTGTCAAGGCTGCCACGATGCGCGCCTGGATAGCAAAATTGCTATAATCGCTACCTACTTCTCCGCCGACGAAGCCGAAGAGATCCGCGGCGTCGCCGATTTCACCGGCAAATCCGTCAACTTCCTCGTCAGTCAGGCCGCCAAGTATGGCAACCAGCGCCTCTACCAGGACACTTACGGAAACGAACCCAATCCGTTGGCCGCTTAACGAATCGAATTCACCTCCACCGTTGCCTTTTGGCTGCCGGCCACTGAAAGTGGAATGCCCTTACGGAGTTCAAACCCGTAGTGTCTCCGGGCTTCCCCGCCGTTGATCCGCACGTTATAGGCTTTGTCGTGCTCCACGGTGAACCACTCCGGCCACTCGTTCAGACGTGGGTAATTCCGGCCCATGTTCCAGTGCTCCCGGTGCCGTGCCACGTCGAACCGCAACAGGCCGCTCCAGGGCGACTCGGCTCTGATCACGAGGTTGACCCCGTTTGGTTGCGCCACGGCGCCTAACTCGACGCGATCGTGCCAGTTGGTCAGGAAAGCGCCCTGGCTCTTATAGAACGCGTACATCATGGCTGTCCGGATGTAGTTCCCGTCGCCGTACCAATACTCCACAATGCCGTTGTCCTTCTGGCGTTTGTAGTACTTCAGCATGGCGTCGTCCATGGCGCGGTCGAGCCCTTCGTGCGGGATGCGATTGATGAGCACCAGTGCGCCTTCGATGCTGTCCGAGTAAGCATTGGCGCCCCAACCGCGGCCCGCGCCACTCTCGTCGAACAGATACTCCGGCTTGCGCACCACGCCGTCCATCGCCCGCTGCACCGCCTGGCGGTACTTCTCTTCCCCGGTCATCAGGTACGCCGTATAGATGCCGTTGAACATATAGCCCCAGCAGTGCGCATGACGTTGATCGACCACCTTGCCCGTCTGCACGTCGACGCCGGCGTACCAGACGCCGTCGGGGTTCAGTCCCACTTCGAGCACCCGGTCGATCAGTTTCTTGAACGGTGACTTCCACTCCGCGGCCTTTTGCGGGCGCGCGTTCGACACCGCTACGAATGCCTCGGACAGGCCGCCGACGATCTCGTTGCCATGGTCGGAATAGAGAAACACGCCGCGCTTCGGCTGGTCTGTCGCGATGTTCCAATCGTGTACCGGCAGATAGTTGGTCTTGGGTAACTGATGGAGGAAGTAGAAGTCGGCGATGGTTATCAGGTTCTCGAGATACTCGGGGTCGCGTGTGCGCCAGTACATCCGCGACAGCACCTGCAGGGCATTGCCGTTGATTTCCGAGGTCTGTGCCGGCAACTTGCGCCCGTTCCAGGTGTAGGGCGCATACTTCACCATGTCGGTGGCAATGCCGCGCATACGGTGGTACCAAGGGGTCTCGCCCAGTATCTCGGTGATCGGCAGTAATCCGTCCTTCATATACTCGCTCGACCCGAAGACGATCTCGTCCATTTCCACGTTGGGCCGCACAAACCCGCTGCCGCCCGCGAGGAAATCGTCGCTCAACCGGCCGACGCGCATGGTTAGCTGCATCTCGCGGCGCAGGATATCGTGCATGGCGCCTTCATAAAGCCGCGGTTCCAGGAAGTAAGACGCGATGACCATGAATGGGTACAGGTCGGCCGCGGAGTCGCGGACCACCCAGTTGGGATTGTTGTCGCGCCGAGGCAGCAAGCCCGTGACCGGATCGGCCAATCGCAGCCAGGCATGGGTGACGCGCAGGCTGCGGTCCATCGCTTCGCGTGCCATTTTGCCGTTGTGTTCGGCGCGGCCAAGCCAGGCCGGATCGGCCCCAATGGCGAGTGAAGTAAGGACGAGAGTGAGAGCGAACAGTCGCATGACTGCTACATGTTAGCTTGCCTGCCGGCTACCTCGATCGCTGAGCGGCGGCCTTAGTCGCTTCCACGGCCGCGATCGCGCTCTTTGTGATCAAGCGCGCGCCCCGGCCGAAAGTGAAATACTGGAAGGCCCACTGGATTGCCACGAGCACGCGGTTGCGGAAGCCGACCAGCAGCATGAGATGTATGAACAACCACGCCAGCCACGCCATCAGGCCCGTCAGTTTCATCTTCCCGAACATGGCCACAGCCGATTGCCGCCCGATGGTCGCGAGCGTTCCCTTATCGGCGTAGTGGAAGGCCGGCGCTTCGCGGTTCGCCAACCGCGCCTCGATCACCTTGCCGATGTGATAGCCCTGCTGCATCGCAACCGCGGCCAAGCCGGGCAGCGGCTCACCGTTTCGCTCAAGATGAGCCAGATCGCCGATGACATAAAAGTTCGGGTGGCCCGGAACCGAGAGATCGGGATTGATCATGACACGGCCGCTACGATGGGTCGCCGCGCCCAGCGATTCGGTTAGCTGTTTGCCTAGCGGCGACGGACGCACACCCGCGGCCCACAGTACCGTATGCGTATTGATACGCTCTTCGCCGTGATTGCCGCGGATGGTAACGCCCATGGCGTCCAATTGAGTGACGCGCACTCCGGCAAGGGTCCGCACGCCCAGTTTGATCAGTTGCCGCTCCGCGCTTTCGGACAGGTCCTGGGGGAAAGTCTTCAGAATCCGGTCCTCGCCTTCCACCAGCAAAATCTCGGCCTCTTCGGGGCGGATGCGGCGGAAGTCGTCCTTGAGTGTGTCGCGCGAGATTTCTCCCAACGTCCCCGCCAACTCTACGCCTGTGGGTCCGCCGCCTACAACGACGAAACGAAGCCAAGCCCGCCGCTTTTCGAGGTCGGGCTCGCGCTCGGCCATCTCAAAAGCACCCAGTATGCGGGCCCGCATTTCGGTCGCGTCCTCTACGCTCTTAAGGCCGGGTGCGATGTCCGCCCACTCAGGGTTGCGGAAGTAAAAGTTCTCGGCACCAACCGCCAGGACCAGCGAATCGAAGCTCACCTCGCCATCCCGCAGTATCACCTTGCGGCCTGCCGTATCGATGCCCGTGCATTCCGCCAGCAGCACTTCTATGTTCTTATATTTCCGCACCACGCTCCGCAGGGGCGCGGTGATGTCTCCCGGCGAGAGGCCGCCGGTTGCCACCTGGTAGAGCAAAGGCTGGAACAGGTGGAAGTTGCGCCGGTCGATCAGCGTCACCTTGACAGGTTTGTTCCCTAGCGAAAGGGCGGCGTACAACCCTCCAAACCCGCCGCCGACGATTACAACGTGATAGAGTTCATTCGCCATTTTCGGTTAGACACTGGTAGCCGCAGGTTCGGGAGTTATTCCCAACTTACGAATCATCAGGAACTCCGAAATGTTCTCGCGAGTCAACAAGCCCAGCAGCCGTCCCTCTTCCATCACGAGCGCACAGGCGCCCGCCGCCGCCATATCCTGCATCGATTCCGACAGGTCACGATTCGGGTCCAGACTGACGAACGCCCGGTCCATGACGGCGGAGACGTAAGCCTCGGGCCCCTCAGCCGCCATGCCACGGACGAACGAGACACGATCTAGGAGACCGACTACCTGGTCGCCGTGCATCACGGGAAAGTCCTGTTGGGTGGTCGCGATCAGGAGTTTGGCGGCGTCGCGGAGCGTGCTCCCGTGAGGGAGCGTGTGGAACTCCGTGATCATCGCCGACCGCACCGGCAGTCCCGCTGTCAGCGCGCGCCCTTCTGAAACCGCGCCCTCCTGTGTCGCGGCCAGGAAGACCAGCAGCGCGATCAGGATGAGAAAGATCTGTCCCGCCAGGATGCCGTAGATAGCCATCAGCACGGCGAGTCCGCGGCCGATCTGCGCGGCGATGCGTGTCGCCACCTGTTCGCCTCTTCGCATGGCGACCGCGGCCCGCAGTATGCGGCCGCCGTCCATGGGGAATGCCGGCAGCAGGTTGAATACGGCCAAGTAGATGTTGGCTACGGCGATTCGCCGCACAACGTCTTCGGCTGCTTTGTCGATCTTCACAGCGCTCATCAGCCCGATGAGCAGACCGGCAATCACAAAGTTCACCATTGGACCGGCAATGGCGATGATCAGTTCCGGCCGCGGTTCCGCTTGTTTTTCGAGCCGCGCCACGCCGCCGATCGGATACATGACGATTTCGAGCGTGCGAATGCCGTACCGTTTTGCCGTGAGAGCGTGGCCTAACTCATGCAGCAGGACGCAAAGGAACAGGGCGATGACAAACAATGCATCGCCGGCCATACCTGCCTCGCCGCTGCCAATGCCCGCGGCAACCAGGAAAGCGATCAGGAACAGGAACGTGAAGTGGAACCGTACGGGAACCCCGAACAGCGAAATTTCTCCCATGGTTCCCGACGATCGCGACAACTGTGCATTCTCAACTGGCACATTGCCCCCCTAACTTCAGGGTAAGGCATTTGTGTGGCCGAAACGCAATGCGCTCTGCCAGACTGTTGAGTATGGGCAAATTACTTGAAGGAAAAGTGGCATTGGTTACCGGTTCAACGCGGGGCATTGGCCGGGCCATCGCTAGATCACTGGCGGAAGAAGGCGCGAACGTGGTGGTCTGCGGCCGCACCAAAGACGCAACCGAGCAGGCCGCGCGGGAACTTACCGGCGAAACCGGAGCAGAAGTGGTTGGCCGGGCTTGTGACGTCTCAAAGAGCGACGATGTGCAGGCGCTGTTCGATCTTGCTGGAAAGGCGTTCGGGCGACTGGACATAGTGATTAACAACGCCGGCATCGGGGTGTTCTCACCGATGGCCGACCTCTCTGATGAAGACTGGGAGCGTGTGATCGGCACCAACCTGACTGGGGTTTTCTACTGCTCAAAGCGGGCGGTGCACGAGTTCCGCAAACGGGGCGGCGGATATCTTATTCAGATTGGAAGTCTGGCCGGGAAGAACCCGTTCGCCGGAGGGTCGGCGTATAACGCTTCGAAGTTCGGGTTGCGCGGGTTTAGCGAAGCGTTGATGCTCGACCATCGATACGACAACATTCGGGTCAGCACCATTGCCCCAGGCAGCGTTGATACGGATTTCAGCCCGAGGTCCGGAGGACAGCGGTCCGCGTGGAAGATTGCACCTGAGGACATCGCGCAAATGGTGGTGGACCTCTTACGGATGCCCGAGCGCACGCTGGTGAGTTATCTCGAAGTAAGGCCTTCAAAGCCCGCCAAAGGGTGACGAATCGGGGATCCTCCATGCGCATTGCTGCTGTTTCGTTCTTATGTATGGTCGCCACCGCGGGCGCCCAATCGCCACAACTGATCGAGCGGGTTTTCGGGTCCGCCTCAGGTGCTGAACACCCGCTCCAAAGCTCGCTCTCGCCGGGAGTGTCACTGATGATGGCCGGCGCGGAGTTGCAGACCGACGGCGCGGAGTTGGTGAGCCCGACGACGGGTGTGCGGTTGCGCAAAGAGCACGAGCTCCGCGGAACGATTGATTTGTACAAGTTCCGGCACGCGCCGGGTTCGCCGATCCGCGGGGAGCAGGTTCGGTTGCAGTTCAGCTTCCCCGCCGAGTTCAACGAGTCGATGACGCTGGATACAGGAGCGCTGCAGGGCCAGCCGCTGTACTTGCCGGATGGCAAGATACCGGACAACCAGTTCACCAACTGGGGGTCGCTCTTCTATAACTCGAAGACGAACGTTGTAGTGGGGACAAGTCTGCGCGGAGGGGAGATGGCCCGCAATGCGCGGCGGGGGCATTCGCGGTTCACGGGAGTGACGACGTTGCAACTGACGACCACGACCGGGCACCCTGAGTTTGAGATCACCTTCTTCGGCTATAAGCCGGGAAACGAGCGGTTCTGGTGGGCGGAGTGGTATCAACTGCAGGCGCAATCGCTGCCGCCGAATATGTTCCCGATCTTCGCGACGGACGACCCGAGTTGGGCGCCGGGCGAAGAGCATGCGTTCTGGTATATCCCCGGTCCGGCGGAAGCGGGGCGGAAGATGGACCTGGTGCTGATCGACGACATACGGCAGACGCTCACGGCGCGCGTGCCGTTTACCGTCACACTGCCTGTCACGAAGGTCGCGGTAACGGTGGGGGGCTGGAGGTCCGGCTTGTACCGTTTGATCGCTGTGCCTTCGGGGAAGGCGGTCGATCCGAAGGTGAACGATCTGAACGAGAAGCTAACCACGGTGATGGTGCGTCCGGAGCGGCCAAGTTCACCTGCACTGTATGTCGCGCCGACGGATATGTGGTGGGCCTACTCGACCAATGGCGGCCACGACTATCACGGCTGGCGGACGGGATATGACGGCAGCGTCGGTTACTCGCCGACGGTGATGAGCAGCCGCCATCACCGGTACAACCACTTCTTCTACAGCCTGTACGAGCGGTTCCGCGATATCCACCACTTACGGTATCTGGACGGACTGGCGAAGACGGATAACATGCAGTTCGACTATGCCACTCAGTACGATGTAGCGCGGGGGCGCGTGAAGCTGGGCGACTACAAACTGGTCCAGGTGGGCAACCATTCTGAGTTCACCACCGTTGAAAGTCATCGCCGATTCCAGGAGTATTTAGGGGCAGGCGGGAATGTGATGATCCACGGCGGGGACTCGTTCGCGGTGATCGTCGAATACCTGCCAAGCCTTGAGAATCCACGGTATATCTGGCAGCGCGGACATGTCTGGACACATCTATCCGATCAGCCGAGCGACTTCAAAGCGCCGATGTTGCTGCCAAGCGATGCCGCGCCGAACGCGCCCATTGTGGCGCCTACGGCCGGCCAGGCGATCGACTACATGAATGCCTTTCACACGACTGTCGGCTATTGGATTCCCGGATCGAAGGCGGTGGTGGCCAACACCAAGCATCCGATTCTGAAGGACCTTGACTTACAGTTAGGGCAGGAGGTTCCGGGGCCGTGGGGCAGCGAAGTCGATTTCGCGTATGAGCCGCAGGCGTGGGACATCCTGGTGCGGTCCGATCGTGCGGCGCCGGAAGACCGGGAGTTCGGGATCGACGCATACGACCCGACACCGTTGCACCGCATTGCGATGGCGTTGCATAAGAACCTTGGGCTGATGATGGTGTGCGGCGAGAACTATCCGAACATCATGGCAAACCCCGGCAGCACGCTATTCCGGGAGCTTTACCGGAGAAGTGTGCGGCACCTGATGGACCGCGGAGGTAACTGGCGGAGCCGGCCCGATCAGGTGCCCGCTTCGCAGCGGGACAAGACTCTGGTTACACTGCCAGAGCCGGCCGAGATACAGGCGGTCCAATACGAGTTGCCGCAGTTTGTGAACTTCGAGAAGCAAGGGTGGTATCTGAAAGCCGCGCCTTATGCGCACTATCGCGTGGAGGCGTCGGTGGATGGGCAAACATGGACGACGGTAGCGGACCGGCTGCACGCGCCCTGGCGCGGAGCGCAGACCGATCTGTTTGCGCCGGTGAAGGTGCGCTATCTGCGGTTCGACGGGCAGTTCTCAAACGGCGAACCGTTCCAGGTCCGGAACGTGTCAGCCCGGTAGTTAGTCGGGCGTTCCCGGCGGGATGGGCGGTTCTTTCTTGAGGGTCGCCCGATGATCGACCAGCACTTGTCCAGCGGGCCAGCGTACCCAAAGGTTTTCGACGAATCTCGGATCGAGAGGGTTCTCCTCTTTGGGGTCTGTGTGCAGGTCGTACCAGAGGGGGAAGCTGTAGTCTTTGACAGGTTGGCCGAAGCCGCGGTCGACTTCGCGGGTGACCATCTTCCAGTTACGCCACTTGACGCCACAGATCTGGTTGGCCAGATAGATGACGAGCGACTCACGGGAGGACTCCTCCTTCTTGCCGCTGAGGAAGTCGAACTGATCGATACCGTCGAAGACACGATCGGCCGGGACGCGGCCGCCGGCGACCTTCGCGAGAGTGGGATAGAGGTCCATTTCGTGGACGATCTCGTTACTAACCCGGCCCGCGGGAATCTTACCGGGCCAGCGGATGAGGAAGGGCGCTCGCAGGGAGCCTTCGAAGCCCGTGAAGTACGTGCCGCGCCAAGGTCCGTTGAAGCCGTGGTAGGGCATGGTAGCTTCCGCGCCGTTGTCGGAGGTGAAGATGAAGATGGTGTTGTCGCGGATGCCGAGGCGGTCAACTTCGTCAAGCAGGCGCCCGGTGTAGGCGTCGATTTGGGCCAGCACGTCGGCAAACTCGCCGTTGCGGGTTTTGCCGGCGAACTCCGGGTCCGGCAGGATCGGCATGTGCGGTTGGGTGTAGGGCAGATAGAGGAAGAAGGGCTTCCGCGTTTTGGCGTGGCCGCGCATGTAGCCGATGGCACGGGTGGTGATCTCACCGTCGATGGCGGCGCGGGCTTTGAGGTCGTAGACCTTCACGCTACGCGGGTCTTCGCCGCGGCGGGATTCGAGGACTTCGGTGAACTTGGCGAACGGGTGTGCACCGGGGCGGAAGCGGGGATTCGAGGGCCAGTAGGCGTCGTTCGAGGAGTTCGGGATGCCGTACCATTCGTCGAACCCATGGTCAGTGGGAAAGCGGCCCTTGGTCTGGCCGAGGTGCCACTTGCCGAACATCGCGGTGGAGTAGCCGGCGTCCGACAACATCTCGGCCATGGTGTATTCCCACTTGGTCAGCCCATAGACGGGAGTTTCCAGAGGGACGGAACCATTGCCGGTGCGGACGGCGTAGCGGCCGGTTAGCAGGGCGGCGCGGCTGGGGACGCACTGGGCTTCTACGTTGAAGTTGAGCAGGCGCGTGCCTTCGGAGGCGAAACGGTCGAGCCGCGGCGTGGGCGCTCCACGGATGATGCCGCCGCCGTAGACGCCGAGTTCGCCCCAGCCGAGATTGTCCATGAGGACAAGAACGATGTTGGGCTTGGCGGGTGTCGACTGCGCGGCTGCGGCGGCAACGGTGCTGGTGGCGAGGAAGGATCGGCGGGTCATTGGAACTTCAATCCACTGGGTATCCACGCCTGAAAGTAGTAGGCGTAAAGGTACACGATCAGGCCGACAATGGCTGCGAGGGCGATGGAGTGGGGCAGTACGGCGCGGAAGAGGTTGCCTTCTTCACCCTCTTTGCCGACGGCGGCGCAGGCGACGATGATGGACTGCGCGTCGATCATCTTACCCATGACGCCGCCCGCCGAGTTAGCGGCTGCCATTAGAACCGGGCTGATGCCGAGGTTGTTCGCCGTGATGACCTGGAGGCTGCCGAACAGGGCATTCGAGCCCGCGTCGGTTCCCGTCAGTGCTACGCCCAGCCAACCGAGCATCGTGCCGAAGAATGGGAAGAGGCCGCCGGTGTGGGTCATGGCCAAGCCCATGACAGCATCCATGCCGGAGTAGCGTGTGACGAAGCCGAGGCCCAGCATGGCGAGGATGGCAAGGGTGCTGTAGCGCATGCGGTAGCAGGTGCGGAAGAAGACGCCCAGGGTCTTGCCGACGCTAAGTCCGAGGACGGGGCCGGAGATGAGCCCCGCGAAGAAGGTGGCGGTGCCGACGGCGGAGAGCCAGGCAAAGTCGATCATGGCGGGCTCGAGGTGCTGTTTGGCGACTACGGGTGGCACGCGCTGGACTAATTGGTGTAACCAGGGCATGGGTGTGGTGAAGGTAGTCGGATCGAGTAACCGCTTCACTGGCGGCATGCCCCACGCGATTACCAAGGTGGTGAGGATGATGTAGGGCGACCAGGCGTGGAGCACGGTGGTCCAGGAGTGCTGTTTAGCAGCCATGGCGATGCCTTCACCGGGATAGCGCCATGGGACGGCGGGCCGCCAGATCTTGAAGAAGGCAGCGAGGACCAGGAGTGTGACGGCACCGCCGATGACATCGACGAGGCTGGCATCGCGGTAGTTAGACCAATAGAACTGGCAGCCGGCGAACACGAGGCCACACGCCGCCAGGCCGGGCCAGGCGGAAAAGGTGTTGCGCCAGTTGGTCATGGAGCGGATGAGCCAGAAGGGGAGGATGAGCGCGGTCCACGGAAGGATACGGCCGATGGTGGCACTTAGGTCGGCTTCGGGGAGTCCAGTTACTGCGACTAAGACCCGGATGGGATTGCCGAGTCCACCAAACGCAACCGGCGAGGTGTTGGCGACGAGACAAAGGACCGCGGCATCCATGGGACGGAAGCCCAGGCCAACCATCATCGCGCCGGCGATGGCGACGGGTGCACCACCGCCACCGGCGCCTTCGAGCATCGCGCCGAAGGCGAAGGCGATGAGGAGCACTTGCAGACGGCGGTCCGCGGTGATGCCGCCGATCGATTCCTTGATGGTCTCGAAGTGGCCTGATTCCACGGTGAGTTCATAGACGAAGACGGCACAGACGAGGGTCCAGATGATGCGGACGACGGCGTAGATAAGGCCTTGGGCGACGGCAGCGCCCACCATGGGCACCGGCATTCCGAAGACTCCGATTGCCAGCGCAACGGCCAGCAGGAAAGCCCAAACCGCGGCGCGGTGCGCGATGACTTTCGTGACGGCGAGCAGGTAGAAGAGCACCAAAACGGGGAGTGCCGCGACGATGGTGGACAGCCAGGCGTTGCCTAGCGGGTTATAGTTCTGGACCCAAACATTCATGCGAAGCCGGACGATGGTATCACATGCGGCGCGGCTACCTGGCCAGGACCTTTAGGGCGGTGCCGCGATAGACGGCTTCGAGGGTCGAGGCCGGCAGTTCGAGGCCGTAGTAGCGCCACCATTGGCGGCCGGGGATGAACTCGTCGCCCGTTTCGAGGAGTCGCCACCAGCCCTGGTACATATGCGCTTCGCTGCCCATGTCGGTGCCGAACATAAGACGGTCTTTGTACTTATCCATGAACTTACGGGCGGTGCGAGGCTGGCGGCCTAACTCGTAGTCGCGGGCGGAGAAGTCGAGGTAGACGTTCTTATGAGCGTCGAGGAACTTGGCGAGGGTCGCGGTGTCGTTGCCCTGGTTGCTGAGGTGGCAGAAGATGAAGGTGGTGGCGGGGTGCTTGGCGACGAGACGGTCGCGGGAGGCGAGCAACTCTTCGTAGGAAGGGACGTCTTTGCCGGTCATATTGAAGTGCTGGAAGTCGGGGGTGCGCTCCTGGTTGGGGCCGAGGGGTTTCCAGCAGGAGGGATGGTCGGCGATGTGGATGTTGGCGGGGATCTTGAGTTCGGCGATCTTCTTCCAGACGAGGTCGAGGCGGGGATCGTCGATGTGGAGGCGCTTATCGCGGGGGAGGGCTTTCTTCTCGGAGCCGCCGAGTCCGAAGCCCTTGTCGGAGAGTTCGCCGATGCCGCGTGCGCCTTTGCGGTAGCAGCGTTCGATTTCGGCGGCGGCGCGCTGGGGATAGTCGGGGGCATCAATGTCTTTGGTATCGATGGAACACCAGACCTGGAAGCGTTGCGGGTACTTGGCGAAGAGTTCGGCCTGACGGTCGAATTCGGGTCCGGTGGCTCCGGTGAAGACGACGCTCTTCTCGAGGCCGACTTCGTCCATGACCTTCAGCCAACGGTCCACATCTTCGGCCGCCTTGACGTTGGACATATAGGAGTGCGTATGAACGTCGATGGCGGGGTACTTGGGTTTGGGGACCTTGGTTTCGGGGACGACGAGGGAACTGGCAGGGGCGTAGTCCTTTAAGAGGATGGAGTCCATGGGGCCGGGCTGCACGTCGATGCCGTATTTGAGCTCTTGCGGCTTTTTTGGGGTGTTCTGGCCTTCAGTCTTCGTGGCTTGCTGAGGCGCGGGTTGGGTGGAACAGCCGATGAGCAGGATGGTCAAAACGGAGGCGAGGCAGCGGGCTTGAGAGGGGACGATCATGATGTCAGCTTACGCCATCTGAAACTGCGGTATACCTATTGCGTGCTGCCTAAATCCGTTTTGATTGGACTGATGGGCGGGGCGCTTGTGGCGCCGGAGATCGGCAACACCATTGTCGGCCTGCGCGCCGAGAAAGAGAGGCTCGCCCATGCGTATCCGGTGCTTCGTTAATATACTCGTTTTCTGCACCGCGACGGCCGCGGTTGTCAGCGCTCAACAGGCGGACGTGATTATTCACAATGCCAAGGTGGTCACCGTGGACGCCCAGTTCCGGATCGCCCAAGCCCTGGCTGTGAAGGGGGACCGGCTTTTGGCCGTAGGTTCCAACACACAGGCCCTCGCGTTGAAAGGCGCGAACACGAAACTGATCGACGCGGGCGGCAAGACGATATTGCCGGGCCTGATCGACTCGCATGTGCACGCGGCCGATGCGTCGATGTACGAGTTCGACCACGCGATTCCGACGATGGAGACCATCGCGGATGTGCTGCGTTACTACAGGTCGCGGGCGGCGGTGGTACCTAGGGGCGAGTGGATCCGGTTGAGCCAGGTATTCATTACCCGGCTGCGCGAACGCCGGTACCCCACGCGCGCCGAACTCGACTCGGTAGCTCCTAACCATCCCGCCGTGTTTGCCACCGGACCCGACGCCTCGTTGAACACCCTCGCACTTAAGAAAGCCGGAATCACCAAAGATTCGAAACCTCCGGCGGGCCAACGCGGAAAGGTGGAACTCGATGCAAAGACCGGTGAGCCGACGGGCATTCTGCGTAGCGCGTCGCAGTTCCTGAATATTCCGTCGACGGGGCGTAAGGCGACGGATGCCGAACGGGCGCAGCGGTTGAAGATGTTGCTGGCCGACTATAACTCGGTGGGGTTGACGTCGGTGGCGGAGCGGGACGCATCGGAATCGGGAATTGAACTGTACCGGTCGCTGTGGCAGAAGAACGAGCTGACGTGCCGGGTTTTCCTGAACGCCCATATCGAACCGACCGCCGCGTGGGAGAAGGTGGAAGCCCAGATTTTGAAGGCGGCGCGCGATCCGCTGCATAAGTATGATAAGTTCCTTTGGCTGCGTGGCACTAAGTCGTATCTAGACGGCGGTATGCTGACGGGCAGCGCTTACATGCGCGAGCCGTGGGGATTGAGCAAGATCTACTCGATTACCGATCCGAACTACCGCGGCTTACTCTATATCGAGGCTGAACCGCTGTATCGCGCCGCCAAATTAGCCCTCCAGAACGACTTACAATTTACCGCCCACTCGGTGGGCGACGGCGCGGTGAATGCGTTGATCACCGCGTATGAGCGCATCAACAAGGAGTTTCCGGTTCGCGCCCAGCGGCCTTGCATCACGCATTGCAACTTCATGTTTCCCGAAGCGATCGACCGGATGCGCAATGCCGGGATCGTGGCGGACTTGCAGCCGGCGTGGTTGGAACGGGACGGGGCGACGTTACGGGAACAGTTCGGGGATCCGCGGCTGGCCTATTTTCAACCGTATAAGAGTCTGTTCGATGCGAAGGTGCCGGTTGGCGGCGGGTCGGACCACATGCAAAAAATCGGGAGCATGCGGGCGATCAACCCGTACAATCCGTTCTACGCGATGTGGGTCACGTTGGCGCGTCAACCACGCTGGACGGACAAGCCGCTGCATCCCGAACAGCGGATAACCCGGGAACAGGCAATTCGTCTTTACACCATCAATAACGCTTTTCTAACATTCGAAGAAAAGGAAAAGGGTTCGCTCGAGCCGAACAAGTTAGCCGACTTCATCATCTTGAAAGAAGACATTTTGACTGTGCCGGTAGACCGCGTGAAGGACCTGCAGGTTGCTGAGACCTGGTTGGACGGGCGGCAGGTGTACCGGGCGGCGGGCAAATGATTCCGCTCTAGAATCCTGAAATAGACATAGGCTAATTTCATGCCAATCTTCGACCTGCTGCTGTGCCTTGCGATGTTCCCGGTGGACGTGACGGCGGTGCGCCCGGGACCGGTCCAAGTAACAACCACGCCGCAAACGCTCAACGTCAGTTGGCCCGACGAACAGCAACGGCAGTGGAGCGTCGAGTTCTCGCGCGACCCGGAACGGCCGCTGATCGCGCGCATTGGATTGGGCAGCGCCGTCGTCGAACGGATGAAGCCGCTCTATTGGATCGAGGCGGGCAAGCGCCGCGGCGGCTTCGATCAGTTTTTTGATTTTCCGCCCTCGCACGACGAAGGCACACGGCGGTTCATGATGAGTTTTGAACCGAGCAAAGGCGTGGCGCGAACGATAGATGGCGGACGCGTGGAGGTACGGTTCGCAGGGTTGCGGCTGGGCATATTTAGCGGCGCGGTGGCGTTCGTGTTTTTCCCTGGCTCGCGGTTGATCCAGCAGCAGGCGATTGTTTCGACGAACGAGCCGGACACCGCCTTCTATTACGATGCCGGGCTGGAGTGGCAGGCCCCGGCGGACCAGCGCGTGGGCCAGACCATGCAAACGGAACTCACGTGGTACGACACCGGCGGGCGCCTCAAGAAGGAGTTGCTGCCGTTCTTTGCATCGGAGCGGCATCCGGTGCAGGCGAAGTACCGCGCGCTGGCGATGAAAGCGCCATGGGGGTCGATTGCGACGTTCCCGCCGCCGCACCAGTACTTCATGCCGCGCGATTTCACTTCGAACATGGGGTTCGTTTGGGCGCATTCGTTTCGCGGCAAGGTGGGCCTGGGCATCCGGCAGTATCCCGACGAGCACTGGGTGTTTTATCCGTGGATGAACGCGCCGCCGGGCACGGAACAGCGTCTGTCGATGTTCATTCAGCTATCGCCGGATGCGCCCGCCGACGGGCTCGAAGAGGTTCTGCGCTACACCAATCGCGACCGCTTCCCCGCACTGTCGGGCTATAAGACGCTCGCCTCGCACTGGCATTTCGCCTATACGGTGCAGGCCCAGCAGTACGGTGAGCAGTGGGCGCCCCCGTTCAAACCGGTGCTGAAAGACAGCGGCATCGACATCGCGATGATTGCGGATTTTCATGGGGACGGGCACCCGCGCGACACCGGCGCAGTGCGTCTGAAAGAGCTTGACGACTATTACCGGTTCACGAAAGCGCAGACCGACGACCGGTTCCTGCTCATCCCGGCCGAAGAGGCGAACGTCCACTTCGGCGGGCATTACGTGATCGCCTTCCCCAAGCCGGTCCGCTGGATCATGAGCCGTGCCGAAGGGCAGCCGTTCGCCGAAAACGGAGTGTACCGCGTGAAAGACTCCGCGGAGTTACTCGACCTGGCCCGCCGCGAGAACGCGCTGATATATACCGCGCATCCGCGTACCAAGGGCTCGCTGGGTTTTCCGGACAAGTACCGTGACACCGAGTTTTTCCGTGACGACCATTTCTTCGGCGCCGGTTGGAAGCAGATGCCCTCTAACCTGTCGACGGTCCGGCTCGGCATCCGATCGTTGAACCTGCTCGATGACATGCTGAACTGGGGTTTTCGCAAGCGGCTGATCGGGGAGGTGGACGTATTCCAGGTTGACTCGACCCACGACCTTTATCCGCACCTGAACGTGAACTACGTCAAACTCGACACACTGCCGCGGTATGAAGAGTACGGCTCGGCGTTAGATGCGATCAAGCGCGGAGATTTCTTTATCTCAACGGGTGAGGTCCTGTTGCCGCTTGTAGTCATCCGTCCAGGGCTGACCGTCACGGCCGACATCCGCTGGAACTTTCCGCTCGACCACGCACTGATCGTTTGGGGCGATGGATCGCAAACGCATCGCGAACCGGTGACGCTCGCGGATACCGCGTTTTACGGGACGAGGACCTTCACCTGGAAAGCGAACGCTCCCGGCGCGCGGTGGGCACGCCTGGAGGTGTGGGATGTCGCGGGCAATGGGGCGATGTCGACGCCGGTTTGGTTTAGCCGCTGACCTTGGCTCCGCCGGGTCCGGGGACGGCCTGCAAACGCGGAACGCGGAGGTCCACCGCCGGCAATGTGGGGAAGTTGCCGGCGGGCTTGTCCTGGTACCAGTACGCGCACGAATAGAAGTTGTCGGCACGATGATTGGCATGGCCGTGCTCCATGGTGTGCTTCAGGTAGCGCGTAAACGTCACCGGATTATCGCCATGGAAACGGTAGCAGAGATACCGCCCGCCGGTGCGTTCGGGCAGCGAGATCATCTGCGCGCCATACTGATGATGCGCAAACGCGCGGGCGCCATCGCGGCCGCCGAAGTTCCAGCTACCGAGGAAATAATCTTCCGAACCCGTGCCGATGATCAGGGGCTTGGTTTCGTCGTCGACGAAAATCATGTCGTCGCCTTCGCCCATCCAGTATTCCTGGTTCTGCAGGACGCCGAGCGTGACGCCCATCAGGTGTCCGCGGCCGCGGGTTTCGCAGTAGACGTAGTTGTTTTTGCCGTCGGGATTCTTCAGCCGGTTGGCGTCGCCGTTGCTCGCCCAGTCGTTGGTGGACGGCGGACACGGCGCGGCCTGCCGGTACTGGGCATGGAAGTAGAGCGTGTCCGCGGGCAGCGAATCGACGGCCATGTAGTCGATGTTCGAGTAGAACGAGTTCACGGCCTGCTTGCCCTCGTTGGTCACGGTGATCTTCGCGCCGGTTTTGTAGGGCATCGCGAAGTAACAATTTAATGACTTACCGGGGGAAACGCCCAAATATTCGTTCTCAAAAATGACATATTCGCCCAAATTCAAACCGAAGAAGTCGCCGATTGGCGTTTCCACGCTCGGCTGCGAGGAACCGTCCCAGTACATCCGCAGCACCAGTTCCTTCAAATGGTGCATCCCCTGTGCCGCGATGGTGAACCAGATGTGAGAGATGACGCCCGCTCCCTTCGCGTCAAACACCACCTGCATTTTGCCGGGTTCAATCGGCCACCGGTCCGAATTGCCTCCCGTGGTGTCGAAACTCGACTGCTTCAGCGACCGGTAGCTCAGCGCCCGCGCATAGGCCGGCAGGATGCTTAGCCCTCCGCCTGCGCGCCCGGCCGGCGGTTGTGCTGCCGCGACGGCCGGGGCTGCCGCCGCCAGTCCGAAAAACCGGTGAAAGAAACTTCTACGATTTGCCATGTTGAGATTTTCGCTCCTGGAGAATGCGATCAATCACTAGACAGGGTGAAACAATCCGGTCGCGGGAGCAACCCTGCCGGTGAAAGGGTGTGCGCTGGTCGCGCCCCCGTAGCCGTTCGGCAGAGAGGGCCAGGACCACTGGCTGGGAGATGGGACCGCGCACATTAAAATTCAGAAACTTACGAGGTTTCCCGGTTGCGCAAGGCTGGTACTTTGGTACTATCATAGGATTTGACAATTGTTTCCTTGCTTCCATGGAAGAGCCGTCTAGCCCACGTTAGGCGGGGGAGTACAGGGAATAGCCCTAGACGGAATTGGCACTAAGCAATGGAAACCCGGAGGACTAAGGGTTAGCAACAGCCAATCCTGAGGGTGCTCTGAATTGAGTAGGTACTAGAACGGATATAGAATCTGGTCGTGGTACTTGGAGATGTATATGTTAGAGGGACTCCAACAGAAAACGACTGAATTAACAAAAGACACGTCGTCCGAACCGAATGGCCTACCGGGTGCGGTAGAAATCCAGGATGAAGTAGTAGCTTCCAAACCCAGTAAGATTCGGATTGTCATTGTCGACGATCACCCGATTGTTCGGGAAGGGCTGCGCAGGTTACTGACGCTAGAGACCGACATGGAAGTGATCGGTCAGGCAGACAACGGCAGACAAGCGCTCGACATGGTAGAAGATTTGCGCCCGGATATTCTGGTGCTGGATCTGAAACTGCCGGGTCTCGACGGCCTGTCGGTCTTACAAACCCTGCATCACGGTGCGCACAAGACACGTATCGTTGTCCTCACTGCCTCTGAGGATAA
This sequence comes from Bryobacterales bacterium, assembly GCA_020846745.1. Lineage (GTDB taxonomy): Bacteria > Acidobacteriota > Terriglobia > Bryobacterales > Bryobacteraceae > JADLDI01. The sequence continues at coordinate 22,846 of JADLDI010000046.1, read as the reverse complement.
GAACGAGTGGGTCCAGGCGATGAAGCTGGGCTGCTCCGGTATCGTGGTGAAACAAACCCAGCCGGAACTCATCGTCAAGAGTATCCGGAAGGTGTATGCCGGTGAAATCTGGCTCGACTCACACACCACGGCCGCTGTGATGCGCCAATTCGCCTCGCCTGCCGATCAAATGGCGGCCGCCAACGGCAAAGGCGCCCGGGAGCGCTCGCCGCTATCGGCGCGCGAACGCGAGATTGTCGCGCTGGTGGCCCAGGGCTACAAGAACAAAGAGATGGCCGAGAAGATGTTCATTAGCGAACAGACTGTGAAGAATCACCTTCATAATGTGTTCGACAAATTGGGCGTTTCCGATCGGTTAGAACTCGCCTTGTACGCCATTCACAAGGGCCTGCACCTGGCTGCCGAAAAGCAATAAGCCCGGCTGGCCGCCAACCCCGTTCGGCGGATCTGCTATACCTGTGGATTCTATGGCGATCGTCGCAGGTGTGGATTTCGGCACGCTAAGTGTGCGTGTCTCGATTGTGGATAGCGAACGAGGGCGACTCGGTTCGGCCACCGCGGATTATCCGCTGCACCGGCGCCGGGAAGATCCGAACCACGCGACGCAAAGCCACGGCGACCAGATGCGTGCGCTGGCTGAAGCCACTCGCGGAGCTTTGGCGGCGGCGGGCGTCGAAGGCGCGGCAGTACAGGCACTGGCGGTCGACGCCACAGGTTCGAGCGTCATTCCGGTGGACGAGTCCCTTCAACCGATTGGCGATTACTACCTGTGGTGCGACCATCGGGCCTGGCAGGAAGCCCTTAAGATTACGGAAACCGCGCACCGCACCCATCTGAAATCTATCGATTGGTGCGGTGGCGCCTACTCCTCGGAATGGGGTTTTTCGAAGCTTTTGCACTGGCTGCGCCACAACCCCGATCAGCGGTCGCGCTTCGCCACGGCGCTTGAAAACTGCGATATGGTGGTCGCCACTCTCTGCGGGATCAAGAGTCTGGACGAGTTGCCACGGTCCATTTGCGCCATGGGGCACAAGTGGATGTGGAACGAGTCGCTCGGCGGCCTGCCGCCCAATGATTTCTGGGTGCAGGTGGACCCCGTGCTCGACGGCGTGCGCGACCGCATCAAAGGCCGCTACCGCACATCCGACACTATTGCCGGTGAATTGTCGCCGGAATGGGCGGAAAAGCTAGGACTTCGGGCCGGAATTCCGGTGCCCGTCGGCGCGCTCGACGCCCATTGGGACGCCATCGGCGCCGGGTGCAAAGTGGGCGACGTGGTAAACGTGGTCGGCACGTCTACCTGCATGATGGCCATTAGCGATACCGTCACGCTCATCCCCGGCCTGTGCGGGGTGGTCGCCGGTTCGGTTCATCCGGGAAAGGCTGGTTACGAAGCAGGGCTCTCCGCCACGGGCGACCTGTTCAGCGCCATCGCCCAGCGCGCCAATTCGACCGTGGCCGCGCTGTCAGAAGGTCTCGAAGGCTATCGCCCCGGCCAGACGGGACTGCTGCGCCTTACATGGGACAACGGCGACCGGACCGTGCTCGTCAACCCCGAACTCACCGGCGTCACCTTCGGCTGGAACCTCCAAAGCACCGCCCAGGACGAACTGTTCGCCGCCATTGAAGGCACGGCCTTCCACACCCGCATTATTCTCGAACGCATGGAAGAGCATGGCGTCCCCGTTCGCCAGGTGATCAACGGCGGCGGCATTCCGCAGCGCAGCCAGGTGCTCAACCGCGTCTACGCCGGTGTGTTCGGCAAACCGGTGCTGGTGCCGGAACGCGAGGTGACCAGCTTGGGTTCGGCGATCTTCGCGTTCTTAGCAGCCGGCGCATTCAAATCCGTAGAGGATGCGCAGGCGGCGCTGTGCCCGACCTATCGCACGGTAGAGGCTCCGGCAGCCGATGTGGCTCGGTATCAGGAGCTGTACGAACTTTACCGCGAAGCCTATTTCTCGCTTGGCAAAAGCAGGATGCTACCGACGCTGCGGCGGCTGGCGCAGGCGTAAACCTGATCAGTGCAGTTGGTCGCCTGATTCGGCGTGAACGGCGGCCAGGAAGGCTTCGAGTATGGCGATCTTCGCGGCCGCCAGTTGGCGTGTACGGTCCAGTTTGATTTGCGCGGGCAAGGTGTCCAGCGCGCGGCGAAAGGCGGCTACGGCTTGCGTGAACGTGCTGAAGCGCGTATCCCGGCCCACCTTCGAAACCGTCCGCAAAATCCCGATCGCTCCCAACTGCTCCAAAATATCCGCGTCCCGCACAATAATCGCCTCAATCGATACCGGCGAATCCTTCGGCTGATGCGTCCGGATTACCTCCAGCACCGCTTCGATCTTCTCCTCCGGAAACCCGACCTCGCGCAGTATTCCCGGTACGCGCGCCACCGCGTACGCCACATGATCCCAGCGCGCCAACTCCGCCGGATCCTCCGGACGGTGCCCCACAAACACGCCCAAATCGTGCAACCAGACCGCCGCAAACACTACTTCTCCGTCATAATTCAGGCCGGCCCCCACCTCTTGTGTCAGCGCATACAACCGGGGCTGATGCCCGAATTTGTCTACCGGACGCGCCGCCTCGCGAATCAGATCCACCAACCTGTCCCGAAACCCTGAATTCTGCATCCCGAACCAATATACGGCGCACACACTGCCGTATAGTAGTCTCTTACTCCCCATATGTTGCTGGCCATATTGGTATGGACACTTGCGATCGCTGTCACTGTTCTCTTCGGGATCCAAAAGTGGTGGTTTCCGGAAGGGATCAACGCACACGCCCGCGCATTCGATCATTACTTCCTGTTGACGCTCGCCCTCACCGGCTCCGTCTTTTTTCTCGCTCAGGTCTTCCTCGGTTGGTTGATCGTGAAGAATCGCAACCGCCGCGAACCGGTTCCGTACACCGAAGGCAACAACAAGCTCGAAATTCTCTGGACTGCGGCCGCCGTCATCCTTTTCGTCGGCGTTGCCGCCGGCAGTTCCACCATCTGGAGCCGCCTCCATATCGATGAGCCTTCCGCCAAAGCGCTTCGCATTGAGGCGCTCGGCAAGCAGTTCGCCTGGAACTTCCGATACGCCGGCGCCGACGGCAAGTTCGGCCGCACGGACCTCAAGTTCGTCAACGACGCCAACGCCAACCCCTTCGGCCTCGACGAAAAGGACCCGGCGGCGAAAGACGACATCGTCACCGCGGCCGTCCGCGTGCCCGCCGGCGCACCCATCGTCCTGCAACTCAAAGCGCGCGACGTGATCCACAACTTCTTCGTCCGCGAACTGCGCCTCAAACAGGACCTCGTCCCCGGCCTCGACATTCCGCTTGCTTTCACAGCCGACAAACCCGGCACCTATGAAGTGGCCTGCTCGGAGCTTTGCGGCCTCGGACATCACCAGATGCGCACCACCCTCATCGTCATGGACCCGCAGGAATTCGACAGTTGGATGAAAGCCCAGGCGGCCCAGGTGGGAGGCAATCAATGAACTTCGTCCGCCGCTACATTTTCTCTACCGACCATAAGGTAATCGGTAAGCAGTACTTCTTCCTCGCCCTGTTCTCCGTCTTCGTCGGCATGTTCCTGTCGGTGCTGATGCGGTTTCACCTGTCGTATCCCGACGCCAAGGTGCGCCTGTTCGAACGCCTCTGGCCCGACGCCGCGGCCGGCGGCATCATGACACCAGAACTTTACCTCTCCCTGATGACCATTCACGGCACCATCATGGTCTTCTTCGTGCTGACCACCGCGCCGCAATCGGGCTTCGGCAACTTTTTCCTCCCGCTCCAGATCGGGGCCGAAGACATGGCGTTCCCACGCCTCAACATGCTCTCGTTCTGGACCACCTTCGCCGCCCTGATCGTTTTGCTCTCGGCTTTCTTCATCCCCGGCGGCGCGCCCCTCGGCGGCTGGACCGGGTACCCGCCCCTCTCCGCCGTCGGCCAGATCGCCGGACCCGGCCAGGGCCTCGGCGTCGACCTCTGGGTGCTGTCGATCGCCCTGTTCTCGTTCGCGTCGCTGATGGGATCGATCAACTTCATCACGACGATCATCGATCTGCGCGCCCCCGGCATGACGCTCATGCGCATGCCGCTCACCACTTGGGGCTGGTTCGTCACCGCGGTCATCAGCCTCTTCGCGTTCGCGGTCCTGATCGCCGCGGGCATCCTCCTGTTGCTCGACCGCAACCTCCACACCAGCTTTTTCGTACCCGGCGGACTGCTGATCAACGACCGCGTGATCGACCACAAAGGCGGCTCGCCCATCCTCTGGCAGCACCTGTTCTGGTTCTTCGGCCACCCGGAGGTTTACCTTGCCATCCTGCCCGGCATGGGCCTCATTTCAACAGTCCTGTCGGTCTTTTCGCGCCGGCCGGTATTCGGTTACAAAGCCATGGTCTATGCCATGGTCGCTATCGCATTCCTCGGGTTCCTTGTCTGGGGCCACCACATGTTCGTCAGCGGCATGAGCCCCTACTCGTCGATCGCGTTTTCGCTCATCACGATGGCCGTCGGCGTACCCTCCGCCATCAAAACGTTTAACTGGCTCGGCACCATCTGGAGCGGCCGCCTACGCCTGAACGTCGCCATGCTGTTCGCGCTCGGCTTCGTGTCTCTATTCGTCAGCGGCGGCATCACCGGCATCTTCCTCGGCCAGCCCGCGATGGACCTCTACTTCCACGACACCTACTTCGTCGTCGGCCACTTCCACCTCATCATGGGCGTCGCCGCAATCTTCGCCATGTTCGCGGCCACCTATTACTGGGCGCCCAAGATGTGGGGACGCTTCCTGAACGAGACCATTGGCAAGGTGCATTTTTACCTGACCTTCGTCGGTGTCTACGCCATCTTCATTCCCATGCACCTGGCCGGCATCGTGGGCAACCCGCGCCGCTACCCTGACTTCAAAGAGTTCGAATTCCTGGCTCCCCTCACGCGTCTACATTTGGGCATCACCCACATGTCGTTCCTCGTGGCCGCGGTCCAAATCCTGTTCGTCATCAATCTTTTCTGGAGCATCAAACGGGGTGTGAAAGCTCCGCCCAACCCCTGGCAGGCCACGACGCTCGAATGGACGGAAACGAACGGTCATACGAAGGTGAACCACGGTCCGTACGAGTTCTCCGTACCGGGTCGCGACCGTGATTACGTCATGCAAACCGACGAATAACGAACGATGCTGAACGAGCGTACCCGACAGCAAGTCTCCGCCACCGCCGCCTGGATTCTGTGCGCCTCCATCGCCATGCTCTTCGCTGGACTCACCAGCGCCATGGTGGTGCGCCGCAACATGGCCGGCGATTGGGAAGGCATGCCGCTGCCGCCGCTGATTTGGGTCAACACCTCGGTGCTGATTATCTCGAGCCTCGTGCTCCACGTCGGCTGGCGCCGCTCCGCCTGGGTGTTAGGAATGATCTTTCTGATCGGCCAAGGCGTTGTGTGGACCGAACTGCCGTCCTCCCAACCAGGCGACTGGTTCCTGTGGGTCTTCTCGATGTTGCATGCCGCGCACACTGTCGGCGGCATCATCGCTTTGCTCTTTGCGCGTGAAGCCGGTGCGCGCATCTACTGGCATTTTCTCACCGGACTTTGGATCTATCTCATGCTGCTATTTGCCATCTGGGGCCGCCCATGAACCATTCCGCTGTTGCCGCCACCACCGCCGTCGCCACTCCGCTCGGCATTCCTTCGAAGAAACTCGGCATGTGGCTGTTCGTCGTTTCCGACGCGCTCACCTTCGCCACCCTGCTCATCTGTTACACGTACCTGCGCATGGGCTCCGCCCAATGGCCCGCGCCGTTCGAGTTCTCGCCCAGCATCGTCTTTTCCTCGGTTATGACGCTGGTCCTGCTCACCAGCAGCTTAACGATGGTCGCCGCCGTCCATGCCACCGAACCCGCCCGCATCATCCGCTGGCTCGCGGCTACGATGCTCTGCGGCGCACTGTTCGTCGGCCTCCACCTCACGGAGTGGCGTCACTTGATCCGCGACATGCACATTACACCGTGGTCGAACCCCTGGAACGAACCCCTCTTCGGAGCCGTGTTCTTCGGCATCACCGGACTCCACATGCTCCACGTCACCGCCGGCGTGATCTACTTAGGCATCGTCGCTTTAGGATTCTCAAGCCGCCGCTTTAACCGCGACGATGTCGAAGTCGCCGGACTCTACTGGCACTTCGTCGACCTGGTCTGGATGTTCGTCTTCCCGCTCGTTTATCTAATGTCGGTGAAACCCTAATGAAGCTCTTCGCAAAGGTTTGGATCTTTCTGCTGGTGCTGACAGCCGTTGAAGTCTTTCTGGCCTACCTGCACACGCCGCTGACGATCATGCTCGTCGCGCTGATCGGCCTTTCTTCCCTCAAAGCGGCCTATATCATCGCCTACTTCATGCACATGAAATACGAGCGGCGCCTGCTAAGATGGCTCCTCTTTCCCGCCCCGATCGTGTTCATTCTGGCGTTGCTAGCCATGCTGCCCGATGCCGCCCACGGCCAATGCGTCATGTGCCAACGCACCGCCGCGGCGCAGGAAGCCAGCCGCCAAGCTACGCTCAACAAAGGCATCGCCATCATGGCCGCGCCCCCCGTGCTCGGGATGGCCGCCCTCTTCTGGCGCGCCCGCCGCAGCACCAAGCCAGAGTAACCGCAAGCCCACGTTCCGCCTTCGAATTCCCCGCAAATCCTTGTACAAAAGCAGGATAGTCACCGAGCCGCGACCGCAAAGGCGTGAGAAAAAATCCGCTGAATGCGATTTAGCACCGCGCCCCGGGGTCCGGTAAACCACTGCAAACACGCACTGCTCCGGAAACAGAACCGCAACCGTAAGGGCGCGGGCCGCATTTTTTCTCAATCCCGCAAGGGAGCGGTGTTTTTGAGGTACAGCCCAGGTTCAACAAACCGTAGCCCCATCGAACCCAAGTGCGCGAAAACGTCTGACCAGCTCGCGCCTGGAAATCAGGCGCCACTTAGACATCGATCGGTTCTGGTTCCAGTCTCTCCGGACCTACGGTCATCCCGTCAATCGCCGGCATAGAGTGCCCCATCCGCAACCCGAGAACGATCCAGTCCTCTAATACGCTTTGCAGTTCTTCCCGGCACGCCTCCAAGGTCTCTCCGGTGGCCCATACCCCTGGGCACTCGCGGATCGACCCATAGAACGGCTTTGCATCCTCGATTATTTCGTAATGGGCGTGCCGCATGGCGGCCTGGATATACGCCGTCACCATTCCTTGATCATAGCCTCTCGCCCCCGCTCCCCTTCCGCCCGACCGGCGGAATCAAGGGCCTCAATCGGGAACAGGCCCGGTTTCGTCCCCCCGCTGGCTTACGCGCCGCGGGTATTGGGTCAGTTTGGCTGAGGTTCCAGATCCAGCTTCCCTGCGGCATCGTATTATCGACTCCGCTTCCGGATGGCCCCTTGTGCAGCGAGCGCCAACCTCAACCCTGAGGTGTCTTCCCTGATACTGCCACGACGCCTTATTGCACGCCGGACCAATAGCTCTTGCGTGTCTGGATCACTGCGTCTGGCCGACCTATCACGCGCACGCGTATCGCATGTGACGCTGGCTTCACCGTGGACGTAGGCTGGAAACTGAGCAAGTAATGGTTGTGGATCTGGTTGGAAATGCGATGTAGGGCTTTCTCCAGACCCGATGCGGTCACAAAACTCAGGTGCTCTCCACCTGAAAGTGTGGCGATTTCAGATGCAGTGTTGGCGCGTAACGCATTGATCGCTAGCATCAACAACGGTGGGATCTGAAATCGGGGCGCGTGGTCTGTATAGTGTGGCCCCTCGATCTGCTCCGAGGGCAACGGAACATCTTTGCCCGTCACAGCGGCTCGCGGAGTTGGATACACGATTGGAGGGTCACTCTTCGGGGAGCCGTTCGGGCCGTACCGAAGTTCGCGCAAGAACTGACTTTTCGTGGGAGAGAACGCTACGGAGTAAATGACCGTGTCCGTGGTCCCCAGTTCGGTCACGACCTCAGGCAACTTGGAAACACTGCCATGGTCTCTCTGCTCGCCAATGAGCAAGATCGCACGCCGATAGCGATTGCTGCGGCGTCGGAGCAGGTTGAGCGAGTACGAAACAGCGTCGATGCTGGCGGCATGGTAGTCGCCGCACGACTTCAGTCGGGACAGGGCGGTACGCGTGGTTTCGGAACGATCGGAGAAATCGCTCAACAACCACGGTCGCTCCCCATAGACGACCACGGCCACTTCATGGGGCGCCGCACCGACAATCGCATCGATCATGGTGGCTAGGCCTTTCAGCTTCCCGAATTCCTCGGCAGCGGAACGCCCGCACTGAATGGCAATGACGAGGGAAATGCTGGTCGACTCCGGATTTTCTTCAACTCGGACGAGTTTCCGAACGCCATTGTCTTCGACAATGAATTGATCGGCGGTCAGTCCGTAAACAGTCTCGCCGGCCTTTGTCTCAACGCGCGTGGGAAGCATCACCAGATTCGTATTCACACGGATGTCTGGCCCGTCTGGCGACCGGAGCTGTTGGGCACTGGCTTCCGGCCATACTAAGCTTGCGGCGAGGACGAGATGTAGAACCTTTATCGACATCACCAGTCAAAACACCGTCAACGCGAGCGATCATGTATGGTACGGGATGGCCGCTGTCCGTGCGCTGAAATCCTGAGCACTTGCGTGTCCAATCCTAACTCTGGTGAATGCAAGTAGATCACAGCGTTGGCGAGTGCCATTCAATGCACAGTGTGAATCACGCGCCACCGCCGGTCAATGTAGTCGCTGAAACCCGCGATGTCGAAGGCGTATCAGTCGTGGATCACGCGCGACTCGGAAACAGAACCGAGTCAGCCACCCACCGTAGGACCGAACAGCCCTGTGCCGGGACGCTGCCGCGTAGCCAAACTGACCTGGGCCCTCAATCGGGGACAGGCCCAGTTTTCTCACCCAGTTGGCGTTCAATCCGCTCACGGCATCCCGCCTCCGCAGATTTCAACGCTTTCCGGCTAGCACTCACCGCCGCAACCGTGCTGCGTGCGGAAGGCTTCTGAGCCCGTTGTCCGGTTCATTCGCTCTTTGGATTCAGCTAGCTAACGAAACCAAAATGGCATATCCTTTCGTTAAGAGAAGTCTAACGAAAGGATTTTGTGTCAGCAGTTGACGACGCAAGCCCCCGCTTGGGCCGATACATCGCTAAAATTTACGGCAACGAGAATGTCCGCGCGTTCGTGCCGCCGCCGCTTCCGCCCAATCCGCCAATGCGCATGGATGGCCTGCAACGGATTCTGGAGCAGGCGAATCAGTCCGTCGGGCGGCTCGACGGCTTGGCCTCCGTCGTGCCCAACCTGTCCCTGTTCATATACGCTTATGTCCGCAAGGAAGCGGTGCTCTCTTCGCAGATTGAGGGAACACAGTCGTCGTTATCAGATTTGCTCCTGCTTGAGAACGACGAGGCGCCGGGCGTACCTCTTAACGACGTCCAGGAAGTCTCGAACTATGTGGCGGCCTTGAATCATGGGTTGGACCGGCTGCGCGGCGGCTTCCCGCTGTCGCTGCGGCTCATCCGCGAGATCCATGAGGTGCTCTTTTCAAACGGCCGCGGGAGCGACAAGCAGCCCGGCGAGTTCCGCACCAGCCAGAATTGGATCGGCGGCACGCGTCCGGGTACCGCCGCTTTTGTCCCGCCGCCGCCGGAACTGGTTCTCGATTGCATGAGTGCCCTGGAGTTGTTCCTGCATGAAGACCGGCCCGATCTACCGATACTTATCAAAGCCGGATTGGTACACGTCCAGTTTGAGACGATCCATCCGTTTCTAGATGGGAACGGGCGTCTCGGCCGACTGCTCATCACGTTTCTGCTATGTGCCGCCGGCGTGCTGCGCGAGCCGATACTCTATTTAAGCCTCTACTTTAAACAGCACCGGCCGCGATACTACGATCTGCTCGACCGCGTCCGCGCCAAAGGCGATTGGGAGATCTGGCTTGATTTCTTCCTGACGGGCGTCCGCGACACTGCGGAGGAGGCGGCCGACGCCGCGCGCCGGATTCTCGCCCTATTCGAAGAGCACCGTCGCAAAATAGAGAAATTAGGTCGTCCGGCAGCCTCGGTGCTGCGCGTGTTTGAGCACATGCAGCGCCACCCCATCGTCTCCATCCCCGGCGCCGCCGAGCACATCGGGATCTCCGCACCGACTGTAGCCAAGTCGCTGGAGCACATGCGGCAGTTGAACTTGCTCCGCGAGGTCACCGGAAGGCAGCGTCACCGGCTGTTTGTTTACGATGCCTACCTGGCGATTCTGAGCGAAGGAACTGAGCCGATCCGGTAATCGTGCGGCCCGCGACCGCCGGCAGCTAGGCCGTAGCCCGCCCCACCACTGCCCCACGCCCGAACGCCAGCCGGACGACCCTTAGAAACTCGGTACTCTCCCCCGGCACTCGCACCAGATCAAACGCACCATGCTCGATGACGTCGGTCCACAATGCCTCGTCGGCGTGAGGTGAGGTGACGACCACCGCCGGCGGGTCTGGTTGCTGCCGCGCCGCGTCCACCAGATCGCGCCAGGTCCCATCGGACAAATTTGTGTCCGTCACCACTACGCGCGCTCCAGTCGCCTCGATCGTCTTCAGCGCTTCCGTGCAGTTATCCACCTGACGGCAGGACCATCCGGCTTGCGTGAGGGCCAAATTTATCGCCCGCCGGACCTGCACCGAGCCGCTGACGCCCAAAACAGAAACCTCGCTCTTCTCAACAGTTGTGCAATGATTCTGTACTTTCATTCGTCTAAGCTCCTGGGGCAATCTGAAATAGATATGTGTTCCGTTCGACACGTTACTCTCGCCGCCGCGGCTATTTTGACCGGCATCCAGGCATTCGCCGCCACGGACCTGAGCCAACTTCTCGCGGGCGTCGAGAACCGCTACAACAAGCCGCGCACCATGAGTTTCACGTTTGAGCAGACCTATTCCGGCGGCGGGCGCATGACCCGTTCCGAGCGTGGCGAGTTGTACCTGCAAAAGCCAGGTAAAATGCGGTGGAAGTACACAGACCCCGCAGGCAAGCTGTTTGTTACAGACGGCAAATTCGCCTACTATTACTCCCCCTCTACCAACCAGGTGGACAAAGCCAAACTAAAGGAAACCGACGATATGCGAGCCCCCCTGGCGTTTCTGATGGGCCGCCTGGATTTCCGCCGCGACTTCAAGGAATTCCGCACCTACCAGGAAGGCAAAAACACCTATATCGTCGCCACCCCGAAAAGCGAGAAAGCGCCCTACACACAGGTGGCCTTTGTGGTCAATCCGCAATATCAGATCGAGATGCTACGTGTGAACGGGCAAGACCAATCGATCCTCGTCTACCGTCTCAGCGACGAAAAGATGAACCCCGCGCTCGACGCGTCGATGTTCACCTTCGAGGCCCCTCCCGGCGCGCGAATCGTCGACGCCTCCGACCAACCGTAATCGGTGCCGGTCGACCCCAAATGTAAAGTCGATGTAAAGGTCTGGTAAAAGCTCGTACGGCTCGAAACCGATCGTTTTCCGGCGGCGTTTCACTATACGGAGACGAAAAAAATGACTCGCAAAGTGAATGGAATCGTTCGGAAAGCGGTGCTCGGAGCGGCGTTGCTGGCCCTTCCGATTGCTACCTTCGCTGAAACCAAAAGTGTGGCCCAGGAGCAGGCTGAACAACAGACCGCCCTGGTGAAAAAGGTACGTCACGAGTTGGTGATGCTGCCCTTCCTCAGCGTTTTCGACAACCTCGCGTTCCGGGTGGAGGACAACGGCGTCGTAACCCTCACCGGACAGACGATTCGGCCGACGATCAAGTCGCAGGCGGGGAACGTGGTGAAGCAGTTGGAAGGTGTACACCAGGTTGTCAACAACATTGAAGTACTACCGCTGTCGCGGTTCGATGACGACATTCGAATCGCCGTGGCACGCGCGGTGTACGGATACCCCGCCCTGCAGCGCTATGGACTGGGCGCCCAGCCGCCGATCCGGATCATCGTGAAGAACGGCGACGTATCGCTTGAAGGCGTGGTGGCCAACAGCATGGACAAGAACCTCGCCTTTCAGCGCGCCAATGGCGTAAGCGGCGTGTTCCAGGTGAAGAACAACCTGCAGGTGGAAAAAGCTCTGTAACCGGAGAAGCGGACAGCTTGGGGCGGGCCTTCGGGTCCGCCCCCTTTTTTGTTTGTGGTGATGGCCGGCGCGGCAAGGGCGGGGAGCCGCCAACCGGACAACTTGTCCGGATCGCCGGACAAAATGTCCGGCGCCGAACCTTACATTCCTCGTAAACCGTTAAAAATACATTATGAAGTGATGGCGCTCGAGCTGCACATTCGAGAGGCATGTCGCCTCTTCGCACAAGAGTTTTAATCGCGCTGCTGGCAACTACCGTTTCCGGAAGTTGCTGGGCCAAATCGGCCCGGGACTTGCGCCGCCCGGATGGTGACCAAAAGGTCACCGTCGTCGTTCAGTATGCATCCAAACCCGGTGATCAGAAGCATCAGCGAGTGATGGATCGCGGGGGCAAGCTTTTGCGGAAGCTTGGACAGATGAATGCCTCGGTCTACGAGGTCAATGCGTCTGCCTTGAAAGATCTGGACGACGATCCGGATGTCGAGTTCATAAGCCCGGACCGGCAGGTGTCCGGCACCCTGCAGACCGCGGAATACTCGATTAACGCTCTGCCCTACGCGCAATACCGTGTCAACATGCCAAGTTGTGCGATGTGCAGCATGTCAATCGCGTTCATCGATAGCGGTGTGGACCCAACGCATCCGAATTTCACGGGTTTCCGCGATGTTGCCTCGCGCATCGTTTACCAGCAGAGTTTCGTCGATTCCGATCCGAAAGACAAGTATGGGCACGGTACGCATGTTGCCGGCATCGGCGCCGGCCTGGACAACCTGAGTGACCGGGCGGGCGCTAAGGCAACGCGGCTATTCTGGTCCGCTACGCCGATGGTGAAGATCGTCAGCTTGAAAGCCCTGGACGCGAATGGCCGGGGCACCGACTCGGCGGTGATTGCGGCGATCGATCGAGCCATTCAGCTAAAGAACACCTACAACATCCGCGTATTGAATCTGTCGCTGGGCCGCCCAGTGGTTGAGTCGTATAAGACCGACCCGTTATGCAAAGCCGTGGAGCGTGCCTGGCAGGCCGGAATTGTCGTCGTCGTCGCGGCCGGCAATGAAGGCCGCAACGAGAGCGCTAACACGAATGGGTACGGAACAATCATGTCGCCGGGCAACGATCCGTACGTGATCACTGTCGGAGCGGTGAACCAAAAAGAAGACTCCGATCGCAACAATGACGTAATAGCAACCTACAGCTCAAAAGGCCCGACGGCCATCGATCAGATCGTGAAACCCGACGTCGTCGCGCCCGGCAACCGCATTTACTCTTACCAGGCGTCCGGCGCGTCATTAGTGAGCAAATATCCGGGTAACAAGCCTGTTACCAGCTTTTACCTCACCAATGGAACTAACGCGAAGTCGAGTTACTTCTTCCAGTTATCCGGAACCAGTATGGCCGCGCCCCTGGTCAGTTCGGTTGCAATCGCGCTGATCGACAAAGATCCTACTCTCACTCCCGATCAGGTGAAGGGGAGAATCATGCGCACGGCCTGGCGCGGTTTTCCGCCGACGGCCTCCGCTTACGATTCCACGACGGGGAAAACCTACACCGCCAACCACGACATCTTCACGGTTGGCGCGGGCATGGTAGACCTGTGGGCCGCTTATAACGATCTGGAGAAACCGTCGGGAAGCGCCGCTTCGCCAAAGGCCTACGTCGATCAGACAAACGGCAAAGTTAAACTGCTGCTGAACTCGGTGGGCGCGGCTAATGTCGTGTGGGGGAGCAATGTTGTTTGGGGAACGAACGTCGTATGGGGTACGGCGAACGTACACGGCACGAATGTCGTGTGGGGAACTAACGTGGTTTGGGGTAGTTCGGGAACGTCGGGCTTTAATGTTGTCTGGGGCGCCAGTTCACCGTGGTCGGCCTCAACCGCGCAGACGGAAGCTCTGTCGATCGCCATCGACGGAGAAAACTAGACTAAGCTGTAGACTTTGAGAGCAAATCCGCCGTGCGCGAAGCGCGGCGGATTTCGGTTTTGACGCCTACTTCGACGCCAGCTTCTTCTGCAGCGCCTCAACCAGCCGCTCGTGAACGCTTGGCGGCAACTCCTGCGGTTCCATCCCCTTGTAGATCTGCACCGTCTTCTGCGTGGTGTCGTAGATGACCCAGCAGTTGGGGCAGGCGGTGACGTGCGCCTCCAGTTGCTTGCGCGTTTCCGGATCGGCGGTCTGGTCAAGGTACTCGTTGAGCCAGCCGAGAAAGTCCTTACAGGTAAGCAAAAACGTCGTCTCCCTTTCGCTTAAACTGACGGGTCAATTTATCGCGCAACTGCAGGCGAGCGCGCAGCAGGCGGCTTTTCACGGCGGGAACCGAAAGCCCTAACACTTCCGCAGTATCTTCTGTCGACATCTCTTCCATGTCGCGAAGCTGGAACACTGTCCGGTAGATCGGCGCCAAACCGGCCACCGCCTCGTCCAGAATCCGCCTCAACTCCTCTTGCGAGTACCGCTGTTCCGGAGTCGCCTCCCAAACCGCGATTTCGCGCGTCACCTCTTCTTCACCCGTATCCACAGGTTCGTCGAGCGAGACCTGCTTATCGCTGCGCCGCTTTCGCAGCTTCATCAGCGACTCATTCACAGCAATCCGCACCAGCCAGGTATAGAACTTCGAATTCCCTTCAAACGAATCGAGGTGCGTGTAGGCCTTTAAAAAGACCTCCTGCAGGACGTCTTCGGCGTCTTCCTGGTTCTGGGTGATGTTGCGCGCCAGCCGGAAGATCTTCCGTTCGTACCGGCGAACCAGTTCGGAAAATGCAGCGACGTCGCCGGCTTTCGCTTTCCGGACGAGTCCGCTCTCTCCATTCGGGTCCACCTGAGTTGCCGGTTGTGTCATTGATAGTGCGGGGAAGTCGCCTCCCTGCACCATGTTACCTTGCAGGGCTCCATGGTCCGCTATAGCCGGCCTGTGGAAGCCACTTCCAAAGATGCCTCGCATGTTACGCTGGATTCACAGCACTTCGTCAAAAGATGAGCCAAATCACCATAACCCTGCCGGACGGCTCTCAAAAGCATGTTTCGCCCGGCGCGGCACCCATTGATATTGCCCGAGAAATCAGTACGCGACTCGCCGACGATGCGATCGTCGCCCGTGTGAACGGAGATCTGGTGGACCTGAACCGGCCCATCACGGCCGATTCAACAGTAGAAATTCTCACCACCAAGAATCCGCAGGCGCTCGAAGTGTACCGGCACTCAACAGCCCACCTGCTGGCCGCCGCTGTCCTCGAACTGTTCCCGGAGACGAAGCTGGGCATTGGTCCCCCCACCGAAGCGGGGTTTTATTACGACTTCCAGCGCGACACGCCGTTCACCCCGGAGGACCTCGAGAAGATCGAGGCCAAGATGTGGGAAATCCAGGCCCGCGACTATCCCTACTCGCGCGTGATGACCAACAAGGGCGAGGGCCTCAAGAAATACGGTACCGAGGGCGCTTGGATGAAGTGCCAGCTCATCGACGAAAAGGCCGATGAGTGGTTCAGCGAATATACGCTGGGTCCGCATTTTATCGACTTCTGCCGCGGTCCCCATGTCCCGTCCACCAAGCGCATCAAGGCGTTCAAGCTATTGCAAGTTTCGGGCGCCTATTGGAAGGGCGACGAGAAGAACGCACGGTTGCAGCGCATCTACGGCACTTCGTTCTTTACCAAGAAGGAACTGGACGAGTATCTCCACCAGATCGAAGAAGCCAAGAAGCGCGACCACCGCAAGCTGGGCAAAGAACTCGACCTCATCTCGATTCAGGAACTCGCCGGTCCCGGTCTCATCTTTTGGCATCCCAAAGGGGGCCTGATCCGCAAACAGCTCGAAGACTGGATGCGCGACCAGTACCTCAAGCGCGGCTATTCGCTTGTGTATACGCCGCATGTCGCGCGCTGGCAGCTTTGGGAAACGTCGGGCCACGCCGGTTTCTATGCCGAGAACATGTTCGACCGCATGGAATTGGACGACGCCGAATACCAGCTCAAGCCGATGAACTGCCCGTTCCACATCCTCATCTATAAGGACCGGATGCGTTCCTACCGCGAACTGCCGGTCCGCCTGGGTGAGTTGGGGACCGTCTACCGCTACGAGCGTTCGGGCGTGTTACACGGCCTGCTTCGCGTCCGCGGCTTTACGCAGGATGACGCGCACATCTTCTGTACGCCTGAGCAGATTGAAGACGAAGTGGTGAACTGTCTGCAGTTCGCCGTCGACGTTCTTCAGACTTTCGGTTTCGACAAGTACGAGTGCGAAGTCTCCACTTGGGACAACGGCGTTTCCGGCAAGTACGACGGCACGCCCGACCAGTGGGCCATCGGCGAAAAGGCACTCCGCAATGCCTGTGACCGCCTCAAGCTGGAAGCCAAAATCATGCCCGACGAGGCCGCTTTCTACGGCCCCAAGATCGACGTCAAACTAGTCGATGCGATCGGCCGTAAGTGGCAGCTTTCCACCGTCCAGTTCGACTTCACCTTGCCGCGCCGCTTCGGCCTCGAATACATCGCCGAAGACGGTAAGGCTCACCAGCCGCTGATGTGCCACCGCGCCCTGTACGGTTCGGTGGAACGCTTTTTCGGCATCCTGGTCGAGCACTACGCCGGCGCGTTTCCCGTGTGGCTGGCGCCCGTGCAGGCAGTGGTGCTGCCCATCGCCGACCGTCACCTGGAATACGCCCGCAAGGTGGAACAGACTTTGGCCGCCGCCGGCTTCCGCGTGGAAGTCGACGAGTCAAAGGAAAAGGTCAACAACAAGATCCGTATCGCGCAGAACCAGAAGGTCCCGTACATGCTGGTGGTCGGCGACCGCGAAGCCGAACAAGGCACCGTGTCCGTCCGCAATCGCCGGCGCGGGGATATGGGCGGCAAACCGCTGGATGAGTTCGTGGCGGCGCTGCGCGAAATAGTGGAATCGAAGCAGCCGCACGAATAGGCACAGGCGGCAAACTCTCATCGGTGATGCCGGTGCGCGCCGATGATGGTGAATCGGCCTTCGCAACGTACGATGGGTATGACGGTACACTAATAGCAGAGGACGTCTTGACCAACGAACAGCCATATCTGGCCATTGGGATTCCTATCCTGACCAACGCTGCACTTATTGGCCTGCTTCTCGCCTACATCAACTCCCGATTTGACGCAGTCGATAAACGCTTTGATGCTGTCGACAGGCGTTTCTCTTCTATCGACAAGCGTTTCGACGACATGCGCGAGCTATGGCGTGCGGAACTTCGCAGGGTCGAAGAAGTGCTGGATGCCCGCCTGAAACACGTCGAAGAAGCCATAGCCCGCCGCTAACCTAATACAAATTCTGAATGATTGGGTGGTGTTTTGCAGCCCTAGTGACCGGCAGCTTCGTCTACTGCTGTCTCGTTATCATCGCCGCGCGGCGCTACCGCTCCGTCCGCCCCCCTGCCCTCGCGAGCCCGCAACCCATCTCCATTCTCAAACCCCTCGCCGGACTCGACCTCGACCTCGAATCAAACCTCCGTACCTTCTTTGAGCAGGACTACCCCGCTCCCTTCGAAATCGTCTTCGCCCTCCGCACCGAAGCGGACCCTGCGGTCCCAGTCGTCCGCGGCCTTCAGTCGGAATACCCCAGCGTCCCCTCCCGCCTGCTGATCACCGGCGAGCCACCCTACGCGAACGCTAAAGTCTGGTCGCTCGCGAAGATGACCGACGCCGCGCAGTACGAGCTGCTCGCGATGAGCGACTCCGATATCCGCGTCACACCCGACTTCCTCCGTACCCTCGCCGCCGAATTCCAGGACCCCGCCCTCGACCTCACCACCTGCCCCTATCGCGCCGTCCCGGGCCCTTCGCTCTGGTCGAAACTCGAAGCCATCGGCATGAACACGGAGTTCCTCTCCGGCGTCCTGGTCGCGCGCATGCTCGACGGAATGAAGTTCGCCGTCGGACCCACAATCGTCGCCCGGCGCTCCGCTCTCCACAAGATTGGCGGGTGGGACCGAGTGAAAGACTATCTCGCCGAAGACTTCGTGCTCGGACAGTTCGCCGCCGAAGCCGGCTGCGGTGTTGCGCTCTCGTCCTACGCGATTGAGCATCACATTGGTTCCACCCCGTTGAGACCGAACTTTGCCCACCGTCTGCGGTGGTGCCGTTCCACCCGCCGCTCCCGACCCGCCGGTTACGTGGGTCAGCTTTTCACGAATCCTCTTCCGCTCATCCTCGCGCTCTGGATCGCCGCACCCGCCTGGTGGCCCCTCTGCCTGGCCGCCCTGGCGGCTCGCGCTGCCGCCGCCGTCGAAGTTGCCTATAAGACTTTGGACGATCCCCTATCGCGCCGCCTCTGGTACCTGATACCTTTCGAAGACATGCTTAGTTTCGGCTTCTGGGTAGCCGGCTTCTTCGGTAACACTATTGTTTGGCGCGGCCGCCGCTATTTCCTCCATCGCGACGGGCGCTTCACGCTCGTCCGCACGGCGATTCTGCTAGCGGCCGCCGCCGGACTCACGCTTGCCCAAACACCCGCGCCCGTTCAAAAGGAATCGATCGTCGTTACCGGCACCTACGAACCCGTCGACCTCGACGAGTCCGACCGTCCCATCGAACGCCGCCAGGTCCGTGGCGACAACGCGCTGGTCGGCAACTCCCCCGTCGACTTCCTCAACCGCGACGCCTCGGTCGACCTCCGCCAACGCGGCGTCAACAACATCCAAACCGACATCTCGATCCGCGGTTCCACCTTCGGCCAGACGCTTGTGCTGCTTAACGGCATGCGCCTCAACGATGCCCAAAGCGGTCACCACAATGCGGACCTCCCCGTCCCCGTCGAGGCCGTCGAGCGCATCGAAATTCTCAAGGGTTCCGGCTCCACGCTTTACGGTGCGGACGCCGTAGGCGGCGTCGTCCACTTCGTCACCCGCCCCCCCGAATCGAGCGAAATCCGCCTCCGCTCCGCCTTTGGTAACTTCGGAACTAATCAGCAGCGCGTGTCCGCGGCCTATGCCCGCACCGGCTTCGCGCAGCAGCTATCCGCCTGGCGCGATTTCTCCACCGGCTTCATCCCCAACCGCGATTACCGCAATTCCGCCCTCTCCTCCCAAACCAACTTCACTACTAAACTCGGCGTCACCGACATTATCCTGGCCGGGGCCGACCGTCCCTTCGGCGCTGAACAGTTCTACGGCAATTACAACTCCTGGGAGCGCACGAAGACCTGGTTCGCCTCTCTCCACCAAACCCTCGGCGAACGCACCAGTCTCGGGTTCGCCTACCGCCGCCACACGGACCTATTCGTTCTCTATCGCGACCGCCCCCAGGTGTTCACCAACCGCCACCTCTCCGAGTCCTGGCAGTTCAACTTCCGCCGCCGCGAGCCGCTCTCTCAAAACGCGACTCTCCACTGGGGCGCTGAAGGTCTCCGCGACGCAATCTCATCGACAAACCTCGGCTATCACGACCGTGCCCGCGCCGCCGGCTACGCTGCCCTCGATGTCCGCGCGCTTCGCCGCTTTTCTTTCTCTCTCGGCCTTCGCGACGAGATCCTACGCTCCGCCGATCATCAGGTCCTCCCCACCGTCGCCGCCGGCGCTTGGATCAACTCCCGCCTCAAATTCCGTGGGTCCGTCTCCCGCGCCTTCCGCCTTCCCACCTTCACAGACCTCTACTATCAGGACCCCGGCAATCGCGGCTCCCCCGACCTTCGCCCCGAACGCGCCATGTCCTACGAAGCCGGCGCCGACCTCCACGCCTCCAGCCGCGTCCGCGCCAGTTTCACCGTCTTCCACCGCCGCGAAACCGACGGCATCGACTTCGTCCGCCGCACGACCGCCGACCTCTGGCGCGCCACCAACTTCAACAAGATCCGCTACACCGGCTTTGAAGCCAGTACCGGCTGGCGCATTCACAACACCCACATCTTCGAGCTTGGCTACACCGGCCTGCACGGCGCACAAGCCGAGTTAGGCGGCCTGTTATCGAAATACGTGTTCAACTACCCCCGCCACCAAGGCATCGCGTCCTGGCAATCCACCCTCCCTGCCGGCCTGATCGCCCGCGCCCGCCTGGGAGCCCTGGAACGCTACCAGCGCGACCCCTACGCGGTATTCGACGTCTACCTGGCCCGCGCGAAAGGCCCCGTCC
This sequence comes from Bryobacterales bacterium, assembly GCA_020846745.1. Classification (GTDB taxonomy): domain Bacteria; phylum Acidobacteriota; class Terriglobia; order Bryobacterales; family Bryobacteraceae; genus JADLDI01. The sequence continues at coordinate 2,645 of JADLDI010000046.1, read as the reverse complement.
GACCGTTTGTGCAACTAACCAACCTAAGCAATACCCGCTACCAGGAAATCCTGGGAGTAGCGATGCCGGGGCGAGCGGTGTTGGGCGGAGTGGAATTGCTGCTCACACGGTGATGCATACTGAAGGTGGACGCCGACAATGAAGCGAACAATCCAGGTGCGGATCAGCCGTGGCGAGCATCAGTTCGTCGCCGAGTGCCTTGACCTGCCAGTCGTCACGCAGGCCCCCACCCTCGACGAACTCACCGAGAATATCCGCGAAGCGATCGGCTTGCATCTGGAGGGTGAGGACTTGGCGGAGCTTGGGTTGGCTGCCAATCCAACCATCCTGGCCACACTTGAACTCGATGCGGTTGCCTGATGGCAAGGTTGCGCATCCTATCCGGAGCGGAGGTCCTCGCGATTCTTCGCGGATTCGGCTTCGCGGAATTCTCTCAGCGTGGGAGCCACATTAAAGTTCGACGTCTCAGTGGTAAGCAGGTCCAAACGCTAACCGTTCCCAATCACCGCGAAATTGATCGAGGTACTTTGCAGGCGATCCTGCGCCAAGCCTCCCGATTCATCCCGGAGTCGGAGTTGCGGAGCCGCTTCTACGCCGACTAATATTGGCTAATACGTTGGGAGTGTTTTCGCAAACAGGCTGTTTGCCTCAATCAGCGCTCGGTTGATCGATTCTGAATAGAATGGACACTTGGGCTCCATCCTATTTGACTTCTTAACCGAAAGCCTGCTCTTTCAGGAAAGAAACCTGCACGACAGCTACTCAGGCATCGCAGAGGCTGATTTGTTAAGGGCGCTGCAGGAGTACCGCCAATTTTGCATCTCTAACCAAGACGAATTAGTTGCGGAGGCCGTAAGGGGTGATAAATGCTTCACGCTTTTCCCTGGGATGCATCCTGTTCCTCTCCAGGTGCTCAAACAGAGTGCCCTGTATGTTGAACGCTATGTTCTTACAGATCCGCTTTTTATGCTCACCCGAGTGGGCCACAGCACAGAGCAAGAACTGCGGTCTCACTTTGGCGGAATGCGGAAAGAAGTTGATCGCCAAGAAGTAGCGCGAGCTGTATTAACTCTGAAAGCCTTGGCTCCGATGGTCGCCTCGGATTATGTGAAGTACCTGCCCGTATCGCTCCTGTTTGAGGCACCTGAACAACTTCCGATTTATTATTCTGAGAACCGTTTCAAGGACGTGTTCCGGACCGATGTCCTATCGTTTTTCCACGAGCAAGCCACTGTCGAACCGTTTCGGCGAGATGGGGCAGGATGGGTGAGCGATCCAACCGCAAGCCTCTCTTCGAGCATCATGGTGGGATTTGGCGACGATGGCCACGAGATGCTTCACCAGCTTTTTGAACAAGAGGTCAAGGAAGTAAGTGATGCTACCCGGACGATCACTAGCATTCTTACTCTGCCCGACAGTCCACCGACGCCCGACCTCTACAAAGCATGGGTGGAGCAGTCAATAAACCGAACTGCCATTAGCTTTCTACGGCAACTATCAACCGAATTGGCTCTCTCGGCGCGACTCGGCGCCTCGTATGTTTGTTTTTCGGATTTTCGGAGGAACTTCCTCGACCGGTTTTCTCCGGCCACTATGGACACACCTCAACACACGGCAAAAGCAATAATTAACGTAGATCTCCCTTTTATCGACGAGATAGATACGGAATCTCTCATGAAACTGCGCATCGACGATGGAGAGAACTTCCAAATTTTCCGTCGGGAATTGGAGAAGCAAATGTGGGATCTCAGGCATGAACAAGACCTCCAACGACTGCGGCACAAAGCGGAGAAAATCATGCACGACCTGAGCAGCGTTCAGCACGGCCTGCTAACGCAAAAGCTTAAACAATTCCAAAACAATGCCGTCATTCAATACGCAACCTTGGGTGCCACCGTCCTTGTAAGTCAACAGTATTTGCCGGGATTGGTTGCCGCACTGGGGCTCGGCTTCAAACTAAGAAACGATTATGATGCGGCACTCCGATCCAATCCGGCTTACTTCCTTTGGAAAGCCCGGCGTTCCTCCGCTTAGCACGTTACGCATCTGTCACCGGCCTGTGTGTTCTGTGTGCGCTCACGTGTCCCTCGTACTGCTTAGCAGCTGCCAGTCACCACCGCTCGAGCCCATGCCAAATTCCCAGCATACGTAGCTGCACATTCTGCTAGATCCGTCTCGATCTGTGGATGCCCAGGTGGACTTCCATAATCCTTGCTGTTAGAAGTGACAAACACAATCGGTTGCCCGAACTTGTCGGCCCTAAGTGCGCGAGCCAGTTCCAGGAACTCCTCAAAGATCTCGCAATCTTTGAACTCCTGTTTCGACTTACTGGCCGGGGGCAAACCAGCCCACAATCTGTCGCGCGCCCGCCCTATGCACTTTACCCCACCCTGAAAGAAGATGACCGCACTCACCAGGCGATCCATCACCCCCGCGACTCGTTCTGAGAAGGTTGTATCCAACCAATCCAAATCGCCGGCGCGTCTCTCGGGCACCACAAGCCTTCCAATCCGAGCCAGTGAGTTCGATGCTCTCAATTGGCCCCATTTGATGGTCTGAATTGGCCCCACCTGGACAGCCCGGGGGGATGGCGGTTTGCCATCCTGCCGGAGATGGAAAGGAGAGCCAAATTGGAGCTGTTTGAG
>JADLDI010000045.1 GCA_020846745.1 Bryobacterales bacterium | reverse complement strand
CGTAATGGATATAACTACGTTGTGTCCCGGCGGAAAAGTTGCGCAACTGCATGTCTTCGAGCATGCGGCGTCGTAATGGCGTCATGGGGTGCTCCTCTCGGATGTTGATTGATCGAAAGCGATCAACCTGAGTTTGCACCCAAACGTCATCCGCCGGGGCATGCGCCTACCGCGCAGCGGTTTAGTTCAATCAACTTTTTCTGTGTGGGTGGGTGCCGGCGGTTATTGAAGAAAGGGTTGATTGGCCACGGATGAACACTCCAGGCTGGGGCTCCCTCAGGGGCCGAGAAGAAAAGGACCACGGGCTCACGCACCGGGGTTCGGTTACGGCATTGGGGTGCTTGTTTGTGATGACTTACAGAGCCTCGAATGCACCTTCGGAATCGCTTGCAGGGGATTTTTCTCAGGCCCTGACGGTTGCGGTTCCGTTTCGGGGGAGGTGCGAGGTGGGGGAGTTCGTTTCGCAAAGTGTTGAAAACAGGGCGGAGATCGGCGGGGATGGATTCGGCGGTGAGGCCGTGTTTTATGGCGTTTTGGGAGGATTTGGCTTTGCCTTGTTCGGTGCGGGGGCCTGTGCTGAGGTTTGCAGACATCTGAGTAGCGCGCCTTCTAGAGGAATTATGAATCGGCCGCCGATTAACGCGGATTAACGCCGACGGGTCGGGGGCGCAACGGCTTCCGACCGGAAGTAGTGCGAAAAAAAAGGACCGCGCGATGGCGGTCCTTTTGAATTTGTTTGGTGGGTGGACACACGTCCACTACCGAGGGTCAAGTGTACCATTGGTACCAGCGGAATACAAGAAGTTGGGATTCGTTTCTCATTTCTATGTCACGCACGCGCTGAAGCTTGCGCCACTTCGATTTTGTCCCGGGGGTGGTATATTTAATTGCGGAGTTCCTGGTATGAAACACCTGCTCTCGCTGGCTTCGATCGTGGCGGCGTTTACGTTGCTCTGTGTTCCGATTACGGGTTGACAGAGCGGCGCGGCTAGTCGGTGGGGTCGGGCTTGGGGGTTGTGGCGGTGCCGGCGGGGAGCTTTGGCTCCTGAATGTAGTTGTCGGGCAGTGGTCCGGTAAGGACGTGGAGGAAGGCGAGGATGGCCTTTTCGTCAGCGGCAGACAGCTTCTTGCCCAATTCGTATTCGGCCATCAACTGGACGGCTTGGGAGAGGGTGGGCACACGGCCGTCGTGGAAGTAGGGTCCGGTCTTCTCGATGTTGCGGAGAGAGGGGACTTTGAAGACCATCTTGTCGGCTTCCTTTTTGGTGAGTTTGAAGCGGCCCTGATCCTTTTGTTCGGGATAGGGCTTGGCCATGCCGAGTTTGGCGTAGATGGAGCCGCCGACGTAGGCGCCGTTGTGGCAGTTGGCGCAACCGACTTCGACGAATTTGTTGAAGCCATCCTTTTCGGCGCCGGTGAGGGCGGTTTTGTCACCGGTGAGGAACTTGTCCCAACGGGAAGGAGTGGTGAGGCGGCGCTCGAAGGCGCCGATGGCGCGGCCCATGTTGTCGTAAGTGACGGGGTTGGGTTGGCCGGGGAACGCCCTTTTGAAGAGGGTGACGTAATCGGGGATGGAGTTGAGGACCTTGAGGACGTAATCGGCGGAGGGCATGGCCATCTCAACGGGGTTCATGACGGGTCCTTTAGCCTGTTCTTCGAGGTCGGCTGCACGGCCGTCCCAGAACTGGGCCAGGTGGCCGCCGGCGTTATAGACGGTGGGTGAGTTGCGGTCGCCGCGAACGTTGTTGTGGCCCGGGGAGGTGGGCTGGTTGTCGACGCCGTAGGTTTTGAGGCCGTGGCAGCTATTGCAGGAAATCCGCTGACTTTTGGAGAGGCGCGGCTCGTAATAGAGCATGCGGCCGAGCTGGATCTTGGCTTCGGTGAGGGGGTTGGTTTTCGATTCGAAAACGGCGGGAAGCGGGGCGAAGCGTTTGAGTTTATCGGCGGAGATATCGGCGGCGGAGAGTAAGCAGACACACGTAGCCGCAGACAGAGTTAACAAGTGTTTCATAGGAAGGCTCTGAGGGATATTTTAGCGGACGGGAGGGGCGTATGCACCGGGGCTTTTGACCGGGGCTTTGCGAGAACCAAAGGCCAGCCCGGCTGCCGCCGCGGGGCGGATTGAATAGTGTGTGACTTGCAGGTGATCGCGGTGCGTGACGTAGAAATGGACATCGGTTCTTGAGCCGCGGGAGTTTGTCACGGCCTCACCGCCGAATCCATCCCCGCCGATCTCCGGTCCTGTTTTCAACAGTTTGCGAAACGAACTTCCGGGCCGGGTCGCTGAGGCTCCCGCTCCGTTTCGGGCGGCAGGGGTTGGAAGCGATGGTGGAGGCGATCATGCGCGTTTGCAATTGTTTGCCGGAGTCGGAAGGCGGCGCAGAATCGCGGGCGGGGGCTAAAACCAAAAGCCCCGATGCTCACCTGAGGGAGCACCGGGGCGATAGAAGAACCCGCTCGGAAAGCGAGGCTAATTTCTGCGTTTGAGGGTAGGACGTTCGTCCTCGTCCTCAGCTTTCGGCTTTTCGTTGCCGTCCGAATCGATCCGGCCCGAACCTGCTTTACGCAGTCGCGGCTTGTTAGCATCCTTATCGTCCACTTTGCGGCGGTTCAATACGGAAGCCAACCGGGTTTTGACGTCGTTGAATTCGGAGGTGGTGACGACGTACTCAGGCTTGGATTTGAGGATTTCCTGGATGTTCTTCTGGGAATCCTTGATACGGTCGTCGGTAAGCGGGTGGGAGCTGAAGACTTTGGCCATGGTGCCCGGTTTGCGTTTTTCGTCGGACTGGAGCTTTTCGAAGAAGTCGACGAAGGCGGAGGGGTCGTAGCCAGCCTTATAGAGGTACTGGAGACCGAGCATATCGGCTTCGGACTCGAAGCCGCGCGAGAAGGTGAGGAATCCGATAGGCACCAAGACGCTGGCGGCCTGGCGGATGCCGTAGCCGGTCCAACCGCCCATGAAGATGAGGGGGATGGTGGCCAGGTTCACCACTTGGCCGCGGGTAGCCTGGCGAGTACCGTGGCGGGCGGCGATATGGGCGATTTCGTGGGCCATGACGCCGGCCATTTCCGCTTCGGTTTCAGCGCGGAGCAGGAGACCGGTGTTGACGAAGAAGAACCCGCCCGGGAGCGCGAACGCGTTCACTTCCTCGCTGTCGATGACTTTGATGGTAACGGGAACTTTAACGTCGGAATTGCGGACCAGGTTTTGGCCGACGCGATTGACGTATTCGGCAATGACCGGGTCGTCGACGATTTTGGCCTGGCGCTCGATTTCCTGGGCATAGCTTTTGCCCATGGCGATCTCTTTTTCGAGCGAATACCAGTTGAGGCCCTTACCGACATCGCGTTCGCCGATGCTGTCGGGGTCTTTCTTTTTGTCTTTAGCCAGTCCGGCCGGCGCAAGCGCCAGTGCCAGACAAATCGACAATGCAGTGAAGGTGCGCTTCATTCAGCCAGCTCCCTCGGGGGACAAAATCCTGACCTTATTATAGGCCCGTAAATGGGGCGAGCTAGATACTGCCCAATAGATTTAACGCGTCTTGACGGACGATGGTTTCGAAAATAGACAGATCGGGCGGCGCGGGCGGCGGCTATAATGCTCTGAACCATTATGAAAGCTGTACTGCTGCGCGGATTTGGGCAACCGCTCACTCTGGAAGAACTGGCTGTTCCGCAGCCGCTGGCGGACGAGGTGCTGGTAAAGGTACACGCGTGCGGGGTGTGCCACTCGGATTTGCACCTGGCGGAAGGCGACTGGGACCTGCTGAAAGATATGACGAAGCTGCCGCTGGTGCTGGGGCACGAGGTGGTGGGGGTTGTCGACAGCGTAGGTGAAAATGTCACGTCGCTGCGCGCGGGCGACCGAGTGGGTGTCCCGTGGCTCCATTGGACCTGCGGGAAGTGCGAGTACTGCCGGGAAGGGCGGGAGGTGCTGTGTTCGAAGCAAACGATCACAGGGGTGACGGTGGACGGCGGGTATGCGGAGTTTCTGAAGGCGAAGGCCGAGTATTGTGCGAAGATTCCGGCGAACCTGGAATCAGCGGCGACGGCACCGCTGCTATGTGCGGGTTTGACGGCGTACAGGGCATTGAAACAGTCGGGCCTGGCGGCGGGGCAGCGGCTGACGGTGTACGGGATCGGGGGGTTGGGGCACCTGGCGATCCAGATCGGGAAAGCGAAGGGGGCGGTTGTTTCGGCGGTCGATATTGAAGAAGCGAAGTTGGAACTGGCGAAGGAGTGTGGGGCGGATTGGACGGGCCGGGAGAAGCCGGAGCGGGCGCATGTGGCGATTGTGACAGCGGCGAACGTGAAGGCGTACGAGACGGCGCTGAAAGGATTAAAGAAGGGGGGAACGCTGATGGTGGTGGGGATGCCGGCGGAGCCGTTTCCGGTATCGGCGGTGCGGATGGTTTCGGGCGAGTACCGGATTATGGGGTCGGCGGTGGGGACGCGGCAGGATTTGCGGGAGTTACTGGAGCTGGCGGCGGAAGGGCAGGTGCGATGCCGGCACGAGGTGCGGCCGCTGGCGGAGGCCGGGGCGGCGCTGGAGGAGTTGAAGCGGAATAGAGTATCGGGGCGGCTGGTGCTGCAGGCCGGGTAGGGTCGGGATGGGGCGGCCGGGGGACCGCCCGTGCGATTACTTATCGAGTCCGAAAAGGCCGGGGCGGGCGAATTTGTAGGTGAAGCGCTTGGGATTGACGTCGGTGGCTCCGCCGGAGTTTACTTCGACGATTTGGGCGGCAATCGGTTCGTAGGCAGCGCGGGGGGCGGTGGTGCCTTTGGCGACGAGGATTTTCTGCCGTTGGGGGTAGACGCCGTTGCTGATCAACTGGTGGAGGCTGTTGGGTGTGGTGGGGCGATTGGAGAGGAGGAGCAGGTTGGGAAGATCTTTGGTGGAGCCTTCGACCTCGATTACGGAGACAGGCCCCATACTGGCGTAGCGGCCGCCGCCGTGGCGGACTTCGGTTTCGACGTAGTTACCGTCGGTGAGCGATTTGACGCGGCCTTTGATGCGCACGGGTTCGCCGTGGATCTTGTCGGTTTTACCGCCGACCAACTGGTCGAACGCGCCGTCGATGCCGGCGGCGAAGGCGGCTTTATTGGCAGCGGCATCGGAGATGACGACCACCCATCCTTCGGCTTTCTGTTTGACGAGTTCGGCGAGGATGAAGGTGCCGTCGCCAGCGGAACCGCCGCCGATGTTGTCGCCGGTATCCATGAGGACGACGGGAAACTTCGTCGCAGCGATGGCGTCGCGGACGGCCTTGGCGGGATCGGGGGATTTGAAGACGAGCTTGTCGCGAATGGCCCAGAGCATGTCGCTGAGGCGTTTGGCTTCGCGCCGCGCGAGTTCCGGATCGTTGTTGGTGACAACGATGGCACTCGGTCCGACGGCGGGGACGTCGCCCCACTGGTAACCGCCGGGTACGCTGGCGACGAGGATTTTGGGATTGTCGCGCTCGAGGCGGCGGCTTTCGTCGGTGATGTGTTTGAACGGCTCGTGAAAGACGTCCTGATAGACGAGGTTGACGATCATGGGGGGCTTGGCAATCGCCTGGACGGGTTTCATTTTGCCGCTGAGGATGCCGGCCATGATGGTGGCGGCCTGGATGCCGCGCTGTTTGGTATCGAGGTGGGGGTTCTCCTTATAGGTGATGAGAACGGTGGTGTCGCGGACGAGTTCCTCGCAAACGTTGGCGTGGAAGTCGTTGGTCATGATGATGGGGAAGTTGGGTCCCATGGCTACGCGGACACGGCGGGCGACTTCGGCATCGCCCTGGGGGTAGCCGTCGACAGCCATGGCGCCGTGATCGATGAGGATGAGGCCATCGAAGGGGGGATTGGCGGTCTTGACCTGCTGGACGAGTTTGTCGAGCGCCTGGTTGAAGGAAGACTTCTCGACATAGCCAAGCGATCCGGCGGAGGCACGAAGGACCGGATAGATCTCAATGCCGACTTTGGGGGCCGCTTCGGCCACACCGCTGAGGACGGTGTTGGCCTTGAGGGCCTCAGCGATCCACTCGCCGCGATTGGAAACGGGCGGCGCTTCCCGCATGGGCAGTGCTCGCGGATAGAGGGAATTGGATTCGGCACTCAGACCGCCGACAGCGATGCGGGGCTTGCGGTGCTGCCCGGCCGCGGGAAAGCTTAGACCTGCGAGCAATAAGGCGAACCAGAGGTGTCTCACAGGAGTGGATTGTAGCGCGTGTTTGCATTCCGGGTAGTTGGTCCCCCGCGGCTACTTCTGGTCTTTGAGGCCGCGCTCCTTGACCATCTGGGTTTCCGCTTTGGTGGGTGTACCTTCGCGGGTCTGGCTGACGGGCGCGCCGCCCTTGAGTTTGGCCGCGGTTAACTGACCCTGGCGAGCAAGGTCGATGGCTTCGCCGAGGATACGGGCGGCTTCCTGCGGGGCGTGGAAGCCCATGGAGTTTTCGGCGGCGATAAAGTCGGTACGGAACTGGGCGCGCTTTTGCAGTTTGAAGACGGGTTCGAGTTTGGCATCGTCAGCGCCGGCGGCTTTGGCGGCCTTCACTTCGTCGAACAGGTCGACCAGAGCGGTTTCGGCGGCGGCGAGGAGGCGCGCATTACGGTCCTGGATGTTTTCGACGCGGGCCTTCATCTCTTCGCCGGAGTAGGGGTGGCAGACGAGGCAGGCGCGCTCGACGTTAAGGATGGGCGAGCGGACGTGATGGTCGCTGACCTTGAGGGCTCCTTCGCGCTTGTAGGGCATATGGCAATCGGCACAGGCGACGCCGGAGCGGGCGTGAATGCCCTGGTTCCACATCTCGAATTCGGGATGCTGCGCTTTGAGGACCGGGGCGCCGGTTTCGGCGTGCTTCCAGTCAGTGAACTTCACCTCTTCGTAGTAGGCCTCGATATCGTCGACTTTCAGGCCTTTTGCCCACGGATAGGTGACCGTCTTATTGGGAGGGGCGAAGTAGTATTCGACGTGACACTGGCCGCAGACATAGCTACGCATTTCCTGGCGGGTAGCCATGGTATTGGGGTCGTAGTTTTCGACGCCCTGGGTCTTCTTGAAGGCTTTGATGCCGATCAGGAATCCGGGCCGGGTGACGCGGAGGGCCATGGTTTTGGGGTCGTGACAATCGAGGCAGGAGATGGGGTGAGTGACGAGCTTGCGGGCTTCGCGGAAGGGCATTTTGCAGACCTCTTCGAAGCCTTTCATGATGTCGCCGTTACCCATTTTGCGGTAGGCGGGCAGGATGGAGGCGTGGCACTGGAGGCAGGCGCCGGGCTGCTCCTTCTTTTTGGTGCGCTCAGTTTCGTCCTGATCTTTGAGCGAGTAGGCGTGACCGCGTTCTTCGCGATAGTCGAGCGAGAAGGCGTAACCGGCGAAGATGCGCTTGAGCATGGGGTCCTGGTCGAGTTTCTGGAAGGCCTCGCTGCCACCGTACTTGGTGCGGGCGGTGTCGACGGTACGCTTATAGCCGTCGAACTCGCGGGGGAAATTCTTGCCCCACTCTTCCGGGTCGACCGTATCTTCAGTGATGTTGGCGAGCGGCAGGTAGGTTTGGGTAGCCTCCTGCTTGCGCTGGGTGATGTTCATGAGCAGGGCCACGATGAGGAAAGTGGCGACGGCCGTGAGTGCGATGGCGAGGATGTAGAGAAGCCTTGAGCTTTTCATATGCGGTGAATTAGCGCCTCGGGCCATGGCCGACGCCGGCGTGACAACGGGTGCAGGTCACGTCGGGGTTTCCATGGCGGATGTCATTTACGAAAGAAGCATGGCAACGGATGCAATTGGATTGCAAGCGATCGGCGTTGGCGGGACGGATGCGGATCGGTTCGGCAAAGCTCTGCAGGGTGAACTTGACGGAGTGGTTCCAGCCATTCTCGGCCTTGGTGATCCATTTGCCGATAAAGTTATGGGGGGTGTGACAGTCGTTGCAGACGGCGCGGCCGTGATGCGAAGACTTGAGCCACGAATCGAACTGGTCGTTCATGATGTGGCAGTTCGCGCAGGCGGCGGGATCGTTGGAAAGGTAAGCGAGTCCCTTGGCGAACTGAAAAGTATACGCGCCCAAGCCGGCGAACGCGCCGACTAAGAGCGCGAGCAGAACGGGGAGGCGTCCCGGCGAAGCCATACAATGGCAGACTATCAGCGTTTAAGAGCGGAGAACAGTGATTTCGGTCACCGGATGTACTTTTTTTACGTATTAATCCTTTAATGTCCAGTGGTCTGTATAAAAGGAGGCGTTCTGGTCGGTCCAGGTCGCGAACTTACAAGACATCTGTCCGCCGTCGACGAGGAGCGTGGCGCCCGTGATGAAGCTGGCATAGTCGGAAGCGAGGAAGGCGACGGCACGGGCGACCTCTTCGGGTTCACCACCGCGGCCCATGGGGATGGCGCGGAAGTAGTCTTTCATGACGGCGGGGTCGGCGTAGGCGGAAGCGGTGAGGCGGGTGCGGATGAAGCCTGGGTTGACGGCGTTGACGCGGATACCGTAGGGCCCGACTTCGTTGGCGACGGTGTGCAGGATGCCGAGTAAACCGGCTTTGGTAGCGTTGTAAGCGGTGAGGTTGGCTTCGCCGTCGTAGGAATTGGTAGAGGCGGTGAGGACGATTGAGCCTTTACGGCGCCTCTTCATCATTTCGACGGCGACCTGGACGGTTTCGAAGGCGCCGGTGAGGTTGAGGGCGATGGTTTTGTCCCAGATGGCGCGGGTGGTTTCGGCGAGGGGCGAAACGATGGCGGTGCCGGCGTTGACGGCGACAATGTCGATATCGGCGATGGTGTGGAGGGCGGTTTCGAGGCCGGCGCGGTCAGTTACGTCGGCGGGGATGCCTTGGGCGCCGAACTCGCGGGCGATTTCGTGAGGGCGCTCACGGTCGAGGTCGAGGACCCAGACGCGGGCTCCGCCGGCGGCAAACTCTTTGGCAATGGCGAGACCAATCCCATTGGCGCCGCCGGTGACAACGGCCCGTTTTCCGGTCAAATCGATAGGCATAAACGACTCTTCCCATGCTATCCTGACAGAAGTCGACGGGCCTGTAGCTCAGTTGGTTAGAGCGCTACCTTGACACGGTAGAGGTCACAGATTCGAGTTCTGTCAGGCCCACCATCCCCTCCCCAAAGAAGTATTATCCCGCCGACGGACTCGCCGGGGCCACGTTGCGCCCGGCCTCGCCGCCAGCATCGTGTGGTCCCAGGAAGGCTGGCGCGGCCCCAGAGTCCGACATGACAACTGTTACGCTCAAGTGCTCCAGATGACCCTTTCCGAGAACCGCGGACCCGGTGTTGGCTACGGCATAGCGTGGCCGCCATAATGGAGAGGTGCGGAAGCGCGTTCTGCAGCAGATTCTCAGCGGTGCGTCCGATGCGAATGTTCGCTTCGAGGATCTGCGGTCGCTCCTGGCGGCGTTGGGCTTTACGGAACGAATACGCGGCGACCATCACATCTTCAGCAAAACCGGAATCGCTGAAATCCTGAACTTGCAGCCTCGAGTTTCGTTGGCGAAGCCCTACCAGGTCAAGCAAGTTCGCGCCGTCATCGTGCGATATAGACTGGCAGAAGGAATAGAATGACGAAATACGAGATCATCCTCTATTGGAGTGCCGAAGACGACTCATTCCTTGCGGAGGTTCCCGAATTGCCAGGGTGCGCAGCCGACGGGCGGACCCGGGTCGAGGCGTTGGAGAACGTGGAAATCGTGATCCAGGAGTGGATGGAAACCGCCCGCGAACTTGGCCGTCCGATTCCCGAACCGAAAGGCCGTCTACTCTTCGCCTGAACCCGCGCGGGTGCTGTCGGCCATTGTCCGACACGGGCGTGATACGGCAACTTGACCCGCCCCGTCAGCTTCCCGTCGTCTTGCTGAAAACCTCTCTTCTTCAGAGCGGCCTCAAGGTCGCGCTTGGCTCTAACGGCAACTGGAACCTCTTCCATGACGGCGAGCAGGCGGTATTTCAGGTCCAACGCTTTGGCGGAAAGATCCGAGTCGGGCGCCTTCGCGTAGTGCTTCCAGACGACCACAAGATCCTCTGCCATCTCGGCCATGTTGATGCTTCGATAACGCGCGACAATGTTGGGCAAGTGCTGTCGTTCCAAGCAGGAGGGTTTTCGATGGCGAGTACAGCCCTAATGTCCGCGCTTGATCGTTTGGGCATCGAGCCGCTTAACTCGGGCGCCTGTCACACGGAATGGATTGAACGTCCGCGCGGGGGAGAGCTTGCTTCCGAAAATCCAGCCACGGGTGAAGCGATTGCGCGGGTGACGATGGCGTCGGGTTCCGAGTACGACGAAGTGGTGGACCGCGCGGAACAGGTATGGAAACGATGGCGGATGTTTCCGGCTCCGGCGCGTGGACAGATTGTCCGTGAGATCGGTAACGAGTTGCGCCGTTATAAGGACGACCTGGGCGCGCTGGTGACGATGGAGGTGGGCAAGATCATCGCGGAGGGGCGCGGCGAGGTGCAGGAGATGATCGATATGGCCGATTTTGCGGTCGGCTTATCGCGACAACTGTATGGCCTGACGATGGGCAGCGAGCGGCCGGGGCACCGGATGTACGAGCAGTGGCACCCGCTGGGTCCTGTAGGGGTGATCACGGCATTCAACTTTCCGGTGGCGGTGTGGAGTTGGAACGCACTGCTGGCGGCGGTGTGCGGAGACTGCGTGGTGTGGAAGCCGTCGCATTACACGCCATTGACGGCGATCGCGGTGCAACATATCTGCAACCGGGTACTGGAGCGGCACGGCTGGTTGGGCGTGTTTTCGCTCGTGATTGGGGAAACAGGGGAGATAGGCGAGCGCATGGCGGCGGACGACCGGCTGCCGCTGATCAGCGCGACGGGGTCGACGGCGATGGGCCGGCATGTGGCGCAGGTGGTGGCGGCGCGGCTGGGGCGGACACTGCTGGAACTGGGCGGAAACAACGCGGTGATCGTGACGGAGGATGCGAACCTGGACCTGGCGGTACGTGCGATCGTGTTTGGAGCGGTGGGAACGGCGGGCCAGCGGTGCACGACGATTCGGCGCGTGCTGCTGCATCGGAACGTGGCGGAAGCGTTTACGCAGCGGCTGTATCGGGTGTACAGCCAGATTCGCGTGGGCGATCCGATGGATCCGCTGACGCTGATGGGTCCGCTAGTGCATCGTGCGGCGGTGGACAACATGATGACAGCGCTGGCGACGATTCGCAGGCAGGGCGGCGAGATCGTTTACGGTGGCGGGGAATTGGGCGGTTGTTTTGCCGAACCGACGATTGTGCGGTCGCCGCGGCTGATGCCGATGCTGCGCGAGGAGGTGTTCGCGCCGATTCTGCATCTGGTTCTGTTCGACACGCTGGAAGAGGCGATCGAGATCCATAACGATGTGCCGCAAGGGTTGTCGTCCGCCATTTTCACGACGAACCTGAATGCGGCGGAGACGTTCCTGTCGGCGCGTGGGTCAGATTGCGGGATCGCGAACGTGAACATCGGGACGAGCGGCGCGGAAATCGGCGGGGCGTTTGGCGGGGAAAAGGAAACGGGAGGCGGGCGCGAATCGGGCAGCGACGCCTGGAAAGCGTATATGCGCCGGCAGACCGTTACAATCAATTATTCCGACTCAATGCCACTGGCACAGGGGATAGAGTTCGGCATTAGCGAATGAGTGTTTATACCTGCTATGACATGGTGGCCGATTGTCAGGCCGCCAAGCACGAAGGCTGGATGTTCTTTGCGCAGCGCATGGTACCGGCGCTGCGGCTGCTGGCCCGGCACTACAAGCTGGGCGAAGAAGCGGTGCGGCGGTTTGTAACGGCGCCGGAGGTGTTTCGCAACGCGACGCCGATGCCCGAGCGGGAATTCCTGACGCAGCAGCGCGAGGCGTTGCTTGCGGCGGGGGGATACCAAGGCGGGAAAGCGGGCACGCTGGACCTCAAGACGGTTGCGGAAGCGTTTTCGGAGTTGACCACGGTGGAGCGGCAGATCGCGTGGCTCGAGACGCTGGAATATTCGACGGCGGAAGCGGCGTGGCTGCTGCGGGCGTCAGAGCAGACCGCGGTCAACGCTCGAAGGAAAGCCGGGGACGCGCTCCGCGCCAAACTCGATTCATGGACGGCAAATATCCTTTGGGAGAACGGCTCCGCGCTGGGCGGCGAGGCGCGAGCAGCGGCGCCGGCCGAGGCCACTACGTTGCGCGTTTGCTACGACCTGATCGACGGGAGGCTGACGTGGCGGGACCGCGCGGAGTTTGAGCATCGGCTGCAGAACTCGTGGTGGGAGATCGACCAGTTGTGCCGGGCGAGGGAAGCCGATGAAGCGCTGCGAGCGTCGAAGAACCTTACGGAAGACGAAGCCTATGAATTTCTGAGCAGCCTGAAGCTGCCGTCGAAGAAGCCGAAGAAGAGCTGGCTGAGCATGCTCGCGCGCAGTTGATGTTACGGCCGGAAAGGTTTGGGTTTGCGGCGGCACGGGTGGGGTGAGAACTGAAATATGATAAGTGCCGTGAAGCTTGTTCTCACGCTTGTGTGCGTTGGCGGTGTTTTCGCGGCCGAGTGGCTGCGCTTTCGGGGACCGGACGGGTCCGGCATAGCGGAGGGTAAGGCGCTGCCGCGGGAAATCGGTCCCGAGAAAAACGTGGTGTGGAAAGCGGCGATTCCGATGGGCAAGTCGTCTCCGATTGTGACGGCGGACCGCATCTTTCTCACAGGGCATGAGAACGGCAAGTTGCTGACGTTTGCGCTCGACCGCGGCACGGGCAGGGTGCTGTGGCGGAAAGAGGCTCCGGGGCATCGGGACGAGAAGCGGCACAAGCTGAACGATCCGGCGTCGCCGAGCCCGGTATCGGATGGCCGGAACGTGTTCGTCTTCTTTGCCGGATTCGGACTGGTTTCCTACGATCGGGATGGGAACGAGCGGTGGCGCATGCCGCTGGGACCGTTCACGAATTTCCACGGCATGGGGGCTTCACCGGTGTTGGCCGGCGAGAAGCTGCTGATGATCTGCGACCAGGACCAGGAGGCGTTCCTGATCGCGGTAGATGCGAGGACGGGCAAGCAGTTGTGGAGAGCCGAACGGCCCGAGATGGTGCACAGCTTTTCAACGCCGATGGTTTATAAGAACGAGCTGATCGTGCCGGGGTCGTACCAGATGACGAGTTACGACGTGAACACGGGCGAACTGCTGTGGAAGGTGCGCGGGCTGACGTACCAGGTGAAGTCTGTTCCGGTGATCGAAAGCGGGGTGCTTTATTTCAATGGCTGGGCTCCGGGTGGCGAGCCGAGCGAACGCATTGAACTGCCGGACTTCGCGACGATGCTGAAGCAGTACGACAAAGACGGCGATAAGAAGCTGTCGAAAGCGGAGGTGCCGCAGAACTGGCATCCGGGCAACTGGGACATGCAGGACCTGGACAAAGACGGGCTGCTCGATGGGAAGGACTGGCAGTATTACAGCATGCGGCGCACGTCGTCAAACGCGGCGATGGCGGTGAAGTTGGGCGGACGGGGCGACATCACCGATACACACGTGTTGTGGCGCTACCAGAAGTCGCTGCCGGATGTGCCCGGCGTGCTGCTTTATCGCGGGGTGCTTTACCTGATCCGCAATGGGGGCATTCTGCAGACGCTCGATCCGAAGACGGGCAAACTGTTGAAGCAGGGGCGGCTGCCCGCAGGTCCCGACGAATACTATTCTTCGCCGGTGGCGGGCAATGGCAGCATTTATCTGATCAGCCGCAACGGAACGGTGTCGGTGTTGGAGGCAGGCGCGGACTGGGGTGTCACGAACAGCAGCGAGTTAGGCGAGGAAGTATTCGCTACGCCGGCGATCGCGGATGGCCACATGTGGGTTCGCACAGCGACCACGCTCTACGATTTCGCAGCGAAGGCTTCAGCGCAGTAGCGCGAGGCGGCACCAATAAGGAGAATCTCAAGTGCGGCCGGTTGGCGGAGCCGCGCTGTTCTCGAAAGCGCTTTCACGCTCGCGGACGCCGCCGCAAAACAGGGAAACGGCAAAAACCTGTCCCCAGCCGCACTCAAGAGCTATAACTACGTACGAGCCACATACCAGCCGCCGAGTTGCCGCCGTTCGCCTTCACTCGTGCGGTTCACGGGTTAAACAGCAAAATGCCCGTTCTGGCGCGACCCGATGCCTACCGGCCGTCGGACCCCTGGAGCTTTACCATTTTGTTGTAAAGCCCGAGGATCAGAATGGTCGGCGCCCATTCGCCAATCCAATTCGCCTGAGTGCCGCGTCCCATCGCACGCAGGGTGAGCGATCCGGCGATAGCGCCGAATGCCGCCCACAGAAAGATGTCCGACGGCAGTTTGGCCGTCTGCTGTTCAATGCTGCGGGCGACGTACCCTTCGCGGTGCTCGGGACGGCTTTCAGTGCGAGGTTTGTCTTGGATATAGCTTTCCATGTTGATGCTCCGCTGAAGTGAGTGCAATCGACGCGCCACCAGAGTTGAGTGCCGGGGCGAGACTCTAAGCCGGCCTAAGCGTATGAATCGCAAGGCGCGGGTGAAAACACCTGATGTGAAGTTACTTCCAGAGCGAAACGATTCTGCGCAGTGCCCGGCAGGGGCCGGACCTCGTACACTGGTGGTTCAAGTGGATTTCGAAACCCCGCTGCAGTACGTCAAAGGGGTCGGACCGGTGCGCGGCGAGATGCTCGAGGCGAAAGGCCTCCGCACGGTGGGCGACCTGATGGCGTACGCGCCATTCCGCTACGAAGATCGGACGAACGTCAAAAGTGTCGGGCAGCTTGCGCCCGGCGAACTGGCGACGGTGATAGCGCACGTGCATTCGGTGCGCTCCTCGCGATTAGGGCGGCGGCAGCTTGGCCTGTTTGAAGTTACTTTCGCGGATAACTCGGGCGCGAAGATTCTGGGCAAGTGGTTCCACGGGCAATACCTTGCGAACGTGCTCGCGCCGGGCATGCAGGTGGCGCTGTTCGGCAAGATCGAGTTCGACAGCTACAGCCGCGGTTTGGTGATGATGCATCCGGAGTACGAGATCATACCGGACGACGACGATCCGGAAGCGTTTCTGCACACGGGCCGCATCGTTCCGATATACGAGGCAGCGAGCAAGGTCACCACACGCGTGTTCCGCGTCCTGATCCACCGGATTCTAGAAACGCTGGGCGGCCTATCCGACCCGCTGCCGCCGACAGTCCGCGACCGGATGCGTTTGCAGGATTTTTGGACCAGCCTGCGCGAACTGCACTTTCCTGTGGCGGGCACCGATCTGCGGATGTTGAACGATTTCCGCTCCGCGGCCCATTGGCGCCTGATTTTTGAAGAGTTTTTCTGGCTGGAGTGCGGACTGGCACTCAAGAGGGCCAACGTCCGCCGCCAGCCGGGCGTGGCGTTCCAGTTGAACGAAGCGGTGCGCGAGAAGATCAAGGCGATGCTGCCGTTCAAGCCGACGGGGGCACAGAAGCGTGTGCTGAAGGAGATTGCGGAGGATATGGCGGCGCCGCACCCGATGAGCCGCCTGTTACAAGGCGACGTGGGCAGCGGCAAGACGCTGGTGGCGGCGGAGGCGGCGATCATTGCGATCGAGAACGGGTATCAGACCGCACTGCTGGCCCCGACGGAGATACTGGCCACGCAGCACTTCTTTTACTTCAAACGCCTGTTCCAGAAGATCGGATTGCAGGTGGCGCTGCTGGTCGGGTCGCAATCGAAAAGCGAGAAACAGGGCATCAAGAAGGTAGTGGGCGCGGGACTGGTGCCGATGGTGGTCGGCACGCATGCGCTGCTCGAAGAGGATGTCGAGTTCCAGCGACTGGGGCTCGCCATTATCGACGAGCAGCACCGGTTCGGCGTGATGCAACGGCTGAAGCTGCAGAAGAAGGGGGTAACGCCGGACGTTCTGGTGATGACCGCGACGCCTATTCCGCGCACGCTTGCGTTGACGGTTTACGGGGATCTGGACACGTCGATCATCGACGAACTGCCGCCCGGCCGGCGGCCGATTGTCACCAAACATGTAACGGAAGACCGCATCGAGCAGGTGTGGAGCTTTGTGGGGAAGCAGGTAGGCGAGGGGCGGCAGTGTTACGTCGTCTACCCGGTGATCGAGGAAAGTGAAACACAGGCGATGAAGGCGGCCGAGAAGATGCACGAGCACCTGTCGATGGAGGTGTTTCCCGAGCTACAGGTGGCGCTGTTGCACGGCCGGTTGAAGCCCGACGAAAAAGACGCGGTGATGCAGCGCTTTCAGCGGGGCGAGGTAAACATTCTGGTCTCGACAACCGTCATTGAAGTAGGGGTGGACGTGCCGAACGCGACGGTAATGGTGATCGAACAGGCGGAACGGTTCGGCCTGGCGCAGTTACACCAGTTGCGCGGGCGTGTGGGCCGGGGCGGACATCAGAGTTACTGCGTGCTAGTAACAGGTAAGTTGAACGACACGGGCAAGGAACGCATTCGCACGATGGTGGATTCGTCGGATGGGTTTTACATTGCCGAAATCGACTTGAAGCTGCGCGGACCGGGGGAGTTTTTCGGAACACGCCAAAGCGGAATGCCCACGCTGCGCATCGCCAATATCATTCGGGACCGCGAGATTCTCGAAGAGGCGCGCAGCGAAGCGAAGGAGTTTATCGAGAAGCCGCCGTCGCAGGATGCGCTACGGGCCGCGATCGATTTCATCCGCGACCACTGGCAGCGGCGCTATGGGCTGGTGCAGGTAGGGTAGGAATGCGGGTAATAGCAGGGGAGTTTCGATCGCGGCGGTTGAAGTCGCCGGAAGGGCTGGCCACACGGCCGACACCCGACCGGTTGCGCGAGTCGCTGTTCAATGTGCTGGCTCCTATGATCGAAGACACCGTGTTTGTCGACGCCTACGCGGGGAGTGGCGCGGTCGGCATTGAAGCGCTTAGCCGCGGGGCGCGGCGCGCAATCTTCATCGAACGGTCGCGGAGCGCGGTGCAGGTGTTGCGCGATAACTTGCATTCATTGGGCCTGGATGCGCGGGCGCAGGTGATTCATGGATCGGTAGGGACGTATCTGAAAGCTCAGCCGGGCGACATTGTGTTTCTCGATCCACCGTATGAGTTAGAGAAAGAGTACGAGACCTGTCTGGCGGCGTTGGGCGAGGATCCGCAGGGAATCGTAATCGCCCAGCACGCGCGGCGAATGGCGCTCGATGAGCTATACGGTAACCTTATCCGTTATCGTGTCTTGAACCAAGGAGATAACTCGCTCAGTTTCTACCGCCGTTTGGAGGAAGCGGCGGAAGAAGAAGAGCGCCTGGCCTGAACCCGGCAGATCAGGTTACCTGTTTTATCCACAGAGATGCCCCAACCTGTGGGCACGAGCGTGGTAGCGCCGTAGTCGATCACCAGCGCCGGCCCGCTCTTTTGCCGATCGACCAACTGTTCGCGGCGGTACAACGGAATGCGCAGCCAACGGCCATCGACATAAATTCGCCGTAACTTCGCGGCGGCACTTAGTGCCTCAAGCGGCCGTATCTTGGGTTTGACGGTGCGGACGGTAGCGCGGATTCGAACAGTTACTATCTCCACTTCACGTTGTGGGGTTGCGTAGCCGTACACGCGCCGGTGCTCCGCGTGAAAGGCTTTTTCGGCCGATGCCGGCGTCCGCCACGGAACCGTCAGTTCGTAGCTCTGGCCCTTGTAGCGCAGATCTGCCATTCGGGTGAGGGCTGCCCCGGAGCCCGATTCCTGGCGAGCCTGATGTTCCAAACGCTCGAACCGGCCGTCTAAATCGGTGCGGCCCAACACACCCGCGGAATAGTCGCGAACGCCGTCGGCGAGCAGCATGCCTAGGGCGGAAAGAGCTTCGGCGTAGCGCGGCACAATGACAGTGCGGATGCCGAGTTGCGCGGCCAGTTCGCAGGCGTGCAAACCTCCGCCGCCGCCAAACGCTATGAGGGCAAACTGCCGCGGATCGTACCCGCGCTCGATGGATACGGCGCGAATGGCGCGCTCCATGTTCGCGTTGGCCACCTTGACAATGCCCGCTGCCGCGGCGATGGTGTCGAGATGTAGCCGTGCACCCACACTGTCGACGGCCGTTTGCGAACGGGCGGGATGGATGGACATGCCGCCGCCCAAGAACTGATCGGCGGCAATGCGCCCCAGCACAACGTGCGCATCGGTCACGGTTGGCAACTCACCGGCGCCATAACAAGCAGGGCCGGGGTCGGCTCCGGCGCTTTCGGGCCCAACCCGCAGCAGGCCGCCTTCGTCAACACGAGCAATCGAACCGCCGCCCGCGCCCACCGTATGAATGTCGAGCATGGGCACGCGCACAGGGAAGCCGTCGACCGCGGCGTCGACCGTGACGCGAGGTTGTTTGTCGCACAGGCTCACGTCTGTTGAGGTGCCGCCCATGTCGAAGCCCAGCACCTGGCGGAAACCCGAGCGCCGCGCCAGTTCGACTGCCCCGATCACGCCGCCGGCGGGGCCAGAGAGCACGGTGCGGACCGCGTGCCGCCGCGCCTGCGCCGCGCTCATATACCCGCCGTTCGACTGCATGATGGAAAGCGAGCGCAGCCAAGCTTTCTCCTGAGTGCCGCGTCCGACCGCAGCTTGACGGTGCTCAGCATGCTCAAGCTGCCGGAGATAGCGGTCCATCAGCGGACCGACATAAGCGTTAATGACGGTGGTGGATGCGCGTTCGAACTCGCGAAACTCGGGCGAGACCTCTTCGCTGCGGCAGATGTAGAAACCTTCGGGCAATGCCTGTTCGAGGATACGAGCTATCTCGCGCTCGTTTTCCGCGTTCTGATATGAGTGCAAACAACAGATCGCAACGCTTTGCACTCCGGCGCGGTGCAGCTTACCGGCAAGCCGCGTCACTTCGGCCGGTTCGGGCTTTAAGGCGACTGTGCCGTCGTAATAAATCCGCTCGTGGACACCGAAACAACGGTCGCGGCCGACGAGCGGAATGCGAGGCGGGGGCGTCAGGTCGTAAAGGCGTTCCCGGTTCTGCCTTCCGATATGGATGAGGTCTTCAAAGCCGGCGGTGGTGACGAAAGCGGTCGTAACACCTTTACGTTCGAGCAGCGCATTGGTGGCCACGGTGGACCCATGCACCACTTCTACGTTGGCGGTGTGCCGGGCGGCGAGAAGCAAACCTTCCAGAATGACCTTGGCCGGGGCTTCGGGATTCGACCGCAGTTTAAAGGTTTCGATTGTGCCATTGTCCGTGAGCACGATGAAGTCGGTAAACGTGCCGCCCGCGTCGATCCCAATGCGCATGCCATTCTAGATTGTAGTGGGTGTCGTTTACTCAAATACCCCAATGATTCGCCTCACTGACGTTTCCAAATCTTATAGCGGCAAGCGGCAGGTAACTGCGCTGCACCCGGTGAGCGTTCAAATTAAACGCGGGGAGATGGTGGCGATTGTCGGGCCATCGGGTTCAGGTAAATCGACCCTGCTGAACCTGATTGGCGGGCTGGACCGTCCAACGACCGGCGAGATCGCGATTGACGGCGAGGTGTTGTCACAGCTTTCGGACGATGGCCTGACGCGCGTGCGCCGGGACAAGATCGGTTTCATTTTCCAATTCTTCAATCTGCTTCCCAGTTTGTCGTGCCTCGAGAATGTGGCGCTGCCGTTGCATCTGCGGGGGTGGGCGCGAGCGAAGACGAAGGCACGGTCTGAGGAGTTACTCGAACTGGTAGGACTGAAGCAGCGGCTGGACCACTTACCGGACGAGTTATCGGGCGGGGAACGGCAGCGCGTGGCCATTGCGCGCGCCCTGTCTGTGTATCCGCCGGTGCTGCTGGCGGACGAGCCCACGGGCAACCTCGACACGACAACAGGCGCGGAGATCCTGAGGCTGATCCGCGACCTGCACCAGCGCCTACAGACCACGGTACTGATGGTGACCCACGACATGACGGTGGCGAACTCATGCGCGCGAATCCTGCGCCTGCGCGACGGGCGGATTGTCGAGGATACGGGACAATGACGTTTTTGCGCCTGCTCACCTGGCCATACGTGCGCAAACACAAGCTGCGCGCATTGCTGACGCTGACGGGCATCATCCTGGGCGTTGCGGTGTTCACGGGGATGCACACCGCGAACCAAGCGGTGAGCCGTGCGTTCCAACAGACGGTCGACCGTATAGCGGGCAAAGCACAGTTGCAGGTGTCGGCGGGAGAGACCGGCTTTCCGGAAGACGTCCTCGAAAAAGTTCAATCGCTTGGCACTGTTCGCGCGGCCGCGCCGGTGGTGGAGGCAGTGCTCAACACAGGCCTGCCCGGCGAGGGCAATCTGCTGGTGCTCGGGGTGGATATGACGGGCGACCGGTCACTTCGCGACTACGATCTGGAAGGGCAGGACGACGACGTGATCGACGATCCGCTGATCTTCCTGGCGCAGCCCGATTCGCTGATCCTGTCGAAGCCCTTCGCGGACCGGAACGGCATAAAACGCAACCAAAAGATTACGTTTCAAACAATGCAAGGTCCGCGTGTGTTCACGGTGCGCGGCATCATGAAGCCGGGCGGACTGGCCAGCGCCTTCGGCGGCAACCTGGCCGTAATGGACGTTTATGCGGCGCAGATGATTTTCGGGCGCGGCCGCATGTTCGACCGCATCGATATCGGCGCGGCTGAAGGCGTCTCAGTAGACACGGCCCGGAAGGAGTTAGAAACGCTGCTGGGCGCGGGCTTCCAGGTGGAACCGCCGGCTACGCGCGGACAGCACTTCGAGGCCATTGCGCGCAGCCTCTCGATCACGATTAATATAACCAGCCTGCTTGCGTTGCTGATCGGTATCTTTATCATCTATAACTCGTTCTCGATCGCGATTACGCAGCGGCGGGGAGAAATCGGAATCCTACGAGCGTTAGGGGCTACGCAGCATCAGGTTCTGGGAATGTTTCTGCTGGAGAGCGCGGCCGCGGGCCTGGCCGGATCGCTGATCGGCCTTTGGGCGGGCATCGGCCTTGCGCGCGGGATTACACCGGTGCTCAGCACGATGGTGCGCGAGTTATATGGCACGGCTCAGATGGCGGACGATACGACACCCGCGGCGGCATTGATCGTGGCGGCAATCGGCATCGGCATCCTGGCGAGCGTTGCGGGCGGCTATCTGCCGGCGCGCGCGGCGGCATCGGTGGATCCGGTGAAGGCGCTCCAGAAGGGCCGCTATCAGGTGCTGTCGGAAGGCGAGAACCGCATGCGCCGAGCGGTCGCGCTTGTGCTGCTGGGCCTTTCGCTGGGCGGTTTCACTTTCTTCGCATCCGGAATTTTCTATTACATCGGGTTTGCACTGTGCGTGGTGGCGGTGCTGTTGCTTGCGCCGGCGCTATCGCTTGCGCTGTCGCGGGCTCTGCGCCCAGCGTTGAAATGGCTGCGCCCGGTGGAAGGGGCGCTGGCGGCAGATTCGCTGATTCAAGCGCCAAGGCGCACGTCGGCGACGGTATCGGCAGTGATGCTGTCGCTGGCGTTGGCGGTGGGATTCGCAGGTATTTCGAATGCGATCTTCGGCTCTGTCTCGGAGTGGATGGAATACACGTTCAACCCCGACCTGTTTGTCGCTCCGACCGAGACGATCACGTCCCGGCACTTCCGGTTCCCGATCACGATGCTGGACGAAATCCGCGCAATCGAGGGGGTGGACGAAGTTGCGCCGGTGCGGAATGCGCGAGTGATGGTGAAGGGCGAACCGGCAATGGCTATCGGACTTCCGATCGCACACCTGCAGCGCCGCGTTCCGGTGCATGCGGTGGAGGGCGATCCGAAGGAGATGCTGCGCCGGGCACGCGCGGGTGAAGGGGTGATCGTCTCTGAAAATCTCGCGAATATCCGCGGACTGCACATGGGAACAATGTTCGAGGTGGACACACCTACGGGACGCCACCAGTTGCCGGTGCTTGGCGTGGTGATCGATTATTCGGACCAGCAAGGCACGTTCTTCATCGAGCGCGAGTTATACGTCCGTTACTGGCGCGACGACACGGTGAACGTGTTTCGGATATTCGTGAAGCCAGGCGTGGCAGCCGCGAGCGTGCGGAGTGCGATTCTCGCCAAATTGGGTTCGAACCGCCGCCTGTTCGTACTAACCAACCGTGAGCTGAAAGATTTCGTTCTGAACCTGACGAAGCAGTGGTTCGGCATGACTTACATCCAGATGGCGGTGGCGTTGTTAGTGGCCATTCTGGGCATTGTCAACACACTTACGGTTTCAATAACCGACCGCCGGCGCGAGTTAGGCGTGCTGCAGGCTGTCGGGGGGATGAGGAATCAGATCCGCCATACCATTTGGCTTGAAGCGTTAGCTATCGGGTTCGCGGCGGCGGTGCTCGGCTGCGTGCTGGGCGCGGTGTTCCTGTATTTCAATGTCGTGTCTTTCAAGACGACGACCGCGGGGCTGGATGTGCCGTTCCGTTATCCTTACGCGTTCAGCCTGATGCTGTTTCCGGTGGTGCTGACGGCAGCGCTATTAGCGGCGTTATGGCCCGCGGAAGCGGCGGTGCGCGCGTCGTTAGTGGAGTCTCTCGAATATGAGTAAGTTCGTTTGGCTGTTTGCCGCCGCGGCTGCGTTTGGCCAGGATCCGCGGCAGATTATCGAAGAGGTTCAAAAACGCACTCGCGCCGATTCGCAGCGTTATGAAGGCACGCTGCAGGTGATCGACGGCAAGAATCGCATCGCCGACAAACGCTGGGAGTACGAACGTCTCGGCTCGTTCGGCGATTCCAAAGCCGTGCTGCGCTTCGTCGCGCCCGCTGAGGTGAAGGGTGTGGCATTGCTGATCCACAATCATAAGGACCGATCGTCCGACCAGTGGATGTGGACCCCGGCGCTGCAGCGCGACCGCCGGATTGCGTTGCAGGACCGGTCCACGCGCTTTTTTGGGACGGACTTTAGTTTTGAAGATCTGGAAGAGCGCGACGTGAACCAGAACGACTATAAGCTGGTGGGCGACGAAACAATCGACGGTCAGGCGTGTTGGAAGATCGAATCCCGCCCCATCAAGACTAAGTCCTCGCAATATACGCACAGTTACCTCTGGGTGCGGAAAGATATCTATGCTTTCGTCCAGGTGGAGGGGCGCAAGAACGAGCAGATTGTCCGCCGCATACACTACCGCGACCTTGAGAAGGTGAAAGGCATATGGACCGCACGCACGCTGGAAGTTATCGATATCGGCCGTAACTCGCGCACGGTGATGAAACTCGAGAAGCTGGACTATAACATTCCGATGAAAGAATCTGATTTCACCCTGCAGGCTCTGCGGCGCGGCTAAGTTCCGAACATGCGATGGCGGGTGGTGCTGTTGAGCGTTGGTTTGGCGTCAAGCCAGACGTTTACGAACCGCGGCTTTTTCGACCTGCGGACGACCCTCTATCCCCAAACCGCTTCTAACGACAGCGGCCGCGTGGTGAGCGAAGGTCTGCTGCGCTGGGAGCCGACGGTGGAGTTCAGCCCCTCATTACGTGTGTTCACGAGCGTTGACGCGCGCTCAGACACGCACGCCCAAGTGGAACGCAGCCCGCGGTTCGACTGGCAGGACCGGAAGCTCTTACGCCCGGCATTCTCGCTGCGCCGGGCGAGCGTTCAGTACAATCGCGGCGGGCTCACCGTTGAAGCCGGCAAGCAATTCATCCGTTGGGGCAAGGCCGACATATTGAATCCGACGGATCGATTCGCGCCTCGCGATTACCTGTCGGTAGTGGATAACGACTTTCTCGGTGTCCTCGCCGGCCGCGTGACTTACGAGAAGAGCGGCAACACCATTGATGCCGTGGTGTCGCGCTTCACTCCGAGCCGCACGCCGCTGTTGAATCAGCGTTGGACGGTGTTGCCCGATGAGTTATCGAATGTTCCGCTGACTGACGCAGGGTCGCTGTATCCGGACCGCCCGCAGGTCGGCTTACGTTATAACCGCGTGGGCGCGGGCTATGAGTTTTCGACGGTGTTCTTCGACGGCAGCCATCACTTGCCATTGTTTGAGGGCGCCGGGTCTTCGAGCGGAGTAACCTTCAGCCGCTATCATCCGCGGCTGCGGCTTTATGGCGGCGACTTAGCAGTGCCGACAAAGTTATTCACGATCAAGGGTGAAGCCGCTTACTTCACGTCCGATACGAAGACCGCCGACGCGTATGTGCTCTGGGTATTGCAGTTAGAGCGTACGTGGGGCGAATGGGTGTTTGTGGGCGGATACGCTGGGGAAGCGGTCACCAATCAGCGCAATCCTCTGGCGTTCGCACCGGACCGCGGCTTCGCGCGCTCCGCCCTGATTCGCGCGGCTTACACGATCGACGCTCGCCGCTCGTTCGCGGTGGAAACCGCGATTCGCGATTCAGGCGACGGTGTCTGGATCAAAGGCGAATACTCGCACCAACTGTCCGGCCACTGGCGCGCGACCGCCAGCTTCACGCTAATTCGGGGGTCAAGACCAGACTTCCTGGGACAGTTCCATCGCAACTCGCATGGGGTGGTGCTGTTGCGGTACAGCTTTTAGGAGCGTGCACGTAACGCCAGAAAGGTGTGTCTGCAACCAGTCGCAATCGGTTAACGCTGTCCATCCGCAACCCGTCGCTGACGCTCCGGGCACCCTTCCGGTGGCGCCTTTCGACCATCCACATTCCTCCTACCGTGCCCCAAAACAATACAACGCCTCCATCGTCCGCACATAAATCCGACCACCCGACAACGCCGGGGTTGCGTAGGTTTCCTCGTTGAGGTCGTTGGTCGCGATCAGTTCCCACTCTTTGCCGCCGCGTACTACTGCCACTCGACCTTTCTCGCTCGCAAGAAAGATACGACCGTCAGTTGTCGCCACCGGCGATGCCAAGAAGTTATCCGCTATCCCAGCAAGTCGCGCCGCCTTTATTACCTCACCGGTCTGGGCATCCATCGCCGTTAGCACTCCGCCGTTCTTTACGAAGTACACCAGTCCATCGAGATATAGGGGACCCGGGACAACACCAACAAAGCTCCGCTCGTAGCGCCATAATTGTTTGGGGTCGACACCGTTCCCGACGCGTACGCCTACCATGCTGGATGGCTTCCTTACCATCTCACGCGCGGTGTACCACTCTTCACGCGTGATCAGTCCGTCGCGATTTCCTGTATGCCAGCCCACTCGGGTCAGCAGCGTGTTGTGCCCATATTCATCGGGAGTAAGTTGACCGTCTTTGTTCTTATCGAACTGATTGAGCATGTTCTCAAACGGGGTTGTCTGATCGTAACCATAGCCAAACGAATAGACACGGTCGCCGTTCACGACCGGGCTGGCCAAAGCTACCGGGCCGAACCCATCAAACAGCCAGAGGCGCTTGCCGGTTTTATGGTCGTAGCCGCTCAGTCGCCCTTCACCGCCGGCCACCACCTGGACCGGCTTGCCCTCAGGCCGAAGCGTCACGGGCGTCGAATACCCTACGCGTTCGTCACGATCGGTTTTCCAGAGGGTCTCGCCATTGGCCAGGTTGAACCCGGCGAGGTACGATCCGAATGTTTGCTCTGCCAGCAGGACCAGAACGTTACCAGCAATGATCGGCGACGCCGACAGGCCTTCCGTGTTGGCGAAAGGCCCAAGCGGCACTTTCCAACGCAGGTCACCCTTCGGCGAATAAGAGATCAGCCCGTATTCGCGAAAGAAGGCGTAGACGTTCTCGCCATCCGTGACGGCCGTATTCGAAGCCGGTTCGTTCTGCGAGTTGATCGATTCTTTCCGGACCCGGTCTATCGAGCGCTCCCACAACAACTTCCCGGTGTCACGATCGAAGCAGAGGGTGTAGAGTTTTTCTGCTTCGTACGCCGTCAGGAAAGTGTGCTTCGCGGTCAGCACCGGTGAGGACTTACCGGCTCGGGCAGGGGTCCGCCATAACAGGTTTTTGGATGGACCAAACTCGGTGGGATAGCCAGAACCAGCCGCCAACCCAGCGCCATCGGGCCCGCGAAACCGGTTCCACTCTTCTGCCGGCGCGGTGAGACAGAACGCCACCACGATGCATAATCCAGTCCGCATGTTCCGATGAGTATACTACTCATGAATTTCCTAGCACATTTTCGCAAACCCGGCGTATACTCAACCTAACTCGCTATGTGGTTTGTCCGTTTCGCAGTTATCCTCCTCCTGCCAGCACCCGGCCTGGCCTTTTCCGCCAAGGAGTGGAAGAAGGTCGTATCCGATAACTTCGAACTGTTTACGACGGAAGGAGATTCCGACGCCAAGCGCGCAATCGAGTATTTTGAGCGGGTACGTGGATTCTTTGTTCAGGCCCTGAACATGACTCCAGTATCGGTTAACCGCGTGCGATTGCTGGCCTTCTCCTCCGAGAAGGAGTATCTACCTTATAAGCCCGTAGAGACTGCATTTGCGTACTATCTTCCAACTCCTGACCGTGATTACATTGTCATGCAAACCATCGACGACAAGCTGTTCGAGGTGGCCGCACATGAGTATGTACATCTGTTGGTTAAGCACTCCGGGATCAAGCTGCCGGTCTGGCTCAACGAAGGCCTGGCGGATCTCTATTCGAATATGAGGCCGGTGGGGAACAAGATCGAGGTGGGCAACGTGCTCACAACCGGGCGCTCATACACTTTGTCGCAGATGAAGTGGCTGCCCCTGTCAACGATCCTTAACGTTCAGCACGACTCGCCGGAGTACAACGAACGAAACCGCGCCAGTATCTTCTACGCTCAAAGTTGGGCCATGGTTCACATGCTGAAAATAGGCCAGGAATATGGTCCACGCTCACCTGAATTCTTTCAACTCATCTTCAACGGCAAGGGTGCACAGGAAGCTTTTCAGACGGTGTACGGTAAGAACCTGGGACAGGTTGAGAAAGACCTTCAGGCATACACGCGCCAGGACAGACCGTATGTCGCCATGTATGACGCCAGGCTGATCAAAAAGGTAGAGAACGTCAGGCTCGGTCCGGCTGACCCTGCCGACGCGCAACTCGCGCTAGCGCATGTCCTGAACCATACGAGGAAACGCGAGGAAGCCGCCAAGCTCATCACAAAGCTTCGGACCGAGTATCCGAGCAACGTCGAAGTACATGAAGCTTTTGGTTATAACAAGCTGGTCAACGACGACGCGGCGGCGCGTGAAGCATTTGGCCGTGCCACGGAACTCGGATCGAAGAATGCCCGCATGTACCGCGATTACGCTTACCTGCTCTACAATGCTGGTCCCGCAGAGCGGCCTAAGGCCGTGGAGGCACTTCGCAAGGCGCTCGCCCTGGAGCCTGGGTACATGGACGCCCGATATAATCTCGCCTCGATGCTCGTCTCGCTCGAGCGGTACGGCGAAGCCCATTCGGAACTTGCCGTTGTCACGAAAGTGACTCCCGAACGTGCTTACTGGTTCTTCCGTACGATGGCTTTCTGCCAGGTAAAATTGAAAGCCTTCGATGAGGCCAAGAAGACTGCGTTACGCGCGCAATCTTTGGCTAAGGACCTGAAGGAATCAAACGATATCGCGCAGTTGATCAAATACATCGATTACGCCACCAACACGCCGCAGCAACAAGTGCAGTCCGCGACCGTGCGCGCTCCCGTGGCCGCGGCCGGTCCGGACGGGCCGATCGACACGCCCACACTGCGCCGCAAGGTCGACGAACGAACAATCGCGTCGGTTGACGAACGGCGGGCGGTCAAGAATGACTTGCCTGAGAAAATGGGCACCTTCGAACTGCTGGATTGCCGGAAGGACAGGGCGGTTGTTTACCTGCGCGATAGCAAGGGTGAGAAGAGCATCTTCGTCATCGAAGATCCCACA
This sequence comes from Bryobacterales bacterium, assembly GCA_020846745.1. Lineage (GTDB taxonomy): Bacteria > Acidobacteriota > Terriglobia > Bryobacterales > Bryobacteraceae > JADLDI01. The sequence goes on along the minus strand of JADLDI010000045.1, from coordinate 48,691 downwards.
TTGGTGCGCGTTGAACAGAAGGGAACAAATACTACGGTCGAATTGAACTGCGGTCCCCAGAAAGCGCTGGTGATAGTTGGATACTCGCCCAAAGCTGATTCGACCACCGGTTCCATTGGTGTTGTCCGGTCGATCACGTTTGAGTAACTACTTCTCCTCGTGACACGTTCCGCACTTGTCGCGCGCGCCAGTCTTCTGGTGACACGACCGGCAGAACTTCATGTCGATCTGCACCTCGACGTGTAACTCGTCGCGTTGAGCAACCTCGCCGTGGCAAGTGGCGCAGGGCGCCCTTCGATGGCGGGTGTGGCTGAACCAGACAAACTCCGGGAGCTCATAGACGCGCTCCCAGGCGATGGGATGGCGTGCCGCGGCCAATTTGCGGATGGCCGGCTTGTTAGCGGCTACGGACCGGTGACAGCCCATGCAGAGCGATTCAGGCGGGAACGCCATGTGGCCGCCTTGGGTTTTGTGGCAGGTGGCGCAGGTGAGTTTCGCCGCGGCATGCACACGGTGGCTGAACGGTATGGGTTGAATGGCGGCCAGGTACAGCAGGAAGGCGACGAGCAACGCATTACATCGTAGCGCAGGACCGTAGCTGGACCGTGGCGCAGGATGCCCGGTTCTACATCACCAGGTAGGGCCGGGCCCGGCCGCGGTTCATGAACAGATGCAGGTCAAGCGGGTCGGGCCTGCCGACGGGCGCCGTCAGGATGACCAGTGCATTGGCGAGCAGTTCCGGCCGGCTCCCCAAGGGAGGCCGCCCCGGCTCGAAATTCGCATAGATGGCCTGTTCGTCGATCGTGAACTGGGCCACCTTTTCGAGTTCCATACGTTTCGGGTCCTGGCTCGAATGGGTGACGAGCACGGGGTGAAACAGGAGTTTCGAGGCCGACAGCAACTCCGGCCCGGGTGGCGCCTGCCCGAATTCGCCTAGCGCGGCGATCAGGTAAACGGGGAAGAAATCGAGGATGCGGAAGCGGATCAGCACGGCAAACGAACTCCAGCCATCAGGGTCCCATCCGCCCGTCAGGCGCTTGGTGAAGCGGCTGAACGGAAGCGCGCTCACCGATGGGTAGGCAATCAGGTCGCCCTCGTCGAACGCCCAGGCTTCGGGGCGCTTCAGCAGGTTGCGCTTCTTGGGCTTCGGATTCGGCGAGCTGAGTTTCTCTTCGAGAGAGGCCAGCATCTTGGCCCGATACTTCAGCGAGCTACCGATGCCCATGCTTTCGTGCAGGTCCAGATCGGCATTGGAATGGATGATGTCCATGGCGCGATCGCGCACTACGGGATCGTCGATTCCGTAGGCATAGTACTGGTCAGCAGCGGCCAGCCAGAAGCTGGTGTAATTGTTATCCTCCGGATCTAACGCACAGGGAAAACAGGCTGTCACGACTTGCAGCAAATCGGCGGCTGCGAGTGGATAACGTGCGAAATCGCGAAAAAGGTCGCGCAGGTCGACGGTTATATCGTTGTCATAGAGCTCAACGCCCCAAACGCTCACAAGGGTAGTTTCGCATTATTGCGGCGGAAGGTCCTCGCACATCGCGTCAGGAAGTCTCTCGATCGCGGTAACGATTCAACATTTCACGCGTGATGTCAGGCGAAGAAGGCCACACGCCTCCTACGCTGCCGGCGTGCACTTGGTAGGTTTGTACGCGCTTTGGATCCGGTTGAACCGGTTTGCCGGCTTCCAGAAACACGAGGCCGACAGCATCCGACGGGAGCGCCTGAATGAATTTCTCGGCATCCTCAAGCATTTGTCTTATGCGCCTGTGCAGGCTGGTTGCATCAATCGGCTGCTCGGTTGCGAGAACGCGAAACTCCTCGGCCGTGAATCTGCTATGTCTTGTGATATCCGCGAGCATTTCTTCAGGGGACTGGCCCGGAAAGCGCCCAACCGCCGCGCAGACCACAGCCCCGAGGGGAAGGATTGTCTCGTGTACTGTGACGAGATCAAGAATATCTCGCGGTTCTCTGCGGTCAGCAGCTGCCGACGCCTTGTTAGTTGCAAGATCGACCGGATGCAGCACGAACCCGAAGAGTTCGTCCGCCTGGACGGGAAAGAACCGAAAAGCGCTGTCCTGCACCCATTCCAGCATCATTCTGTCATCGAGGCCGCTCACCACAGCCTCACGCCTGCCCGATTGAATTCTCCGCCAGGCAAGGTCAAGGCCAGCGGCCGTAAGAGCCTTAACGTCGGCTACCGAGGCCGCTTGCACGCGCGTTTCAGAGTCCTGAAAGATGTCGACATCTCCGGAATAGCGGGGACCCTCGCGATTGAGCGCAACACCGCCGGCGATGTAACTATCGGGACTGCGTTGCGCGGCTAGCAGACGCAACACGTGGACCTGGAGCTTAGTCAGCGGCACGACAGGCCGCCTCTATTTGTTCCGCCAGGCGCCGGCCGCTCATGCCGCCTTTCTTGCGTAATGCGCGAGTGATCGCCAGGGCGTCCGCGGGCGACGGAGTTTCGACAGGACGCATGTTCCACAACGCAATCACCCCGTACTCGACAAAGGCCCGTTGATACAACCTCACCAAATCCTGCGACGTTGTTCCCGGCCGGCTCATCCGCCCATGCTACCGCTTGCCCACGGCCGCCGCCACTTCCTCGCAGGCGCCCAGGGCTGCCTTGCACTGATCGGTGGAGACATCGAAGTGGGTGACAAAACGGATTTTGGCATCGTTCACGGGTCCGCAATTGATTCCCCGGCCGCGCAGTTGCTTGACGAACTCGGGAGCGGTGAGGCCCGTGCCGCTCACGTCGTAGATGACGATGTTGGTTTGGACCTTGGCGGGATCGATCGAGATACCCGGGATTTTGGCCAATCCCTCGGCCAGCAGTTTGGCGTTTACGTGATCGTCTGAGAGCCGGTGGGGCATCTGCTCGAGCGCGATCAGGCCCGCGGCGGCCAGCACGCCGGCTTGCCGCATACCGCCGCCGAGCCGTTTGCGGTACAACCGCCCTTTATCGATTGCCTCGCGGGTACCTACGAGCATGGACCCAACGGGAGCACCGAGCCCTTTCGACAGGCAGAACATGACGGTGTCGACCTTGGCGGTAATCTCCGCGACTGGCCGCCCCAAACAGGCGGATGCGTTAAACACACGGGCGCCATCCATGTGGACGGGAATACCGCGTTCGTGGGCCTTGTCGCAGATATCGTTTACGATCTCGATAGGGGTGACCGTGCCGCCGGCCATGTTGTGGGAGTTCTCGATTTCGATCAGCCCGGTAGGCGCCCAATGCGGGCCCAGCGGCCGGACTTCCGGCTGAATGCGATCCCAGCTCAGGACGCCGTCTTCAGTGGGAATCGCACGTGGTACGCAGCCGGCAAACCAGCTCAGCATCGCGAGTTCGTAGTTGAGGATGTGGGAGCGCGCGTCGCAGACGACTTCCTCGCCATGGTGCGTGTGAACCTTGATGGCGATGGTGTTGCCCATGGTCCCGGTGGGCACGTAGAGCGCGGCTTCCTTACCGAAGATCTGTGCGGCGCGCTCTTCGAGCCGGTTCACCGTCGGATCTTCCTGATAAACGTCGTCGCCCACTTCGGCCGCAAACATGGCCTGGCGCATCTCGGGTGTTGGCTTGGTTACTGTGTCGCTGCGTAAATCAATAATCATGCGGCTTCGATGAACTCCTCAAAAACCTCGTTCGACAATAACACGCCGCGGCGTGTGAGCCGTAGCCGTGCTCCGGTGCGTTCGAGCAGACCCGCCTTAAGGAAGCGCTCGATCTGCGGGGCGAAACGAACCCAATCGGCGGCCTCGGGCTCGATACCCTCGCGCAAGCGGAGCCCGACAAAGAAGCGTTCTTCGGCTGGATTTGCACTCACCTGTTCGGTTCGGGCCGATTGGCCGCGGCGAAGGCGCTCGACATAACCGGCCGCCGATTCCACGTTCTGCCATCGCACGCCATTGTCGAAGCTGTGTGCATCCGCTCCGAACCCGGCATATGGTTCGAGCCGCCAGTACTTCAGGTTGTGCCGCGATTCGTGCCCGGGGCGGGCGAAGTTCGAGATTTCGTATTGATGGATGCCCTGACGGGCAAGTTCATCAATGGCGTGCTCGTACAACTCGACCGTGAGTTCTTCCGACGGCACGGCGGCCGCACCGTACCGCGAACCCTGCCCGAGGATTTCCAGACCGAGCCGGCTGTCTTCGTCGACTTCCAACATGTATACGGAGACGTGGGTGGGGTTGAGGCGCGCGATCCATTCGAGCGATTCGCGCCACGACGCGGCCGTCTGATAGGGAAGCCCGGCAATGAGGTCGATATTGACGTCGCGGATGCCGGCCGCGCCGAGTGTCGCGACATCGGCGGCAACCGTGTCAGCCGTGTGCCGCCGCGCGGTTTGCCGCAGTTCGCGGGTGACAAAAGACTGTACGCCGAGGCTCACCCGGTTGATGCCCGCGCTTCGCCACGCCCGTGCCGCTTCGGCCGTAATTTCACCCGGCGCGGCCTCAAGGGTGGCCTCCAACCAGGGAGCGCCGGGCAGCGCGCGATGGACGCGCGCCAAGTGTTCCGGGGCGATGCGGCTGGGCGTCCCGCCGCCCCAATAGATAGTGTCCGGATTCCACCGCCAATCGTGCCCGGCGATTTCGGCGATCAGGGTGTCGAGATAGTTTTGCTCCAACTCGCGCGGTTGGACGCCGGAGGCGAAGTTACAGTAGGTGCACTTTTGCGAACAGAACGGATAGGAGAGATAAACGCCGGGCACGGAGACTACAGTGTGATGGCTTCACCAAGGTGTGTGCTGATCGCCTCGGCTATTAACTCGTTCAAATTCTGTCCCGTCGACGCCAGGACAAACTCGCTGCGGCGCTGGTCCCAATCGAGTTTGTAGCTCTTGACGTTGGCGGACACCCAAATCTGGCGAACCGGCGAATTCGGACTTACAACAAACCGAGCCGGGGGATCGTCGAAGGCAATTGTGAGCGCGCCGGCATTGAAGTCGCAGTCGAAATCAAATTCCTCGGCGGTGGGGATCAGCGCCTTATTCAGAGTTTCCAGAGCGCCATCGGCGAGCCGCTGGAAGGTCGGTTCATCCATAGATATCCAAGGTAGCGCCTTTTGGCTACTGACCACGGTAGAGGCGCCGCGCAAGCACTTCGGGCAAACCGGCGCCGGAGATCTTGGCGGCTGCCGCGTTGATGTCGTAATTGGCGCGCCGCAGAACCAGCAACCGGTCTTCGGGGATGTAAAGGGCCCACGCGGCACGTGGATCCATATCGCGGGGTTGCCCGACCGAACCCGGGTTGATCAGATACTCGGAGTCGAGTTCGACGGTCACCTCCTGATGGGACTTATCGCGGGGCACCGGCTGAATCTGCCTGACCGCGGTACGCATCAACCGGAAGCCGCCCTGCACGTGAGTGTGCCCGAAAAAGGAAACACGCCGTTCGAGGTAACCGGCCAATTGGCCGACTTCGCCCATGTTCAGAAGGTATTCGTCTTCGTCGATGGGCGATCCGTGCAGAATCTGGAAGTCGGCGACGGAAACCGGTCCGCGCGGAAGGCGGAGCAGCCACTCGCGATTCTCATCGGTGAGGGTGGATCGGGTCCACAGTGCGGAAGCGCGCGCGGCGGGGTTGAACCATTCAAGGTTATCGAGGCCAACCGCAGCCTTGTCGTGGTTGCCGCGCACTACAGCGGCCGCCGTCGCGCGCACCCACTCAATGACGCCGTTCGGATCGGCCCCATAGCCCACGATATCGCCGAGGCACAGAACGGAGTCGTAGCCGTCTTTCGAAGCTTCGGCGAGTACCGCGTCCAGCGCTTCCCGGTTGCCGTGAATATCGCTGAGGATCAAGTAGCGCACAGTTTTATCAGTGAGACCTCAGGAGGCGCGCCCACCCGCACCGGCATGCCCACAGTGCCCAGGCCGCGGCTGACATAGATGAACTTCCCATCCTGCTCGTATCTTCCATAAACGTAAGGCGTATAAAACCGGGCGAAATTGACAGCGTCACCCAATATTTCCACTGTAATCTGTCCGCCGTGGGTGTGCCCGGCGATGGTGAGATCGAATCCTTTCGCCGCCGCCACGGGAAAGACGTCCGGATTGTGCGAAAGCAGCACATTCAGAACGCCGGGCGCGACCAGCTTTTCCGCTCCTACCAGGTAAGGCGAGAACTTGGGTTGATAATCGACTCCCACGAAGTTGATACCGGCCTGGCCGAAACGGTGGAGCCGGGACGAGGAGCGCAGGAACGCCATACCGGCACGCCTGCCGAGTTCCTCCGCTTCGTCCTCACAGGCGGCATGAATCTCGTGGTTGCCGAGGCAACCGAGGATGGGGGAGCCGGCTTTAAGCCGCTTTAGCAAATGGATGCACTGTTCGAGGGGATCGCGGCGGGCGGTGACCAGGTCGCCCGTTACAAGCGCTACATGCGCGTTGGCTTCATTGGCGATGCCGATGGCCCATTCGAGGTCGCGCGGTTCGAAGAAAGGCCCCAAATGAATATCGGTGATCTGCACCATGCGTAAACCATGCAGATCTTTGTGCAGCCCACGGATGGGGATTTCGACTTCTCGGAGATGCATATCGCGGCGCCCGACAAGCACGCCGTACCCCAGCGTTGCAGCGGGCGCGGCCAGTGTGGCCGTGCGAATGACGTTGAGGGCCTGACGCCTGCCAGGATCGAATTGCGGCACGGCTCTTCCGAGACGAATCCATCCCCAGCGGAGCAGCCATGCGGCTGTGGTAGCGACCGCCCAAGCAAACCCGCCGGCCTTCACCCACGGCAGGACACCCCAATACGGGAACAGACCGACCGGAACGAACCCAGTAATGGTCCACAGGATGGAGCAGATCATGAAAATGCGGACCCAGATGCAAGCCGGGAACCGGCGCGTTACGAGCAGGAAAACCCGCCACTGAACCAGGAGTGCCACGAGCAGCGCCGTAAAATCAGGCAGCCGCCGGAACACGATTTCCGCACTCAAACCCATGTTTCTCCACCATAACGTAGAGCCGGTGGCGTCAGTATCGACGAGCTTACAAAACGGCGCGCAGTCCGAAGACGAAACCGCCACACAGTGTTATTCCGAGCATTAATGCCGCCAAACCGGCCCTGCGCTTGCCAGGCACCCGCCACCACATGTAAATCCCGCTCAGCACCATCAGAATGAGACCGGCCGACACTGCATCCATGGCTAGAACCCAAACGGTCGTGAGGGCCCAGTCGCGGCCGTTGCGGGCATCGCCGCGCCGTACACCCGTGAAGGTGTGCAAAACTCGCATGGTTCCCCAGCCATTGAAGGCAATCTGCTCCACTGTGGCGTTGCCGCGTGCAATATCGATGGCGACAGTGGAGATCTTCCCCGGGCGGACGGCGCGGAATTGGAATAGCGCCGGGTCCTTTGATTCTCCGGTCCATTCGATTTCGCCGGTGATGCCCAGTTGCGACATCGCTCGGCGTGCCCTGTTCAGGTCAGCGCCGGTTGGCGGCACCTGAATTTCGCGCTCGAACCTGGTTACCGTCCGATTCGGCCAAAACTCCGCGAACTGCCAGCCATGATTCAGCAGCAGGCCGGTAAAGGCGAATAGCCAGAGGAAAAACAGGAAGTACAGGCCGAGGTAGTAATGGCCTTTGCGGTTCCAGATCTCAACGGCAGATCGCATAAACGGCTCCAAAGAACGAAACGCATCCGGCGGAGAGCAGAACCAGGCCCACCCGGCGCTCGGCACGCAGGACTGTCCAGAGGTAAATGCCGCTCAGGGTTAAGAACAGAATTCCATAGGATGTGACGTCCGCCAGCGCCCTCCAGATTTTCATGTAGAGCGAGTTGCCGCGAACGTTCACATTATGCGGTCCCGGCATTTTGTGCAGGTGAATCAGGGCATCCGCGAATCCGGTCGACTCCTTGAAGACGGTGGCGGTGCGGGCCTGCAGGTTCAGATCGACGGTAATATCCTTGCCGGGGAGCATGACTGGAACCACGATGCGATGTTCTCTGGTGAGCTTTCGGACAAAGTTGATCTCGCCTGTCACGCCGATGCTGCCTAATACGGGCTGCAGTGCGTCCACCAGTTCCCGCCCGTTCAGGGCTTCGATTCCTGGCGGGGAATGGACGTCTGTGACGGTCCGCGTTTCGGGGGTGACGTTGGGTCCGGTGAGGGAGTGGCCGAGGTAGAAGACACTTAGCGCGAAAACAAGTACGAAGGGGCTGAGAAAGAGCCCGATGTAAAGGTGAAGGTCGCGAGTGATGGCGTAGAGGCGCTTTTTCACTTAGGTCTGAGTATAAGCTCAACATCTATGCGGTCGTGTTCACCAGAGCGCCGAGCCGCTACGATGAAACATGCCCGAGTTCGCCGTCTTTCACGTGCCAAGCGGGTCGGCTATGAGGATCGAGCAACTGGGAACGAAGCCCAAATTCCAATTCGACGACCCGGTTCTCGGCCGCTGCTATTGCAAAATCGTGACACGGGAGTTAACCGGCGAGGATTGGACGGAAAAAGTGGCCGCAGAAGTCGCGGAGAGACTTGGCCTGCCTCACGCCCTTTACGAGCTTGGCGTCTTTGAAGGCCGGCGCTGCGTGGTTTCTCCCGTCTTTTCAGAAATCCTGATTCATGGAAACGAGTTGCTCGCAGCCACCGACGCTTTCTATCAAACACAGCGGGTGGAGTACCGGCAAAGCGGGCACACACTGGAAGCCATCTGGACCGCGCTTGACCGGTATGCTTGCACGCCTCCTCTGAAGTGGACGGCGCCGGCTGGAATCATCACGGCGGGCGAGGTTTTTACGGGGTATCTCCTGCTCGATGCTCTGATCGGAAACACTGACAGGCACGACGAAAACTGGGGGGTGGTCGAGACAAAAGCCGGAAGCCGCCATCTTGCCCCGACATACGATCACGCTGCCAGCCTCGGGTTTCAGCTTCGAGATTCAGAAAAACACGACAGGATGCAGAGCAAAGATCGAGGCTACAAAGTGGAAGCGTACGCCAAAAGAGCAAAGTCAGCGCTGTTTAGCGAGCGGACGGCTTCGCAACCGATGAGTACGCTAGAAGCATTCCAAAGAGCTGTGGAACGTTGGCCGACAGCGGCTTCAGTATGGATTCGTTCCCTTCAAGAGCTCACCCAGCGAGATATGGAAGATATCCTGTCCGGAGTTCCCGGGGAGCGGGCCTCTGGCATTTCGCGGGAGTTTGCCCTGCGAATGCTGGTACACAATAGGAGCAGGCTCGTATCTCTTCTCTAATGACAGGTACCGAATGACTCGTACCGTATACCTCGCCTGGCAAGATCCAGCAACGAGACAGTGGTTTCCGGTCGGCCGCCTCACGAAAGACGAGCGCGAGGAATATGTGTTCGTCTATCTTCAGGGAGCCCAGGAGGCGCAACAACGGGCCGGGTTTAGCGGGCTGGCGGCGTTTCCTGCAATGGACCGAGAGTATCACTCGAAAACACTGTTCCCGCTGTTTTCGAACAGGCTCTTACGTCCGTCCCGCCCTGATTACGAGGAGTTCCTCGAGTGGCTTAGCCTGGACCAGGTCAGCGCTCAGCCCTTGGCGGTACTGGCCAGAAGTGGCGGTCAGAGAGTGACAGATACCTTGGAGGTCTTTGCCGGCCCCGAGAAACTGTCAGATGGAAGGTATGAATCGTGGTTCTTTGTCCATGGGTTGAGATACATGACCGAAGAGGCGCGGAATCGAGCCCTGCAATTGACTCCGGGACAGAAGCTCATGCTTATGTGGGATTTCCAAAACCCGCACGATTCCGGTGCGCTGTGTCTTCGAACGGCAGAGACCACGAAAGGCGACCTTCACGTGATCGGGTACTGCCCGCGCTACCTCAGGCAGGAAATCCTATCGACGCTGACAGCCGGCGATCAGTCGGCCGAGGTGACGGTGCAGCGGGTGAACCCACCGCCGGCGCCGGAACAGTTCCGTGTACTTTGCCGGTTAGCGATGCGATGGGTTCACCAGCCGCTTAGCGGGCCTGAGTTTCGACCGTTGATCGATCTTGGGGGCGATGCCGGAACGAAGCAGGTCGCCTGAGGACGAGCGCTATTTCGGCGCCTCGTAGATGGTCGTATAGCCGGGAATCAAGAAAGCCAGCGCACGGACGGCGGCGCCTAGTGCCATGTACTGGGTGCGCTTCCCGGAGTGGCCTTCGTTTGCACAGGATGCGCAGACGAATCCGCCTGCGGCGAGGCCTCCGGCCACACCGATTGCGCCCCAAACGGCGCGCTTGCCGATGCTGGGCACCTTGACACGTTTGACGGCGATGCGGTCGTAGGCTTGTTCGCCCTTTCCCGTCCGTATCGTGAGACGGTCGGCAGTGACGGAGACTACGCGCCCGCGCGCTTGGGAAAAGCCTTTCGCGTGGACCTCTACTTTGGCGTCGGGCGGCAGCCCTCGGACCGCGGCCCATTCCTGTTGTCCCCACGCGAGTGCGGCGGCCAGCAAAATGCAAACCAGAGTTCGATAGATGACAGAGATTACTCTCAAACTATAAACGCGCGGAAAGGACGGCTGAACGCAGATGCCTCGCTACAATAAAGCGGATGTCGCTCGTTATTGTCGGTTCGGTCGCCTACGACGCTTTGCAAACGCCTCACGGCAAAGTCGATCGTATCCTGGGAGGCGCGTGCACGTATAGCGCGCTCTCGGCCAGCTATTTCACGCCTGTTTCGATTGTGGGAGTGGTGGGCGAAGATTTCGCGGAAAGCGATGTTGACATGCTCACCTCGCACGGTATCGACGTGGAGGGCCTGGAACGCGTACCCGGCAAGACGTTCTTCTGGTCGGGTGTGTATTCCGACGACATGAACGACCGGACCACGCTGGTGACGGAACTGAACGTTTTTGCGAGCTTCGATCCGAAACTACCGGCTTCTTACCGCACGAAGCCCTACCTGTTCCTCGGCAACATCCAGCCGACGCTGCAGAAGGCGGTGAAGGAGCAGATGAACGGGGTGAAACTCGTCGGCGGCGACACCATGAATTACTGGATTGTCGACCATCGCGATGCGCTGCTCGAGACCATCAAGGAATGGGACTTTCTGTTGATTAACGATTCCGAAGCGCGGCAACTGTCGGGCAAAGCGAACCTGAAGCATGCCGCCGCCACAATTCTCGACTTCGGGCCCCGGACCGTGATTATCAAGCGCGGCGAGTACGGCGCCCTGCTGTTCTGGCGCACGAACGGCGGAATTCGGTGGGTGGCCGCGCCCGGGTATTTGTTGGACGAAGTGTTCGACCCCACCGGCGCGGGGGACTGCTTTGCCGGCGGATTTATGGGCTATCTGGCGAGCCGTGGCATCGATCTTGCCACAGCGGAAGCAGAGCCGAAGGAGCTGTTACGTGCCGTCATCTACGGTTCGGTTATGGGAAGCTTCTGCTGCGAGACGTTCGGGCCCGAACGGTTCCGCACGCTCACGCGCGCCCAGGTTGACGCCCGGTTCCAGGAGTTCCAGGCTGCGACGGCTTTTTGAAGCCTGCGGCGCGCTGGTTGTGGCGGCGATCGTCATGGCCGGGGCGGCGGTCTGGTTTCATTCGCACGGCTACACCCTTTACTTTGGCGACGCGACCGCTCATCTGAACATCGCTCGCCGCATCTTCGATTCGATAACACCCGGTTACGAACAGATCGGCACGGTCTGGCTGCCGTTGCCGCATCTACTGACAATTCCGTTTGCGGCGGTTGACGAATGGTGGCGTAGCGGTTGGGCGGGGGCTGTCCCCGCGGCGATCGCTAACACGCTAGCGGCCCTTTTCCTATTCCTGAGCGTGCGGCGCATCTTCTCCGCGGCCGTTCCGGCGTTTCTGGCGCTGGCCCTCTTTCTGGGCAACCCGAATGCGCTCTATCTGGGGACCGCGCCGATGACGGAGCCGTTCTTCTTCGCGACGTTCTTCGCGACGCTCTACTCGATCGTGCACTCTCGCGGCACGGGTTCGCATTGGACCGCCGGCGCGGCGGGATTGGCGGCCGGCGCGGGAGCCCTTGTCCGCTACGAAGGCTGGTTTCTGCTGCCATTCTTCGCGCTGGCGCTACTCACCGCCAACCCGGCCAAACGCTGGAGGCAGACGATCACGTTTTGCGCCACGGCGGCACTGGGTCCGCTCTACTGGCTGGGCCACAACCGGTTCCTCTATGCCGATGCGCTCGAGTTTTATCACGGACCGTATTCGGCGAAGGCGATCTATCAGCGCGCACTCGATGCGGGCATGGCGCGTTACCCCGGCGACCGCGACGCTCCGGCCGCTTTCCGCTACTTTCAGGCCGCCGCAACTTCGGTCTGCGGCGCACCGCTCGTTCTGCTGGCGGCGGCAGGAACCGCCGTTTGCATTTGGCGGCGCGCCTGGGCTCCCCTCCTGCTCTGCGCCGCTCTGCCGGCGTTCTACGTGCTGAGTCTTTATTCTTCGGGTACTCCGATTTTCGTCCCGCATCTATGGCCGAACAGCTACTACAACACGCGGTACGGTTTGGCGGCGTTCCCGCTGTTTTGTCTCGCCGCGGCGGCTATTCCGGCAGCAGTGCCCAAGCGCTGGACGGGCGGTATCGCGGCCGCGGTGCTCGCGCTCGCAGTTTCCCCGTGGATCGTGGGCGCGGCTCCGGAAAGCTGGATCTGCTGGAAAGAGTCGCAGGTGAACTCCGACGCGCGCCGCGCGTGGACGGCGGAAGCCGCCGAGTACATGAAGCAGAACTGGGATGGCCGCCCCGTGCTCGCTTCGTTCGGCGACCTGACCGGCATCTTCGAACAGGCGGGCATCCCGATTGCCGCCAACATTCACGAAGGGAACGGCCCCTATTTCCTGAGTGTTCTGGCCCGCCCCGATCTTTTCCTCCGTGCAGAATGGGCCATCACGATATCAGGGGATGCGGTCGACAAGGCCATCTGGCGCGCGCAGGCCCGCGGACCCCATTACCGTTGTGTGAAAACGATCGCCGGCAAGGGCGCTCCGGTGGTTCAGATCTGGCGCCGCGGGTCGCAAGTGCGTCTACCTCAAGAGGAGCCGCCGGCCGTTAAAGAGCGGAGTTCGTTTCGAGACCAATGACCATTCCATTCATCAAGGCCCAAGGGGCCGGCAACGATTTTCTCTTCACTTTCGCTTCTGAACTGCCGGAAGGCTTTCAGGAAGACTCCTGTCCCGAACTCGCGCGGGCGATCTGCCACCGGTATCGCGGCATTGGCGCAGACGGCTGGTATCTGGTCGAACAGCCGTGGGCCGGTGTGGACGCACGCATCCGGCTCTGGAATTCCGACGGATCATACGCCGAGCTGTCGGGCAACGGTACTCGATGCGCGGCCGCGATTCTGGCGGTGGATCAGCCCGCCGGAACCGAGATCAAAATCGCCACGGGAAGCGGCGTCAAGGTGCTCGAACTGCTCGATACCGCTCACGCCACATTCCGCTTTGAGATGGAGGTGGGCGTTCCAACGCTGGGGGACAACTCCGGAGCGATTGAACTTCCGCTGAAAGACGGTCCGCGGGACGTTACCGTCGTCGACGTTGGCAACCCGCAATGCGCCGTACCGGTGGAATCGGTCGATTTCGATTGGAAGACTTTGGGGGCCGAAATCGAAGGCCACCAACATTTCCCGAAGCGAACCAACGTGTCGTTCATTGCGCCAGTGAACCAACACACAATCGACGCTCGTTTTTACGAGCGCGGCGCGGGCCCGACGCTTTCCTCAGGCACGGGTTCGGCCGGCGCCGCCATTGCAGCCATTCTTCGGGGTATGGCCAAGTCGCCGGTGAAAGTGCAGACCGAAGACGAACCGCTGGAGGTTCGCTGGGACGGGATGGGCCACTCCGCGCGGCTGACCGGTCCGGCGCAGATTCTCGGCCGAGGGTTCTTCTACTTCACCCTGGAGTAGGATTCGGTTCTCCAGTTCCAGACCCAATCGAGTTGCGGTAGTACTAACGCTCCAAGATAATATGAAGCTCGTCCTTGTACTCTAGAGCAAGGAGCCAGAATGGACGCACTTACGACGGTTCACGCGACGCATCTAGCAGAAAAAATCCGCACTCGACAGGCCCGGTGCGGCATCGTTGGTCTTGGTTATGTCGGGTTACCGCTTGCGGTGGAACTCGGTGGGGTCGGGTTTCAGGTCACGGGTTTTGACATTTCGTCCGCGAAGGTGGAGCAGTTGAACGCAGGCGCCTCGTACATCCAGGATGTGCCGACCGCCGAAGTGGCCGCTTTGGTGCAATCGGGGCATTTCAAGGCCACGACGGACTTCAGCGCCATCGCGGAGATGGACACGATCAATATCTGCGTGCCCACACCGCTCCGGAAGACCAAAGACCCGGATATGAGCTTTATCGTGTCGGCGTGCGAGGAAATCGCCAAGTACCTGAAACCAGGGACTTTGGTGATCCTCGAATCCACCACTTACCCTGGCACGACGGACGAACTCGTGAGGCCGATGCTCGAAAAAGAAGGCCGCCAGGTGGGCAGTGAGATCTTCCTGTGCTTCTCGCCGGAGCGTGTCGACCCGGGCAACCCGCACTTTCAAACGAAGAATATCCCCAAAGTCGTGGGCGGCCATACCTCCGCCTGTACCGAACTGGGGATGCTGCTTTATGCGCAGGCTCTGGACAAAGTCGTCCCTGTCAGTTCAACCCAGGTAGCCGAGATGGTGAAGCTGCTCGAAAACACCTTCCGGATGATCAACATCGGCCTGGTGAACGAACTCGCGGTGATGTGCGGGCGCATGGGTATCGATGTGTGGGAAGTAATTGACGCGGCGGCGACCAAGCCGTTTGGATTCATGCCGTTCTACCCCGGTCCGGGCCTGGGCGGACACTGCATTCCCATCGATCCCTTTTACCTTTCCTGGAAATCCAAACAGACCGGGATCGAGGCACGCTTTATCGAACTGGCCGGTTACGTGAACGGGCAGATGCCGCACTTTGCGGTCGAAAAGGTTCAGAACGCGCTGAACGATCAGACGAAGCCGCTGCGCGGGTCGCACGTCCACATTTTGGGCGTTGCGTACAAGAAAGATATCGACGACATGCGCGAATCGCCGGCCCTGGACGTGGCTCATCTGCTGCTGGAGCGCGGCGCCAAGGTCACCTATTCCGATCCGCACGTACCCGTGCTGCGGGTGGACGGCCACGAGCTATTTGCTCAGGAGGAACTGCCGGCGGTGGCGCAGGCAGACTGCACCGTGTTGATCACCAACCACAGCACGTTTCCCTATGCGTCGATCCTCGAAAAGGCCAAGTTGATTGTCGACACCCGCAACGCCTTCCGAGGATTCAAGTCCGAGAAGATCGTTCGCCTATAGGGAAGGCGAGACTTTTCGCGTCCCAGGCGGGTTCTACACTATTCCCCATGGGTCCGCGGTTATTTCTTAGATCTGGTTTCGCGCTCGCTGCGTTGTCGGTATGTTCCGCGGCGGTGGCCGCGACATTCGGCACCGTCGTGCAGGTGGTTGGCGGCGCATCCGACATTGTTCTCGACGAGGCGCGGAGCCGGGTTTACCTGGTGAATCCGAACTCAAACCGGATCGAAGTCTACTCGGTCGCGCAGCGGCGGTTTCTGGATCCTGTCGCGGTAGAGGCGCAGCCGTTGGCGGCAGCCATGTCGCGCTCGGGGCGGCTCCTATACGTCACCTGTTACACGGCGGGTACGCTGAATATCATCGATTTGCAAACGCTGCAGGTCACGAATAAGGTCACCCTTCCGGCACGTCCCGAAGGTGTTGCGGTGGGCGCGGATGAGCGGGTTTTGATTTCGACGGTGGGCACGGGCACGGGCAACACACTCAATGTCCTGTTGATATACGACCCGGCCTCAGCCTCAAGCGCGCAATCGTTGACCCCGGTCACAATCGCGCCGCCCCCGCCCGCGAACCCGCTGGTGCCTCCGCAGAACTCGGGGCGCCCGGCCTTGACCAACCGGTCGTTCCTACAGGCCTCGCGCGATGGCAAGACGATCGTCGGTGTAAATATCCCGACCACTACCGATCGCGCGGTGTTCGTGTACGAGGTGGAATCGGGTGTCGTGTTGCGCAGCCGGCGCGTCACCGGCGTTTCGAGCGTGCTGAGTATCTCGCCGGACTCTTCCAAGTTCATGGCTGGGCTGACGCTGTTCGATACGGCGACGCTGACGGTGCTGGCGCAGCAGAACTCGGCCAATGCCCCGTACCCGTTCGCCGCCGGCATCAACTTCAATCTTCAGCAGAATCAGGGCGGCAGCGTCTTCTCGCCAGACGGATCGCGGCTCTATTCCGCGTTCAACTTTGCGCCGGTGCAGACTCCGGCGGCCCGCGCCAATGTCAGCCAGTTGATGGTGAACGATCCGGATAACCTGCTGATCTACACGGCCTATCAACTGCCTGAGAACGCCGCCGGGAAGATGGTGCTGAGCGCGGACGGCGCCAACCTGTACGCGCTATCGGAATCGGGGATGCTCACGATTCCGCTCGGCCAGGCATCGCAAAACCCGATCGCCGCGGTCGACTCGCTCGTCACCCTGCTCGCCAACGATCAGTGCGGCGTGTTCGCCGACAAGCAGACGCAGCGCTTTCAGGTTCGCAACGACGGCCGGGGGCGGGTGACGGCGCAAGCGTTTCTGCTGCAGCAAACCAATACGGGTGGGGGAATCGGCGGGGCGGGCGGCGCAGGCGGGGGCGCTCCGGGCGGCGGCGCCATCATCATTATTCCGCCGATTGTCTTGCCGCCAGGGCAGGTGTTGCCCCCGGGAGTAACGTTGCCCGGCGGGAACACAGCCGCGCAGAACCCCGCGATTGCAGCTACCGCCCCGCGCAGCCGCAGCGTGAACAACGCTGAAGGCACGATGCTTGAATTCAGCTTCAACACCATTAATCGCGGCGTCGGCACGGTTTCCCCGGTCCACACCTACGTCGTGCAATCGAACGAAGCGATCAACATCCCGCCTGCTATCCGCGTTCTCCAAAACAACCGGAACAGCGAGTCGCGTGGGGAAATCATCCCCATACCCGTTGGGTTAACGGCCAGCGAAGGGCTGGTCGATCTCGTACACGACCAGTTCCGCGGCCGGCTGTACATCGCGAACTCCGGATTGAATCGAATCGAGGTGTTTGACACCAGGGCGCAGAAGTTCCTCAACCCGATCAAGGTGGGCCAACTGCCACGGTCGGTGGCGATGACCCCGGACAATCAAACGCTCTACGTGGCGAACTCCGGCGGGGAGACGATATCGATTGTGGATCTCGAAAAGCTGAGTGAGGTGGCTCGGGTCCGTTTTCCGGCGACCCCATTCAACGCGAGCGTTACCCTAGTGACCCCGCAAATCGTGACGGCAACGCAGCGCGGGCCGCTGGTGATCATGAACAACGGCAGCGTTTGGCGCGTGGTCGGTAACGAAGCGATTCCGAAGCGCTTTAACGAGAGCGTGTTTCCCCTGACGGGCGGGCAGCAAGTGCTCACCGCTCCACGAACGATGGCCGCGAGCCCGAACGGTGAGGTTGCGCTGCTAATGGCGGGCAACGGAAACGCATATCTGTACGATGCGCAACTTGACGATTTCATCCAAGCGCGCACGTTTACGAGCGGCAACATTACAGGCTACTACGGTCCGGTGACCGCCGGTCCGCGGGGGCAATATTTCCTGGTGAACGGCCAGTTGCTCAATCAGGCGCTAACGCCGGTGGCGGCCGACACGCGGCCGATTGCGGCGGTGACGCAGGTGAGCGCGACACAATACGCGAGGCTGGTTCAGCCCACTATTGCCACTGCGAACGCTGTGGCGACGCTGACGGATGCCGGCGCGGTGGAAATCGTGGATGCGAACACGGGGAATACGGTCCGCTCCGCTGCGATGCTCGAGCGGGTTCTGTCGACGATGGTGGCGACGGCACGGACGAATATCGATGGCCGCACGATGGCCGTCGACCTGGCCGCGAACCTCGCTTATGCCATTACGACCAGTGGACTGAGCATTGTCCCCCTGGACGCTGTACCGGCCACAGCCCGCCCAGCCATCACCAGCGGTGGCATCGTCAACGTGGGCAGCGGCGTGGCTCAGTTCGCGCCCGGCGGGTTGATTGCGATGTACGGCCGCAACTTCGGCGACAGCGCCGTGGCCGCCGCGGCGCCTTGGCCGACGATGCTGGGCGGCATGTGCGTCACGCTGAACAACCGGCCGTTGCCCTTGCTGGTGACCTCTGCCGGCCAGATCAACTTCCAGATCCCGATGGATGTCGCGGTGGGCCGGTACCCCTTGGTGGTACGGTCTCTCAACGCGAAGCAGGCTTCCGCCTCTTCGACCATCCAGGTGGTGAAGTACGCACCCGCCGTCCTGGTCGACCCGGTTTCGAAGATCTCCGCCGTGTTCCACCAGGACGGCCGGCCGATCACGAAGGACAACCCCGCCCAGCGCGACCGTCCGATCGTCTTGTACGCGGTGGGCCTGGGTGTCACGAAACCGGCGGTAGCGGCCGGCGCGGTTGCGCCAACCAGCCCGCTTGCCGAAACCGACGAGCTACAGGTTTTCTTTGGAGATACCCGTTATAACGGTGCGGAAATCATTGTCGATTGGAGCGGCCTGGTGCCGGGTTACGTGGGGCTGTATCAAATCAACCTGCGCGTGCCCGGCAATCATTTGCGCGGCGAGGCGCTCCCGATTACGCTTCGCATCGGCGGAGTGAACAGCCCGACCACGGGACTTTTCGCGCCCACGATTCCCGTGGACTGAAGTCCAGTCCTACCATCCCATTGGCAGCGGTACCTGTACCGGAGCGATCGGGCCATTGCAGGCCCCCTCGCCAGTATGTTGAAGTGGTGTAGGTATTGCATGTCATTGAGGTTTTCGGCCATGAAGCTTGGGAGAATTGGGGTGATAGCGCTGGTACTGCTGGCCTTGGCAGCGTGCGGCGACTCAGAGGCGTCGAAGAAGCGCCTGCTCGAAACAGGTAAT
The DNA here is from genome assembly GCA_020846745.1 of Bryobacterales bacterium. GTDB lineage: Bacteria > Acidobacteriota > Terriglobia > Bryobacterales > Bryobacteraceae > JADLDI01. Next base: position 29,818 of record JADLDI010000045.1, on the reverse strand, counting down.
AAGTACTACACCGCCGGCAAGTTTCGCGAAGCCTCGATCATCTACCGTAAACTGATCCAGAAAGATCCGCGATTTGGCGAGGCCTATTACCGTCTTGGTTTGAATGAATTGCGGCAAGGCCGCCCGGTGGACGCGGTGCGCGCGCTGCGCCGGGCCGTGGAACTGCAGCCGGACAACGACGACGCGCACGCGAAATTGGGCGACCTTTACCTGATGTTCTATTTGAACGACAAGCAGAAGGGCAGGCAGCTTCTGGTCGACCTCGAAGAACTCTCCGAGCGCATGCTCAAGCGCAACCCGCGCAGCTTCCAGGGCACCCGGATGAAGGGGTACGTCTACGTTTCCAAGCAGGAATGGCCCGACGCGATCAAAACGTTCCGCACGGCAGATGAGCTAAAACCAGACGATCCGGAAGTCTTAATCGCGCTGGTGCAGGCGCTCGGCAAGAACGACCAGGTGCCCGAAGCGGAGAAACTGGCGCGCGGATCGATCGAAAAGCACAAGGACTATGGCCTGTTTTACGACTTCATCTACTCGGTGCGGATGAAGGAGAAGAAGGTCGCCGAGGCGGAGCAGGTACTGAAGGAAAAGCTGGCGAACAATCCGAAATCGTGGCCCGCCGTCCAAAGCCTGGCTACCCATTACGCGATTACCCGCAATCCGGAAGCGATGTTGAACATCCTGCGCACCAGCGCCGCGAATACGCAAGACTTCCCCACCGGGCACGACAGCGCCGGCAAGTTCCTGTATTCGATCGGCGATCTTGAGAATGCGCGGAAGGAGTTTGAAGCCGGCATTGCGACCGATGCCAAGAACAAGATCGAGTATCAGAAGAAGATCATCGAATTGCTTTCCGCCCAGGGTCAGCATGACAAAGCCGTCCAAATGGCCGACCAGGTTCTGGCCGAAAACAAAGACAACAGCGAGTTGAAAGCGATTCGCGCGGCGCTGCGCCTGCGCGGCGGCAAGCGCGAGGAGTTGGACGCGGCGATCAAGGAATTCCAGTCGGTGCAGACGCAAATGGGCCAGAACCCGGTGTACCGGTTCAACCTCGGCGAGGCGTACATGGCCAAGGGCGACCTGGAACAGGCGAAAGGGCAGTTTCAGGAAGCGCTGAAGCAGCGGCCCAACTACATCGCGCCGAAGATTTCGATGGCGCGCATCCACCTGGCGCAACGCGAATATGCCCGGGCGCAGACGCTCGCGGACGAAGTGCTGAAGGTCAGCCCTAATTTCCTGCCACCGCGCATGATCCGTATTGAAGCGTTGATGGGGTTGCGCGATTTCGCGACGGCACGCAATGAGCTGAACATAATTGCCGGCAAATTGCCCGAGCACAAAGATTCCCAGCAGTTGCTGGCTGTTCTTGATCTGGCGGAGAACAAGCAGGCTGACGCCGAGAAACGTTTTCGCGCGCTCTACGAAGGCAATCCACCCGATTACCGCGGCCTGTTCGGTTTGGCGCAAGTGTATGCCAGCACCAATCGCCTGGAACCGGCAAAGCAACTGCTCGAAAAGGAACTGGCCAAGCAGCCGCCATTTTCCCGGAACATCAAACTTGCCTTGGCTGAGATCGCCATGCGTGGCCAGAAGTTCGACGAAGCGAGCGGCATCTACAACAGCCTGGTGCAGGAAGCGCCGACAGCCGCCGACCTGTGGGTGCGCCTCGGCGAGGCCCAGCGACGCGCCAAGAAGTACGACGATTCACTTCGCGCCCTCGACAAGGCCAAAGAACTGGCGCCGCGCGATCCGCAACCGTGGCTGCAGACGGCCCTGACACTGGAAGCGGCGGGCCGCCACGACCAGGTCCGCCAGGTGTACGAGCAGATCATCAAGGTGGCGCCCGACAACGCGATTGCGCTGAACAATGTGGCGTTTTTCCTGGCCGAAAGCGGGCAGGACCTGGACCAGGCGCTGACGTACGCGCAGCGCGCCAAGCAGCAGATGCCCAACAATCCCGACGTGGCCGACACGCTCGGTTTGGTTTACATCAAGAAGAACCTGAGCGACGACGCAATCAAGATCTTCCGCGACCTGGTCAGCCAGAGGCCCGATCACGTTACCTGGCGCTATCACCTCGCACTGGCGCTGTTCCAGAAGGGCGACAAGCTGCAGGCCAAGAAGGAACTGGAGGTCGCGATGAAGAACAATCCGCGGCCGGACGAAACGCAGAAGATGCGGGAACTGCTCGGGCGCATCGGCTAATTCAGCCACCGCATAGATCCACCACATGAATCAGCCCAACGACGGCGTTCGTGCCGCGCTGCCTTATGTCGCTCCCATGGCCATTTTCATGGGCATGCTGTGGCTCGGCCCCAAACTGGGACTGGGACCGTGGGAATTTCCGCTGCGAGTGGCGATTCTTGCGGCCGCGGTCTGGTTTTTCTCGCGCGACGTGCTCGATCTGCGGGCAACCACGTGGCTCGGCAGCATCGGTGTCGGCGTCGCGGTGTTCCTCATCTGGATCGGTCCGGATGCACTGATCCCGGGCTACCGATCGCACTGGATATTCCAGAACTCCATCACCGGCAAGGTGGCCACATCGATTGACACTGCGCTGCTGACCTCGCCGATGGTGCTGGTGTTCCGCATCATCCGCGCCGTGATCCTGGTGCCGATCATCGAAGAACTGTTCTGGCGCGGCTGGCTGCTGCGCTGGCTGGTGAAGAACGATTTCCAGCAGGTGCCGACCGGCGCCTACACACCGTCCGCCGTCATCATCACGGCCCTGCTGTTTGCGAGCGAACACGGGCCCTATTGGGAAGTCGGCCTGATCGCGGGCCTGATCTACAACTGGTGGGTAATCCGCACACGCAGCCTGGCGGACTGCATCGTGGCCCATGCGGTGACAAACGCGGCGCTCTGCGGTTACGTGCTGGCGACGGGCAAATGGGAGTATTGGCTGTAAAGGCCGATCAAAGAATAGCGACAAGCTCAATGCGGAGCCTGATATTTAGAGCTTACGCCCACCGGACCGCCCTCACTGTAGGACAATAAGAAGAGATAATGATCGAACAGCTACGCGCGGGGGCCACTGCCGAGCGCGCCCGCGTTGCGTTATTTGACTTTGACGGTACCCTTTCCCTCATTCGTTCTGGTTGGGTGGAAACCATGGTACCGATGATGGTCGAGATCCTCCTCGACCTCAAAACCGGCGAATCAGAACAGGAACTCACGGAAGTCGTCAAGGAATTTGTAGGGCGGCTCACCGGCAAGCAGACCATCTATCAAATGATGGAACTGGCCGACCAGGTGAAGCGCCGCGGCGGTACCCCTCAGGATCCGCTGGAATACAAACACCTCTACCTGCGCCTGCTGTGGGAGAAGATGAAAGACAGAGTTCAGGAGCTGAAGGACGGGCATTGCCCGCCGGAGAAGTATCTTGTCCCCGGCAGCATGGAATTGATTACCGCGCTCAAGGAGCGCGGCCTCAAGCTATACCTCGCCAGCGGGACCGACGAACTCTACATGAAAGAAGAGGCGCGGCTTCTCGGGCTGAACCCTTACTTCGACGGTGGCATCTTCGGCGCCCTCGACGACTACAAGGCGTTCTCGAAAGCCATCCTCATTCAGCGGATCATCTCCAACTCCGAAGCCACGGGCGACCAGTTACTGGGCTTTGGCGACGGCTACGTCGAAATCGAAAACGTGAAGCAGGTGGGTGGCGTCACCGTCGGCATCGCTTCCGACGAGCCCGAGTGCCGGCAAGTAGATGAATGGAAACGCCAGCGCCTGATCGGCGTCGGCGCGGACTACATTGTTCCCAACTTTTCCTGCCACGCCGAACTGATGGCGCGGCTATTCCCTCAGTAGACAGTGTCCAACTTAACTTCGAAGTATGAAACGTTCGACCGCTCGCGCCTGATTGTAAAGCCGCTGGCCGAACGCGCGCACGACCTGCAACTCGCGCGCTGGATGTCGCTCGAAGATCAGGCTCCTGAATTCACGCATCCGCAACTCTCCACCATCGTCGACCGCTTAATGGCCGCACGCGAGCGCGGCGCCGCGCGCATCCTGATCATGGGTGCGCATGTGCTCCGCGCGGGCGTGAATCGCCATATTATCGACCTGCTGGAGCGCGGGCTCCTGACGCACGTCGCCATGAACGGGGCGGGCGCGATCCACGATTGGGAGATCGCCCGCATCGGCGCCACTACCGAAAGCGTCGCCCGCTACATCCGTTCCGGCGAATTCGGGTTGTGGACCGAAACCGGCGAGTTGAACGATATCATCCGCGAGGCTGCCGCCAACGGCTTAGGCCTTGGCGAAAACGTCGGCCGCCGCATCGGCGCTTCCGGTTTCCCGCATAAGGACCTTAGCGTCTACGCCGCCGGATACCGCCTGGGCATCCCCGTCACGGTCCACGTCGGCATCGGGTACGACATCCTGCACGAGCATCCCAACTGCGACGGCGGAGCGGTGGGCGCGGCGTCTTACCGCGACTTCCTCGTCTTCGCCAAATCCGTCGAGAACCTGGAAGGCGGCGTCGTGCTGAGTTTCGGGTCGGCCATTATGGCGCCGGAGGTGTACCTCAAGGCTCTCGCGATGGCCCGCAATGTGGCCCATCAGCAGGGCCGCATCATCCGCAACTTCTCGACCGCGGTGTTCGACATGGTGCCGATCCACGGCGACATTCACAAGGAACTGCCGAAGACCGATCCCGGCTACTACTTCCGTCCGCACAAGACGATCCTCGTCCGCACCGTTGCCGACGGGGGCGAGAGCTTCTATTTCTGCGGCGACCACCGGGCCACGTTCCCCGCGCTCTGGCGCGCTCTGCGGGACCGCCTATGACCGTCGCTGAGATACTCGCCGAGTTTCCGCGGCTCTCCGCGCTGGTGGTCGGCGATATTTGTCTCGACCGTTGGTGTACCTACGACCCTGCGACTTCGGAGCCGTCGCGCGAAACCGGCATTCCGCGTACCGGAGTCATCTCCTTTGAGATCACGGCGGGCGCAGGCGGCACTGTCGCCAACAATCTGGCGGACCTCGGCTGCGGCCGTGTCGCTGTTTGCGGCGTCGTGGGCGACGATGGCTTCGCTTACGAACTGCGCCAGGCGCTGGCGCGCCGCAACATCGACTCGCAGTACCTCATCCAATCGGACGAGTTGCTCACGTTCACCTACACGAAGCTGCTCAACTCGCAAACCGGCGACGAGGACCTGCCGCGTATCGACTTCATCAACACACGCCCGCTGCCCGCCGGCGTGGAAGACCGTGTGATCGATGCCGTTCGCCGCGCGGCGCCCGGGTTCGACATCGTCCTCGTATCCGATCAGGCCGAAACCTCCGCCGGTGGTGTCGTCACCGCCCGGGTTCGCGACGCGGTCTCCGAACTCGCCGCCGCCAACCCGTCGAAAGTTTTCTGGGTGGACTCGCGCCTCCGCGCCGAACTGTTCCGCGAAATGATCGTGAAGCCGAACGAACGGGAATGCCGCGAAGCGTGCCACCGTGCCGGTGTCTCGAGCCCCGAACAACTGCGCCGTATGATCGGCAGCAAGCCGTTGATCGTCACGCATGGCGGCGAAGGCGCAGCAATCTACTCCGAAGCCGGCAAGGCTTGGGTCGCCACGCGTCCGGTGGAAAAGCCGGTCGACATTTGCGGCGCGGGCGACAGTTTCTCAGCCGGCGCGTCGCTGACGTACGCGGTGACACACGATCCGGCTGAAGCGGCGCGCATGGGCAACCGCGTGGCTTCGGTCACGATCATGAAGAAGGGCACCGGTACCGCTACGCCGGCTGAGGTGCTGGCGATACCCGAATAATGAGCACACTTGCCATCGACATCGGCGGCACCAAGTTCTCGATGGCCATTTTCGACGGCGATCGGATGGCGGCCCGCGAGTCGCAGGCGACCGATCGGGAAGGCGGCCGCGACTGGATGCTGGGCCGAATCGGTGAGATCGCGGCGGCCTGGCGCACTCGATACGGGTTTGCACGTTGCGGCATCGGCTTTGGCGGGCCCGTTCTTTACGACCGCCAGCGCGTCGCGTTGTCCACACACGTCGGGGGCTGGAGCGATTTCGACCTTACCGCCTGGGCGCACCAGCACCTGGGCGTGCCTGCCATTATGGATAACGACGCCAACGCCGGTGCGCTGGGCGAAGCCGTGCATGGCGCGGGCCGAGGTTGCGACCCGCTCTTCTACATGACGCTTTCCACCGGCATCGGCGGCGGCATCATTTCCAACGGCAACGTCTACCGCGGCGCCGATTCCTATGCCGGGGAGATCGGCCATGTGCCGATCCGGCCCGACGGCCCCGAGTGCCTTTGCGGCGCGCATGGCTGTTACGAGCGGATGTGCTGCGGCCTGTGGCTACAGCGCGATTACGGCAAGCCGGCCCGGGAGCTACTCGAAGATCCAGCCTTTGCCGCCAACTATGTGGTCAACCTCGCGGCCGGACTAAAGGTAATTACGATGGTCTTGAATCCCGCCCGCATCGTGATCGGCGGCGGCATCAGCAAGGCCGGAGACAAGCTTTTTATCCCATTGCGCGCTGAACTGCGCCGGCAGATAACTGCCTGGTCGCGCGCGCGCATCGACATACAACCCGCCGCCTTAGGCGACGACAGCGTCTTATACGGCGCTTTGGAACTAGCCAAGAAAGAACTATGACCTTCCCCGAGATTTATCGAAACGACCTGATCGATACGCTGAACAAGATCGATATGGATAAAGTGAACCAGGCCATCGATTGGCTTCGTGCCGCGCGCGATGAAGATCGCCAGATCTTCGTCTGCGGCAACGGCGGCAGCGCGTCGTCTTCGTCGCACTTTGTGTGCGACATGGTAAAAGGCGCAAGCTACAAGCGCGACAAGCGGTTCCGGATCATGGCGCTGACCGATAACTTACCCGCCATCACCGCTTACTCGAACGACGTGAGTTACGACTGCGTGTTTGTGGAGCAACTCAAGAACTTCGCCCGCACCGGCGATGTGGTGATGGCGATTAGCGGCTCCGGTAACTCGCCCAACGTCATCAAGGCGATCGAATACGCTAACTCGATCGGCTGCAAAACCATCGGCATGACGGGCCGCGACGGCGGCCGTCTCGGTCCCATGTCACAGTTGAACATTCATATTCCCGTACCTCACATGGGCCGCATTGAAGACGCCCACATGATGGTCTGCCACATGATCGGCTATTACTTTATGGACTCGGAGTGCCGGCACTAGCCAGCCCTAAGCATTTGCTCCGGCTTGGCGGTATCATCAGCAACAAGCGGAAGTAGGAAGAGAGCCGCCAGGAGGTATCGCATGGACCAGGATTCCGTTGTCACGCTGCCGCGCCGGGGAGCGTTCGCCGCCATTGCCGCTATCGTGCTGCTGGCGGCTTGCGGGCCGGTGACCAAGCAGGCCCCGAAACCGAAGCCGGAGCGCATGGCGGAACGCAACCGCTGGATACCGGTAAGGCTGGTTGGCGCGCCGAAGGACATCGGTTTCCAGCACGGGTCGATGCTCACGCCGGAGATCGAGGACGCCAAGAAGGCCGTCGAGTTGCTGGTTACCCACGACACGGAGAAGCCCTGGACTTGGTATCGCGACGCCGCCAAGAACGTCCTCTGGCCGAAGGTGGAGCCGGAGTATCAGCAGGAACTGCAAGGGATTGCCGACGGACTGAAGTCGAAGGGCAGCTCGCTCGACGTTTGGGACGTCACCGCGCTGAACGGCTGGATGGAGCTCGCCTGGTACTACGCACCGACGGTTGACCCAAAGCCCGCGCCAGAGAAGAAAGCCGCCAAGGGTAAGAAGTCCAAGAAGACCAAAGGCAAGAAGGCCCGCGCCCGGCGCCGCTCCACGCCCGAGCATTGCAGCGCCTTCGTCGCCACGGGCAGCTATACAAAGGACGGCCAGGTGGTGATGGCGCATAACGCGTGGGTCGACTACCTGGTGGGCACCCGCTGGCGGGTCGTGTTCGACATCATCCCCGACAAGGGCCATCGGATCCTGATGGACGGGTTCCCCGGTTTGATCCACAGCGCAGACGACTTTGCGATCAACTCGGCGGGCATGATGATTACCGAGACGACCATCTCGCAGTTCAACGGCTTCGACACGAACGGCGTACCCGAGTTCGTCCGCGCCCGCAAAGCCGCCCAGTACGCCTCGTCGATCGACGAGTTCGCGAAGATCATGAAAGAGGGCAACAACGGCGGCTACGCCAACAACTGGCTGGCGGCTGACCGTAAGACGGGCGAGATCGCGAGCCTCGAGTTGGGCCTCAAGAACGTCGCCTTCAATAGGAAGAAGGACGGCTACTTCGCGGGTTCCAATTTCCCCACGGACCCAAAGCTGACCAAGGAAGAGACCAGTTTCAACCAGAAGAACAAGTCGACGAGCGCCTGCGCCCGGCAGACACGTTGGGAACAACTGATCGAGCAGAACAAGGGCAAGATCGATGTCGCGCTGGCTCGCGAGTTCCTGGCGGACGACTTCGACGCGTTTGCCAAGAAGCGGGGTCCAAACGAACGGACGATCTGCGGCCGGATTGATCTGTCGCCCCGCGGGTCCGCTCCGTGGCAGAAACCGTATGGGCCGGCAGGGGCGGTCCAGAATAAAGCTACCGACACCAAGCTGGCGCAGCGCATGGCGTTTTGGGGCGCCTATGGTGCGCTTGCCGGTCCGAAGTTCGATGCAAAGGCGTTCGTCAAAAAGCACCCGAGGTACGCCTGGCAGGCTCCGCTGTTGCAGGACATGGCGGCCGGGGAGTGGACGCTGTTCGAAGCGGCGCGGTAGGAATTCGTTTCGCAAAGTGTTGATTCTGTGTGGGATCGACCGGGGCGGCGGGGCAACCCTCGTTGCAGTCGGGGCACCCGTGGGGTGTGATGTGGCCGGCCGAGAGGGATTTCGTCTCGCAAAGTGTTGATTCTGTGCGGCATGACTGGTGTGACGGCGTGTCGGCATCCCCCCTCCTTTCCTGTCAGGGACACCCGTGGGGTTTCGCAGCCCGGCGGGAGGGATTTCGTTTCGCAAAATGTTGATTCTGTGCGGGATAACCGGTGGTGGCGGCGTGTCGGGCAACCCCTCCTTGCAGTCGCCAGCACCCCTGAGTGTTGGGGATTTCGTCTCGCAAAATGTTGATTCTGTGTGGGATGACCGGTGTGGCGGCGTGTCGGTAATCCCTCCTTTCCAGTCGGGGCACCCGTGGGGTCTCGCAGCCCGGCGGGAGTGAGTTCGTTTCGCAAAATGTTGATTCTGTGGGATGACCGGTGGTGGCGGAGTGTCGGCAACCCCTCCTTTATCATCGGGGCACCCGTGGGGCGCTGTGGGTGGCCGAGAGGGTAATTCGTTTCGCAAAATGTTGATTCTGTGTGGGATGACCGGTGGTGGCGGCGTGTCGGCAACCCTCGTTGCAGTCGGGGGCACTCCTGGGGTGTTGTGGCCGGCCGGGAGGGATTTCGTTTCGCAAAGTGTTGATTCCGTGCGGGATGACCGGTGTGGCGGCGTATCGGCGCCTCGCTGCAGTCGCCGGCACACATGAGGTGACGTGGGCGGCCCGGGAGGGAGTTCGTTTCGCAAAATATTGAAATATTTACGGATTGGTCCGCCGGGGTGGTGAGGGCGCGGGCGGTTTGGAGGGTGCGGAGTTCGCTCACATCCCGGAGATACCACGGGGTCCGGCGAAACCCGCATCAGCGGACGAGGAATTGGAGGGCTCGGATCGGCTCTAAGTGGAAGACAGAAATTGACTTACGATTTCTTTTGAGTTTTTTGGAATAGTTGTGAATGGACTTTTTCGGCGTGGGCGAAAAATGGGAGAAAACCGACCGGGCTGGGTGAGACCGGCCCGGTCAATGCCTGGTTCGGCATTCGTCGCAATCCTTGCCTGGATGGTCAAGTTTGAATTTCAAAACTACGTTCCCGGCCGGTACGGGCAGCCGATGACAATGCCAGGCGTCCGGGCCTGTCCTCGATTGGGATGAGGCTTGGATAATGTATCGAAGGGAAGTGAGCCCCTCGAGCGCGAAGCTTCCGTCGTTGCTCGATTCCTTCAGCGCCGCGTTGTGATCGTAGCCGTCCACTTTGAGCTCAACCCAGGCCGCTCGGGCGGGTTTGTCGTCCGGTCCGAGAACAATCCCCCGAATGACGCGCCGCTCCAGCGGAGCACCGATCGTCCAGTCAATGCCGGTGATCACTTGTGCGGAGTTTACGGCGATGGTCCGGGCGGCATGGGCATCCGGAACTCCCGGGTAGTAGTTCCGGGTATAAGGATCCCATGAATACTCGGTCCCAGTAGGAGGGTGGGTTACGTGCACTCCCAACAGGTATTCACCCTTGGGCACGTTGCTGATTCGGTAGGCACCGAGGTCATTGGTAAAACCGTCCTGAATGCCGGTGCGCCGGCCGTCGGATGCTCTGAGAAGTTCAACCCAAACGCGTCTGACAGGCTGGCCGTACGCATCGCGAAGTGAACCGCGAATAGTCCCGAGTTCCTGCGCGATGAAATTGGCGCTCACGCACGACTGCGGCTCAAGTGTATAGGCAACCGGTCCACCCCCGCCCAGTTTGGCGGGCAAATCGGCCCAGAGCCGGTACTGTCCCGGAGGAAGGGCGGCGAATTCGTACTCTCCCTTTGCGTTCGTCGTCGTTTGCTTCCGGCCCTGGTCTGATTCCATCCAGACCGAAACCCCGGGAATGGCCCCTTTGCCGTCATAATCCTCCGCGGGACTCGGGCGCTGCGTGGTGACGTAGCCGCTGATTCGGCCTTCGGGCCCTTTTGACGCGAGTGAGCGCAAGAACCCGACATCCTCGGCTGCATCGTCGACCGGAGCGGTTCTGGTGCAGATTCCGGTTTCCAACCCCGCTCCAACGTCATAGGCGTAGACAAGGTAGACCTTCCCCTCTTGGAACGGGCCTCCGCAATCACCGCCGCCGATTCCAGTCACCACGGTTATTTGGGACTCACGCGTTCCGCGGAAGCTTTCGATTCGGTCGAATGTTACGCGCCTCCGTAGAGTTTGATAACCGCCGAAATCGTGCTTCTCCGTTACCAACCCTTTGACGGTTCCAATGAAGATGGCGGCGCTTTGCCCGACTGCCTGGCAGGCAGAACCGCGACCCGCACATTTGCACGCCAAAGCGCTGTTGGAGAGGGCGGCCAGCGCGAGGGCCGCGATCAGGAATCGCAGCGGGTTCATTAATACGATGCTATACCCAGTTTCCTCGGGGTAAATTTGGCAGCCCACAGCACATGGGACATAGGACGCCGTCGCGGTTTCGAAGCGCGGCAGGCATGGCCTACGCTTGTGGCTCGGCAAAGAGAGGAGTGCCGCGTATACGATCAAAGAGAGACGCGCCTCTATATGCGGAAGGGATTTACAAGAAAGCCGAAGCCGGACGAGCCCGGAACGCCAGGGAAGAACTACATCACGCCCGGAGGACTTCAGCGGCTGAAAGAAGAGCGTCATTTTCTGCTGACGCGGGAGCGGCCGGCGGTGACGGCGGTGGTGTCGTGGGCGGCGAGCAACGGCGACCGGAGTGAAAACGCGGACTATCAGTACGGCAAGCGACGGCTGCGCCAAATCGATAGCCGGATACGCTTTCTAACGAAGCGCATTGAAGCGGCGGAGGTTGTGGATCCGGAACGGCGAAGATCGGCGCAGGCGGCAACGCGAGCGTTTTTCGGAGCGACGGTGCGCTATGCGAATGGAGCGGGAACGGAGCGGGTGGTGAGCATCGTGGGGACCGACGAGGTGGATCTGGAACGCGACCACATCAGCTTTGTGTCTCCGCTGGGGCGCGCGTTGATGAAGGCGGAAGCCGGGGATCGCGTGGCGCTCGAAGCACCGGGCGGTACGGAATACCTGGAGGTGCTGGACGTGAGTTATCAGCGCATCGAGGTTGAACAGTTCCGGGAACCACCGGGAGCGGAGTACTCGGCACAGAGATCTCCTCTTGAGCGCGAATCGACCTGACCGCCCGCGGTGCCTCGGGCAAACGCGGAGCGGGAGTGCTATGTCTGCTAACAGAGGTTGTGCGGGGGCCCGCGCCCTTACGGGATTGAGAAAAAGCGCGGCCCGCGCCCTTACGGTTGCGGTTCTGTTTCCGGTGCAATGCGTGTTCGCAGCGATTTGCCGAACCTGTGGGGCGGCGCTGAATCGCATTCGGGAGATTATTTCTCACGCCCAAGCGCAAAAAACACTCCGGTGGACTCGTTGGCGGCGGTTACAGACGCGTTGGGAATCGGAGCCCCGGAAGGATCGGTAATAGTTCCGGAAATAGAAGAAGTGCCGGTTTGTCCCAGAGCAAACGCACCTAATCCAAGCACCAGAACAACGGTGCGGAGACACATGATTCTCTTAGGATAAATAAACGTTCAGCTCCGGCGAGTTAAAAAAACGGTCCGCGCGGAGGGGAAAACGAGATCAATCGCGGCTGAAGGCCAGACACGCTGCCGCGGGGAGAAAGATCAGCACCAATAGAGCGGCGGCGACGATGGGTAGCCCGCCGGGGCCGATGCGCCCAGCCAGGCCGACGATCCATTCCTGGACGGGCAGGAACGCCCACGCCACCGCCGCCGCGCCGAGCAGGGCGGCGCCTATGCCGAGGTCGATGGCGCGGTTGGCGGCTGCCGCTGCGTCACGGCGCGCCCGCGTCTGCGCCAGCCACCAGACGCGGCCGGCATTGGGCAGCACGGCCGCCGAACGAAGGTGGCGCCTGTCCTCGAGCAGGGCCGTGCCGACGGCGACCACTCCGGCGCACACGGGGCAACCGGCCACATGAGTGCGCAGGCCTGCCGCGGCGCGCTGCGGCCACCAGCCCTGGAGGACCGCCGCGAGCACCTCAGCTTCGAACGGACATTCCACCGGCGGTGTCATGGAGTCTCCCGTTCGACAGCGCCCTTCAGCAAGCCGGCCAGCCTTCGGCGTGCACGGAATAGCAGTGTTTTCAAGCTCGCGGGGCGCATTCCCATGATGGCGGCGATCTCGTTGTGGGAGGCGCCTTCGGCATAGGCGAGCCACAACATAGCGCGTTCGCGGGGCAGCATACGCTCCAGCGCCCGGTTGAGGTCTGCCACTCCTTCGGCCGACCGGCCGCCATCGCGCGCCGGCGCGGTATCGATGGCCTGTTGATCGGCGCTATTCTCAGGCTCTGCTCTCTTGCGCCGCCGCGCATCGCGGGCGAGATTGGTTGCAATCTTGTAGAGAGAATTCCTGCGGTGGGTTTCGGTATGGTGCGAAGCGCGGGCGCGCAGGAAGCGATAGTAGGTTTCCTGCAACAGATCGTCGGCCAACTGCGGGTCGTTCGTCACCCGGGCCAGATAAGCCCAGATGCCACGCGCCGTCCGCTCATAGAACGCCCGGAAGGCGTCTTCGTCCATCACGAATTTTGCCTCCGATACGGCGACGGGATAGTTGTCCGCTGTGAATTCCGGCTGCGACGACATGAGTGTAGGCGTGTTCCTTTATCGTCGCTCGTCAGAGAGTCCGGCCGCCGGCGCCTCCATGCGATCTGCCGCCGCGGGATGGGGTAGCAAGCCGGTACGCCGGGATATCAAGTATGCCGCGCCGGCCGAGATCACCAACCCGGCTCCGACGGCGATCGCGAGCACCCCAAACGCCTGCAGCACCTGTGCGCCTTCACCCCCGGAGCGCCCGCTTAAGAAGTTTAAACCCATGCCCAAGGCGGCCAGCACCACGCCTGCCTGAACGGACCACAGAATGCGGTTCAATGGCGCTCCCGCTTTACGGGGGCTCGCATCGAGGCGGATGGGCGAGGACTCGAGGAACTTGGCTCCCGCGGGCGATTGCATGTACCGCAACAGATCTTCGTTTGCCGTAAACCGGTCGAGCAGTTTGGTATGGGCGTCCGTTTGCACTTTAGCGAGCCGGCTCCAGCGGCGGTAGTCGACGATGGTGCGCACCAACCAGGCGATGAGTCCAACTACGACGGCGAGGACGACGAAGGCGGCCAGAGCGGCAAGGATACTGTCGACGGTATCGTGGATGCGGTTGGGTTCTTGCCTACGGAACGGCGGCGTCTCGCCTACATAGAAGGACGGATTGCGTACGATCTCCGGATGCACATTGAGATAGTTGACGAGCGCCGGATAGGGCGCCAGGTACGCCTGATTGGTTAACAAGGCCGAGTCGGCCGCCAATGTTGTACGGAGCGCCGGCGGATATCCGTCGAGCAAGCGTCTGAGCCCCTCACGCACACGTTGCGCATCGGGCTGCTCGATGTTTGCGGCCGCAGGCGGCGCTGCCGGTGGAGGCGCTTTGGGCGCCTGTGCCTGTCCCGCCGCGGTACTGCCAAGCGCCACGGCCAGCACGCCTGCCAACCAGAATCCACTGAGATGCCGTTGCCTCATGCCCATTACTACGCCAGGAGAGGAGAAAGGTTAACAGCACAAGAGACGATCACGCGTGGCGCGGCGTAGATTGCCACTCGCCGCGGCTCAACAGAGTTGAGACGATGCCCATGAGGACAAAAACGATCAACAAGATCAGCCCATCTTCGCGAGCCTTCGGCGCGCCCGGGGTGAGCAGTTTGACCACGGCAACGGTTACGCTGCTCCAAACCAGGAGAAGGAACATTTCCATCACCGAACGTGCACGCCACGCGAGCCAGGCAACGATCGCGGTGGTGACGACAACCAGCACCCACGCCCATACGGCAGTGAGAGCTTTCCAATGCTCAATCAGGTCGAACGCGAACGCACAATATGTGGCTGTGATCGCGATGTGCCAGGCCAGGGCGCGCCATTGGAGGACTGCCGCCGCCAGCAGACCGCCGATCAGCATAAAGCTCCAGCGAAGTTCCACGACCTCATTGGCCCAGAACAGGGCTACGCCGAGAGCAACGGCGAAGGCCGGCCAGGCAATATTGGGTGCACCTGAATCAGATGCGCCTTCCGGTGAGCCCGTCAAGCTTCGGCGCCGTTGCCAGACGGGAATGGCGAGCGACAAGCCGAGCAGGAACCCGAAGGTGAACTCCATGACCTTCCACCAGCCGACGCCGGAGGGCAGGTGGGCATGGTGGCCGATCACCTGAATCCAGCCGCCAAGCCCGAAGCCAATGCCGCCGCCCAGTGTTCCCCAGGCAGCGAGTGCGAGCGGCGCCCGGCCCTTGCCCCTGAGATGAAGCCACAGCAGGAGAGTGACGCCGGTAAGCAGGAGGCCGGCCCAGAGTTCCGGACGGGGCCGGTCGATGGGATTGGAGAAGTAGATGAGCTTGGGTTCGTTCAGGAATTTCCAACCAAAATGAGTGGCCGACATGGTGAGGAATATGCCGACAATGATGTCGCTGCGCGTCCACTGGGGCAGTTCAAGCGCCATCCCGATGAAGGCTCCGGCCAACAGTCCCCATACGGCACCCTTGATGGCGAGGCCGAGGAGACCCCACCACTGCGTTTCCGGTTGGAAGGACAGGCCGATGGTTTGGCCGTAGGTTTCCTGACCGCCAAAGCCGACACCAATTGCCGCAAAAGCCGTTATGAGGGCAGCGTCGGAACCTTTCCGGCCAAGCAGAAGGCAGATCAGGAGTCCGATGAAAGCGCCCGGGATCATGGCCCCGAGCGGCCCGCCGCCAATGAAGCCGCGCAGCCCCCAACCCAAGGACATGGTCAAAGCGGCGGCAAAACAGAATCGGGTCATAAATTTGTTTGTACACCCGCGGGCCGCACGGGGGCGACAAGAAAGCATCGCAGCCTGCGTGCCGGGATTGTCGAAGGGGTTTGCCGGATTTGCAACCTTTTACACCTGAGACCAATTAAGCTCCCCTAAAATAGCAGGCATGATGGAGCCCGAAACCAATCGCCGGGGTTTTATCGCGGCGATCTACGGAATCTGGGGAGCGATTGCGGCCGCGGTCGGATTGCCGGCGGCAGCCTACCTTTTGCTGCCCCCACGAACGAAGCAGAAAGACGACTGGGTGGATGTGGGTAGCGTGAGCGCGCTGGGCGCCTCGGGTCCGCAGGAAGTCGTTTTCCGCCGCAACCGGAAGGACGGATGGAAGATTATTAGCGAGAAGACCAGTGCGTGGATTACACGGCAGAACGGGCAACTGGTGGCGTTCGCTCCGGGCTGCACGCATCTAGGGTGCGCTTATCACTGGGACGAGAAGAACAAGAATTTCCTGTGCCCCTGCCACACATCGACGTTTGGAGTGGACGGCAAGGTTCTGGCGGGACCGGCTCCGCGGCCGCTCGACCAGTTCAAGACGCGGACGGAAAACGGCAAGCTGCTGCTAGGTCCGGTTGTGCAAAGCGCCGAAGTAAGCGCACTGCTGCAGGATCAGGCCTGCCCGCGGCAGAAGGAGAACGCATAATATGCCGCGCCGCATCATCAATTGGATCGACCACCGGACGGGCATCGAAAGCGCCGTCAAAGAATTCCTGTACGAAGACATTCCGGCATCGAGCGGATGGCACCAGGTGCTGGGGAGCGTGGCGTTGTTCGGGTTCATGCTGCAGGCATTCACCGGCATGCTGTTGGCGTTCAATTACGCTCCAACGCCGGGCGAAGCCTATAACAGCTTGCGGTACATCGTGACGGAGGTGATGGGCGGGAAGCTCATCCGCGGGCTGCACCATTGGGGCGCTTCGATGATGGTGGTGGTGGTAGTGCTGCACATGGTGCAGGTGTTCGTGTACGGCGCGTACAAGAAGCCGCGCGAGGCGACCTGGCTGGTGGGCATGCTGCTGCTGATGTTGACGCTGGGTTTTGGCCTGACCGGCTACTTACTGCCGTGGGACAACCGTGCCTACTGGGGCACGGTGGTGACGACGCAGATTGCGAGCAAGGCTCCGGTAGCGGGGCAGTACGTAGCGCGGCTGATGGGCGCCGACGGCGGCGTCGGTGTCGTGACGTTCGCACGCTTTTATGCGCTGCACGTGATGTTGTTGCCGTTGATCACGCTGGGGACGATCGGCATTCACATCTTCCTGGTTCGGAAGCATGGCGTGGCGCCGCTCGCCGGGGACGATAAACCGAAGAAGAAGTTTTACCCCGAGCAGGTGTTCAAGGACACGGTGGCTATATTCGTTGCGTTCATCGTTTTATTCATGCTGGCGGCGTTTGCGGAGGCTCCGCTGGGACGGTTGGCAGACCCGACGGATACGTCGTACATTCCGCGGCCGGAGTGGTACTTCCTGTTCCTGTTCCAGACGTTGAAATTTTTTGAGGGTCCGCTGGAGGTGGTGGGGAGCGTGGTGCTGCCCGGGCTGGCGATGCTGGCGCTGGCTTTGGTGCCGTTTATCGATCGCGGGCAGATGCGGCGCGTGACACAGCGCACGGTCGCAATCGGCGTAGTGGTGTTCGCGGCGATCGGCTGGACCGGTTTGACGGTGGCGGCTATCAAGAGCACACCGCCCGAAGCCGCGGAGTCGACGATCGCGGCGGAACCGCAGGATTGGGAGCAGCTATCGCCGCAGGAACTGGCCGGAGTTGGATATTTCCGGCAGGAGAACTGCCTTTCGTGCCATAAGATGGGCGAGAAAGGGAAGGCGATCGGGCCGGACATCACGCGGTCGGCGCCGAAACGCGATGCCGCGTGGCTGATCGATCACTTCAAGCGTCCGGCGCAGATGGTGCCCGGCACATCGATGCCGGCGATTACGCTGACGGATTCGCAGTTGAATGCCCTGGCAGCGTTTCTGCTGAAGCTGACGCCACGCAATGCGCACGCGCTCGAATCGGCGCCCGACTTTGCGGTGGAAGGCGCGATGATCTATCAGAAGACAAATTGCGGGGCATGCCATCAGGCGAATGGCGTGGGAATGAAGCTGGGTCCGCCGCTGAACGGATTGAAGCAGCGGCGGACGCGCGAATGGGTGATCGAGCATTTCAAGGAGCCGCAGAAGATGTCGCCTGGGAGCACCATGCCGCCGTACCGGTTCAATGAGCGCGACATGGACCGGATCACGACCTATCTGCTGGCTTTGCCGGCACAGTGGGAACCGCCCGCTGAGTAGACCGGCACCCAGCTAAACTTGTCTGTATGAAATTCCGCACGATGGTGCTGGTGTCCGCTCACCTGGCCGGCCTGGGAGCAGTAGCCCTGTGGGCGCAAATGGATCCTACTTTCACCGTTCGCCGCAAGAATTGGGACGACCGGTCGACCCGAGGGGAATGCACAATTCGCGTCATGGTGGACGACGAGGTGGAGGTTGAACTGCGGGGCGATCAAGTGCGCCTGCGAACCGTTGCCGGGCGGCCGGGCCGCGACGACGGCACCGAGTGCACCCAGGGATTGCCGCAAGATATCACGAACTTCGAATTCAAAGGCATCGACGGACGAGGCGACGTCCGCCTGGTACAGGAACCGCGTGCGAACAACCGCTGGACGGCCGTTGTCCGCGTGAAAGACTCCAAAGGCGGCGAGGAAGGGTATACGTTCCGGCTGAGGTGGGAGTCGCGTAACGGGTTCACGGGTAACAGCGGCGGCAGTTGGGATAATCAGGGCAACCGGCCGAGGAACCGTCCGAACAATTCCGGGAACTCCGGCAACTCCGGCGGCTGGTGGGGCAATAACAACTCTGGGAATTCCGGCAACTCCGGGGGCTGGTGGGGTAATAACAACAGCAACAATAACGGCGGCTGGAACGGGCAGAACAACGGCAATTTCAGCCTGCAGCAGTCCGGTTCGGGCAGTTTCAATTACGACGGCCGGAACGCCCGAATTACGCGGGCGTATATCGACGCACGCGGGAACCGGGATGTACGGCTTCGACTGACACCCGATAACGGCGGCGACATCGAATTCCGCGGCACCATCGCTCGTACGGACAGGAACTATCTCGAAATCGACCTGGTCGACTCCAACAACGGCCGCGTTCGCGGACGGGCACGGGTGACGCCCAGCGGCTCGAACGGGATCGATTCCATGCAGCTTGACGGCGACGTAAACGGGCGCAATTTCCGCGGCGACTTCCGGCGTTAGGCGAGTATTTTCGAGACAGCGGCCGGCACTCAGAGGCCGATGCTGTTTGCAAAGTTTTGTTAATAGTCCCGCGGCAATCGGACAAAGAGACGTAAC
Source organism: Bryobacterales bacterium (assembly GCA_020846745.1). Lineage (GTDB taxonomy): Bacteria > Acidobacteriota > Terriglobia > Bryobacterales > Bryobacteraceae > JADLDI01. The sequence continues at coordinate 10,840 of JADLDI010000045.1, read as the reverse complement.
AGATGAGTTACTGAGAGTATGCGGTACTCGCTCTTATCTGTTACAGGTTGCATCCTGGTGTGGGCCGGCGCCGCTTTGGCGCAACCGGCACATTTCGCGTTCTCAAAGGACGAAGTTCACGAAGTTAAGCTGACGTTTCACCAGGCGGACTTTTGGCAGCAGTTGACTAACAACTACGCCGACAACGAAGACGACGTTCCTTACATCGAAGCCGATCTTGATTGGGGTTCTTATTCGTTCAAACGGATCGGCGTGCGATTCAAAGGCAACAGTTCCTACAAAGGGGCGCAGACGGACAAAAAGCCGTTTCGTCTGAAGCTGAATGAGTTTGTGAAAGGTCAGAAGATCGGCGGAATTGCGTCGTTCAACCTGAGCAACGGGTGGAACGATCCGAGTCTGATCCGCGAGGGCGTTTATTTCAACATCGCACAATGGGCCGGCTTTGTCGGGCCGCGCTCGAATTTCGCCGCATTGACGATCAATGGCAAGTTCTGGGGTTTGTATGTTCTTGGGGAGGTTGTCAACGGCGATTTCCTGGATACGTACTTCCCCGGTGACAGCAAAGGAAATCTCTACAAAGCCGAAATGGGCGGCACGTTGGAAGATAAAGGCGACGATCCGGTTGCGTACAAGACCATGTTCGAGAAGAAGTCGAACGAGGAGCTGGACGACTGGACGGATGTCGCGGAGTTCTGCACTGTTTTGAACCGGACGCCGGTCGAGAATCTGAAGCAGGCGCTTGACGCAAAGCTCGATGTGGATAGCTTTCTCGCGGCTATGGCGCTGGACAACCTGACGGTCAACCAGGACAACTACACCGGGCAGTTCGCCCAGAATTATTACATCTACCGCCGGCCGAGCGACGGGAAGTTCGTGTGGATTCTGTGGGATCCGAGTCTCGCGTTCGCCGCATTCGGGGGCTCAGTCACGACGCCGGTGCTGTACTCGGCGGAGACCGCAACGGGCGGCGGTATGTTTCCAGGAAACGGCGGCGCCAACCCTGGGCAGCCGCCTTTTGATCCCAATAATCCGCCCCAGGTTCCGCCGGGAGTGCTACCGCCCGGGGGCGCGCAGCCGGGCCAACCCGGCCCACAACCCGGTAACGGCGGCGGCGGGACCGCCCCCGCTTTCACGTCACGCAACCGGCCATTGTTTACGCGGATGATGCAGGTTCCGGAATACAAGGAACGTTATGGGCAGATCTACCGGTGGCTGGTGAGTTTCCTGTCGAAGGATCAGGTGAACGGGCGCATGCAAACGCTTCACGACCTGATTCGCCCATGGGTGGTCCGCGACACGAATAACCTCAGCACTCTGGCCCAATTCGACGCTTCGCTGGATGGCACGATTTCCACGGACGCGCCCGGCGCGGGAGGCGGGGCGCAGGCAGGCCGGTCAGTCCCGCTGCAGACGCTTTTCACCCAACGCCTGGATTGGGTAAGGACACAGGTTGCGCTGAACCCTGACGGCAGTTGGACGCCTGCGCAGTAACTGAGCGTGAGCGCCGCCGGCTATGTCTCGGAGATCACAGCCAGCAGTGTCGAATTCGGATCGGTACGTGCGCCGCTGTAGCCGTTCAGGATGCGGTGCACGTCGCCGACGTCGAACGGCTTGAACAAACAATCGTCCATGCCGGCGGCGAGGCAGAGCTCGCGGTCGCCAGCCATCGCATTCGCGGTTAACGCCACAATGGGGGTACGGGGAGTTCCCAATTGCTGTTCCCGGCCGCGAATGATTCTGGTGGCCTCGAGGCCGTCCATGCCGGGCATGGAAACATCCATGAAGACAACATCGAAATGTGTCCGGCCGGTCTCTTCGACAGCTTCCAACCCGTTTCGCGCCAAGGTCACGTGGTGGCCCAACCTGGCGATCATGCGCAGCGCCACTTTTTGATTGACGGCGTTATCTTCCACCACGAGGACCCGCAGCGGCGATCCGTTCATCGTGGAGAGTTGATCGAGAACACTGGATCGTGCCGGCGCCGGGGTGGGATCCGCTATGGCGGCCGTGGCCTTCAACAGCGCCCATTGCAGTTCGGCCTTCGAGACAGGTTTGGTGAGCTGAACTTGAACACCGGCATCGAGACATTGGCGCTTTTGACCGGAAAGGTCGACCGAGCTTAACATCGCGATGCAACGTGGACGGCGGTGGGCATCCCGAATCGCACGCGCCATTTGAAGGCCGTCGATTTTCGGCATGTGGAAATCGAGCAATACGATGTCGAAAGGGCTGTTGCGGGCTTCAGCGTCTTTGAGCAGAACCAGGCCTGTTTCCGCATCAGGCGCGAGAACCGCGGTGAGGCCCCACGACGTGATAAAGGAATGAACGATCAGCCGGTTTGTCTCGTTGTCATCGACGATAAGCACTTCTTGGCCGCGTAATGCCGACAGGTCTGCGGGCTGCACGGCCTGTGGCGGGTTGGGGACAGTCTTAAATCTAGCCGTGAAACCAAACCGGCTACCAGCACCCGGAGTGCTTTCGAGCTCGATTTCCCCGCCCATCAATGTGACAAGGCGGGCGCAGATAGATAATCCCAGCCCGGTGCCACCGTATTTTCGGGTAGTCGACCCGTCGGCTTGCGTAAACACACCGAAGATGTGGCTTTGCTGTTCCTTGCTAATGCCGATACCGGTATCTTCGACGGCAACCTCAAGGAGGATTTCACCGCCGGCGCGCTCTCGAACTCCGGCGGAGACCGTCACTTCTCCCGCTTCAGTGAACTTCACCGCATTGCCCACGAGATTGGTAAGTACTTGTTTCAAGCGATGCGGATCTCCATTTACCCACTCGGGCACGTCGGGGGAAACGCGGAAATTCAGCTCGATTTCTTTCTGATGCGCGCTGACGGTGACGTTGCGAAGGCACTCCAGAACCGTTTCTTCCAGGCGGAAATCGACCGATTCGAGGGTGAGTTTTCCGGCCTCGATTTTGCTGAAGTCGAGGATGTCGTTGAGAAGAGAGAGCAGACTCAAAGCGGACCGGTAGGACACTTCGAGGAATCCGCGCTGTTCGCCCGACAGGTCTGTAGCGAGCGCCAGTTGCACCATGCCCATGACACCGTTCAGGGGAGTTCTGATTTCATGGCTCATGTTGGCAAGAAACTCGCTTTTGAGCCGCGCAGACTCCTCTGCGCGGGCGCAGGCCAGGCGAAGCTCAGCGGTTCGCTCGGCGACGGTTTCTTCCAGCCGTTCGCGATGCTGGGAAAGGGCGATGTCCCGATTCTGGATCTGCTCGAGCATCGAGTTGAACGATTTTACGAGCCGCGACAGTTCCTGCCCCTGCTCGTCGGCGGCGCGGACCGAATAGTCGTGACCACCAGTAATCTGGGCCGCGGTTTCGGCCAACCGGTGCAATGGAGTAGAGATCAAGCGCTGGAAGTAGTACCCGATGGCTCCGGCCACAATCCACGACAAAAGAAACGTGATGACGACGACCGGGAGATAGCGGAGAATCAGCACCCACGGCGAATCGACGGTCCCGGTGATTTCGACTGTGCCGAGCCGGTGTGCGCCGGAGCGGATTTCCTGTGTAACCGTGACCGTTTCTTTGGTGTAGCTGTTCTGGACGGCGCAGGGCTGACGGGCCACTTCCCTGCCCGAGCGCGAGTAAGTTGAGAAGATACGGCCAGCCTCGTCACATATGCGCGCAGATTCGATGCGTTTGTCTTCCCGCAGCGCGGACAAGGCTTCGCTCGCGTCGTCGCGATTGCTAAAGGCCAGCGCGGCCGAGGCGTTACTCCCGACGATGCGGGCGGCCGAGCTGAGCTGATCGGTAAGGTGCCACTTCGCGCGGAGTACCTCGGTCACCATTGAGCCGGCCGAAGCAAGCACGAGCGTTACATAGCTGACAATCAGCAATGCAACACCCATTTGATGGCGCAATGGCAACTGCTTCCATGCCTTCACGGGCCTTTTACTCCCTTTCTCTCGTCGGTCTGGTTGGCCAGGCGCGCAAGCCGGGAACTGATCCTCAAACCGGCCGTGGATGCTGCCGCCAGTCCGAGTTCTATGCGAACGCGCCCTCGTTCCACGCGAAGCCGGACGATGCCGCCGTCTTTCAAGAAGTCGTCCGTTTCCCCGACGGTAAGGACCGGGGTGCGAGTACTGTCACCGAGGAACGATCGGATCTGGCGTTCGTCGTACTGCCCGAAGACGATGAGCCGGCAGGCTTCCAAACCCTTCGAACTCGGGTGGTGGCTGATCTGTAGCCGCGCCGACGAACCCGGAAGCGCGGCCGCCGCCTGTTGTAAAGCACTGGCGAGCGGTTCGTCACCGACAACGCACAAGGAGAATCCAGCGCGCGAGATAGCGCCGGGCGGCCAGTCTACAAAGTCGATGAGTCGAAGAATGAGCGCGGCTTTGAGTTGGCGCTCGGAAACCGGCATTTCAGAGTTTCCGACAGCAGGCATCAAGAGGAATGCGACGGCGCCAAGCGCGAATATCGCAGAACTCTTGCCTGTGTGGAAGGCCGGTTTGGAGGCCGAGCGGCTCATCAGGATGCTAGAACCTCACTCCAAGACGCAGGTACACTGCCGTGCGAAGGGGCGCGGGCAGGTAATGCAAGGGGAGTGTCATCGTTTCCAGCCTGGTTCCGATTGAGACTCCCTGAACGCCGGCGGAGATGTCGGCGCTTTCCGTGAGGCGCCTGCCGATTCGAAGGTCCAGCCGGTGGCGAGTTTTGCCGTCCGGCACGTTGATGCGCGGCCCGTAGCCGAAATAGAACGTGTCGACTTCCCATGAGCGGGCGGGCTTCCAGAGCAGCCGTATTGAATCCTGCCAGCCTCGCGTGCCGGCGTAAGTGGACATTGGGTCGGAGGGACTACTCGCCAGCCCCCTTGGCCGGGCGAACTTGAGCCAGTTGACCGTAGCGACGATTTGCAGGTCTGGGGTGATGCTGTATCGCGCCGATGCTTCCACTCCGTAGGAACTGATTCCGGCACTGTTCCGATAGCGGAGGCGCGTGAGAAGGTACGGATCGGACCGATCGAACCGCAGCACGGGAGCATCGGGAACGATGCCCAACAAATCCGTCAGCCTAGAGGCGAACACAGAAGTGTCCACAGTGAATCGCTTTCCCCACTGGCCGCGATAGCCACCTTCAAATGAAGTTCCAACCTCGTTCCGCAACCCAGGCTGACCCACTATTTCGCCGAGGACAGGATAAGGCTCTTTGGGTATGACCTGAGCCAGGAAGTCGACCCCCAGTTCACCGCGCGCCGGCGTACGCACCGACCGCGATAGCGCAGCCCAGAATGTATGCCGCGATGTGGGCGTGTACAAGAGCCGGACTGTCGGTTGCGTACTCAATCCCGTAAACGTGTTGCGTTCGACGCGGGCCGCGGCACTGATCGCTACCCGGTTAGGCGCCAACGTAATATCGTCCTGAACGGTGAACTGTTCGATGCCGTAGGTTTGGCGTCCCCGATCGAACGTCATGAAGCTGAGCGGCCTCAGCTCATCTCTAAGGACACGTACACCGAACGCCACACCGAACTCGTGCCTTCCCCATGCCGGGTGACGGTACTGATAATCCATGTCGAGGGTGTTGACGGTGAGATCGGACCTTACGCCACCACGCGAATAGGAGTCAAAGTAGGCCTGAAACGCGCTCAAACCGCCCTTGCGATGGGTATGCTCCCAGCGGGTGAGAAAGTTGCCGCCAAACGTAGCGGAATGTGAGTCGACAATGTTTAAGAACGGAGAACGCAGGGTGGGAATGCCGGCATACTCGAGTGCGCCGCTGCGAAAGCTATCGGCCTGGACAGTGAGCGTGTCGAAATCGCCAAAGGTCCAGTCGCCGCGCATACCTGCCTGCAGCATGCTCCACCGCGCGTTGCCAACGCGGCCAGAACCGTCGCCGGCGCCTACGCGCAGGGTCTGCTGGCCGTAGAACCGGTAATAGCCATTCCGCCCCGCTGCGGCTCCATGCCGCATTCGGATCAGACCCAAGTCTTCTGTGCCGCCGCCCATGGTGACGAGGGTGCCCTGGGTCCGGCTGGCGGGTTTGGTAATCACATTGATTACGCCGTTCACGGCGTTGGCGCCCCACATCGCAGCACCCGGACCGCGGAGGACCTCGATACGGTCGATATCCTCAATGAGCGTGTCCTGCTGATCCCAGAACACCCCGCCGAACGCCGGGGTGTACACCGTTCGTCCGTCGATCATAACGAGCAGTTTGTTGGCGTAGGCGTTGTTAAAGCCGCGAGCGCTGATCGCCCACGAAGACAGGCCGATGCGCGAAACATCGATGCCGGGAACGAGGCGCAGCGCCTCAGCCAGACTGCTGACACCAAAGCGGCGCAATTCGTCCCGGGTGATGACGTAGACAGCTCCGGCAGTCCTGCTGAGACTCTGCTCTCGCCGTCTGACCGTAGTAACCGGCGTTGACAACAGGGATTCGAGATCCCGCGAGGCCAAAGGGAGGGCGGCCGCAGGCTGAGGGTCAGAATCGCCGGACTCGGCGCCGAGCGTGATTGCACACAGCAATAAGACCGCGAGCAGGAGTCTCACGAGGTCTTAATCGGCAGAACACGACTACCTGTTTATAGACGATACGCAAAACGAGCCGGTGAAACCGACCCGAACCGTCACACGATTGGGTCAGTAAAGGCCCGCGAATCCTGGTTCACGATCTCCTTAGTCAGGGTCTTGCGCACGATGCGGTATACGAATTGTTGATCTTGCTCCTGGTGCTCGTGCAACTCGGCGCGGGCCGATTCCAGCGTGTCGGCACCCGTCAAAAGGACCCAGTCGGTTTGTCCCGGGCGAGTGAATTCGATTTCATACCATATTTCCGTTTGATTGTTGACCATCGACATAGCTCAATACGAACAGTTGAATAAAACTATACATGATTTAAGGAGGGGTTTTCATCTGTTGTCTTGGTTACATGACAGCTCTGGCACCGGCGCACCCGCTGCGGAATCAGACTTCGTCGATGAGGCGGTGGCGGACGGCGTAGCGGACGAGACCGGCGACGTCGTGGATGCCGAGTTTGGACATCATGGTGGCGCGGTAGCTGTCGACGGTTTTGGGACTGAGAACGAGGCAGTTCGCGATGTCTTTGGTGCGCTTGCCTTCGACGAGGTAGGTGAAGACTTCGCGTTCGCGGTTGCTGAGGCCGGCGAGGGGATCGGCACGCCATTCGCCCTGTTCGCTGACGTCGGTGGCGAGGTAACGTTCGCCCGAGAGGATCCGATCGAGAGCCAGCAAGAGCTCCGCGATAGGGGTTGTTTCGAGGACAACGGCGCGGGCGCCGGCTTCGAGGAGTTCCGGAACAGCGGGACGGGAACCGGGCGCGGCGACCGCGGCGACGGGGATGCGCCGGACGGCCCAATCGCGGACTACGTCACAACCTAAAAGCGCATCGACGACAACTGCCTGGGGGGTTTGGCCGGGAGCGGCTTCAATCCAGCCGGCGGGGGCGGCGGACACGAAGAGACAGTCACGGAGCAGGCGGCGCGCACTGACGATCTCAAGAAAACGGGGAGCAAGAACTGACGCCGCTGAAGCCACTGTCGTCTCAAAGAGATAGTGGCTTCAGCGGCGGGAAATTCTCCGACAGGTTCGGGCGGCCGGGGCTAGGCGAAGCTGCGGATAGCGGCGGCTTCGTCGTCGAACGTTTCAAATACGGTGTAGAGTTTGGTGATCTGCAGCAGGTCTTGCACGCGCTTGCCGAGATTAAGCAGCTTGAGCATGCCACCGGCGTTGGTGACGGTGGTGAAACCGCTGACCAATTCGCCGATGCCGGAGCTGTCGATATAAGAGATGTCGCCCATATTGATGAGGATCTTTTTGTGTCCACTGGCGACCAACTCACGGATCTGCTCGCGGAAGGCGGAAGAGCCTTCGCCTAGAGTAATGCGGCCACTGGCATCGACCACAGTGACGTCACCGACTTGACGGGTTGCTAATTTAACGCTCATGAGGTAATTCCTCCTTCTTCTTGAATATCAACTTAAGCTCGCAAAAACTTCGCCATCCGGACGTGGGTGCCTTGCGGTTCACGCCGTTTGATTTCCAGTTCGTCCATGAAGGCCCGGATCATGAGAAGGCCGCGGCCGGACTGGCGCAAAATGTTGTCTCCCTCGCGCGGGTCGGGCACCTCATCGAGATCGAATCCCTTCCCCTCGTCATCGATTTCAACGACGATGCCGGTGGCGCCGCCCGATACCTGGAGGCGGACCTTTTTCCGGGCGCTGTAACGGTTGCCATGGGCTACGGCGTTCACCATCGATTCGCGGACGGCAATGCCAACCTGATGCTGCTCGTCGTCATCGAAGCCGACGGAGCGGGCGGCGCGGACGACGATATCTTCCGCCCGATCCACGCTTTCTAACGTGGAATCAAGCAGTACATCCGCCAGCCTGCTGAAGCCGCCTGGAATCTCCGACATACAAAGGGTGAGGGCGGCCCAACGCCGCTCTTGACGAATGCTCAGGCTAGTATAAGAAGACCTGCAAAGTCAAGGCGGTAGGGATGTTAAGGCCGACAGCTAGCGCTGGTTGGATTTGAGGATCTTCTTGCGCAACCGGATGGACTGCGGAGTGATTTCGACCCATTCATCGTCGCGCACAAACTCGATGGCCTGTTCGAGGTTGAGCAGGCGCGGGGGGACGAGGCGTATGGCTTCGTCGGCGGTGGAGGAGCGCATGTTGGTGAGCTTTTTTTCGCGGACGATGTTCACGTCGAGGTCGTTGTTGCGCGAGTTTTCGCCGACGATCATGCCCTCATAGATATCGGTGGCGGGCATGATGAACATCTCGCCGCGTTCCTGAAGGTTCCAGATGGCGTAGGCGGTGGCTTTGCCGGGACGGTCCGCGACGAGGGACCCGGTGGGCCGCGTGGCGATGTCGCCCTGCCATTCGATGTAGCCATGGAACAGGGAGTTCATGATGGCGGTGCCTTTGGTGTCGGTGAGCAGTTCCGACCGGAGGCCGATCAGCCCGCGGGAAGGGACGTGGAATTCGAGGCGGACGCGGCCGGAGCCGTGGTTGACCATCTTGGTCATTTTGCCTTTGCGAGTGCCGAGCTTTTCCATGACGACACCGACGAATTGTTCGGGACAGTCGATGGTGAGCAGTTCGACCGGTTCCTGGACGACGCCATTGATGGTCTTGGTGAGGATCTCGGGTTTGCCGACCATCAGTTCGTAGCCTTCGCGGCGCATCATTTCGACGAGGATGGCGAGTTGGAGTTCGCCCCGGCCCATGACCTTGAAGGCGTCGGGTCCGCCGGCCTCTTCGACCTTGATGGAGACGTTGGTTTGGAGTTCTTTGTCGAGGCGGTCGCGGAGGTGGCGGGAGGTGACGAACTGGCCTTCACGCCCGGAGAAGGGGGACGTGTTGATGGTGAAGGTCATGGCGATGGTGGGTTCGTCGATTTGGATGCGAGGGAGCGGTTTGGGTGTTTCGGCGCTGGTGACGGTGTCGCCAATGGTGATGCCTTCGACTCCGGCAATGGCGAGGACGTCGCCCGGGATGCCGCGAGTTTCTTCGACGCGCTTGAGCCCTTCGAAGGAGAAGAGCTTGGTGATGCGGGTTTTGTGAAAGGTCCCGTCAATGCGGGCGATGGAGACTTCGTCGTTGAGGTTGAGGGTGCCGTTGAAGACGCGGCCGATGGCCAAGCGGCCGAGGTAGTCGTTGTAGTCGAGGTTGGCGACGAGGAGTTGGAGGATGGCGCCGGGATCGCCGGGCGCGCCGGGAATGCGGTCGAGAATGGTTTCAAAGAGCGGGCGAAGGTCTTGGGAATCGTCTTCGAGGGTTCGCTTGGCGATGCCGGCCTTGCCGTTGGTGTAGACGACGGGGAATTCGAGTTGCTCTTCGGTGGCGTCGAGATCGATGAAGAGGTCGTATACCTCATTGAGGACCTCCTGAATGCGGGCATCCGGGCGGTCGATCTTATTAATGACGACAATCTGAGGGAGGCGCGCTTCGAGGGCCTTGGCGAGCACGTAGCGTGTTTGCGGGAGCGGGCCTTCGCTGGCGTCGACGAGGAGCATGACGCCATCGACGATTTTGAGGGCGCGTTCGACCTCGCCGCCGAAGTCGCTGTGGCCGGGGGTGTCGACGATATTGATCTTGACATCGTGGTAACGGACACCGGTGGTTTTGGCAAGGATGGTGATGCCGCGTTCGCGTTCGAGCTCGTTGGAGTCCATGACGCGTTCGGCGACCTGTTCGTTGGCGCGGAAGATGCCGCTTTGACGGAGCATGGCGTCGACGAGGGTGGTCTTGCCATGGTCGACGTGCGCAATGATAGCGATGTTGCGAATGGAGGGATTACGCATTCAAACTTTTATGGTCGCAGATACAGAGGCTATGCGGCACGGTTTCAGGAAAGTCAGAAGCCAGGAGACAGAGTCAGAAGTTAGAAGTCTGGAGTCAGGAGTCCGGAGTCACGAGGGCGGTCAGGCGGCCTGGTTGTAGATGGGAGGGGCGTTGACGCCGCAGCATCGCTTGTACTTTTGGCCGGAGCCGCAGGGGCAGGGGGAGTTGCGGCCGACTTGCGGAGGATGTGGGGATTTCGTCTCGCAAGTTGTTGATCTGGTGTGGTTTGCGGGTTTGTTTGCCGCTTGGGCGGTTTTGACGTAGCGGTGGCCGGAGACGGGCACGACGCCCTTTTCGCGGATTTGACTTTCGAGGGTGAGGATGGCGTTTTGGGTGGAGAGGGCGTGACGGATGTTGTCGTCGATGGTCAGCGGCGCCTTGGCAATCGTCTCGCAAAGTGATCAATTTTGGGGACATCCGCGAGCGGGGCGAACTCGTCGGGCGGGTTTCCGTTGGAGATTTGCTGGATGGCGCGGTCGGTCTGGAGCATGCGGATTTCGCGGAGGGCGG
>JADLDI010000044.1 GCA_020846745.1 Bryobacterales bacterium | reverse complement strand
AGCCTGAATAGAGGGTAGGTCTGCACTACACGTGCATACGGAAATGTTTTATTGATGACGAAGGACTTGCACCCGCGCAAACCACGCTTTCGTGGAAAACCAGCCACCAACTGCGAAAGTCAGGCTAGGGCACGGAGCATGTTCCAGCGGGCGGTGACGAGTTTATCGAAGAAGATCTCCTCCAAGGGACCATCGGGGCGGCACTGGGCGTGGAGTTCGTTTCGCAAATGGTTGAAAACAGGACGGAGGTCGGCTGGGATGGACTCGGCGGTGAGGCCATGTTTGCGTGCATTTTGGGAGGATTTGGCTTTGCCTTCTTCGGTGCGGGGTCCGGTGCTGAGGTTTGCAGACATCTGAGTAGTACTCCTTATGGGGAATTGTTGAATCGGCCGCCGATTAACGCGGATCAACGCCGATGGGTCGGGGGCGCGACGGCTTCCGACCGGAGGTAGTGCGAAAAAAAAAGACCGCGCGAGGGCGGTCCTTTTTGATTTGTTTGGTGGGTGGACACACGTCCACGCCCACTGGTCAAGTGTACCAAACAAAGTGAGCGGAATTCAAGTGAGTATCGTGTGAGCGTGTGAGCAGCGTGAGGAACTCCCGCCGTTCCGAACCGATGCTCATTTCTATGTCGCGCACCAATCGCACCAGCGGATTGTGTCAAAACCACTCGGACTGCTAAACTAAAGGGCGTCCCACACATTGGGAGGTCGTCTAACGGTAAGACTGCGGACTCTGGATCCGCCTATCGGGGTTCGAATCCCTGCCTCCCAGCCACTCGATAAGTCATTCCTATTCAATAACCTATAGTTTTGAATTAGATCGTACCGACTCGCCCAGCCTACTCCGTATTCCTGTTCCGATTCAACAACTTCGGTAAGCATTGAAAGAGGGCTAAGATGAAAAGGATGAGCCTGGACGATTATAAGGTTGTGCTGTACCGCAACCAACCTGATGGATGGGCCGCGGAGGTACCCGCCATCCCAGGCTGCCACGCGTTGATGTCCACTCGGGAAGCTGCGTTGGCGGAACTCGGTGCGGTTTTCGAGATGATCGCTGAAGAGTACCTCGATCGCGGCCAGTCGCTTCCAGCAGATAATACCGCGATCGTGAATGCCTAGCGCGCGAGCCGACGACTTCCGGCGTGTCGCTCGAAAGCTCGGGTTCAGCAAGTCTCGCCAGAGCGGATCTCACGAGCGTTGGCTCCATCCCGATGGTCGGGCCACGACCATACCGATCCATGGCGGGCAGGAGATCGGACCACCGCTGTTTCACCGAATCGTCCGTCCCCGAGCGGCCTGCCTGGTCTGATGTTGGGAACGAAGAACGGTACCGAGTCTGCCGGGTTGACTACTTTTTGCCGGCGGCTCTGTGTGGGGCGCATCGTGACGTTCCTAAGGCCGATAGCGCATTCCGAACACCGTCGCCTTGCCTTGATCTCCAGCCCCACCGAGCACCAATAGAACCGTATCCGCCGCGGCGTCGTACACCATCGCGCGATTCTGGCCTGCGCGCACGCGCGGCTCGGCAATCGGCAGCCGGCGCCAGCGGTTCGTCGCCGGAGCGTACTCCCACAAACCCGAACCGTAAGTCAGCATGACGTCCGCACCAGGCATGTAGACCGCCTCGCGCAGGCACGCCGGCGGCGCCTCGCCTTGCGTCTTCCTGGGCTGCCACTTGCCGTTCGCGACGTCAAAAATCCAAACGTCTCGCCGGTCCGCACCCGCCCCGTGTAGGATCAACTGGTTGCGTTTGGTGTCGAACGCGAGGCTCGTCATCTCGTATAGGTTCTGCGGCGAAGGTCCCGGCTTGCTGAGACGCTGCCATTGGTTGGCCTTCCACAGGTACACTGCGTTGTCTTCGACCTTGCGCGGATCCCAGGTTGCCTGATAGCCCGCATCGTTCAGCCGCGCGGGCCAGTTCACCGGGATCGCCATCACGCCTAGTGGTGTCGAAACCAGTGTGTCCAGGCCTTCTGGTGCTGGGCCGGCCACCGACCACTGCCGCGCATTGAGGTCATAAGAGAAGGTCACAAAGCGCGTGTAGCTCGAAGGCGTTTGCACGACGGCATCGGCCGCTGCGGCGCGACGGGCGGGAAAGCGTTTCGACCACTCCGGTTCGTACCCCGCGGTGAAGCGGACCGGCTTCACCATCACCATGCGGTCGGCCACCGAATCGTAAGCGTAGATGCGGCGGCCATGATCGGTCCACGGTTCGCCGTCGAACGTCACGCCGGCCAGGCGCGACGCGCGGTTCCAAAGCCGCTCCGGATACGACGGCGGCTGCGGTTCGGCGATCCAGGTGTGGCGCGCCACATCATAAGCATCGGTATCGCTGCCTTCGTAACCACAGTGGCCGCCGCCCCAATAGAGGATCTGCCGGCGCTTGCTGTCGAACGTTGCGCTACCCCAGGTACGAGCGGCGGCGACACGGCCCGGGTTCGCCAACTCTGTCCACTGGTTCTCTGCGACCGGTCCGGGCGTCTGCCCCGCGGGACTCGCTTGCGGCGCACGCTTCGGCATCGCTTGCTGTTCGACGGTCGCTGCCGGCCCGAACTTTGCCTCATTCAACCGGTACCGGTATGTCGTCCGCACCGGAAAGATCTCGTTACAGGTGGCGCGGTCGCCGGGCGTCTTGGTATTCGTAACCAGGATCAGTTCGCGCGTCCTGGCTGCCAGATCGGCCGTGATGTAGAACCCGGTTGGCACGGCGCCATCCACGGCCATCCACCGGTCCGCGGCCGGATCGAAAGCCCACATGTCCGCGAGATCCTGCCGGTTGTAGCCGCCGCCAATGAAGACGTAGCCTGTCTCTGGATCGAAGGCGGTGAAGTGGCCTGCCCGCGGGGGCGGACCTGCTTTGGCCGCCGATTGGCGCCAGCGGCGTGCCGGCAAATCGAAGATCCAGGTATCGCCGTAGTAATAACGATGGCCGTCGCCGCCGAAGAGGATCAATTGATTGCGCTTCGTATCCGTTACCAGTCGCGTCACCATTCGCGGCGGCGGTCGAACGGCCAGGCTCAACTGCACCCAGTCGTTCTCTTTGACCTTATATACCCAAGTCCCCGTATAACCGCGTAACTTACCGTCCGTACCCATTTCGGCGACGTGACCGCCGCCGAACAGCACGAACTCGTCGTGCACCGGATCATAAGCCAGCGATCCACCGGCCACCGGCGGAGGCGAATGCAATGGGCGCATGTCGCGCCAGCGGCGCCGGCCCACGTCGTACCGCGCGGTGAGCCCGCCGGTGAAGTAATAGAGCGAGTTATCCGTCGGCCGATACGCGACCTGGTCGAAGACAATGTTCAGGTCAGGGCGGGGAACTGCAGGCGCGTCGTCGGTAGCATTCCGCATGACGGTCCGCTCGCTTCCCGTTGTCAGTGCGGAATAAGTGCGCGGGATATAGGCCGGCGGTAACTTCTTCGACCATTCCTTCTCCTGACCAGGCGGCAGGTGGTTCATCCATTTGCCGGCAGCGGGATCGAGAGCCACTACGTCGTATTCCGGGATCTCCATCAGCGGGTGTTCCTGCAACAGGTCGCTCGACGGCGTCATGAATCCCCAAAGGAGGAAGCGCTGTTCCTGCTCCGCCCACCGAATGGCGCTGCCCCGGCGTCCACCCAACGGGTCGCGCGCGATCTCAACCCATTCTCCGGCCCAGAGAATGGAATTCAAAAGGGCCAGCAGCCCGGCCGCAAGGTGTATCCGCATCTTGGATTACTTGTATCGCACTTCGGGTGTGCGAGGAACTTATCGCCAATCGAATATAGCGGCGGCTAGGTCTTTCGAGTGCGTCAACGCCAGTTCATAGGCATCCCTCAGGTTTTGCCAGGGAAAGCGGTGGGTTATTAGTTGGTCTACGGGGAGCTTGCCGCGGCGGGCGAAGTCCAGAATCATTTCTACGTTGCGGCGGACGGTGAACTTTACGTCTTGGGGTGGAACTTCGCATCTTGGAGAGAAGCCGGCGCCGGCTAGGATTAGTTGCTTGCCGTAGAACCATTCCATGGCTAATGGATTGAAGTCGGGGGCGGGTTGGGCGCGCCCGGGGAAGCCCAGGAAACTGATTCTTCCGCCGAATCTGGCGATGTCCACGGATTCGCGGTAGGCGCTCCAGGTGTTGGCGGTGTTGACTACGATGTCGGCTTCTACTCCGCTTTGTTTGGCTTCGCCCGGCAGGAAGGCTTGGTCGGCGCCCATTTTCAGGGCTAACTGACGTCTCAATTCGGCGTTGGCTATCGCAGTCACTCTGGCGCCCATGGCATTGGCTACTGCCACGGTGCAGAGTCCGATTACTCCTAGGCCGATTACGGTAACGCGCTCGCCGGCTTCGTAATTCAATTGGCGGAGGCCGGCTACGCCTAAGTTGGTCAGGTAGCAGAGCGAGGCGGTTTCGGGAGATACGCCGTCGGGGACGGGGACTAAGAGATCGTCTTCGTGGGCTACGTAGCCGGATTGGTGGGGGCTGGGAGCGAAGACTCTCTGGCCGACTTGGAATTTGGTTACTTCAGGGCCTACGGCTTTTACAACGCCAATGTTGTTATAACCGACCCAGCGGGGGTAATCGGGGGCGGTGGGAACTTCGCGGGAGCGTCCTTCGTAGTTGCCGAGGTCGGTGCCGGTGGAGAGGGCGGAGACTTCGGTTTGGACGTAGAGTTGTTTGGGTTGGAGCGAATCGAGCGACAATGACTCTTGCTCCATACGGAGGTCGCGCGCGCCGTATAGAATTGCTTTGTTGATGATGATGGTTGGGCTGGTGGGCATTGGGCTGGTGGACATGGAGTTGAAAACTGAAGAAGTAGTGTACATGATGCGCACCCCCTCGCTGGCGGGAGTGAGAAAAGATCCTACCCCCTCCCTCACGGTCGGGGTTCCGTTTCCGGTGCAGTGCGTGTTTGGAGCGGTTGAGGGAACCCCGAAGATAGACGGACAAAGTGTCCACAGGAGTGTGGACACGGCACGCGTGGGCGCGTGCGCCACGAATTAAAGATGAAGGGATTGTGATGGCTCAGGTGACGCTTGGGGAAGGGAATACGCCGTTGGTGGAGTCGACGCGGGTGGGAATATCCGCGGGTATCGAAAGCTTGTGGTTTAAGTTGGAGACGGCTAACCCGACGGGGTCTTACAAGGACCGGTTTGCAGCTGGGGAGATTGGGCGGGTTGTGGGTGAAGGGGTGACGGCCGTGGTGGCGACGTCTTCGGGGAACACGGGGGCGGCGCTGGCGGCTTGTTCGGCGCGGTATGGTGTGCGTTGCACGATTGTGGTGGCCGAAGATGCGCCGGCGGGGAAGTTGATGCAGATGCAGGCGCATGGGGCGCAGGTGATCCGGGTGCCGGGGTTTACGGTGGATCCGCAATTGACCAGTGAAGTGATGGACGTGTTGAAGCGCGTATCGGTGGAGCGAGGGATGGCGCTCGCGATTTCCGCTTACCGGTATTGCCCGGTGGGGATGCAGCGGGTGGAGTCGATAGGCGCGGAGATTACGGGGAAGGTTCCGAAGGCGCATATCTTTGTGCCGGTGGGTGGAGGCGGGCTGTGTTCGGCGGTGATCCGCGGGTGTGTGGGGACGGGCGCGAAGGTATATGCGGTGCAGCCGGAGCGGTGTAACACGGTCGTGACGGCTTGGGAACGCGGCGTGGAGACGATTGAGGCGGTGCAGAGTTCGACGAAGATCAGCGGGTTGTCGGTGCCGTTCGATATCGACGCGTCGTTGCTGGTTCGGTTGTTGAAAGAGACTGGCGGGAAGGCGTTGACCGTATCGGATGAAGCGGTGTGGTCGGCACAATCGCGGATGTTGAGTGAGGAAGGCATTTATTGTGAGCCGGCGGGGGCGACGGCTTTGGCGGGGGCTTTACGGGCGCGGGAGTTGGGCTGGATTGGCGCGGGGGATGAGGTGGTTTGTCTGGTGACGGGGCATGGGTTCAAAGATCCGAATTCGATTCGAGCGGCGGCCGGGCGGTTTCCGGATAAGAAGGTGGAGGCGGGCGGGTTGTTGGAGGTGTTGTAGGAAGAACGGGTAGGACGGCGGGAACGCCGCCCCGGCAAGTGAAAGCTTGCGCCACACGGATACGTTTCAAAAGTAAAGGACTGATTTTATGATTCGACTTTGTTTGTTAGCTGGTGCGCTGGCGGTAGTTAGTGCCTTTGCGGTGGAGTTGGAGACGGGGACGGTTGTGAAAGGGGATGGCGGGGCCTTTCAGATGAACACCATATCGCAGGTGGCGCGGATGGGGGATGGGCGGCTGATTGCCGTGTTTGGAGGCCACGCCAAAGACGATCGGAATACCAGGATTTATGGCACGTTTTCGGCCGATGGGGCGAAGACGTGGTCGGCGCCAAAGGTGCTGATTGACGATCCGAATATGAACGATGGCGATCCGAACATATTGGTGGACGGAAACAAGGTTTGGGTGTTCGGCACGCGCACCAAGATACCGAACGATATTTCAAAGGCGTGGACGACAGTTACGAAGTCGACAGATAACGGCGCGACATGGTCGCCGGTGACGGAGTTATTTATTCCGCGGCAATATACGCCGGGGAAGCAGCATAACGGGATCAAGTTACGCGATGGCACTTATGCCATGGGCATCTCGTGGGACTTATGGGCGGAGAAGGGAATGAAGGCGAGGACCGAGGGCGAGATGTACCTGGCCTCGGGCGTGCTGCTGTCGCCCGATGGCGAGACGTGGACGCTGCACGGGAACGTGTATGCGCAGGCCGAAGACAAGATCCGGCCGAACTTCACGAACGGGTTGTGCGAGCCGTCGATCGTGCAATTGGCGGATGGCGAAATCCTGATGATTCTGCGCAGCGGCGGGTCTCATCATTATGAAGCGCGGAGCGGCGATGGAGGCCTGACGTGGTCCACTCCGGTGCCGAGTTCGCTGACGGGGGGCAATACGCCGAGCGCGCTCTGGCGGAACGAGCGGAACCCGCAGGAGATTGTGGCGGTGTGGAACAACAGTCCGCTGCAGCGGTGGCCGTTGGTGGCGGCGCTGTCGAACGATAAGGGACGGACGTGGTCGACGCCGCGCATTCTGTCGAATCCGGGCCGGCAGGCGAGTTATCCGGGGATTACGCAGTTACCGGACGGAACGTTTGTGGCGGTGTGGCAGGAGGACCAGGCGGCCCGCGGCAGCCGGGACATACGGTATGGGAAGTTTACGCGCGAGTGGCTGCTGGGGATTGGACGATGAGGCCACACGAGTTCAAGCTTGCCGGTTGTGCGCCGGGCACGAAGCAGCGGCTTTGGATGGAGTTAGATAACTCCTCGCAGGAAGGTTTGCGAATACCGCTGCTGGTGGCGCGAGGTGTGCGTGACGGCGCGGTGCTGGCCATGACCGCGAACATTCACGGCGATGAGTACGAAGGCGTGGGTGCGATCTTCGAGTTTTTCGATGCACTCGATGTGGCGGCGATGACGGGGAGCGTGATTGCCGTGCCGGTGGCGAACCCGCCGGCGTATGCGGCGATCGCACGCACGAGTCCGCTGGACGGGGCGAATCTGGCGCGCGTGTTTCCGGGGAAGGCGGGCGGAACGGCGTCGGAAGCGATTGCGCATGCGATCGATACCGCGGTGATCGGCCAAGCGAGTTTCTTCATCGACCTGCACAGCGCTGGTGTGCGTTACCTGATGCCGACAATGGCAGGGTTCTATACAGAGGATCCACGGTCGCGGGCGGCGGCTGAGGCGTTTGGGGCTCCGGTGATTTGGGGGCATCCGGTGATTCCGCCGGGGCGGACCTTGTCATCGTGCAAAGATCACGGCGTCCCCTTCCTCTATACGGAAGCGACGGGGGCGGGGCGGATCAAGCGGGAGGATGCGGAGATTTTCGGGCGAGGTTTGCGGAACCTGGCGCGGCACCTGGGGATCCTGGCGAGCGCAATGGAGCCGTCGGCGCCTCCCGTGGAGTTATACGGCGATGGCAATACCGATATGGGTTTGGAGACGTCGAAGGACGGGTTTTTCGTCCCAACGGTGAACTTCCTGGAACCGGTGGTGAAGGGAACGCTGGTTGGTAAGTTAGTCGACCTGGACGGCAGCTTACTCGAGGAGTACCGCGCGCCGGTTGACGGCGTGGTGGCGATGCTGCGGATGACACCGTCGGTGCGTGCCGGCGATCCGCTGTTCCTGTTTGCGACAATGGTGGAGCAAAAGTCTTGAAAGGGCGCGACCGTTCGCCCGCGGTTCTATCGATTCGCGCTGACCAAAGTTCGGTACTTGCGCAACAATTCATACAGCACCACCCCGCCCGCGGTGGCCACGTTCAAGGAATGCTTCTTCCCCAGCATCGGGATCCTGACAAACGTGTCCGCCAGCCCGAGTAATCTCGCATCTACGCCATCCACCTCGTGCCCGAAGAGGACGCACACAGGGAAGCGCGGCACCCAGTCGAACAGGTCCACCGCGCGCTGGCTGGTCTCCACAGCGGCGATCTCATAGCCGGTGCGGTGCAGTCCGGCGACGGCTTCGGAGAGGTCCCAGGTGTGAGTCCATGGAACGGTCTCGTCAGCGCCGAGAGCGGTCTTCGTAATCTCTTTCTTCGGCGGTTTAGCCGTAATTCCGCCCAGGTAGATGCGTTCGAGGCCCACCGCGTCCGACGTGCGGAAGAACGCCCCTACGTTATACATGCTACGCACATTGTCGAGCGCGACACATACGGGCAGCGTCCCGATTCCGTCATACGCCAGGGCCGCCGTGGTGGCGAGAAAGGGAACACGATCCATTTAGAACTACCGTCCAGCGTAGACGATTAGCGACACCCGACGCCCGGTGCGCCTTTTCTTTGTTTGCCTTGTTTGCCTTCGGACAAGCGCCCAGCTACAGTCAAAGGGCGATCCGCGCCGTTCAATGTGGACAAACACGTACGGATTATCCGTTTGATACAATGCCTCTTCCGGATTAAGAGGACGAATGGCGCATCCAATTCACCCAAAAGGCTCTCAAGCTCGTATTTTGCTTTCCTCGGTCTTTGGCCCCTATGCCCAGGACGATGAGTACGGCAGCCGCTCCATCAATCCTATGGAGCTTTACCACAACCAGGTGACCCGTTTGCAGGGTCCGTTCTCGCTCCGCTTGTTCCATCGCTCCTGGGGCATCATGTTCATTCAAACGAACATCAAGGCGCCCTGCGCGGTGTTGGATTTTCCGACTCGTGAGCGGTTCGCCGAAGAGATTTCGACGGGCCAGTACGATGTCATTGGTATCTCGTCGATCATTGTGAACGTCGGCAAGGTGAAAGAGATGTGCCAGATGGTGCGGAAGCTTTCGCCGCAGTCGACCATTCTGGTTGGCGGGCATGTCGCCGCGATTCCCGAGCTGGACAAGATGATCGATGCCGACCATATTGTGCAGGGGGAAGGCGTCGGCTGGATGCGCCGGTACCTGGGCGAAGACGACACGGCGCCCATTAAGCATCCGGTGATTGCGGCAGGATTCGGCCACCGCGTCATGGGTATCAAGATGCCGACCAAACTGGGGTCGACGGCCGCCACCATTATCCCGTCGGTGGGTTGTCCGATGGGTTGCGAATTCTGTACCACTTCGTCTTTCTACGGTGGCAAGGGCCGCTACCAGAACTTCCTCAATACGGGTGCGGAATTGTTTGCCGCGATGGAAAAGGCGGAGAGTTCGCTCGGCATGACGTCGTTCTTCCTGATGGACGAGAACTTCCTGCTGCACCGCCGGCGTGCCCTGGAGTTGCTTGAGCTGATGAAAGCCGGCCACAAGGCGTGGACCCTTTACGTGTTCTCGTCGGCGAACGCAGTCCGCCAGTATTCAATTCAGGAACTGGTGGAACTGGGCGTCGCCTGGATCTGGATGGGGCTGGAATCGCCGCGCTCGGGTTATGAAAAGCTGAGCGGTGCGGATACCCTGGCGCTTACCCGCGAACTCCGGACCCATGGCATCGCGGTACTCGGTTCCACGATCATCGGCATGGAGCACCATACGCCGGAAAACATCCACGCCGAAATCGATCACGCCATCGCCCATGATTCCGACTTCCACCAGTTCATGCTGTTCACGCCCGTGCCGGGTACGCCGCTCTACCGCCGCATGAACGACACCAATCGCCTGATCGATGTCGACCTGGCCGACATCCACGGGCAGTATCAGTTCAACTGGAAACACCCGCATATCACGCCCGAGCAGTCCAAACACTTCCTCGACATGGCGTTTGCCCGCGACTTCGAAGTGAACGGTCCGAGCTTGGCGCGCTTCGTCCGAACCACTCTCGCGGGCTGGAAGCGGTATAAGGACTTCCCGGATCTGCGCGTTCGCGCCCGATTTGAAAAGGACCGCGAAGCGCTACGCACCTATTACAGCGGCTTGCTCTGGGCGGCGGAGAAGTATGTGGCGCGGTCGAACGAGGCGGTAGCGGCGCGCTTGCGCGAACTGCGCGCCGAGGTTCGCCGCGAATGCGGAGCTTCTTCCAAGTGGATGGGGCGGCTGATTGGTCCGGCCCTGCTGTGGGCCGCGAAGCGCGAGCAGAAGCGGCTGGAGCGGGGCATCACCTACGAGCCGCCGACGTTCTTTGAACGGTCGAACTGGCAGGAAGCGTAAGTATCGGGACGAATTGACCATCTGTACCAATACTGTGGTACAGTTTGGACATGGTGTTCCACCTCAATCCGGCTTCCGGACACCCACTCTACCTGCAGCTAATGGAGCAGGTACGTTACGCGGTTGAGACGGGGGTGTTGCAGGACGGCGACCTCATGCCAAGCATCCGGGCCTTGGCGGAAGAACTAGTCATCAGCCACAACACCGTCGCCAGAGCGTACATGGAACTGCAGCACGAAGGGCTGCTGGAGCTACGGCACGGTTCCGGTGCTTACATCTCCGCTCGCCGTGGCGGCAAAGAGCGTGCCACCAAACTCCTCAACGCGCAGGCGACCGTTAAGAACGTCGTCGAGAGCCTGCTCGAAGACGGATTTTCCCGCGATGAGATCCGGCGTTTGTTTGAAGCCCAACTCATTCAAACCGCCACAGCCGGGAGGACCGCATGACCTCCGGCCGTGTAATCCAGACCAGCGGGCTCACCAAGGATTACGGAAGTTTCCGCGCCGTGAACCAGTTGAACCTGAGCGTACGTGCCGGCCGCATTACCGGATTCCTTGGCCGCAATGGCGCTGGGAAGAGTTCGACCATCAAGATGTTGCTCGGGATGGTCCGGCCCACCTCCGGAACAGGCACGGTGCTCGGCTATCGGATCGATGACGCTAAACAGAGCATTGAAATCCGCCGGCGCATCGCTTACGTTGGCGAAGACAAGGGCCTGTACGGCTACATGACGGTGGCGGAACTGATCCGCTTCACCCGTTCGTTTTACACGGACTGGCAGCCGGATATCGAGCGCCGCTTGCTGGCGGAGTACCGTCTTCCGCCCGGCCGCAAAGTGAAGGCGCTTTCCAAAGGGATGCGGACGAAGCTCGCCCTGTTGCTTGCCCTTTCACGCCGCCCGGCGCTGCTGATTCTCGACGAACCGACCGAGGGGCTCGACCCTGTGTCGATCGAGGAACTGCTGCAGACTCTGGTGGCAGCGCCCGCGCAGGGAACCAGCGTCTTCTTCTCGTCGCATCAACTGGCAGAGGTCGAACGGATAGCGGACGACGTCCTCATGATCCACCGCGGGACGGCAGTGCTCGACATGTCGCTCGAGCAGATTCGCGAAAACTATCGCCGGATCTCGTTCGGGTTTTCCACGCCTGCTCCAATGCTTGAACCGATCCGCGGCGTCGAGAAGATGCGCCGGGAAGGCCGGCAGATCACGATTCTCGCGAGCAGCAATGCCGACAGCATCGCCCTGCTCGGCCGTGAGCGCGGAGCCGTTGATGTCCAAGTCTCGCCGGTCAACTTGCGCGAAGTCTTCCTGGAAACGGTGCAGGAGCAAGGCCGCCGCCAGCCGGAGTGTGTCGATGCTCTGGTATAAGTCGTTGCGCGAGATCGCCGCCGTGGCGCTCACCGGAACCGCTGCTCTGGCCGTGGCGTGCCTGCTGATTGTGCTGAATCAGGAGAGCATGCGCGCCCACACGGACCCTTCCCTCACGTATGCGGGCTACATCTGGAAATCGGTTTATAAGACTATCGGCCGCGACATCTTTATCATGCTTTCGGTGATCTTAGGTTCCGGAGGCCTGCTGCAGGAGCGCGCACAAGGCACCCTTGGTTTTACACTCTCCCTTCCGGTGAGCCGCCGTCGAATTGTCCTGACACGCGCTATTGCCGGCTATGCCGGACTGCTCGCCATCGCCGCCGCTCCGGTCGTGGTTCTACCCATCGCCTCCCCGTATGCCGGGCAAACTTACGCCGTCGAGCAAGCGGTAGGCTTCTTCCTGCTCTGGGCAGGTTGCGGCGCCGTCTGCTACGGCTTTACCTTCCTGCTTGCACATAGGTTCGAAGGGCAATACACTCCAGTGCTGGTCGCGGTTCCCTCGCTGATGGCTTACGGCGTGGTTCTCAACCTGCCTTGGTTGTCGCGTCAGCCGATGCTCAACATCTTCGAAGTCATGAATGGTGAGGCCATGCCCTTCTTTGACATGGCTCGCCACGTTCTGGTCGGCCCCCTCCCCGGGTTTACCTTGATTGTCATGCTCGCCATCAGCGCGATCTTCATTGTCTGGGCTGCCCAGCGCATGCAGCCGCTCGATTTCTAAGGAGACGATCTATGCTCTGGTACAAAGCCTGGCGCGAGAGCCGTGCACGCTTCGCCATTGCCGCTGCGATCATCGCCGCCATGTGCCTGGTCTATACGCTGTTTCACGCACAGCTATACCCCGGCATCGCCCAGGCGCATCCCGGCGTCCGTAACTACACGCAATACATCCACTGGACCATCTTCGGCGGCGCCACCAGAGGGATTCTCCAACTCAGTTGCCTGCTGCTCGGTCTCGGCGGCCTTCACCGCGACCGTAAGCAGAACACGCTGGGCTTTACGCTCGCGCTTCCTGTCGGACGCTTCAGCCTCGTCCTGTCGCGAGCCGCCGTGGGCACCCTGCAAGTGCTCGCGCTGTCCGCCTTGCCGCTGGCTTTTGTCACGTTGGGATCGACCGCGGCCGGGCAACACCTTCCGCTCGATTACGCCATTCGCTTCTTTCCGCTGTGGGCTGCCGGAGGTGTATTCACGTTCGCTATTTCGTTTGTCGCTTCCGTCCTATTTTCCAGTGAATACGTCGCGCTCGCCACGTCTTACCTCGCCTACATCTTCTATCTCGCCGCGACACGCCACCCTGCATTCAGCCGTTTCCACCTGCACGTCGCCGATTTTATGAGCGGCGTCTTTCCCCACTACCTCGACCGGTCGACCAAGCTTTGGACCGGTGCGTATGACTTGGCGCCCATTGCCGGATTCCTGGCGGCCGCGATCGCGTTAGTCGCCTTCAGCGGGTTCGTCACCAGCCGGCAGGATGCTTAGGCCGCGATTAATGCAAATAAAACAACGACAACCGCGGCAAGTTCAACCTCTCCAACAGCCACCGGTCCAGAAACTGCTTTTCGAGCATGACCAGCTGCGGCGTCGACATCTTACCCCGGTACAGCCGTAACTGTGAATCCAGTTGCCGCCGCGCCTCGGCTAAGTCCGCTTCCGACTGCTGGGCCCGCGCCGTCGCGATCATCTTGTCTTCCATCGCCGTCAGACGCTGCTCGAGTGTCTCCAGATTCGCGTACTGCGCGGGCAGATCGTCGAGTATCGCCGCGAGTTCCGCGCGAATCGAGTCGATGGTGATCCGCTCGCGCGCTTCCACGAGAAACGCGCGCACTTCATCCACCGTGAACGGAGCCTGCGCCGCCGCCTTGGTCACCGGGGCGTTGCCCGCCATCCGCTCGGCTTCCTCAGTCACCGCCTGGGCGCAGTAGGTCAGCGAATTCACCTGCCGCCCGCGGACCTTCTTCGACCGCCACTTCTCAAACGCCAGATCGATACCACGCAGCACCGCCTCGAGCGGAATGCCGGCGTTCTTCCAGGTCTCGATCAGCGCCCAGTCGAGCGGCGACAGCAGAAACAGGCTGGTCCCGCGCGCCTTCTGGAAATGCTCCTCTACCTCCGTAAAGTAGTTGAAGTAGTTCAGTTGTTCGGCCGGTTTGTCTGGTTCCAAATCTGCTTCAACCCCTCGAGCGTTAGATCTTCATCGGCGTCTTTGAGATATTTCGACCCCTGCACAATCAGCCGCGCCTGGCCGCCGGTCGCCACGGTTTTTGTCTCCACACCCATTTCCGCGATCAGGCGTTCCAGTATGCCATCGATCATCCCGATCGCACCATAATAAAGCCCCGCCTGGATCGACCCGACGGTGTTCGTCCCAATCAACTTCGCCGGTTCGCGGAACTCCACCTTAGGCAGTTTCGCCGTCCGTGAGAACAGCGCATCGATCGAGATGCCGATGCCCGGACAGATGATACCCCCCAGATACTCCGCCCGCGCCGACACCACATCAAAAGTGATGGCTGTCCCCAGGTCGACCACAATGCACGGTCCGCCGTACTTGTGGAACGCCGCCACGCCGTTCACCAGCCGATCCGCACCCACCTCTCGCGGATTGTCGTACCGCACCGTGAGACCCTTCACGGTCTCATCCGTTACGAACAAGGGCGACCGGTCGAAATAGCGTCTGGCCATCGATTCCAACGCTGTATTCAGCGGCGGCACCACCGACGAGATTGCGATACCGGAAATGGCGTGAAAGTCTATCTGGTGAAACGAGAACAGGTTGCGCAGCAGGATGCCCCACTCGTCTTCCGTTTGATCGTGGACCGTCCGCAGCCGCCAACGGTGCGCCAGTTTCTCGCCCTGAAACAGTCCGATCGTGATATTCGTGTTCCCTACGTCGAGCGCCAGCAACATGTCCTATTTATTGTTGCAGGCCGATCGCATCCATCCGCCACTATTTCCGCTCACCTGCATCCAATTGAGTACAGTAAATATGTTGATGCGCCTTCTTTGCCTTCTTGCCGTTTTCGCGACCCTTTCGCCGGCGCAGCGGACCGACCCGGTGCAGTGGACCCTCGCCATCGAACCCGCCACCGCCGCACCCGGCGCGAAAGTATTGATCAAACTCACCGCCACCATCGAAGAAGGCTGGCATCTCTACTCCACCACCACGCCTCCAGGGCCGATTCCCACCCGTATTCTGCTCGCCGAAAACCCGGCCGTGAAAGGCGTCAAACTCCATCAACCCAAGCCCGCCACCAAGTTCGATCCAAACTTTAAGGCCGACTCGGAAACGTATGAAAAACAAGCCGTGTTCCTGATCGAAACCGAGGTGGACGCGAACGCCGCCCGCGGACCCATTGAGGTTACCGCGCAGGCGCGCTACCAGGTTTGCAGCGACACTACCTGCCTCCGTCCCGTTCGCAAAACCGCCAGCGCGAAGCTCACCATCAACCCCGGCGTCCGTACCCTGGAACCCAAGATTCCCGAAGGCTACGTGGCCGGATCGTTAGCCACCTCCGCCACCCCTGCCGCGGCGCCCGCGGGCCAGGCGGCAGCGCCCGCGAAACCCGCGCCTGTCCAGCAGTCCGCACAGGACCAGGGCCTGTTTCAGTTCGTTCTCGTAGCCTTCGGGTTCGGCTTGGCGGCCGTTTTCACTCCGTGTGTCTTCCCGATGATCCCGATCACCATGTCGTTCTTCCTGCGCCAGGGCGGGGGCAAAGGAAGTGTCTCGCAGGCGGTTCTCTTCTGCCTTGGCATCGTCGTCCTGTTTACCGCGCTCGGGTTGATCACCACCGCCGTTCTCGGGCCGTTCGGCGTCGTCCAACTCGGCTCAAACGTTTGGGTGAACGCCTTCATCGCCACCCTGTTCCTCGTCTTCGGCCTTAGCCTCCTCGGAGCTTTCGAAATCACGCTGCCCTCGGGCCTGCTTACCCGCCTCGACCAGGCCTCGCAGAAAGGCGGCGTCCTCGGCACTCTCCTCATGGGGCTCACTTTCTCGCTCACCTCGTTCGCCTGCGTTGGACCGTTCGTCGGCACCCTGCTCGCCGCCTCCGTCCAAGGCGGTGGACTACAGCCCGCCATCGGCATGGCCAGCTTCGCCGCCGGACTCGCTTCGCCCTTCTTCCTGCTCGCCCTGTTCCCGTCTTACCTCCAACGCATGCCCAAGAGCGGCGGCTGGCTTCCGCGCGTGAAAGTGGTAATGGGCTTTATCATTCTGGCGTTCGTGTTCAAGTATTTGTCGAACATCGACCAGGTGATGCAGTGGGGCTTACTCACCCGCGAACGTTTTCTTGCGGCCTGGATTGTCCTCTTCGCCATGCCCGGCCTCTACCTTCTCGGCTTCATCCGGCTCGACGGCATCAAAGCCGATCAGCAACTCGGCGTCTCGCGCGCCGTCATCGCGATCGCGTTCCTGATTTTCGCGATCTCTCTCTGGCCCGGCATGAACTGCGCCCGCTTGGGTGAACTCGACGCCTATATCCCGGCCTGCGCCGAACAGTCTGGCGGCGCGCCCGGCAGCGCATCTGCGGCTCAATTGAAATGGATCAAGAACGATTATCAGCAGGCGCTGAAGCTCGCGCGCGAACAGAACAAGCTCGTCTTTGTGAACTTCACCGGGTACGCCTGCACCAATTGCCATTGGATGAAGGCGAACATGTTCACCCGCCCGGAAGTGATCGCGGCACTCGACGGTTTCGTTTTGGTGGAACTGTATACCGACGGTACCGACGCGGCTTCCGAAGCGAACCAGAAGCTGCAGGAAACCAAGTTCAACACTGTCGCCATTCCCCACTACGCTATCCTCGACGGCAGCGAAAACGTGCTGGCCAACTTCGTCGGACTTACGAAGAAGCCCGCCGAGTTCCTTTCATTCATAAACGCACCTAAGCAGACCAAGGCAGCTTCTCTCTAAGCAATCTCTAACCAATGCGCGCACTCATCCTACTAACGGTCGTGCCCAGCCTCTGGGCACAGGCGGATATCCGCGGTTTCGCTCCCGCTGAAGTCGCCGGACAGCAATCGCTCGAGCAGCGGATGAAGGCCATCCCCGATCCTGTTCGCGCCAAGACGTATATGGAACGCATGGCGGCGGAACCGCACCACGCCGGTTCGCCCGCTTCCAAGGCCGTTGCCGACTACGGCGCGGGTCTCTTCAAGCAATGGGGACTCGATATGCAAATCGAAACCTTCGAGGTTCTTCTCCCCTACCCCACCCACCGCACGCTCGAAATGACGGCGCCCACGCGGCTGCGCCTCAAACTTTCCGAGCCGGCCATGAAAGAAGACCCGGATTCGACCGACAAAACCCAACTTCCGCTATATAACTCCTACGCGGCCTCGGGCGACGTGACGGCTCCGCTTGTCTACGTGAACTACGGCATCCCGGAAGACTACGCGTATCTGAAGAAGCAAGGTATCGACGTCAAAGGAAAGATCGTGATCGCCCGTTACGGACGTTCGTGGCGCGGCACGAAGGCCAAGGTCGCCCAGGAAAACGGGGCCGCCGGCTGCCTCATCTATTCCGATCCACACGACGATGGGTACTACCAGGGCGACGTTTTCCCGAAAGGCCCCTACCGTCCGGCGCTCAGCGCGCAGCGCGGCTCCATTATGGACATGCCGCTCTACGTAGGTGACCCGCTCACTCCTGGTTGGGCTTCCGAACCGGGCGCAAAGCGTCTGCCGCGCGAACAGGCGGCGTCTCTCATGAAGATCCCCGTCCTGCCCGTCTCCTATGCGGAAGCTCAGCCGCTGCTTCAGCGCCTCGAGGGCGCCGTGGCGCCCGAGGGCTGGCGCGGCGCACTGCCGATCACCTATCACATCGGACCTGGACCGGCCACCGTCCACCTCAAAACCGATTACGACTGGACCTCAAAGCCCATTTACAACGTCATCGCCACAATCCCCGGCAAATCGCTGCCCGATGAATGGGTGATCTACGGCAACCACCACGATGCGTGGGTGAATGGCGCGGGCGATCCGATTAGCGGCGCTATCGGCCTGCTTGAGACGGCGCGCGCGTTTTCTGAACTTCGCAAAACCGGTTGGCAGCCGCGCCGGACAGTGAAGTTCATCCTCTGGGACGCCGAAGAGTTTGGGCTGATCGGGTCCACCGAATGGGTGGAGAAGCATCGCGACGAACTCCAGCAGAAGGTTGTCGCGTACATCAACTCAGACAGCAATACGGGAGGCGCGCTCGGCGCCGGCGGCGTTCCCACACTCAACACGTTCTTCCGCCAGGTGATGCGCGATAACAAAGATCCGCAGAAGGACAAGGATCTGCTGACGCTCTCCGCCGAAGGCGAAAAGAAACAGCCCTTTCGCCTGGGCCCGCTCGGAGCCGGTTCCGACTATGTCGCCTTCGTGCATCACGCGGGCATCCCGTCGCTCAACATCGGCTTTAACAAACCCGGCGGAAATGGCACATACCATTCCATTTACGATTCAATAGCCTGGTTTGAAAAGACGATGGACCCGGACTTTCAATACTCCAAGGCGTTGGCCCAAGTGATGGGAACCACCATACTTCGCTTTTCCGAAGCCCCCCTACTTCCGTTCGAGTTCACCAGCCTCGAAAGCAGTATTCGGGAGTGGGCAAAGGACCTTGCCGAAAAGAACAAGCTCGATATGTCCGCAGTGAACCAGGCGCTTGACCGGCTCAAATCGGCCGCTATCGAGTACGAAGCGGCTTATGCCGCCGCCCTCCCCAAACTCTCGAGCGCGGCGACGTCGCGACTCATCGCAATCAATAAGACGCTCCGCCAAGCCGAGCAGTCGCTGATCGACCCCGCGGGCCTTGCTAACCGGCCCTTCTACAAACACACCTTGTACGCTCCCGGCATCTACACCGGCTACAGCGCGAAGACACTTCCCGGCGTTCGCGAACCCGCCGATGCCGGCAACAACGCGGCCGCCGAACAAGCCACTTCCGCCGTGGTGGCTGCCATTGAACGCATAACCACACAAGTAGAAATCGCCACCCAGTCGCTCAGCGCCCAGTAAAACGTAAGGCGATACCCCACCAAAGAAGCACCCTTAGAGGCCCTCCCTCGTGATACAGTTCAGAGTAGACGACTTTCAGGTCACTATACCGGGAGCTCCACTGGGTGCCTTCTATCCGACTCACCTTCTACCTTCTGATCGCTTCCACCACGCTGTTCGGCCAGTCAGCCACCACGGGCGCACTCGAAGGCACGATTCGCGACGCCGCCGGCGCGGCGCTCGCGGGCGTTGCCGTCACGGCCATTAGCGATGGCACTGCGCAACTCCATCGTGTGGAGTCGGACGAACGCGGTTCCTATCGTTTCTCTCTTCTGCCACCCGCAACCTACCAGGTGACCTTTACCGCGAAGGGCTTTAAGACCGCCCGCATGGACCGCGTGACCGTCAATGTCTCTGAAGTACCGGTGCTCGATGCCCACCTCGAACCCGGCGATGCCGCCGAAACCACTGCGTGCCGGTGCACCGTCAACACCTCCGCACCCTCGACCGGAACGCTGGTCGACCAGAAGACCATCACCGCTGTCCCGCTCAATACCCGCAATTTCACCCAAGTCCTCTCCATGTCGTCGGGTTCGGCCGCGGACGTGAATAACGCGGGCACCCTGGGCCGCGGCACTTCGAGCGTCAACATCAACGGCAACACCACCGCCGGCGCGTACACCATCGATGGCGCGACCGCGCCCTCCACCGTCCCCAATCCCGACACCATCTCCGAATTCAAGGTGCAGACCTCGCAGTACGACGCAGGGTTCGGCGCCATGACGCCCAACACCAACCTCGTCACCCGTCACGGCCAAAACGAGTGGCACGGCAACTTGTGGGAGTTCCTGCGCAACGACGTTTTCAACGCGAACGCCTTCTTCCGCAACGCCACCGGACAATCAAAACCCAACCTCAAACAGAACCAGTTCGGCGCCACCCTCGGCGGCGCCCTCAAACAAAACAAATGGTTTGTCTTCGGTTCCTACCAGGGCACCCGCCAGGTGAACGGGCTGGACCCCACGTCCATAGCCAACCTCATCCTGCCCGGCCTCACCGCGGACCGCTCGGCGGCCACAATCGCCGCCCAGTTCTGTCCGGCCAACCACGCGGGCGATGCCGGCCGCTTTATGACCTTTGCCGGCGGTCGCCAGCTCGATTGCAACAACCAGAACACCGCCACTACCGCCGCCATCAATCCCGTCGCCCTCAAAATGCTGCAGGCCAAAGCCGCCGATGGTACCTATCTCATCCCATCGCCCCAGACTTTGATTACCTCGGGAGCCAATGCCGGCCTCGGTTTCTCGTCCTACAGCATGCCCTCCACTTATAAGGAGAACCACTGGATCGCCAATAGCGACTATGTGCTGAACGCGAAGAACACCTTGGCCGCCCGCCTGTTCACCGCCACTGTCGACCAGTTGCGCACGTTCGGCTCACCGGGCGGGTATCCTGGTGCGCCGATTGTCCCGGGATGGGGCTCTCAACAGAAGTTGAATGCCCAGGACATTGCCACCAGCGGCAAGCTCACCACGACGGTCTCGGCCAACCTCGTCAATGAAGCGTTTATGACGTTTACCCGCAACAATACCGACGCTGTGGGCGTGAACACGCCACTCGCCGGCGATTTCGGTATGAAGGCGGTGGACCCCCTGTTTGCTCACGCGCCTGAACTGACTGTGCTCGGCCCGCAGGGCACGTTCCGCTTGTTTGGCACCAATCCAAACGACAACCACTTTCAAACTATTACTTATTCGTGGGGAGATAACTTGTCCTGGATCAAAGGACGCCAGCGCATCCGGACCGGCGGTTTCTTTCTCACTCAGTACAACGGCCGGGCCGATACCGGCGGCGCGCGCGGCAAGATCACCTTCCGAACCTTCGCCGATTTCCTGCTCGGCCTCAACGCCGCCGATAACTTGAGTCCCCTGGGCCGCAGTAACATCCAGACGGTCCAGGCCAATGAAGGCATCGGACCGTTCGGTGAATCTATCTATCGTTACCGCCGCTACTACGGAGCCGGTTACGTTCAGGACGATATCAAACTCACGAGCCGCTTCACGCTGAACGTTGGGTTGCGCTGGGAGTATATCGGGCCGTCGCTCGACACCGCGGGCGCCATCGGCAACGTTTGGCCGGACCTCATCCGCCAAGCCGCCATTCCGCCCCCCGGCGGCACCCTGATCGGCAACACGCTGGCCGCCAACTACGACCCCAACCTGATCAACCCCTACACGGGAAAGCCCTTCGGCCCGCCGCCCGAAGGCGTCCTCGTGCGCGATAGCAATAGTTTCTATCGCAACTCCACGCCTCGCGACGCTTTCGCTCCGCGCGCCGGCTTCGCCTGGCAACCCTGGGGATCGTCCGGACGCGTTGTCCTGGGCGGAGGCTATGGCTGGTTCTACCAGGCTCCGCTGTTCAGTGGTAACTCCGCCTCCGCTCCCCTGTTTACCGCGGCGCCTTTCGCGCAGAGCTTCACCAATACCGACGCAAGCAACAACACATCCACTTTCGCGCAGCCGTTCCCGGTAACTACACTCGGCTTTGTCCCCCGCACGCTTACCTCACAACTCTCCGATCGCGTGGCCGGACCCGAATACCGCATTCCCCGTCTGCAGCAGTGGAACGCGACCATCAAATTGAAACTAACCGCCGGCGCATCCTTTGACCTTGGCTATGTCGGCTCCCACGGCGGCCGTATCCTTCTCGCGCACGGCCTCAACCAGCCGCTCCTTGCCACGTCCGCGAATCCCGTCAACTGCGGTTACGATGGCGACCCGTCGCATTGCATCACCGCGAATACGTCCAAGAACGCCCGCCAACGCGTCCCAATTCTCGGCGAAACCCCCACGGCTCTGCTCGACAGCGAATTCGTCGGAACATCTTCTTACCACAGCATGCAGGCCACGTTCCGCGGCAAACTCGGCAAGGGAGTTACGTTCCAATCGGCTTACACGCTATCAAAGGCCATGAACAACACGGTCGTCTACAACGACCAGAACCGGCTTGACCTTTCGAACGGCCGTGCTTCGTTCGACCGGACACACCGCATTATCACCAACTTCGACGCCGAACTTCCTCTGCCGCAACTCGGCGGTGGCTGGCGCGGCGAACTGACGCGAGGATGGTCCGCCGCGGGCATCGTGATCGTCCAAAGCGCCCTGCCGATGACCCTCACCGATCCTAGCGGCGGCTCCGTCTACGGCAGCGCCGGCACTTCCACCGTCACCATGTGTCCCGGCGCGACCTACGCGAGCCTTGCCACCGCCGGCACTGTGCTCGATCGTCTTGGACAGTGGATCGACCGGTCCCGCATCTGCGCGGCGCCGGTAATCGGAACCGACGGCGCGACAGGGTACGGCAGTGCCGGCGTCAGCATTCTCAACGGACCCGGCCAGATCAATACCGACTTCTCTCTCGGCAAACGTACCCGTGTCGGCGGCCTCCGCGAAGATGCCGAACTAGCCTTCCGCATCGAGTTCTATAACGCGCTAAACAAAGCGCAATTCGCCAACCCCGGCACGACCCTCGGTACCGCCAGCTTCGGCGTCATCACCCAAACATCCATCGCCCCTCGCCTGATCCAGTTCGGCCTCAAATACCTCTTCTAGCGGGTTCCAAAAGCGTCAGCGGCTGAAAACGAACATACCGGAAATCTGCCTGGGTAACTACCTCCCCGACCCCACTGCTCTAACCATCGAGGTGATGCGGGAATGCGGTTTGTCTATTTGTCGCTTTTGTTCACGGGTGCGTGCCTGGCTGTCGATCAGCAATCCACCGCCCAGGCCCTGCTCGAAAAGTCCGCCGATAGCTACGGCCGGCTGGACAGTTGCCAGCTACAGTCCAAAACAACACTGGAAACGGTGGTGGACGGTAAGCCCGCCGCAAACGTGATCTCCGAGATGCGCTTTGCGGCGCGGCGTCCCGGGCGAATCCTGATCGAAATCCGTGAGCCCGAATCCGGCGAATGGGTCCGGGTATCCGACGGGAAAAAGACCAGGGAGTATAAGTCACAGTCGAACCAGAAAAGCGAGCGCGACGCCTCCATTGCGGACTTTACCGTGCTCTGGTATGCCAGTCCGTTAGCCGCTCTTGAACAGATGTCCGCCAAGGTGAGGGAGGCGAAGATCCTTCCCGATGAACGCCTTACCATCGGCAATCGAGCCTTAGACTGCCACGTGATCGAAGCCACTTATACCGGTGATTCCGAAGCGCCGCCCATACGGTACTGGATTGACAAGCGCACCAATCTGGTTGTCCGGCAGGTGCAGGGTCCGTCCGATAGACGGCAGACCATCGAGTACATATTCACCGGCGTGAATCAGCCGCTACCCGACACCGTGTTCGCCATGCGTAAGCAGTAGCACTACGCGCTATACTCCACCTTAGTGTCCAGCGTTCCTACGATACAGGACGTGGCCAGGGAAGCCGGAGTATCCCCCGCTACCGTCTCCAATGTGCTGAATGGCCGTTGGAAACAAACCAGTCCTGCCACCCGCGAGCGGATCCTTGAGGTCGCCAAGCGGCTGAATTACCGGCCTAACGCGATGGCTGCCGCTTTGCGCACCCGTCGCACACGGACCGTCGCTGTAGTTTTTACTAACATTCTCAACCCCTTCTATACAGCCGTGCTGCGAGGCATTCAGGACGAGGCACGGCGCGCCGGCTACACCATCGTGCTCGCCAACTCCGACGACTCGCCCGACGTGGAACGCGAGTCGCTGAGCACCTTCCGCGCGCAGCAGGTGGACGGGCTGATCATCACCACTACCGGCGAGAACGACGAGCTTCTTAAGACACTTCCGGAAACCGGCGTTCCCACTGTTCTAGTGGACCGTGGCGACCCCGAACTCCACCTCGATACCGTCCGCGTCGACAACGTATCCGCCGCCCGGGCGGCTGTCGAGTATCTGATCCGGCTTGGCCACCGGCGAATTGCCATCATCTCCGGACTGACCACCGGAGCCCCGACCCGCGCCGGCCGCGTAGAAGGGTATCATCAGGCGCTCGAAGCGGCAGGCATTGCTCGTGCCGAAGAATACGAACAGATTCTCCCCTCCAGTGTCGAGAACGGCCGCGCTGCCGCTGGAACGCTGCTCAACCTCCCCGATCCGCCCACCGCCTTATTCGCGGCCAATACCTTTCTGGCGATTGGCGCGATGGAGTGCATTCGCGAGCGCGGCATCCAGGTTCCGCAGCAGCTTTCGTTCCTGATGTTCGACGATCCGGAATGGTCGCGTATAGCGGACCCGCCCATCACCGCGGTCTCCCAACCCACACATCGGCTGGGCGCGCTCGCGTTCCAGTTACTGGAAGCACGGCTCCGCAAGAAGCGCCCCTTGAAGACCGAAGACATCGTACTCCCCACATCGCTCCACATCCGGCGTTCGTGTTCGACGCCGGATCGGAACCCGTAACCGTTGCGGGCGAACGCCGGCTCATTCTGCCGTTTTGTGTGCCTCTCGTCCAGATCCCCACAACCTACCGCGTCCCGCCCAAAACCCCAACCAATATGTCCACCTGATTCTCCCGGCTATAAACCGGCCCTCCCGGCAAACTCCCCTCAAACATTCGCCGAGTTACTCGCGTGTATCGTATTTCCGGGTTGAACCGCAGCCTCCCCACCCGCCATTCGGCGCCGACACTGGCGATCACCCCAAACCCGTTCCGCCGACTCACCTCCGCGATCGAGTCGCTTGTGCCCGTGCCGATATGCGATTCCCGGTCAAACAGCCCCCGCCGCGTGTACCTGTAACGTGAATTCTCGCTGGCGATCTGTGGCAACGCCACCCCCGCGCCAATCACCAGGAATCCCCACTTGTACCGCGCCTGCGCCGAATACGTCCACTGCGACACACGCGCCCATTGCTCCTCCGCCCAAACGCCTGACGACGGTGTATTGATGAGCGGCAGCGCCGAATTGAACCCATAGCGCTTGTACAGTGCGTCAAACTGCAAACTGAAATGTCGTGGCAACCCAACCGTAGCTGTCGGCCCCACCGTGTACGGATGGTCCACCGCCTGATAACCGGAGAAGGGAAGCGTCACACCGTACACCATCTGGTACGGCCCCTCTTGCGATTCCCCTTCGAGCGCGCTTGTCGCCGGCGCCCCGCCCCGCACACCAACACCGAAGTCAATCGCGGCCAGCCATAACGCGATCAGGCAAACCATATCCAAAGCAGTGCAATTGCCCCGCCAACGATCACCGTGTAAGCGATCTCCGTGTTACGCCGTTGCAAACCTTGGCTCCAATTCACACTCAGCGCCTGCGCTTCCGACTGCTGGTGTGCGGTAAGCCGACTCACACCCACCATCAATCCGACACAGATAACGAACACGATCACCGAGAAGTTTAGGAAGCTGAATGCAACTAAGTCGTTCAGTGGTCCGAGGTCCCACTTCAGTGCATTCCGCAGAATGTCCAGCGTGAACCGCGCCGCGCCTACCAGTCCCCCGAAGATCAGCGTCGTGAACGCCGCGGAAGCCGTCGCCCCCCGCCACAGAATACCCACCAGGAACGTCGCCGTAATCGGTGCGCCGACATAGGCCTGCACGCTCTGCAGATACTGATACACCTCGTTGTTCAGATTGCGGATGAACGGAATCCAAGCGATCGACAGCACCACAATCGCGGCAGTTGTGAGCCGCCCTACCATCACCAGCCGCGGCTCGCTCGCCTCCGGCCGCATCTTCTTATAAACGTCCATCGTGATCAGCGTCGAGCATGAGTTAAACACGGAACTGAGCGATGACATCAACGCCGCCAGCAGCGCCGCGATCATCAGCCCTTTCAGCCCCGGCGGCATCAGCCGCAGCACCAACATCGGATAGGCGTTATCGCCCGTAACATCGTTCGGCCACAGCGCCTTCGCGATCAGCCCCGGCAGCACGAGAATAAACACGGGCAGTATCTTCAGCGCCGCGCAGAAGAACGCCCCCTTGCGCGCCTGGTGAACGTCCGGCGCGGACAGCGTCTTCTGCACAATCACCTGGTCCGTACACCAATACCAGATGCCCAGAATAAGCGTTCCGAAGATCGTGCCCGTCCACGGATACACGGCATCGGACGCGGGCTTCACCATGTGAAAGAAGTCCGGCGGAAGCTTCGCCCGCAACCCCGCAAATCCGCCCGCCTCGCCCAACCCCAGTGCCGTCAACACCACTGCCCCGGCAATCAGGATAAACGCCTGCACCAGGTCCGTGTAGATCACCGCCGCCAGTCCTCCCGCGATCGTATACGCCCCCGTTGCGATCACCAGCAGCACCGCGGTCGTGATGTAGTCCCACCCGAAAATCTCGCGGATCAAAATGCCGCCCGCATACAGCGAAACCGAGATCTTCGTGAAAATGTAAGCGAGAATCGAAATCCAGGTGAGATACGCCCGGCACCGTGCGCTAAACCGCCGTTCCAGAAACTCCGGCATCGTGAACACGCGGCTTTGGATATAGTGCGGAACAAACAGCCACCCCAACAGGAACAAACAAAAGCTGGCGGACCATTCGTAACAACCCACCGCCAGTCCTGTCGCAGCGCCAGACCCGGCGAGTCCGATAAAGTGCTCACTCGAAATATTGGTCGCAAACAGCGACGCTCCAATCGCAAACCAGCCGACATTTTGACTGGCGAGGAAATAGTCGCGCGAGGTGCGCTCCTTTCGCGAATGGTAGAACCCGACCCCGAAAACGACGGCAAAATAGAGGATGAGGATGGCGGTATCGATCATGAGGCGTTTTGTAGACTATACAACGATGACCCGCCGCGACATGTTGGCCGCTCTTTCCGCCCCCGC
This sequence comes from Bryobacterales bacterium, assembly GCA_020846745.1. GTDB lineage: Bacteria > Acidobacteriota > Terriglobia > Bryobacterales > Bryobacteraceae > JADLDI01. The sequence goes on along the minus strand of JADLDI010000044.1, from coordinate 12,265 downwards.
CTTGACCGCCAACGCGCAGCCCCGCAAACCGAATATCCTGCTGATCCTCGCCGACGACCTCGGTTACGGCGACCTCGGCTGTTACGGCCAGAAACAGATCGAAACCCCAAACCTCGACCGTATGGCCCGCGAAGGTCTCCGGTTCACGCAAGCCTATGCCGGGGCCACCGTCTGCGCCCCCTCGCGTTGCTCGATGATGACCGGCTATCACGGCGGCCATGCCCGCACACGCGGCAACGTCTACCCCGACCTCCCCCTCCGCCCCCAAGACATCACCGTCACCGAGTTACTCAAATCCGCGGGATACCGCACCGGCCTGTTCGGCAAATGGTCGCTCGGCCAACTCGGCTCCACCGGCTATCCCACCAAGAAAGGGTTCGACGAGTGGTTCGGTTTCTTCTCGCAAACCCACGCCCATAACTACTATCCCGAGCACTTACTCGAAAACGACCACGCCTGGATCGCCCGCGGCAACATGGGCACCGAGCGAAAAGACTACGCGCACGACCTGTTCACCGAACGCGCCCTCGGCTTCTTGAACCGCCAAACCGCCGGCCCGTTCTTCCTCAAAGTCGCCTACACCATTCCACACGCCAATAACGAAATGGGCCGCGACACCAAGAACGGCATGGAAGTCCCGTCCCTTGCGCCCTACGAATCGAAAGACTGGCCTGCGCCCGAGAAAGGCTTCGCCGCCATGATCACGCGCATGGATCGCGATGTCGGCCGCATCCTCGACACGCTCAAGGCCACCGGGCAGGACCGCAACACGCTCGTCCTCTTCACCAGCGACAACGGACCCCACCGCGAAGGTGGACACAATCCCGACTTCTTCCATTCCCGCGGACCCCTCCGCGGAATCAAGCGCGATCTCTACGAAGGCGGCATCCGCGTCCCGTTCCTCGCCTGGTGGCCCGGCCGCGTGAAACCCGCGACGGCCACCGCCGAGATGATCGCCTTCTGGGACATCCTGCCCACTTTCTGCGAGTTAGCCGGCGCGCAAGCTCCGCAAGGGATCGACGGCCAATCGTTCGCCGGAGTCCTGGACGGCAAACCCGGTCCCCAGCACGACTATCTCTATTGGGAATTCCACGAAGGCGGCTTCAAGCAAGCCATCCGCCAGGGCGATTGGAAAGCCGTGCGGATCGGCAAGAACAATCCGCTCGAGTTATATAACCTCCGCGACGACTTAGGAGAAACCAACAACATAGCCGCCGCTAACCCGGCCATCGTCAAGCGCATGGAGCAGTTATTCGCCAACGCGCGCACCGAATCGGCCGAGTGGCCGGTGAAAGGCTAACTTGTGCCGACCCTCCCCCCCGCCTGGACCGCGCTCGCCGAAGCCCTCCTCATCGGCCTGCTGATCGGCGTCCAGCGCGAAACCATCCAAGGCGACCGCCGTCCCGGCCTCCGCGATTTCATCGTCATCGCGCTTTGTGGCGGCGTCTGCGGCTTACTGCAGCAGCCCGCGCTAACTGTCGCGGCAATCGCGTCGATCATCGTCTTCGCCACCATCTACTATCTGCGCGCTACCGAACGCGGCGGCATCACCACCGAGTTCACATTACTTGCCACCTTCTTACTCGCCTACTTAACGGCCGTACCTAACTTCAAGGAAGGCTCGCCCCTCGCCATCGCACTCACGATCGTCCTCGTTTTCGCACTGGAAGTAAAGTCGCAGTTACACCGCTTCGTGCGCGAAACCATGCTTCCGGCCGAGTTTCACGACACGCTCCGGTTCCTCGCCATCATCTTCGTCATCTACCCCATCCTGCCCGAGGGCAGTTACGGCCCTTATCAATTTTTCAGCCCGCGCCGCGTCTGGCTGTTCGTCATCCTGGTCTCATCGATTTCCTACGTCGGTTACTTCTGCCAGAAATTCCTCGGACCCACCCGTGGCCTGCTCCTCGCCAGCCTCTTCGGCGGACTCGCCTCCACCACCGCCGCCACCGCCGCCTTCGCCCGCCGCTGCGGCGAGGACCCGGAAAAGCGCGATCTCTACTGGCAGGCCTCCACACTAGCCAATGCCGTCCAATTCCCCCGCGTGTGGGCCCTTCTGATCGTCGTTAACCCCGTCACGGCGGCGTCCAGTCTGCCATGGCTCCTGGCAATGATGGCCGGCGGCCTCGTCCTCGTCTTCTTTCTGTCGCGCCGCGTCAGGCCCGACAGCGCGCCCGATAAGAAACTGGCCTTAGGCAACCCGTTCCGCCTTACCCCCGCCATCAAATTCGGCGCCGCCTTCGCCGCCATCCAGTTCATCAGCCGCTGGGCGAACGAAACCCTGGGCAGCGCCTCCCTCTACGCCACCGGAGCCGCCGGTATGGTCGATGCCGACGCGGTCGTCCTCTCCATGTCCGACCTGACCCGCGAAGGCCTCCTAACCGAACAAGCCGCCGAATTCGGCATCCTGTTAGCCCTCGTCGCCAATGCGGTCCTCAAAACCGGCATCGCCGCGTGGGGCGGCGGGTTCGCCTTCGGCTGGCGCGTTGCCCTCTCATTCCTGCTGATCTTCGGCGCCGGCGCGATCACCCTCGCGATCTAAGCTCGCACAATATCCCATTCGGCAGCCTGCGTGACTGGCGCGTCCTACTTTTGATACGCCGCTTGCCAATTCTGGACGACGTGGATTTTGCGCTCGCCGCCCATCCGCCGCCACATCGTCCCCACCGCAGGGATCTTGCCATCCAGGCTGTCTACGGCCTGGTTGGAGGTAGTATTCGGAACCTTTTTCGGTTGTCGATGCGATAGGTGCTGAAGTCCGCGTGATCCACAGTAAAGATGGTCTGCAACCGTTCACGCCTCGCTAAGTGGACGAGGGTCGCGTCGACGAAATCCATGGGGCGATCCGAATATCGCAACATCAGCGTTTGAATTGCCGGCAACTCCGCGTCTTCGATACCTGCAAGTCTGACTGCTCCGGACCCGATGAACCTCCAAGCGGCTTCCATTTCGTAACGATTGTCGCCAACCAGGTGGAAGAGTTCGGTCAGGACCGCTTCCGAGGTCATCAGCGGTAGCCGGAGGTGTTGAAACGTCTCTACGCAAACCTTGTGCCAGCGATCCGTCCTGTCCAGCAAGGCTAGGATTGCACCGGCATCTATGAGCGCGTCAGCGGCCATGCTGCCGCCGAAGGCGATCCCGAACCGCGTTCGAAGTGGTCTCCGAACGCTGCGCTTTGCCGCTCTCTAACGTGCCAATCCACTTGGATGCGGACTTGTGCAAGCGACGTTGCTCCTCATCGGGGTCGTCTGCTGCCGCGCTCTTCTGGAGCCAGTCGCGCGCTGCGGCCGCCAGCACCGCCGACATGGAGAGTTTCTGGCGCCGCGCTTCCCGCTCCAGGCTCGCCTTGACATCAGACGGCACACGCCAGCTATACACTTCGCTCTTCATGCACTACATTGTAGTGCACCCGCTTCCCCTACATGTACATCCCACCGTTCACGTCCAGCACGTGACCTGTAACATATCCCGCCTCATCGCTAGCCAGGAACCGCACTGCGGCCGCCACATCGTCCGGATTGCCCAGCCGCTTCAGCGGAATCCTCGCGAGCAGTGCATCCTTGATATCCTGCGGCAGCCCCGCCGTCATATCGGTATCGATGAAGCCCGGCGCAACTGCGTTCACCGTAATGCTGCGGCTTGCCATCTCCTGCGCCAGCGCTTTGGTTAAACCAATCAACCCCGCCTTCGACGCCACATAATTTGCCTGGCCCGCATTGCCCGCCTCCGCCACCACCGACGAGATATTAATAATGCGCCCCCAGCGTTCGCGCATCATTCCTTGTAGCACCTGCTGAATGCACAGAAACGCGCCCGTCAAATTGGTCTGCAACACCGTCCCCCAATCGTCAGGCTTCATCCGCAGCGCCAACGTATCCTTGGTGACAGCGGCGTTGTTCACCAAAATGTCGGTCTTGCCGAACTCTTTGGTCGCCGTGGCGAACGCCGCTTTAATCGAATCGGCGTTCGAAAGGTCGATCTCGACCACAAACGCTTCCGATCCCGCCGCCCGGATCTCTCCGGCCACCGCCTCCAACTTCTCGCGATTCCGCGCCGCCACAATCACCCGCACCCCCGATTTTGCCAGCCCCAGCGCGCATGCCCGGCCAATCCCCCGGCTCGCGCCGGTGACGAATGCTGTTCGATTGCTCATGAATTAACTAGAGTAGAACAAGATGGCCTATAAAGACCTGCGGGAGTTCATTTCCGCACTAGACAAAGCCGGCGAACTCAAACGCATCTCCGTCGAGGTTGACCCGCACCTCGAAATCACCGAGTTCGCCGACCGCGCCGTGAAGCAGGGCGGACCCGCCCTCCTGTTCGAAAAGCCCAAAGGCTACTCGACGCCCGTCCTCATCAACGCCTTCGCTTCCATGCGCCGTATGGAGATTGCCCTCCAGGTCTCGAGCGTCCAGGAGATCGCGGACCGTATCTCCGACTACCTCCAGATGAAGATGCCCGAAGGCCTGCTCGGCAAGCTCAAAATGTTGCCCATGCTCGCCGAAATGGGCTCGTTCTTCCCCAAAACCGTCAGCGACGGCCCCTGCAAAGAGGTCGTCAAAAAGGACAACTTCTCCCTATTCGACTTCCCCATCCTCCAGTGCTGGCCCGACGACGGCGGCCGCTACATCACCCTGCCGATGGTCTTCTCGAAGAACCCTGAAACCGGCAAGCGCAATTGCGGCTGCTACCGCATCCAGATCTTCGACGACCGCACCACCGGCATGCACTGGCAGACCCACAAACAGGGCGCGGAACACTATCGCCGCCTCAAGGCCGAAGGTAAGGCGACGCGCATGGAAGCCGCCATCGCCATCGGCGCCGACCCCGCCGCCATGTACTCCGCCATCCTCCCCCTTCCGCCCGACCTCGACGAGATGATGATCGCCGGCTTCCTAAGGAAGCAGCCCGTCGAAATGGTCAAGTGCGAAACCGTCGACATCGAGGTCCCCGCGCACTCCGAAATCGTGCTCGAAGGCTACCTCGAACTGGGTGAACTCCGCACCGAAGGCCCCTTCGGCGACCATACCGGCTTCTACTCCCTGGCCGACGAATACCCCGTCTTCCACGTCACCTGCGTCACCCATCGCAAGAATCCCGTCTACGCCACCACCATCGTCGGACCACCCCCCATGGAAGACTTCTACATGGGCAAAGCGATCGAGCGCATCTTCCTCCCTCTCATGCGCCTCAACCTCCCCGAGGTCCGCGACATCTCGATGCCCGCCGAAGGCATCTTCCACAACATGATCATCGTCTCCATCCGCAAATCCTACCCCGGCCAGGCGCGCAAAGTCATGCACGGCATCTGGGGCACCGGCCAGGCGATGTTTTCGAAGTGCATAGTCGTGGTCGACCACGACGTAAACGTCCAAGACCTCAGCGAGGTCGCCTGGAAAGCCCTCAACAACATCGACCCCCAACGCGATATCGAATTCGTCACCGGACCCGTCGACTCCCTCGACCACGCCAGCCGCCTCCCCAACTTCGGCTCCAAAATGGGCATCGACGCCACCAAAAAGTGGCCCTCCGAAGGTTTTGCCCGCCCCTGGCCCGACGTCATCCAAATGACCCCCGAAGTAAAGAAGCGCGTAGACGACCTGTGGCGCAAGTCGGGCCTGAAATAGTAAACTAAAAGGGTTGCGGTGCCCATAGCTCAGCTGGTAGAGCGCTGGATTGTGGTTCCAGTGGCCGTGGGTTCAAATCCCACTGGGCACCCCAAAAAGTATTAAGAATGAACGAGCCGATCAGCCTCCTGGGTTAGATCGGCTTAAGTTTTGCGGGCGAATGATGATGACGCAGCGAATCACGATCGAACCGGGTAAACGCTCCGGCCAGCCGTGCATCCGGGGCTTGCGCATCACAGTGTGGGACATCCTCAGTTGGCTCGCCGCCGGCATGTCCGAGGGCGAGATCCTGGACGATTATCCCGAATTGGAGTCCGAGGATTTCCGCGCTGTCTATGAGTTCGCCGCCCGCATCGGCCGGCGCGTCGCTCTGTGAAACTTCTACTGGACGAGAACCTGTCAAAGAAGCTCGTACTGCGTCTGGCTGACTTGTACCCAGGTTCCGCCCACGTAGCAAGCTTCGATATGCTGTCGCGCCCCGATCGGGAGATTTGGGCCTTTGCGCAGCAAGAGGGCTTCATCATCGTAAGCACAGACGCCGACTTCTATGAATTGGCGACAACCCTCGGGCCGCCTCCCAAAGTGGTGTGGCTGCGCCGCTGGACCCATCCGACGCGCGATGCTGAATTCGTACTCCGCCGCGACGCTATTCGATTAACAGAATTCGCCAGCGACCCTGACCTTGGCATCCTCGTGCTCGACCGGTGATAAATGTTCCATGATGAGCCCGGTTTCTCCTTTATTGGGGGCTCTAACCCGCAGATATACTGAAATTAGATTCGGTATGGACATTCATCTCGATTCACGTAGCGAGCATCTGATCGAGCAGCAACTCCGATCGGGCCGCTACCGCTCTGCCGAACAGGTCGTAGCGAGCGCTCTCGAGGCCCTCGCTGGAAACGGCTCCCTCCCAAGTGATGACGAGCGGCGCAAAGCCGTACAGGATATGCTCGCATTCGCAGAGAAGCATCGCTTGACGTTGGGTGAAGGGCTCCGAATTCGCGATCTGATCCACGAGGGGCATAAGTATTGATCGATGTCTCCCTTCGTGGTAGACGCCTCAATGACGTTGAGTTGGTGCTTTGGGGACGAGGCGACGCCGGATAGCCACTCGATGCTTGCCGCCTGCAGACAACCTACGCCGTAGCTCAGCGCTGTGGCGTTTCAAGATTCCCAATAGCCTGGCGGAGAGTCTGAAGGTACTCGCGCGGCGCAACCACAAGCGCGCGGTCCGTCCCTCCACAACCCACGCTCCCAGCGCCCCGAACCACTATTCCCGACCAAGGCAGGTGCGCCAACGACCCGGCTGATGCACACAACTCCGCCGATGTTCAAATTCTGACTCCGTCGCACACGCCCCGGTTGGGTCCGGCTGGCAGAGCCGTTCACCGGCAGTGACTCCCTACCGCGGAGCCGGTACCCGGCACTTCGAACATCAAGTGGGCTATTCCAGACGCCGCAGGTCCGACCAAACTCAACACCTCAAATCCGGCCGTCGCGTTAAACTGATGCGAAGTATGGCGGATCAGAAACAGCTGGCAATTCTCCGGCAAGGTGCCCGAAAGTGGAATGAGTTTAGGGCAAATTTCCCTCTGGTCGCAGTTGACCTTGCGATGGCCAGCCTCCTCGGGAGGGACCTTTCTGATGCCAACCTCCGGAATGCCAATCTCACCGGGTCTGATCTTCGCGGAGCCCACCTTTATGGGACGATCCTCTCGGGGGCAAACTTACGCGAAGCCGACTTGACCTCGGCCAGACTCACTGAGACCGATTTGCGAGAAGCCGACTTCCACCGCGCACGTTTTGGAGCCACGTTTATTGCACGTACTGACCTTTCCCGTGCCGTGCATCTCGAATCTAGTACGCACATTACGCAAAGCACTATTGGGCTGGACACGATTTTTCGCTCTCGCGGCAATGTTCCTGAGGCTTTCCTTCGTGGCGTGGGGGTGCCCGAAACGTTCATAACTCACATGAAAGCTCTCGTGGGCGCGATTGAGCCAATCCAATTCTATTCCTGCTTCATCAGCTACTCGACAAATGATCAGGAGTTTGCCGATCGCCTGTACTCCGATCTGCAAGCCAAGGATGTCCGCTGCTGGTTCGCACCGCACCACATTAAGAGCGGCAAAAAGATCCACGATCAGATTGACGAGGCATTACGGGTGTATGACAAGCTCCTCCTGATCATATCCGAAAGCAGCATGAAGAGCGAATGGGTGGGGACGGAACTCGCCAAAGCGCGTCGCCTCGAACTGAAGGAAAAGCGGCAAATGCTGTTCCCAATCGGTCTTGCGACGTACGAACAGATTCGGCAATGGGAATGCTTTGACGCGGACACAGGAAAGGACTCAGCGCGAGAGATTCGGGAGTACTTCATTCCAGATTTCAGTTCCTGGAACACAGACCCCGCCTCGTATACTAAGGCGTTCGATCACCTGCTGAGAGACTTGCGGACAGCCGCTGGCAATGTAGAAGCGACGAGCGCTTGACGGCTTGACGTACAGATTCGGTAACTTCACCTTGCACTGTCCGAAGTGCTTCCCCAGTTTCCCATTGCCACCGTAGATCTGTGTGCGGCCCCACCGCGAGGCCTACGTCGGCCGCTTCGATGCGCGCTTCTACGTCCTCATCGGCGCAATCTTCCTACGCTTTGTCTCTTCGGACGTTCAAATCGGTGATCTTGCCTACTTGTGGATGTCAGTGCGGTCTGTGCGGCATTCAGATTGAACGGATCGGACCCTGTTAAAGGCACGGTCAATTAGGCTAATTGCCATCAGCGTCGAGTAGGTCCATTTCGCTAACTCTCAACTGATTTTGCGGTAAGAAAGGTGCCAATAAAAACGGGCGCTCCTGGAAGCTGCCCACGTCACCGAAGCTCCGTCCGTGATCCGCGCGGCTGCTCTTAACTCGTGCCGCTAACGTCGCCCCACTCAACCCGCCCTCCGCAGCACATCCTTCACCGCCTCCGGATGCTTCGCAATCACCGCCAGCAACACGCGCGTTGGCGCGTCTGGCCGCGACCTGCCCTGCTCCCAATTCCGCAGCGTCGCCGGCGGAGCCAACACACCATGTAGCATTCCCGCACGCAACCTCTATAGCACACAGTGTTATACTTACGGAGGAAGTGATTTCTGCGTAGCCCCGGTGAATTTGGGTGCGAATATTTAAGACTAAGGCGTTCGCGCGATTTGCGGAGAAAGCCAGCATTGCCGACTCTGCGCTCTGCCGGGCGGCGCGGGAGGCTGAACGGGGTTTGATCGCGGCCGATCTCGGTGGTGGAGTTATCAAGCAGCGGATTGCCCGCCGTGGTGAGGGTAAGTCCGGCGGTTTTCGAACGCTCATTGTGTTCAGGGCGGGAACGCGGGCCATCTTCGTCCACGGTTTCGCCAAAAGCGAAAAGGCCAATATCGACGCTAACGACCTGCTGGCTTTGCGGAAACTTGCGGCCGAACTGCTGGCCTATGATGAAACCACGATAGCGCGGGTTGTCGAGTCGAAAGCACTGCTGGAGGTGAAATGCGATGAAGACACAGTATCGTAGTCCGTTACTGGCCTCTGTCCACGAAACGGCCGAAAGCCTACACGCGGCGAAAGTGATGGACAAGCGCACCATGCGAGAATTTGACGAACTGTGCCTCACGCCTGTTATTCCCCTCAAACCCAAAGAGATCCGCGCGCTTCGTCTGCGGGAGGGGGCCAGCCAGGCAGTGTTCGCTCGTTATCTCAACGTCACCACCGGTCTCGTAAGTCAGTGGGAGCGCGGAGAAAAGCGCCCCCAAGGAGCTTCGCTGAAACTGCTTTCGCTGGTCGCCCGCAACGGTCTCCAAGCGGTCGCCTGACGAATCGGCGTTCACTCCCGGCAGGTCGGTCAGGATGGTAAACCGTGACAGGCAGGGTGGACAGGCAGGGTGGACGGGCAGGGTGGACGGCAGGGTGGACAGACTGCTGTGTCACCGGTGTCCCAAACGGCGAAATCAGACCTGGCTTGCGTCGCGCGGACACACCGGCCCCCTGTAACTCTGAAGCCCCGCGAGCCGGCATATCTCTGGTAGCGTGGCCCATGGCGACGATGCTTAGCGGCCGCAAGCCAAAACGGTCGGGCATAATGGAGTTGAAAGCCATGAGCGCCACGGTTCATCTCGGTGATGCGGAAGTCAATGCCGCCGAACTGGCGAACCTGTGTCGGCAATTTGGCGTCACAGAACTCTCATTGTTCGGGTCCGCGGTCCGTGGCGAGATGGGGCCGGACAGTGACATTGACGTCCTGGTTGAGTTTGATTCTGCGGCGCGCATCGGAATCTTCAAATTCGAATCCCTAGTTGAAGGGCTCGAGGCTTTAATTGGACGGAAGGTCGACCTCGTAACCAAGCGCGGGTTAAAGCCCTGGGTGCGTCCGCAAGTTCTTAGAGAGGCCCGCGTCATCTATGCGGCATGAGGCTTCCTTCCTGAAGGACATCCTCGCTGCCGGCAAAAAGATCGAAGCAATCACTTCCGCCACCACAGACGAGCGATTCCTCCGGGACGAAATCCTGCCGGCCATCAATCGTCTGTCGCCGGCAACAATTCTGCTGATGCGCCCTCAAGGGGCTTCACTGAAACTGCTGTCTCTCATCGCCAGGAACGGCTCCAAACGGTCGCCCGACGCGCTGGCGCCCACGGAATCCCCATCCTGATCCTGAAGCCGTACCTATCACAAAATAGCAGGGGCTCTTGATAGCATTCCCAGATCGTTGCTAGCATTGCCTATAATGAAGTACAGGTGATTGCATGCCCAGCCTGACCATCCGCAACCTCTCCGAGGAGATCCACCGAGCGCTGCGCCTGCGCGCTGCCCGGCACGGCCGCTCCACCGAGGCTGAGGTCCGCACGATTATCGAAGATACCGTCCGCCCGCCGAAACGCCTCAAAATCGGTTCCGAAATCCGACGGATCGCTCGTACGGCCGGCGGTATGGACGAACTCGACTTTGACCGGCGCAGCAGCGAGATCCGGGGAGCGGATTTCACGTGATCGTCCTTGACACTAATGTCGTCTCCGAGCCTCTGAAGACAAGGCCAACGGAGAAGGTAGTGGACTGGCTGGACAACCAGAGCGCAGAAACTCTGTATATCACTTCCGTCAATCGCGCGGAACTCCGTTTTGGCGTGCTGAGATTGCCAAATGGCAGGCGCAAGAACACCCTCGCAGCCCAGGTAGAACGCATTCTCGACTTGTTTAAAGACCGGACACTCGACTTCGATTCTGCCGCTGCTGACAAACTAGCCGAGATAGCGGCGGCGTGCGAGAAGACGGGCAAACGAGCTCTGGCGCCGGATGCTTACATTGCGGCTTGCGCCGCCGCTCGGGGTTTTTCCGTGGCCACGCGCAACGTGACTCACTTTGAACATTTAGGCGTTCGCTTGATCAATCCTTGGGAATAGTGGTCTCCGCGATTCGCAACCCGCTCAACGCCGTGCCGCCTCACACTCCCTGAAATCGCGGCTGGCGCCCGCATGCGCTGCCCGTCTGCTGCACTCTTCGCCTGCGCTGCATCCTTCTCCAAGCTTTCGGCCAAGGCGATCAGTTCCGCGCCGTGCTTCCGGTCCGGCCACGTCCCTTCGGCAAACAAACCTTGTTTGGCTGAAGGCGCTGATCGGAGTCGGAACGAACAATGTCGCCCCGTTCGAGCCGCCCACGAAACCCGTCCCGCCAATCCCTCATTAAATAAACGAAATTCCGTTCCCTTTCTCCCCAATCCGTGATACATTGACACCTGGTAGTGGATGTGTGTCCTCACATCCCACTATCCTCGAAACACCCCGCCGGCCCTCGCGCCGGCTTTTTTATTTTCCGCACGCTTCCGGTCGAGTCCGACCCACCCGACCGGTGCCCCGACTGTTAAGGAGGGGTTGCCGAACCAACGTATAAACCCAAGCAAAGGAGCACGACAGCAATGTCCCATCAAACCGGACCCCGCACCCACGAAGGCAAATCCGCCTCCTCTCAGAACAACCGCCAACATGGCTTATCCACCGCCAACATCATCGTCTCCCCCGACGAGCGCCCCTTCTTCGACCAGATGGAATCGGAATTACGAGACGAAATCGTCCCCGCCGGCCCCCTCGAACACTTCGCCTTCCAGCGCCTCCTCACCGCCAACTGGCAAATCGAACGCTGCCGCCAACGCGAAGCCGCCCTCCGCGCCCTCGAATCAACTGAACAAAACGAAGCCAACTTGGAAAAGGTCCACCGCTACTATCTCCGCTGGGAAGGTTCCTACAAGTCCGCCCTCCGCGAGATTCGCATGCTCCAGACGGACCGTGGCATCCAGCAGATCTCCAACGGAAACCCGCCCGACGAGTTCGCTCCGCTCGCGGATGTGCCAAAGATTGATAGCTTTGCGAGACGAATTGCCAAGGCGCCGGCGACCGTTGACGACAACATCCGTCACGCCCTCTCCACCCAAAACGCCATCCTCACCCTCGAAAGCCAAATCCGCGAAAAAGGCGTCGTGCCCGTCTCCGGCCACCGCTACGTCAAAACCGCCCAAGCCGCCGCCGCTACCCAAACCAAATCAACAACTTGCGAGACGAAACCCCCACAGCCTCCGCAAGTCGGCCGCAACACCCCCTGCCCCTGCGGCTCCGGCCAAAAGT
>JADLDI010000043.1 GCA_020846745.1 Bryobacterales bacterium | reverse complement strand
TGACGTATATTTTCGAGCCATTGATTCCAGCGCCTGGCGCTCCTCGCTGGAAAGATTCATGATAAATGGGCTATTTCGCGGCATCAGCGGCAACCAACCTCTGATGCCAGCGTATCAGATTACGTCACCGTATCGAGACCTAAAATACGTCATCGTATTTACGAGTAGGAGTACTTAGTATCCTCCCCGCCCTGTTCGACCAGGGAACGCCTCCCGCCAACCTTTGCGGCTTAGCGCCTTTGCGAGACCGCATAAGTTGCGCCCCTGCCCCCGTCCGATCGGCCCCTTACTCCTATCTTCTGTCTCCTGCCTCCCGTCTCCTGTCTTCTGCCTTCTGTCTCCTGTCTTCTGTCTCCTGTCTCCTGCCTCCTGTCTCCTGCCTCCCGTCTCCTTCTCCTATTTTTCGCCCCGCCCGAAAAAATTGATTCACAAACAATTGAAATTTATTTTTGCCTTCTTTTCAAAGATTTAGAAAAAACGATGGGGGAGGCAAAAGAGATTCACCCGCTAATATCGCGCACAGAAGGGATTTTATCGCTCTGGACTACAGCTATGGATGCGGAACACGTAAATATCGGCGGCGGTAACACGAGCAACCAACAACCACAGGAACCACAGCCCCGCAAGCGCTTCCTCCCAATCCGCCCCAACGTCGCCCTTCCTTTCCTTGCCTCCCTCTTCCCCTGCCTCCGCCACCGCGCCAATACCGCTCCAACCGTTCCTCCCGCCCCGCCTCCAACTCCAGCTCCTGCCCCCGCCCCTGCCGTGTCCCCGACTCCCGAGCCGGCGTCAAAGCCAGTTACTTCCCAAACCCAACCGCCATCGCTCGAGCCAGAAGAGAAAAGCGTTCTGATGTCTTTGGATGACTTCTCTCGGTTCATCAATGCGATCGAGACGCTGCTTAAGCCTGCCCCGCAGCTCTGGCATCAGTTCCTCACCATCCTTCAACCATTCCTGTCGCCTCCTTCTCAGTCAGGCCCGCAGGAGGTCCGCGCATAAGCCTATGCCTGTCTTATCCCTGAATAGGTTCCAGGAGCTTGTCGCGGCTAAGCTTGCACAACAGGTCCCCTCACCCGCCGACTTTGCCCGCTCCCTCGGCTTCTTCCCCGACCCCGAACAGGAGCATATCCTCAACTCCATCATTCCCCGCGGCATCCTCAATTGCTCCCGCCAGTGGGGTAAGTCCACCATCACTGCCCTCAAAGCCGTCCACCGCGCCGTCTATCACCCCGAATCGCTCATCTTAGTCGTTACCCCCTCCGGCCGCCAGTCCGGCACTTTCCTGAAGAAAGCCAGGCACTTCGTTACCAAACTCGGCCAGAAACCCAAAGGCGACGGCCATAACGATATCTCCCTCGTCTTCCCCAACGGCTCCACCATCATCGGCGTCCCTTCCGTCGAAGCGACTATCCGCGGTTTCTCTGCCGTCTCCTTACTTATCATCGATGAAGCATCCCGCGTCGACGACAGCATCTATCACACCGTCCGCCCCATGATGGCTGCCTCCGCCGCCACTAAGTCCCATCCCGCTTTTCCCGCCACACCCGAATGCTGGCTCATCTCCACGCCTCACGGCTGCAAAGGCTTCTTCTACGACGAATGGCATCGCGATAGTGCCGACCCGCCCTGGTCCCTCTTCGCCGTACCCGCCGCCGACTGCGCCCGCATCGATCCCAAATGGCTCGCCGAAGAGCGCGCCACCATGCCCGCACCCCTCTTCCGTCAGGAATACTGCTGCGAATTCGTCAAAGACGGCCCCAATAACTCTTTCTTCCATTGGCGCGAACTCGAAGCCGCCTGGAGCGACCACGTCCAGCCATTCTTCCAATCCACCCCCTATAACTTCCAACTCTGGGCCCGTGCCAAAGGATACCTCTAACTATGCACTTAATAACTGCCGCGAGCGGAAGCGAGCCTCCTCCCGCTGAAAGCCGATTGTCTGACTGCTAATAGCTTCTTACCATGCGCTGCTACATCAAACATCCCACTAACTTTCTTGGCGTCGACTTCGGCCATGAAAAGGACTACACCGCCGTGTGTCTCCTCGAATACTCCGTCTTCCAAACCGGCGAACAGGACCGTACCGACTGGCACTGGATCCACGAACACCGCTTCCATATCCGCCACGTCGAACGCATCCCCCTCCAAACCAACTACATCGTTATTGCCGACTACATCCGCGACTTCGTCTCCCATCCCGGACTCCTCCACAACACCGAAGTCGTCCTCGACTCCACCGGCGTCGGCTTCCCCGTCTGGCAGATCGTCACCAGCCGCGGCATCTCCGCCACCAAAGTCCGTTCCGTCAAATTCACCGGCGGCCAATCTGTCACTGAGAGCGACGGCCACTGGCATATCCCCCGGCGCATCCTGCTCTCGAACTTACACACCCTCCTCGCCAACGGCCATATCAAAATCGGCCGCAAGGTGCCACACGCCTCTGAGTTACTCGACGAACTGAACTCGCTTCAATTCCGTATCTCCCGTTCCGGCAACGACACCATCCAACCTGCCCTCTCTACCGACCACGACGACCTAGCCATCGCCGCCGCCCTATCTGCCTTCTTCCCCGCCCGTAATAACTCTGCCGTCTATCCTCGTATGAAAGGCACCCACCCCAACCTCAACTACAACCCGCCACAAGCGCAAATGCCGGTCATTCCTCCAACCTCGCCCATCACACCCGACCCCAGTGCCATGTTCCTCAAAGGAAGAAAGCCCTGGCCCAAACACTTCTAACTCATTTCCCCCAATTGTGAGGGCTGCCATCTGTGTTACGGAGCCGCGACCGTAAGGGCGTGAGAAAAAATCCGCTGAATGCGATTTAGCACCGCGCCCCGGGTCCGGTAAACCACTGCAAACACGCACTGCTCCGGAAACAGAACCGCAACCGTAAGGGCGCGGGCCGCATTTTTTCTCAATCCCGTAAGGGAGTGGCAGTGCTGCCGGCGAGCGAAGCAAGCCGGCCCCCAAATAGTTACCGCTGAGCGACAGCGAGCCTCCTCCAGTTGAAAGCTGAGAGCTGACAAGCTGATGGCTCTCGAAGGAGACATTTATGACGACTGAGAGAAAACGACAAGCCGCCCGTGCCAACGGCGCCAAATCCCGCGGACCTGTTACCGCCGCGGGCAAAGCACAATCATCCCAAAATGCTGTCAAACACGGCCTGACATCGGCCGTCACCATCCTCCTGCCCGGCGAGTCCGAAGACCAGTTCCGTCGCGAACACGCCGACCTTGCCTGCACCCTCCAACCCGTCAACGACGCCGAAGCCAAACTCGTCGAAGACATTGCAAACCTGCAGTGGCAGATGAGCCGTGCCATCCGCATGAACAGTCACTTGCTGAATCTCCAGATGGATGCCATCGCCGATGCCGTCGATCAGGAGACCATCGGCGCCTCTCCCGAAGCGCAAATTGCGCTCGCCTTCCAAAACCTCGTCGAAACCTCAACAGCCCTTTCTACCCTCGACCGGCACCTTGCCCACCTCCGTCGCCAGCACAAATACTTGCGCGACGAACTCACCCGCTTGCAATCGCTGCGAATCGGCCACTCCGGCAGCGGCGCAAACGCGACCGATTCTGACTTCTTCAACAAACTGCAAAACGAACCCACCGGTGAACAACTCCCTCAAAATCAACAGGCTGCGGCCCCGCCGGAAGCGCCGCTCGCATCACCGCCATCGCCCCCATCCGGACCTGCGACACCCCGAACAGAGCCACCAGCGTCAGCCACTGGTCCGGTACCCGGAACTCACTCTGCCCAGCAACGCTCTGAGCCTGCCGGCTGTGTGAGATGCTAGCCCAATGCGCTTGGTTCCGTTGGTGGCATTGGCTGCCGTGGCTGCCTTTGGGCAGCCCTTTGAGATCATTTCCGCGAAAGGCGTGAAGGTGCCGATGCGTGACGGGGTCACGCTGACTACCGACATCTATTTTCCTGGGCGGAATGGCGTTGTGGCGCCGGGCAGGTTTCCGGTGATTCTGGAGCGGACACCGTATGGGTCGCATGTGGTGGAGCCTTGGGCGAAGTATTTCGTGCCCCAGGGGTATATCGCGATTGGACAGAATGTACGGGGGCGGTATGGGTCCGGCGGGCACTGGTTCCCGCTGCGCGACGACGTCAACGACGGCTACGACATGGCGAAATGGCTGGGGGAACAGCCGTGGTTCAGCGGGAAGTTTGGGACGGTGGGAACGTCGTATCCGGGCGGAACGCAGCATGCTCTCGCGCTTTCGAATCCGCCGTATCTGGCCACGATGATCCCGGTCGATTCGATGTCAAACCCGGGCATGTACGGGTTGCGGCATCATGGCGCTTTTGAGCTGCGGTTCTTCAATTGGACCTTCTGTTTCGGGAACAGCCCGAGCGGTGAGTACAGTCCGGGCGGCGCGGCGCATTATCCGGGTGACAGTCCGGCGACGAATGGAGTGCTGGCGAATCTGCGCAACCAGGTGGTGGACTACGTGAAAGCGCTGCCCTTGCGGCCGGGGACGTCGCCGCTGAAGCTGGCGCCCGATTACGAGAACTGGCTGGTGGAGGCGATGTCGCATGGGGACTACGACGCGTTCTGGAAGAACTCCGGCGTCGATGTCGTAAGTAACTCGGATAAGTACAAGGATATTCCGGTGTATCACGTGAGCGGGTGGTATGACTCGTGGGGGTTGCAGGTGGCGAACCTGAACTATCTGACGTTGAAGAAGGCGAAGAAGTCGCCGCAGCGGCTGATTATGGGTCCATGGACGCACGGCGGACAGCGGGTGAGTTTCTCCGGTGAGGCGGAGTTCGGTCCGGCGGCTGCGCTCGACTTTGAGGCCTTTCGGATCCGCTGGTTCGACCACTGGCTGAAAGGGACGGACAATGGAGTGGAACGCGACGCTCCGGTGAAGCTGTTCGTCATGGGCGGCGGCGATGCGCATAAGACGCCGCAGGGCCGCTTGTATGTGGGCGGGGCATGGCGCGATGAGCAGGAATGGCCGCTGGCGCGGACCGCATACACGCCCTACTATCTGTACCGGGACGGGGTGCTGCGGAAAGAGAAGCCGCGGACCGCGAGCAGTCCGACCACCTATCTGTTCGATCCAAACAACCCAGTGCCCACCATTGGAGGGAATGTCTCTTCAGAAGGTCCGTTGATGCCCCGTGGGGCGGCGGATCAGCGCTGCCGGAAGGAACTGTGGACGTGCAAGGATACCCTACCGCTTTCCGCACGCAACGACGTGGTTGTGTTTCAAACACCAGCACTCGATCGCGAAGTCGAGGTGACCGGTCCCCTGGTGGTGAACTTATGGATTTCCTCGAACGCACCCGACACCGACTTTACGGCGAAGTTAGTGGATGTGTATCCGCCGAATAAGGACTTTCCGAATGGCATCGAGTTCAATGTGGCGGATGGCATTGTGCGGGCGCGGTATCGCGATTCTTGGGAAAAGGCGACGTTGATGCATTCCGGTCAAATCTATCCGGTGTCGCTCGAGATGTACCCAACTTCGCTGCGGTTCGGCAAGGGTCATCGGATCCGGCTGGATATCTCGTCGAGTAACTTTCCGCGGTTTGACGTGAATCCTAATACGGGGGAGCCGCTAAACCGGAACCGGCGGTGGCGGATCGCCGAAAATACGATCTATCACGACCCCGAGCATCCTTCTCATATCGTGTTGCCGGTGATCCCATGAGACGGACGCTACTGCTGCTGGTGTTGGCGCCCGCGCTGGTGTGCGCCGATGAGTTTGACGCGCTACGTTCGCGGATTCGGGCGGAACTGGTGCGGCTGAATGTCGCGTCTGTAAGTGTCGCGCTGGCGCGGGACGGCAAGATTGTATGGGAGGAAGGGTTCGGCTGGGCGGACCGCGAGAAGCGCATCGCGGCCACGGAACACACGCTCTATTCGCTGGCGTCGATCTCAAAGCCCATGACCGCGACCGGGTTGATGGTGCTTGCCGATCGCGGCCTGGTCCGGTTGGACGCACCCATGGATGAGTATCTCGGCGCGGCTAAGTTGCGTGCCCGCACCGGTAGTGCTCGCGAGGCAACGGTGCGGCGGGTTGCTTCGCATTCTGCGGGGCTGCCGCTGCACTACCAGTTCTTCTACGCCGATGAGCCGTATGCGCGGCCGCCGATGGACGAGACCATACTGCGATACGCCAACCTGGTAACTCCTCCCGGCGAGCGTTACCAATACTCGAACCTCGGTTACGGGTTACTCGATTATGCCATCTCGCGGGTGTCGGGACGGGATTATGCGGAGTTCATGCGGAACGAAGTTTTCCTGCCGCTGGGGCTGACGCGAACCTCTGTCCATTTAACCCCGGCGTTGGAGCCGTATGCGGCTATACGTTATACCGCGGCAGGGCAGCGGCTGCCGATGTACGACTTCGATCATCCGGGCGGGTCCGCGTTGTGGGCCAGTGCGCACGACCTGGTTCGCTTCGGCATGTTCCACTTGAAGGACCATCTGGCCGACCAGAAGGCGATCATCAAAGACGCGAGCATCGACGAGATGCAGCGCCCCGTCGCCAAAATCGATGAGTCGCAGAACTACGGCATTGGCTGGTTCATCGGCAAACGCGGCGATTACACGATGGTCTCGCATCGCGGTGCAATGGGCGGCGTGGCAACCACGCTGAACCTGATTCCATCGAAGCGGATCGTGCTGGCCGTGCTGTCAAATGACTCGGACCGGCTGCCGGACCGATTGGCGGACCAGATTTTGAAACAGATGCTCCCGGATTGGCCGGCTACGCGGACAACTTCGCCGCGGCCCGAGCCCTATACCGCGCAACCGCAGTTAACCGGGACCTGGATCGGAACTATATCGACTTACAAACGCGAGTTACCGCTTACGCTTCAGTTTCAGAAATCTGGCGACATTCACGCCCGGCTGGGGTCGCAGTTGGAAACGCTGTTAAACGAAGCGGAGTGGCGCGATGGAGTGCTAACAGGGCAGATGCAAGGCGACATCGGCACGCCAGACACCAGCCGCCGTCCCCACACGCTGTTACTGCGGCTGAAACTGCGTGACCGGAAGTTAAATGGATCGGCAACCGCCATGTCTCTTCCGGCGGACCGCGCCGGTAACGCGATTTCGCACTGGGTGGAACTCGAGAAGGCGCCGGCTCCGGGCGAAGCGTTCCGGATCGGAAGTACACGCTTTACGGAGATCAAGTAATGACGCGTCGTGAGTTACTGGTTGGTCTTGGTGGTATTCCGCTGCTGGCGCAGGAACCCACGGCCAATACGGAAGTGAAGGTCTACCGGAAACCGAAGGCCCTGGCGGCGGGGGCAGTGACCGAAGACTGGACGGATTTCCTGGGACCGCGCCGGAATGCGACCTCGAACGAGACTAAGCTCAGCCGTAAACTGCCGGCGCCTCTGGTTTGGGAGTTTCAGAAGGGTACAGGTTATTCGTCTCCGGCGATTCAGGGAGACCGCTTGGTGTACTTACACCGGGTCGGCAACCGTGAATTAGTCGAATGCCTGCATCCGGAAACGGGCGCGCGGTGGTGGCAGATGGCTTATGGCACCACTTACGAAGACCGTTATGGTTATAACAACGGACCACGATCGTCGCCACTGATTGACAACGGGCATGTCTACACCGTGTCGGCACAGGGTGTGCTGCACTGCCTGGAGCTAACGACCGGCAAAATCATCTGGAAGCGTGACCTGCACACCGATTACAAGGTTCCGCAGGACTTTTTCGGTACCGCTTCGACCCCGCTGCTCGAAGGTAAGCTTCTGATCGTCAACGTGGGCGCGCCGAACGGACCTTGCGTCGTCGCTATCGATAAGGAGACGGGCAAAGAGGCGTGGCAGGCGGGCAAGGAGTGGGGCCCATCCTATGCGTCGCCAGTGGCCGCGACGGTTCATGGCAAGCGCCGGGCATTTGTATTCGCCGGCGGCGAGTCAAATCCGCCAACGGGCGGGTTGTTGTGCATTGATCCTACGACCGGAAAGATTGATTTCGCTGTGCCGTGGCGGAGCCGGAGTTACGAATCGGTAAATGCGTCCTGTCCGGTGATCTTTGATAATAAGGTGTTCATTTCGGCCACTTACCGCGCGGGTGGGACATTGATCGAAATACAGCCCGACTTCACGCCGAAGACTCTGTTCAAGACGTCGGAATTCGGGCTGCACTTCAACACGCCGCTATACAAAGACGGATACCTGTACGGGTTTGACGGACGAAACGAGCCGGATGCGTCGCTGGCGTGCCTCGATACAAAAACCGGGCAGATCGCATGGCGCGCGACGCCTGAATGGGATGAGACGTTTGAGGTGAACGGCCAGAAGCAGCAGCGAAAGTTAGGAACATTTCGGGGAACGCTGCTGGCTGTGGACGGCCACTATCTGTGTCTCGGTGAGTTAGGCCACTTACTGTGGCTGGATCTGACGCCAAAGGGTCACAAAGAGATAGCGCGGACGTGGCTGTTCGCGGCACGAGAGTCCTGGTCGCTGCCCGTGCTCTCGCACGGGCTTCTCTATGTCAACCAGAACTCTCGCGAATTGATGACAAATAGTGGTCCGCGGCTGCGCTGCTACGATCTGCGGGCGTAACAGCGAACCTACCAAAGGAACTTGAAGCCGAGTTGCACGCTTCTTCCCGCGGCCGAACCGGTAATCTGGCCGAAGCGGGGATTGGCGAGCGTTGATATCGGGTTCGAAAAGTTCACCTGGTTGAAGATATTGAAGAACTCGCCGCGTAACTGGAAGCGCATCGTTTCGTTTACGGCGATGTCCTTGAGGATCGCGAAGTCGGTATTGACGTTGGCCGGACCGGAGAACGCGCCGCGCGGTGAATTGCCGTAAGTGCCGATAGCCGGCAAACGGAACGCGCTGATGTTGAAGAACTGATTGATCATGTCGGCGCGGGAGGTTTGGTCGCGCGTGTAGACCGAACCGGCGATATCGGCCAGATGCGATCCGGAGCAACCCGTGCCGTCGTAAGCGCGGTTCTGGCCATTGACGACGGTGACCGGGAGTCCACTTTGGATGATGGAAATGCCGGAGAAATTCCAGCCGCCCAGGGCGCGGCCAAGGAAGCCCTTCTGCTGCCGATATACGGGCGGGGAGTAGACGCCCGATATGACAACATTGTGGCGACGGTCCCAATCGGCGCGTCCGCGGCCGTCGCGAACGTTAAACGGGTTGGCCACACAGCCTCCGAGCGTGTAAGTGGAACTGGAGTCAAGCGCTTTCGAGAGAACGTAAGAAGAGTTCAACAGGAACCCTCGCGAGAATCGCTTGTTCACCTCTAACTGCAAGGAATGGTAAGCGCTGGTGAAGGCATTATCGAGATAGTAGCCTTCCGGACCATAAATGCCCGGCTGGAACGGCACACGATCGCCGGCGTTTCCTTCGGTCGATCGGGGCTGGCCCTGGGCGTTGTTTCCGGGAATATAGGGGGCGGCGTTAAAGGGGCGGTAGGCGATCAGCTTCGTTCCGGTCTTGCCGATGTAGGAGATATTCACCGCGTACTCGCGCGCTAACTGGCGGCTGATGGTGAAGTTAAACTCCTGCATATAAGTGGTCCGGAGCCCGTTCGAGGTAGTAGCGCTCCACAACCCGTTGATTGGGTAGACAAAGCTGAACGCCGCCGGGTCGATGAATGCCGGGGGAGCAGTGGCGCCGACGCTCGTGAACGGGTTGGCCATCTGACCGTTGAAGAAGGTGCGGCGGCCACCGACAAACGGCGGATTCTCCTGGGCGACGGTATCGGTATTGAAGGTGTCGTAGAAGATGCCGTAAGCGCCGCGAAGGGCGGTTTTGCCGTCGCCAAACACGTCGTACGCAAAGCCGATGCGCGGGGCGAGGTTATTCTTATCCGTCGGCATCAGCCCACGCGGAAGGTCGCCGGGAAAGAGCATGCCGGTTGGAGCGGTCGGGAACTTACCCGATTTGAGTCCGTTGACCGGAAAGACGGTGTTGATGCGATCGTACTTATCGACCCACGGCGTAGGAATCTCGTAACGCAGGCCGAGGTTGAGGGTGAGTTTGCGGTTCACCTTGAAGTCGTCCTGGGCATAGAAGGACGTGAATGTGGACGCTCCGTCGTTGACGCGAACGCCATTCGTAATGCCAAGGGATTGATAAGCGCCCAGCACGAAGTCGGCCATGGAGTCGCCGCGGGAAGCGTTGCCGCCGCCCGTGCGCTGCCCGTTGAACGCAAATACGGGAGGTCCGAGGAACGACTGGAAGAAGCCGAGGTCCATGTATTCAAAGCCGAACTTCATGGTGTGGCGGCCTTTGATCCAACTGAGGTTTTCCTGGAACTGGTAAGTGTTCGAGATGAACTTAACGGGCCCTCCGGAATTGAGGTTAAAGCGGCCGGAGACCTGGAATTGAGGCGACCCGCCGTCTGTGTAGACGGGCAGGGCGGGGATATTCAGTTCCGGAGGCAGGCGGGTAACGCTCGGGTCGTTGAGGGAGAACGAACGCGTGTAACCGAGTGTGATCTGGTTAAGGATGTTGGGAGTTACTGTCCAGGTGTGATTGATGCCGGCGTTCTGGAAGCGGGGACGTTGCGTCTGCCCGGCCCAACCCGCGAGCGTGGAACTGAAGCCGAGGACCGGGTTGGAGATGGAATTCTGGTTCAGATAGTAATGGCCGAACAGGGTCTGCTTAGAGGTAAGCACATAGTCGGTGCGCACCATGAACAATTCGGAATTGCGCGGATTGGGGCCGACAGCCTGGACGGAGCCGCTTTCGACGACAGGTACGAATTCGAGTAACTTGCGCGCCGCGGGATCGAAGAGCGAAGTGGGTATCTGGTTATTCGGGAACGGCGTGTTATCGGCGGGGTTGACCAGTTGTTTGCCTGGGAGCAGTGCAGAGAAGTCGCCGGCCGCTTCGCGCCGCGTAATGGGGAAAGCATTGGTGGTGGCTGCCTGGCGGCGGTCGCGCAACATTTCATACGTGCCGAACACGAACAACTTATTGCGCTTTATCGGACCACCGGCCGCACCGCCGAACTGATTCTGAATCAGTTGCGGACGGAACGTTTGGAAGAAACTGCGGGCATTCAGGTTGTCGTTACGGTGGAACTCCCAGACGGCTCCATGGAACTCATTGGTTCCCTGGCGGCTGACGATCGTGATATTCGCGCCAGGGTTGCGGCCGCTCTCGGCGGAAAAGTTGGAAGTCTGAATCTTGAATTCCTGCACCGCGTCCGGCGGCGGGGCGTTCAAGCCGGTATTGCGGGAGGGGTTATTGAAGTAAGTTCCGTTGAAGCGGTTGTAATTCATGTTCGGGCGGGCGCCGTTGACGTTCATGCGGGGGCCCGCGCGGGTGTCGCCGAGATCGGTGTTATCGGGGGCGCTTACACCCAGTACGCCCGGCAGCGTAGAGGCCAGGCGGAAGACATTGCGGCCGTTGACAGGCAGGTCCATCAAACGCTTGCCGTCGAGGATCGCCGAGGTTTCCGAAGATCGCGTGTCGACCAGCGACGCTTCCGCCGTAACACTGACACTCTCGGTCAGCGCACCGACTTCCAGCGTTACGTCGGCGCGAACGTTTTCATCCACTTCAAGGATCACGCCGGTGTTGCGGAAGCGCTTGAAGCCGGAGTTTTCGGCCTCAATGGTGTAAGTGCCGGAGATAAGACCGAGAAACTGGTAAGCTCCGGTGAGATCACTGTTGGCAGAGCGGGTAGCACCGGTGCGTTCGTTCGTGAGCGTCACCTTGACGGCGGTAATCATGCCGCCCGTCGTGTCACGAACATAGCCCGAGATCGTCCCGCGATTTTGGGGTTGGGCAGACACGGCCAGAAGCAGAGACAGAACGGTCACGCGCAGTGAAAGGCGCATTCAGACCTCCTTGAGCGTTTCGATCGGGTACAAAAGCCCGATATCGGGAAATCATATTTCATTTCGGACGTAATTGTAAGGGGGGGCGGTGCTGCCCGGGGCTCACGCCGGGGGGCATGTCAAACTTATTTGAGGTGGAATCCCGGTTACTTGTGCTGGCCGCCGCGGTCCTGTTTTCGACGGGTGGCGCGGCGATCAAGGCGACAGCGTTTACCAACTGGCAGGTAGCGGCCTTTCGGTCGGGCATTGCAGCGCTTGCCGTGCTGCTGCTGATTCCGGGCGCGCGCAAGGTGTGGGATTCGGGCGTGTGGGTGGTCGGTATCGCCTACGCAGCCACGCTGATCGCGTTCGTGACGGCCACCAAGCTAACGACGGCGGCCAATGCCATCTTCCTCCAGGACACCGCGCCGGTATACCTGCTCCTGGCGAGCCCGTGGTTGATGAAAGAGAAGGTCACGGCGCGCGATATCGGCGTGCTTACCGTCATGGGCTTGGGGTTGTCGTTATTCTTTGTCGGGGAACAGCACGGGTCGCACACGGCGCCCGATCCGCTGCGGGGCAACTTGATCGCACTCGTGAGCGCGGCCACATGGGCGATCACCATTGGAGGGCTGCGGCGGTTGGAGTCGCGGCCGCACGGCGGCGAACCGGGAATGGCAATGGTGGCGGTGGGCAACACGATCGCCTGCCTCGCGTGTTTGCCGCTGGCTTTGCCGGTGCAAGGAGCGCAGACGGTGGACTGGGTGGCTGTGGCTTACCTCGGCCTGATTCAGATCGGGCTCGCGTATGTTCTATTGACTCGTGGGGTGCGAACGGTGCCGGCGATCGAGGCGTCGCTGCTGATCCTGGTGGAGCCGGTGCTGAACCCGCTGTGGGCCGGGTTGTTGCACGGGGAATGGCCGGGTCCGCTGGTGATTGGGGGAGGAGCGTTGATCTTGGCGGCGAGTGCGTGGCAGTTGGTTAGAAGGTAAGGATGGATCTATATGGATTGACGATATGATCAAATCCGAGATGCCCTCTATATTGATTCAACTCGATGAGCCAACGTTGAAAGCCCTTGATCGAATCGCGCCGGCCACTCAACGTAAACGTGCCGAATTCGTACGGAAGGCGATTAGAGAGGCAATCCGGCATCACCAATTTGAGCGAATTGAGAAAGCTTACTGACTTCAGCCTGATTCAGCGGCTGATGCCGACGACTGGGCGTTTCCGGAAGAGTGGAAGCCTTGAGGAGATGAAGCTACTGCACCGCGACGATCGACACTTCTTCCAGTTTCGGGTAGTGGCCCGCCTGCGTTTTCTGGCGTTCCACTGGCGGCAGCGGTGCGACCGTAGTCCTCGTAGGCGGCATGTTGGCAGGGAAGTACTTGCCATAGACGCCGTTCATCGCGCCAAACTCGTCCAGATTATCCACGTAGACGTTACTGACAACCACGTCGGAAAACTTCAGTCCCGCTTCTTCCAGACCATCCAATAAGTTGCGCATGCTCTGGCGTAACTGGTCTACCGTATTATCGGCGTAGATACCCCCGTTTGGACCGGGGATGAAACCGGACTTAGCGGAGCAGTAATATGTTTGGGCGGCGAACACGCAGGGACTGGCGGTGGCGCTGGGCGGCATATTCTTGGGACGGATGGCCTTGCGGTCGGCCAGGTTGCGGACCGCAATGCCGGTGAACTCGATGTTGGCGCCGAAGGGCAGAAAGTGGACGCCAATGGTGGCGCGGGCGGGAGTGTTGCCGTGTTCGAAGTGCTTGGCGTACACCTTGTTCATCACGCCCATCGGCATGTTCTTCGTGAGATAGGGATTCATGAAGACCACGTGGCGGAAGTCCATCTTGGCTTCGGCGAGAACCTCTTTCATGCGGTCGAGCGAAAGCTGCACCTGCGCTTCGAGGCTCTCAGGAATCTGGCCGGTCTTGGGGTCGCGGCCGAGGAACCCGGAAAGGAACAGGCGGTCGGGTGTGAGAATACCGGGGGCGAGCGCGACATCTTTGGGATAAGAAGCGGGGACGACCGGCACCTTCATCTTCAGGTCTCGAACGGCGACAGCGCTCACCTCGAACGTCGTCTCAGTGGGCATGCGATAAACGCCAAGCGTCGCGCGCGTAGGCGGGTTCTTCGGGAAGACCTCCTTCCAGACCTTATCCATGGTCTGGTAGGGAGTGGACTCGTGCAGGTACACCTGCGTGTAAACGATATGTTCCATCGTTAGGCCCGCCGCTTCCACGATCGCCTGAACGTTCCTGAACGCCTGCCTGACCCTGTCCTCCACCGAATCCGCGAACTTGCCGTTGGCATCGCGCGCACCCTGGCCGGACACATAAAGGTAGTCGCCCGCCATGATGCCGGGGCTATACGGACCAACCGGTTTGACGCCAACAGGGAAGATCTGCCGTTTCTCCACCGCCGGCAACGAAATCGAGGTCAACAGAACGAGTGCAAGCGTTCTCAAATCAAGTCTCCTTATCGCTTCTGCCGTGCGCGCTTCTCCTCGGGAGCGTCGGGGTGGCTAACCACCGCGTTCTTCACCGCGGGCACGGTTTTCAAATAAGCGAAGATAGCACGGATATCGCGGGGCACCATCTGGGCGCAGTGTCAGAAAACGCCTTTACCACCGCCGGCCTTTGATCTATCCGCGAATTGTTTATCCGCGCAGCATTTATCCGCGCAGCAAGGCCGGCAGATACAGCAGGAACAGGAAACCTCCCACGAGTAACGCGATAATTCCGAGCCAAACAGCCAGGAGAAACTTCTCCTGGTCAGGCGGAGGGGTGGAGATACCGATGAAAAAGTGTACGTGCCGGATGACGGCCAACAGAAACTTCATTGGACAGCTACCTTGCAGGATAACCCGCCGAGCCGGAACGCCTAAAACGAATGGCTGAATGTTGTCTATGTCGACAGTTTCTGCCCGGTCGATGGCCATTCCCGGCAGAGGAACCGCATGTTGTTAGCTTCAGAGACCTTACACGTTTAGTACTCAGGACCTGCTATGAAGAAAACGCAAAGTAAAATCCCTTGACCGTAGAAAATAGAAGGTGAGAAAATACCTGAGCGGCGAATTAGCCGTGTTTTTCCATGCTGTCCTGGGTACATGATGTCAACCGAGCTACGAGGCGCTCTCGTAGCTTTTCGCGTTTCTAGTGGGATCACTTACTATCAATGAACGCGATTTCAACGGCCAGTCCAGTGCGGGATCCAGCAACATCAGGAGAAGGTGTAGTGAGAGAAAAAGGCATCGTCAAGTGGTTTAATAATGCGAAAGGGTACGGGTTCATTCAGCGGTCGAGCGGGGAGGACGTCTTTGTCCACTTCAGCGCGATTTCAATGAATGGGTACCGCACTTTGGACAACGGGACGGAAGTCGAGTTCGAAGTGAAGCAAGGGCCTAAGGGTCTGCAGGCCGAAAACGTTCAGCGGACATAAACTGAACAGTTCCAAGAACAGAAAGGGCCACTCCAGGACGGTCGCGGGGTGGCCCTTTCGCTTTACTGGGCAGCGGTTTGGCTCAGTTAGTGATGTCGTGCGTGGTGCTCTGGCCGCGAACCGGCAGATAGGCCTTGTACCACTCCTTTTGGGCATCGCTGCCGGCGTACTTCTGTAAGGCCTCCTCACTTTCAAACTCCATCGCGAAAGCGTGAGTATAGCCGGCGCCTTGCACCTTGATGGCGCGGGTCCAGACATTCTTGATACCGGGATAAGCGGCGGCCACCTTATCGACGCCATCCACGGCAGCTTTGATCTGGTCGGGGGTTGTGCCCTCTTTCCACTTCACGGTAACCACGTGAATGACGGACTTGGGCTTTCCGAACCTGGCCGCACCGGCCACGATGCCGGCGCCAAATAACATTACGCTCAGTACCGCGGCCGCGGCTATCTTCGCACTAACGAACTTCTTCATGTCTGACTATCTCCTTTCGAATTCTGAGTCCGGACCAGTTCTCGCAGACGATGATCGAGTTGGCCGGATTGCGGACGAGGTATTTCAGTGTCACGGGACCGATGATCAGCGCGGCATCCCCCGGCACCAGTGCACGCACCGCCGTAATGTCTTGTGAAGCGGTGTAGTCCACTCCGTGAACTGAATACGAATAATATAGAGTATCGCCTTGGACGTCGGTCAACATGCCGTCGCCCATACGGCCGAGCAAGTTAATCCGGGTCCGGCGGCGGCGTTCCTTTTCCGCCGGGGTGACGCGCAGGCGAAACGTCAAAACGAGCAACAGCGCCAGCAGGACACTCGCCACTAAGGCGAGCAGCACGATCCGTTCATAAGGGCCCATTTCGAGTCCGCGTCTCCCTCCCGCGACTCTCCGTTAACGGCGCGAGGAGGCTTGTTCCTGAAACACTTTCGCGTAATCGTTCAGAAACTGCTCCAAGCCGCGGTCAGTGAGCGGGTGATTGAACAGCATATCAAGTACTTTAAACGGCAGCGTACCAATGTGCGCGCCCGCTACGGCCGCTTGCGCCACGTGCAGGGGCGACCGGAGCGAGGCGGCCAGGATTTGCGTCGGGAAATTGTAGTTCTTGTAGATAACCGCGATCTCGCGGATCAGGTTCATGCCTTCGAGCGCAATATCGTCTAAGCGTCCCACAAACGGGCTGACAATGTAAGCGCCCGCTTTCGCGGCGAGTAGCGCCTGTCCGGCCGAGAAGCAAAGCGTCACGTTAAAGCGGATGCCCTCCTTGCTCAACTTTGCGGTCGTCTTAATGCCGTCGCGTGTGAGCGGCACCTTGACAACGATATTCTTGTGGATTTTCGCCAGCTTGTAGGCTTCCTCCACCATTCCGGCATGGTCGGTAGAAACCACTTCGGCACTGATGTCGCCATCGACGATGTCGCAGATCCGCTTGATCTGCTCGTCGATCGCGATGCCTTCCTTGGCGATCAGACTGGGATTGGTGGTCACCCCGTCGACAATCCCCCAATCGGCGCCCTTGCGCAGTTCGTCAAGATTCGCTGTATCCAGGAAGATCTTCATTTTTCTATCGTATCCTTTCACTATCACGGTGCGGCGATCTCAACGACAACGGATCGCGCGCTTTCGTTGCCGTTCTGGTCTACGGCCGTCACCGCGTACTTATAGGCCGTACCGGCTTTCACCTCGCGGTCTGAATAACTCGCCGCGGGTGTTTGCGCACCCACGGGATTCCACTGGGTTCCATCGGTGGAACGGTAGACACGATAGCCCGCGACGTCCGGCTCGGGGCTGCGGTCCCACGCCAGTTCGATACTTCCGATGCCGGCAACGCCAGTAAGTCCCGCCGGCACGGTGGGTGGGAAGGTGTCCTTGGGGGTGATCTCGACGGCGGCGGACAAACCACTCCGCGCGTCGCCGTTCAAGGCCTCAACCTGGTAGGAGTAGGTTTGGCCGAATTTGGATTCGGGATCGATCCATTCGCGTTGATTGAGCCGGGCCACCTCGGCGGCGAGCGCTCCGGCCGAGCGCAGGATGCGGAATTCAGGGGCAGGCGAGTTCCAACGCAGGCGAACGCCTTTCGCTGTTGCCTGGGCAACCAAATCGGCCGGCGGCGCGAGCGGTGCCACAATTTCGACGTTTTTCGTCGCCCAGGTTGACCATTTGCCTTTGAGCGACGATACCCGTACCCGCACCATGGCGGACCTTCCGGCGAACGGCGCGGCCGGCGTTTCCGCGGAAACGGGACCTGGCTCCAAACCGGCAACGGCAACTGCCGTATCGTTGACAAACAGTTCAATCGCACCCAGCCGTTTCATCACGATCCCGTCGGTTGTGAGCTTGGGCGCGGTGAACGTCACAACAATGCGGCCGCCGATCTGCTCGGCACGAAGGTCGTTTACCGGCACAGGGATGTTTAGAGCCGGGGGCAACGGCTCGCCGACATAGCCGCACGAGCAGGCTAGCAGGAAAGCTACGGCAGCGGTGAGAAGTAGGCGCAAGCGTGCGGTCCCGTGCGGCAGCCTTAGAGAATGTACCGGCTTAAATCCTGGTTCTTGACGATGTCGGCGAGTTGCTCGCGAACATAGGCGGCGTCAATGCGGATCGTCTTCTTCTTAAGGTCCGGCCCTTCGAAGGAGATGTGTT
Source organism: Bryobacterales bacterium (assembly GCA_020846745.1). Classification (GTDB taxonomy): domain Bacteria; phylum Acidobacteriota; class Terriglobia; order Bryobacterales; family Bryobacteraceae; genus JADLDI01. Next base: position 73,053 of record JADLDI010000043.1, on the reverse strand, counting down.
CGAGCACCTTCTCCATGATGGTGTGCAGGCGTCGCGCGCCGATATTCTCGGTATCGCGGTTGACGGTGGCGGCAATGCCGGCCACCTCTTCGAGCGCATCGTCTGAGAACGTCAGCTTGATGCCCTCGGTTTCAAGCAAGGCCATGTACTGCTTCACCAGCGCATTCTTGGGCTCTTTCAGGATGCGAATGAAGTCCTGCTCGCTCAACGATTTCAGTTCCACGCGGATCGGAAAGCGCCCCTGTAGCTCGGGGATAAGATCGCTGGGTTTTGAAACGTGGAACGCTCCGGCCGCCATGAACAGGATGTGATCGGTGCGGACAAAGCCGTAGCGGGTGTTGACGGTGGTGCCTTCCACAATGGGCAGGATGTCCCGCTGCACGCCCTCGCGGCTCACGTCCGGTCCGTGACCGCCTTCGCGCCCCGCTATCTTATCCACTTCGTCAAGAAAGATAATCCCGTTCCGTTCCACTCGTTCGATGGCCACACGGGTCACATGATCCATGTCGATCAGCTTCTGTTCCTCTTCCTGGATCAGGTACTCCATCGCTTCGCTGACACGCATTTTGCGTTTGCGTGTCCGCGGCGCGAACAGGTTCGGGATCATGTCCTTGATGTTCGAGTCCATCTCGTCCATGCCCATGTTGGTGGCGAATTCGAAGACAGGAGCGCGCTCGCGCACATCGAGTTCGACCACACGGTCGTCCAGCTTGCCGGCACGCAGGCGCTCACGCAGCTTGTCGCGGGTCTGCTCGGCCGTCTTGGTCTCGGCGGCTTCGGGCGGAGGCGGCATCAGCAGGTCGAGCAGGCGCTCTTCGGCATTGCGTTCGGCGCGCTCGGCCACTTCGTCCAACCGTTCTTCGCGGACCATGTCGATCGCGATCTCCACCAGGTCGCGAATCATCGATTCAACATCGCGGCCCACGTAGCCAACCTCGGTGAACTTGCTGGCTTCCACCTTCAGAAACGGCGAGTTCGCGAGCTTTGCCAACCGGCGAGCGACTTCCGTCTTGCCCACGCCGGTGGGGCCGATCATGAGGATGTTCTTGGGCATCACCTCGTCGGCCATTTCGGGCTCAAGACGCTGCCGGCGGATGCGGTTGCGCAACGCGACGGCCACGGCTTTCTTCGCATCGGCCTGCCCGATGACGTACTTGTCCAACTCACGTACAATCTCGCGAGGCGTCAGCTCGTCGAGCAGCGGCGACTCACTGTTTGCCTGCGCCGGCAGATAGATCACCATGGCTCAGCCCAGCTCCTCGTAGCGAACGTTCAGGTTGGTGTAGATGCAGATTTCGCCAGCGATGGTCATGGCGCGTTCCGCGATGGCGCGCGCGCCCAGTTCGGTGTTCTCATAGAGCGCCACCGCCGCTGCTTTCGCGTAACCGCCGCCCGACCCGATAGACGCCACCGCGGCATCGGGTTCGATGACATCGCCCGTACCGCTGACGACATAGGTATTGCCGAGATCGGCCACTAACAGCAAAGCCTCAAGATGGCGCAGAACCTTGTCGGTGCGCCAGTCTTTCGCCAACTCCACGACACTTCGCGGCAGGTTCCCGTTGTGCTGCTCAAGTTTGGCTTCGAACCGCGCAAATAACGAAAAAGCGTCTGCGGTGGAACCGGCGAAACCGGCCACAATCCGGTCTTTATAGAGCCGGCGCAGTTTGTTCGCCGAACCCTTTAAAACTTCAGAGCCCATAGTGACCTGGCCGTCCCCCGCCATGACGACCTTATTGTTTCGACGGACGCACAGAATCGTCGTCGAACGAATCTTTGGATGCATTGGATATTTACATTCTAACGAACCGTGTCCAAGTTGCCCCCAACCCGTTGCCCACTACAATAAACGGAAGTGCCTTACGAGCGTGAATTAGAGGTGGCCCTGGCCGCCATCGGGACCGCGGGAGAAACCGCACTCACTTATTGGCGGACCGGTATTGTCGCCGACAGCAAAGCCGATTTATCGCCAGTTACCGCGGCGGACCGGCATTGCGAGCGTTTGATCGTGCAAATGCTGTTGGCCGAGTTTCCCGAAGACGGATTGCTGGGCGAGGAAGGCGCCGACAAGCCGGGCAGCGTCGGCCGGCGCTGGATTATCGACCCGATCGACGGCACCCGCGATTTCATGCGCGACAACCGCAACTGGGCCATGCTGCTGGCGCTTGAAGAAGGCGGCGAGGTAGTCGTTGGAGTAGCTGCGTTTCCGGCGCTAGGCGAGACCTACTACGCCACCAAAGGCGGCGGGGCGTTCCGGAACGGGAAGCCGATCCGAATCTCAAGCTTCACGCGGGTCGAGGACTCAACGATCTTCGTCAATAGCCTCAACTGCCTGCACGAGTTTCATTTCGGACGTACGCTGATCGACTGGTTGCGGCCGTTCTGGTCGGTCCGTTCGTTCTCGGGCGCCCTCGATGCGATGTGCATCGCATCCGGCGCGGGCGAGGCGTGGATCGAACCGACCTGCAAGGCATGGGACCTGGCTCCGCTCAAGCTCATCGCGGAAGAAGCAGGTGCACGCTTCTTCAATTTCGATGGCGGCAATTCTATTTACGGCGGGAATTGCGTAATCTGCGTGCCGGCGCTCGAGACCACGATGCGCCGGTTTGTGGCCGGCTAGGCCACGCCCGTCTAGTGCCGGTCTAACCTTCGGCTTTGCCCACCACGATCAGCGCGATGTGCGACTTGCCGACGGCAGCCTTCAGCACCCAATCGTGCTCGCCCATCTGCTCCAGGCCGGGCTGGAAATCGCCTTCGATCAGCCACATGCTCAAGATTGCCGGGTGGGGCGTACCCGATGCTTTTCGCGACATCGCCATCAGATCGTCGAATTTCGCGATCTGCTTCGGGTCCTGATCGCCCGCGGCTGGAGTCAGCACCAGAAAGTCGCGTTGCGGCGCGACACCCTGATGGTCGCCATTGATCGGGAACATGCTGAAACGCAACGTGTAAACCCCCGCCTTGATCGGCTGTCCGCGACGGTCGATACCGTTGCCGGGAAAGCGGATGGCGCCCACCAGCGATCCCGGCGGCATCGTCTTCCAGGTGACGTCCGATTCCGACGTGGGCGGCCCGGTGGGCGCTTCTTTGCGGAACCAGACTTCACACCAAACCTTCCCGTCGGGACTGGTCACCTTATGGCCGGCCGGCTGGAGTTCTGCCGTCATGGCCGCCGCCAATTCACTGGGCGGGGCGCCGGCAGGTTCAACCTTGTACTGGCCGAACGCGACTACAGACAGCGCGAGCAGCGCGATGACAGACTTCATGCGGGGCGATTCTCCTAATTAAGAGTTCTACTTAATCGTAACAGCCACCCGGTAAGCCCATCGGCTACAATCAGGCATCGGGATATGCAGACGATCCTCTTAATAGACGACGATGATGCCCTCCAGGATACAATCGCCGTCATGCTGGATCAGGAGGGGTTCCGGGTTTTATCCGCACTGGACGGCAAGTCCGGCTGCGAGAAGGCTTTAACACTCCGTCCGGACCTGCTGATTGTGGATCTGCGCCTGCCCGGCATGAGCGGGGTCGACATCTGCAAGCAGGTCCGCGCCGCACAGGTCCATACCCCCATCCTTGTGCTCAGTGCGATCGGCGAAGAAGTCGACAAGGTGCTGCTACTCGAGATCGGGGCCGACGATTATGTCACCAAGCCTTTCGGCCGGCGCGAACTGCTGGCGCGCATCCGTGCGTTGCTGCGGCGTTCATCGCCCGACACGCACGCGGTGCTGCGGTTTGCCGACGTGGAAGTGGACCTCGAACGCCGGACGGTGTTGAAAGCCTCGCATGAGGTGCGGTTGACGCCCCATGAGTACAACCTGCTGGTGTACTTTCTCCAGAATCCGGATAAGGCCCTTACGCGCGACATGATCCTGAATTCCGTCTGGGGATATGATACGTTTCCCAATACCCGTACCGTCGATGCGCATGTGGTCAAATTAAGGCAGAAACTGGAACCAGACCCGAACGTGCCACGGCATTTCGCCACGGTCCACGGCGTTGGCTATCGATTTATCCCGTAAGCGGCGATCCAAATGGATCAAAGTTTACACCTTGTGTCGCCCACGTTGCGGAACAATCGGAAGCAGAGGGAGTCGTGTGAACGGCATGATCTTAATCGTCGAAGACTCGCCACAAATGGCAACGAATCTGGAGATCGCGCTCACCTCGGTGGACGGCGCGGACGTGCAGGTTGCCGAGTCGGGCGAGGCCGCGTTGCGACTCCTTGAACACAGCCGGCGCCCGCCGGTGGCGGTGGTCACGGACCTCGAAATGCCGCGCATGAGCGGCTATGAGCTGATCGCACATTTGCGGTCGGACCCGCGCTATTCGCGCCTCCCGATCATTGTCTCGAGCGGCAGTGTCGACCCTGAAGCTCCCCGCCGCGCCCTCGGCATCGGCGCCGATGCCTACTTTTCGAAACCTTATTCTCCGGGGGAACTGCGACAAAAGCTCGAAACACTGCTAAAAGAAAGAGGTCATGCCTAGGTGCCTTCCGTTGCTCGTGTGCTCCGCAATCCTGCCGGCCGTGGCCTCCCAATCTCCGCCTGTTGACCGCATTCTCGAACGCCTCGACCGTCTCGAACGCGAAAACGACTCGCTTCGTAAAGAACTGCAACAGTTAAAGACCGAAGTTGCCGCTTGGCGCCGGCCCGCAGACACTTCCACTACTGCCGTCGCGGCGGAAGGCACACCCACCGAGCGGCTCGATGTCGTGGAGCGCCGGGTCGACGAACAGGCACAGACAAAGGTTGAGGCGGCGCAGAAGTTTCCCATCAAGGTGTCAGGCATGCTGCTGGCGAATCTGTACCGGAACACCAGGTTTGCCAACGGCGCCGACAACGCCACTACCGCCAGCCGTACCCCCGGACGGGCCACTGCCGGGCTAAGCTTCCGCCAATCCGTGGTTGGCCTCGAGTATACCGGCGGCCAAACCGTTTGGGGCGGCCGGGTGCGTGGATCGGCTTTTGTCGATTTCTACGAGGGAAATACCGAGAACACGCTCTACGCTCCGGTGCGCCTGCGCACGGCGTCGCTCGAAACTGAGTGGGCCAACCGTTCCGTGATGGTAGGCATGGAAAAGCCGCTCTTCTCGCAGCGCGACCCTACCTCTTTCAGTTTTGTTGGGGTTTCCCCGTTAACCAGCTCGGGTAATCTGTGGCGCTGGCAACCGCAAATCCGCTTTGAGCAGCGCGTTCATCTTGGCGCGCCTACGACCTTGCGGCTGCAGGGTGCGGTTCTCCAGACAAACGAAGAGTCCTCGACAGCCGATACGCGCATCGCGGTGGAACGCCGGCGCCCATCGCTCGAAGGCCGTTTCGAACTTGAACACAAGTTCGGCGAGAGCCGCGCGTTTGCCATCGCGCCAGGGTTCCATTGGAGCGACTCGCACGTGCTGGGCCGCACCGTTCCGTCCCGTCTGTTCTCCATCGACTGGAAAGCCAATCCGCTGCCGTATCTCGACTTGTCGGGCATCTTCTGGTCCGGCGAGAACGTCCAGCACTTTGGCGCGTTGCGCCAGGGGCTCACGCTTTTCGCGGACGGCCGCCTGATCGGGGTGCATTCGAAAGGTGGATGGGCGCAGGCGTCCATCCCGATCGCGCCCAAGGTGTCCGTCAACCTGTTCTCGGGTATTCACGACGACCGGAACCGCGACCTGCTGCCGGCGGCTATAGGCGCAAACCGCTCCGGCGGCGCTAACCTGATGTATCGCCTGGCGCCGAATGTCATCCTATCGCTCGAAGCTTTGCAGACTCGGACAGATTATTTGAATTCGGGGCAACGAAAGAACAATCGCTATGACCTTTCGGTGGTCTACCTTTTCTAGCCTCGGCGGCGCTTGCTGGGCTTTCGCCGGTATCCTGTCGGCCGGAACGGTCACCGGCACTGTTGAGTTAATCGACTCGAACGTTGCCGCGGTCGCCAAGCAAAAAGACTACTCGGGCGTAGTGGTCTGGCTGGAGCGGTCGGATGGCAAGGCTGTGCCGACGGCCGCGGGAACGTACACCATTTTGCAGAAGAACAAGCGGTTTACGCCGCATGTGAGCGTCATCACCGTGGGAACGACGGTCGACCTGCCCAACCTGGATCCGATCTTCCACAACGCGTTCTCAAACTTCGCCGGGCAGCCCTTCGACACAGGCCTTTACCCGCCCGGGGGAACGCAAAGAATCAAGTTCAGGCGGCCCGGTGTGGTCCGCGTCTTCTGTAACATTCACTCCACCATGAGCGCCGTCATCGTTGTCCTCGATACGCCTTACTACGCCAAGACCGGCCGCGAGGGCGCTTACAGGATCGACAACGTTGAGCCCGGCGAGTACACCCTGAAGTTCTGGCACGAGCGCGCCGCCGAAGACAAGCTGAAGAAGCTGGAACGTAAGCTCGTTGTAGAGGGGCCTGCCGTGCAGATCCCCACCCAGCAGATCTCCGAATCCGGCTTCGTGCAACTGCCGCATAAAAACAAGTACAACCGCGAATACGGACCGGAGCCGGCGTCGGCCGTTCCCTACGGAGGCCGTTGATGCGTCTGCCCCGGCTGTCGCTGCTGCTGAAGATCTGGCTCTCGACAGCGGTTGTCGTGACGGCCCTCTACGCGATTACCGGCTGGCTGTTGCAGCAACACACCTTGAGCGCCACCAGCGAGTCGCTCCAGGAAGAAGTGCGGGCGAGCTTCGGCGCATACGATTCACTGTGGCGGTCGCGCTCCGATACACTGGCCTCCGTCGCGGCCATTCTGTCGTCGATGCCGAGCGTCAGGGCGGCGTTCCAGACACGCCACCAGCCTACAATCAAAGACGTTGCCGGCGAGCTTTGGATCAAAGTGGCCGACGAGCTTCGCGAGAACGCGTTTTTCGTCGTTGCCGACCCGAACGGTTTCACCGTCGCATCGCTCGATTCAGCGCCTCCCGGCAGGCTGCCTTCCAACTGGCCCGCCATCAAAACGGCGCGCGCGCAGTTCCCAAAACAGGCCGCGGGCTTCACCGTGCTGGGCGGGCAGTTGTATCAGTTGGTGCTCACGCCGGTGTATGTCGACAGCACCGGCGGATCGTCTCTCGTCAGTGTGCTGGTGAGCGGGTTTACCATCGACCATAGCGTCGCTCAACGCTTGAAAGAATCTACCGGGGGCAGCGAGTTCCTGTTTCTTTCCGGCGATCGTGTGCTGGCCTCGACATTGAACGACCGCGCGGCCAAGGTACTGCACAAAGAAGTGCTCCGGAGTTCCGCGCGCGACCTGATTTCCGACGGCGTTTCGCAGTACGCCCGGCTCGACCGCGATCTGATCGACATGCAGGGCCGGCCTATCGGCAAACTGGTCGTCTTCCGGTCGTTCGATTCGGCGCGGCGGCGTTTGCGCGACATGCAACGCTACCTGTTCCTGATCTGGCTTTCCGCGATTGCCGCGGGGCTAGGCGCCAGCTACCTGCTTGCGAAGCGAATCATCCAACCTCTTAATATGCTCGACAAAGCCGCCGCCGCGGTCGCCCATCAGGACTATTCGCTGCGCCTTCCCGTTCGCAGCGAGGACGAACTCGGCAGGCTGTCGGCCACATTCAATGCCATGTGCGAATCGCTTCAGAATGCTCGTAACGAACTCATCCGTCACGAGCGAATTTCCACCATCGGCCGTCTTGCCTCGTCCATCGTGCACGATCTCCGCAACCCGCTCGCGGCCATTTACGGCGGGGCCGAGATGATGGTCGATACTGAACTGACTCAGCCGCAGGTGAAGCGGCTGGCGGCCAACATCTACCGCTCATCGCGGCGCATTCAGGAAATGCTGCAGGACCTGCTGCAGGTGACACGCGGCAAGACAGCCGAGAAAGAGCAGTGCTCGCTCCGCGAAGTTGTTGAAGCCGGCATCGATCCGCTGCTGTCGGCCGCCGCGGCCCACAACGTGACCATCGATGTCGATGTGCCCGAGCAATTGGAACTGCCGCTCGAGCGCATGCGCATCGAGCGCGTCTTTATGAACCTTGTCGGGAATGCGTTGGAAGTCTTGCCCGACGGGGGCGCAGTGCGCATCTCAGCCGCCGATCAGCCGGATTCGGTGTTGATTCGCGTGAGCGATAATGGTCCGGGCATTCAACCCGCGCTGCGCGCGCAGTTGTTCCAGCCGTTCGTCACGCTGGGCAAAAAGACGGGGCTGGGGTTGGGGCTCGCGCTGTCGCGTCAGTCCGTGCTCGACCACGGCGGCGATTTGTGGGTTGGAGACGAGCCCGGTCCTGGCGCTACGTTCTGTTTGCGGCTGCCGAAACGGCCGCAACCGGTGTCTGTCTAACCTAACTACACCACCGCGGCCATTGCCTGGGCCGCCAGTTGCGTGGCGACTGGTCGCAATTGCTCGAACTGGGCGGCGTTCAGGCCGGTAATATAGGGCGCGATCGGCCCTGCTTTGGCGATTCCCGCCAATTCCGTGGCCGCGTGGAGCACACGCGCGGGTCCCCAGGCGTCGCGCATATCTTCCAGGCCGATAAACTGCTTCCGGATCGATTCCGCGGTGTCCCAGTCGCCCGCTACATTCGCCTCAAACAGCGCGCGCGTCAGCGCCGGCGCGATGCACCCTGAGCCGGTGGTAAAGCCGGGCAATTGGAAGTCGCGCATGTGGGCGATCGCCGGGCGCTCGCCGATACCGCTCAGCACGTAAGCCTTGTCCACCCGTTCGAGCAGGGCTTTGAGGTAATCGTCGACGGATGCGTTCTCCCGCACGACAGCGTACTTGATGCCGACACACACGCCGTCCGCCACCAGCCGCGCCACGGCATCCAAACCAGCCATCTTGTCGCTGCCGAAATTATTCTCTTCTTTCAGATAAACAATTAGCGGCGTGGCCGAGGCGTCCGCAAACTCGCGGTACCCGCGCTCCAGGCCCTCCGCGTCGCGCGGGTCCCCGCACGGCAACAGCATCGTGCATGGAAAGTTGTACTTCCTGAGTAGCGGCGCTTGGTCCATCGCCCGCCCGAACGACGGCCCTACGGACGGAATCATCAGGTGATCGTCCGGCGCTCCGCTCATCCACTCCAGCAGTCCCTCGAACTCCCTAAGTGTCACGTGGTACAGAAAAGCGTTGCCGCCATATAGAAAATTCTTGATGCCGCCGGCGGCGATATGCTTCACGATCTTGCCTGTTTCGGCATAGTTGATCGTCCTCTGATCGTCCGAATTACGGCAAACCGGCGGGACAGGGAAGACGCCGCACAAATCGGCTGTCGTGAGTGGAGTAGTGCGCATCCTCAAATTGTACTTCGAAGGACATTATGGCTTGCGCTCGACCGCCACCTGGTCCAGCAGGGCTTCCACCTCCCGCGGATCGAACGCATGTTTCAGGATTCCGTCCCGGCTCAACTGGCTGTGATAGCTGACAAACGCATCCGAGGCGACGACGCGCACGGGCTTCAAATTCCTGTCGAGCGTGTACGTCAGCGATGGCCCGTCGTCGCGATGCGTCTCCGACACATGCACGTCGAGCCCGCTGGGATGTATGACAAAGTCGCTCACGCGGTTATGCGGTTCGCCCGATTTGGCTGTGCAGGTTCGCGGGAAGCGGACCACCGCCTCTTCTCTCGGCGGCCGTGGATCGTGGATTTGGGAAGAACTGCCGGCCGGTTGCCCCGAAGCCCCTTCCAGCGTCAGAGGGTTTAGTACTACTAGTGCGGCCTGCCCGTATCCCGCGTTCACTCCGGCCACCAGGATATCCGGCACCCGGTCCCCATTGAGGTCCGATACCTTCAGGTGGCCTAAGTAGCCCGAGTGCCAATATTCCCGGAGTAACAATCCCGAATTACCGTCTATTATTGCCGTTTGGTTCGGGAAGAAATGAGCGTGGTTCGAACTAACCGCAACCAGGGGAGTCCGGACAGCTCCTTCTGCGGGAACGATCGAGAAACTGTCTATTTTGTAATGGTCAGAAAATTCGCTGCCTGCCCTGACAACTTTACCCGGTACAAATCTCCACTTCACCCGTCCGTCTTCAGTAAACGCCCACAGCTCCATATGAGCGCCCTCATGGAACTTCAAGGGAACATACTTGAACAGAAATTCGAGCGTGGCCGGCCGCGCGTCCAGATCTCCACGTTCCACCCACTGTTCTCTCGTGCTGTACGCCGGAACTTGCAGCGGCTCCGGAAACCCGTGCCGCCACAGTTTACGATTGTCGCGGTCGCGGGCAACCACAGACCTTTCCTCCACTCCGAATTGAAACGGCTGCCGTGGACGGTACAGGTACGCTATCGCCGCAATAACCACAGACAAGGCAACAACCGAGACGAGCAGTGTGGGACTTAGCTTTGTCGCGGGACTGGCGGCGCCTTCCTCTTTTTCCGGTAAGTTACTTGTCTCCGGATCCTCTTCGCTGATCTGGTGGCCGCGCGCCTCCCACGCCCGCTTCCATTCGTCGATTTCCGCCTTGTAAGCCCAAACCCGCGACTTACCACCACTTAGCCTGCGAACCGGCAAGCCACTCCTGCTCTCATACAACTGCGCGGCACGTACGCTTACTCGCAGATAATCTGCGATCTCCTGCCAGGTATTCAGATCGTTCCGGGCAGTCCCGTCAGGACTGCTGCTTTCCATTTAACCCCCTACGCCACTTCAGAACTTAACACAAACTCTCTTCATCAGCTATATATTCGAAGGCATTTCATCCGGAAATCTCCCGGCGGCTGCATAAGTGGTTACATATTCGGCGCAAATGCCAGGCGATCGGCCTAAGTGCCACAAGTTCGCCGTACTCCCGAAATGTTACGGATTGTTCACCAGAGCATATTGCGGCCCCCCGCACGAAGCATGTGATACAACAAAAGCCATGTCTCAAGACCAGGTAACGCGGCGAAGCATTCTTGCGGCCACCGGCGCGGCCCCTCTGGCCGCGGCTGCCGGGGACCGTACCCCTGTGACAACCGGCGCCCTCACGCAACTCGCCATGCAGCGCCCCGCCGGCGCGCCCCTCCGAATCGTAACCATGTATAAGTTCGATCCCGCCGAGCTGCAGCAGATCGTCGAACGTGCGGCGCCGCACGCGGCCGTGGAAATTAAAATCTGCGATACGCGCGACGAGTTCCGGCGCGAACTCCGCGACGCCGAAGTGGTCTACGGCGGCATGTCCGGAGCCGACCTCGACTTTGCTCCCAAAGTGAAGTGGATGCAGGCCGGCGGCGCGGGCATGGAAGGCATGGATCCCAAGATCAAGGCCAGTCCTCTCGTAATCACGAACTACGCCCGTACGTTCGCCCACGGCATCTCTGAGACGGCAATCGGCTTGTTGCTGGCCCTATCGCGCGGCCTGGTGAAATATTACCTGCCGCAGTTCTACCTCAAGAAAACCAACAACCCCGTGGGATCGCCCAAGTCCGATCATCATGTCGAGTTGGTTGGCCGCACGATGGGCATTGTCGGCATGGGCGGTATCGGATCGATGATTGCCCGCCGCGCACACTACGGCCTCGATATGCGGATCGTCGGCATCGATCCCAAGCCGATGCCGAAACCGGAGTATGTCGCCGAGCTGCACGACCCTGCTTACCTCATGAAAATGGTCCCGCAGGTGGACGTTCTCGTTGCCGCCGCGCCGCACACTCCGCAAACTGAGCGCATGTTCAACGAACAGGTATTCCGCTCGATGAAGAAAACCGCTTACTTTATCGCCATGTCCCGCGGGGCTCTGTTCGATGATATGGCTCTCGTCAAGGCCTTGAAAGAGGGTTGGATTGCCGGCGCCGGCCTCGACGTCTTCCCCAAAGAACCCGCCCCCGCCGGGCACCCTATTTTCGATTGCGACAACGTCATCCTTTCGGCCCATACATCCGGCTGGTCGCCCGATCGCCAGGTCCGCCTGATCGACGTTTTCGCCGATAACGTCCGCCGCTACGCCGCCGGACTGCCGCTTGTAAACGTCGTCGACAAAGAAAAGGGATATTGATCGATGCTGCGCAACTTCCTTCTCATCGCCGCTACCCTGCTGGGCGCGGCCGCTCTGCTGTGGTCGCAAACCTTATGGGCGCCCAAGGGCCAACCCGCTGTCTATAAAACCCCCATGAAGCCCCACACCAAACTGAAATCGCTGCTCGAAAAGCATGCCGGACAAACCGACTGGCGTGAAACGATCGTCGACGACGACCACCTTCGCAGCGAATACGTCATGGTGAAGCCGGGGTCCGGCGTCAAGCGCGCTCTCCACCCGGATACGCGCGCCTGGTGGGTGATTATGGACGGCGAAGTTACTTTCGATATCGAGTCTGTCGGCAAGGTGGCCGGCCGCAAAGGGTCGATGATTCAAGTTCCGATGCAGACGTTCTTCTCCTACGAGGTCACCGGACCCAAGCCCGCCCTCTTCTTTGAAACCAACATTGCCAAAGCGAAAACACTCTATGAAGCCGACATGGCGCCTCCGAAGGTCCCCGGCTTCGACTGGACGCCTGTCAAGTTCAACAGCCGCGTGATCGGCCGTTTCGATTTCAAAAACAAAGCGCACACCACGTTCGACGAGGTGGCCGGCAAACTCGAAAAGGGTGAGTTGAAAGGCACCATCCACATCGTGGAGGACGCTCGCGGTACGGCCAACTTTATCTACGGCTATAACTCCAAGCTGCCGCCGCTCGATCCCAAGAATAAGGGTCACTATCATCCCGAAGGCGCGGAATACTGGCTCATCCTCAAAGGCCTGATCCGTTATCCCGTCGAGAAAGTTGGCGTCATCATCGCCGAAGAAGGTGACGTCGTCTATGTGCCCCCTTATACCTGGCACGCGCCGCGCTGGTGGGGCGAAGGTGCATCCTGCCGTCTCGCCATGAACGGGTACCCCGACATTTCCCATTTATTCGAAGATTCGCGGGGTACGCACTAGTTTGCCGCTTATCTGCTAGTATTAAGGATCGCTAAGCAGGGTCCGCCCGTGGACTCGCGTGCCGCTCTTCACTTGGAGGCTTTTCGTTGAACATCTTTCTTGTCAACCCCAGCGATGTCGCTTTTGGCGTTGGCGTCATTACTCCACGCTGGCTTTACGTGCTAGCGGCCGCCACCCCTGCCGACTACGGCGACCCTATCCTTGTCGACGAGACGCTCTCCGCCATCGACCCGCAAACCATCCAACCCGGCGATATCGTCGGAATCGGTATCCACACCGCGAATGCCTATCGCGGCCTTGAACTCGGGCGTATAGCGCGCGAACGCGGAGCCTGGGTGGTGTTCGGCGGCATTCATGCCACGCTCTATCCGGAGGAAGCGCGCGAACTCGGCGCCGGCCACGCCGTTGTCAAAGGAGACGGCGACGCCATTTGGGCTCAAGTGATCGCGGACTGTGCCGCCGGCAAACCCCAACCGGAATACGATGGTGGGCGCGTCGCCTCTGAGGACTTCGTTGCCGCACGCTGGGATCTTTTGCCTGAAAACGGCTACATGTGGGCCTCGGTCCAGACCGTTCGCGGGTGCCCGAAACATTGCTCGTTCTGTTCTGTCTGGAAGACCGACGGCCAGAAGCCCCGCCAGCGCGGCACCGACATCGTCATCACCGAGATCGTTCAACTTCGCCGCCTCGGCTACCGCTTCATTGCCCTGGCCGACGACAATTTCTATCCCGTTACCCTGACCGATATCGCCCTCGCCGAACGTCAGAACGACCAGGCCAGACTCGCCGAGTTGAAGCGCCTCCGCGCCGAGCGGTTCGAGTTGATGGAGCGGCTCTCGATGCTCCCGAAAGACATGGTGTTCTTCACGCAGATCACCATGGAGGCCGCCGAAGATCCCGAGTTCCTCAAGGCGATGGCGGCGGCTCGCATCAAGGGCGCGCTGGTAGGTGTCGAGTCGGTGACCGAAGAAGGCCTGAAATCCGTCTTCAAGAACTTCAATTCCTCCGGCGAAGGCCTTGTCGAGCAACTGCAGCGCTTCAAGACGCATGGTGTGCATGTGCTCGGATCGTTTATCTTCGGCTTGAAAACCGATCGTGAGGACACCTTCGCCGCCACATCCGACCTCGCCAAGCAGGCTGGGCTCACCTTCGCCCAATTCGTCATGATGACCCCGTTCCCCGGCACCGTCGACTTCCAGCAGTGGGAGAGGAGCCTCAAAAACGACGTGCCGAAATCGGAAGGCGTGCCGATCACACGGTTCTGGCTCATCCCCGGTCATCTCCGCCCCAAACTCTACACCCCGCACCCGACCATGAGTGCCGACGAAATCCGCCGCCGTACACAAATCGTTTGGGACGACTTCTACTCGCTCAAAGAGATCTGGCGGCGTGCCGACTGCGTCAAGTCGATCAAGTCACGCCTCGCGTTTCTCTTCATCTCGAAGCTCTACCGCCAGATGTACGCCAACACCGGTATTGCCACCGACAGCGCCCGCCGCAAGAGCGCCAACCGTTGGGCCCGTTGGATGGCCCTGCCGTGCCTGAAGCTTTTCCGCGCCAAACCAATGCCCGGCCTCGAAATTCCCAAAGCGCCGGGGAAATCGCTACCCGGTCTGGTCTCCATCGCCGCCAGCCAGTAGCTGTCGGCGCCGGCCATCGATAACGACGTATCCTTTACCATTGTCCTGATGTGGATTCCGTCGCTCACGATGTTGCTGGTCTCGCTCATCTCCTACGTCGACCGGAATACGCTCGCCCTCCTTTCGCCGACCATCCTGAAGGAAACCGGCCTCTCCGTCGAGCAGTACGGCTACATCATCTCCGCCTTTTCAATCGCCTACATGATCGCGAACCCGGTCTGGGGCATGCTGCTCGACCGGTTTGGCCTACGCCTCGGTATGACCGCCTCTGTCTCATTCTGGACCTTAGCCTCCACCATCCACGCCTTTGCCACCGGTTTCTGGCATTTCGCCATCGCCCGCGCCGCCTTGGGATTCGGTGAGGGCGCAACCTTCCCCGGCGGCCTCCGTGCGGCCGTCCAGTCGCTGCCCGGACACCTTCAATCCCGCGGTATCGCCGTGTCATATAGCGGCGGATCTCTCGGCGCGGTCGTCACTCCGTTGATCGTCACTCCGATCGCCGCCGCCTGGGGATGGCGCGGCGCTTTCCTCGCCACCGGATTCATTGGACTCCTCTGGCTTGGATTGTGGAGTATCGTCAGCCGCCGCCCCGATATGCGCACGCGTAAGCAAACCGTCACCTCCAAGCCGCACGTTCGGTGGAGCGATCCCAAAGTCTGGGCTTTCATGGCGTCTTATGCGTTAGGTGGGTTTCCGCTCGCCTTCGTCCTCTATCAGTCCGCCATCTATTTGAACCGCGCGCTGGGCGCATCCCAGGTCGACGTCGGCAAGGTCCTCTGGATTCCCCCACTCGGCTGGGAAGTCGGCTACTTCGTTTGGGGCTGGATCACAGACCGGACAGCCTCCGGACCTCGCCCCCTTCGCGCCTACCGTATCCTCTTTGGCGTCGCTGCCCTGCTGAGCCTGCCGCTTGCCGCCGTCACCCAAATCGCCAGCTTCCCCATCGTGCTGTTTCAGCTGTTTTTCGCCATGTTCGCCGCCGCTGGTTTCGTGATCGTGCCTATCAGCTATGCCACCCGCGTTTTCTCCGCGGCCAACGCCGGACTGATTGCCGGAATCGGCGCCGGTTCCTGGGGCGCCCTGGTCGCTTTGGTGATGCCCGTGTTCGGCCGCCTTTTCGACCAACGCCTCTACAACCAGGCCTTCCTGGCCGCTGCCCTTTTTCCCCTCGCCGGATATACAATCTGGAGTATTATCAATCGTTCACAGAAGGAGCCCACACATGAAGAATCCACGCCGTAAATTCCTCGCCGCCGGCCTCACAGCAGCCGCTGCCGCCGTACCTGCTGCCGCAGCCGCCGCACCCGCCGCCGCTGCCACCGCGAGCCGCGCCAATGTAAAGGGAGGAGTCAAACTCGGCAACATGTTCTACAGTTCCGGCCTGACCGGCACCAAAGCCGGTAAGGACATCGCCGCGCAAACCCACGAGATCATGAAGGCGCACAAGGCGAACCTTGAAGCGCTCGGTTCGTCGCTCGAAAACGTCGTGAAAGTGACCGCGTTCCTAGCCGACGTCAAGAACGAAAAGCCGGCCTTCAACAAAGCCTACGCCGAGTACTTCACCAAGAATGCCCCGGCCCGCACCGCCCTCGGCGGCATCTTTCCCGACGAAGAAACGCGCGTCGAGATCGAACTAGTCGCCTGGATTCCGTAGACCAAATCCCGCCAAACACGCACCAGCCGCATAGCCGCGCCGCGGCGTGTAAGCCCGCGGTCCGGCATCTCTCTTGTCGCGCACGCACTTAGGTCGGACTGCTCGCCTTCGGAGCGTTGGTACTATTCGCAGAAGTTCATCCTCGTGTTAGAATTCCCCAGTCCCCAGCAAAGACAAGGAGAAAATCATTGAAGTTCATATATCCCCTGCTTGCGTCCCTGGCGGTTGTGCCGGCGTTCGCCTACTCCGGCGCCCTCGTTTTCGAGCCCACGCCATCCGGCTTTAAGGTGCAGCGTGCAACGCATTCCCTGACCCTCGATAGTGCTGGTCAGACTCTTACCCTCGGCCACCCCGGTGACGTGCGCCGTATCCGCACCAGTTTTCGCAACAGCAGCCCTAATACGTCCCTCCGCGCCCTCGAACCCGCCGCCGCCAAGGCGAACTATCTGCTCGGCAACGACCGTCGCTCCTGGAAACTCGGACAGTCCACCTACAGCCGGGTCCGTTACGAGAGCGCGTATCCGGGTATCGACCTCGTCTTCTACGGTACCGAAGGCCGCCTCGAATACGACTTCGTCGTCAAGGCCGGCGCAGACGCCTCTCGGATCGAACTCGAAGTCGACGGCGCCGATTCTCTCCTGATCGATGCCGCCGGGGATCTCGTCCTTAAAGCGGGCCGCTATGAAACCCGCTGGGCCAAGCCCGTGCTTTACCAACAGCTAAACGGTAAGCAGACTCCAGTCGACGGACGCTTCGTCATCTCGCAAAACCGCGTCCGCTTCGCCGTCGGGCGCTACGACCGCTCCCGCGACCTTGTTATCGATCCCGTTCTCAGCTACGCCACCTACGTCGGCGGCGGCATCAACGAGGCCGCCCGCAGCATCGCCACCGACGCTCAGGGCAACGTCTACATCTCGGGCTTCACCACCTCAGACAACCTGCCGAGCACGGCCGGGCGCGTGCAGCCCGCTTACGGCGGCAACACGGCCACGGGTAACAACGACACCGGCGATGGATTCATCGCCCGCTTCAATCCACAGGGCGCGCTGCAGTGGATCACTTACCTCGGCGGCCGGCAGGACGACATCATCATGGACCTCGCCCTCGACGCCCAAGGCAACATCTACGTCACCGGCTTTACCACTTCCAACAACTTCCCCGTGTCGAGCGGCGTCCTACAGTCGAGCTACAAGGGCGGCAGCAGCACTCAGTACCACCAGGGCGGCGATGCATTTGTCGCCAAGCTGAGCAACGGCGGCTCGCAGATCCTCTACTCCACCTACCTCGGCGGCAGCCTTGACGATCGCGGCATTTCCATCGCCGTCGATGCCCAAGGCAACGCCTACGTCGCCGGAACCACCGTCTCGACAAACTTCCCGGTCACGAACGGTGTCGTCCAAAGCGCCTATGGCGGCGGCACCACGCTCGGCGGCGACATCATCGAAGCCGGCGATGTCTTCGTCGCTAAGCTCAACGCCACCGCTTCCGCCCTCACCTGGGCGACCTATCTCGGCGGCCGCCTCGGCGACGCTCCCGCGGACATTGCTGTCGATTCAACCGGAGCCGTTTACATCGCGGGCGGCACCGCCTCCACCAACTTCCCAACGTCTGCGAATGCTTACCAGAAAGCCCATGCCGGCGCGGCTGGTTCCGACTTCCAAGGCATTTTCACGCTCGGCGACGCGTTCATCACCAAACTCAACCCCACGGCCACCTCGCTTGTCTGTTCCACACTCCTCGGCGGCAGCCGCGACGAGACCGCCGTCGGCCTCGCGCTCGATTCCGAAAACAACGTCTACGTCACCGGACTCACCTCATCCACCAACTTCCCTACTACCAACAACGCCCCCTACAAGACTTATAAAGGTCCCGCTTCCGCGCAAGGCTACTTTATCGCCGGCGATGCCTTTGTCACCAAGCTCAACGCCGCCGGCTCCGCGCTCGTCTACTCCACGCTCCTCGGCGGCGCTAACGACGATGCCGGATTCGCCATTGCCCTCGATAAGGACAACAACGCCTGGGTCGCCGGCACCACCAACTCCCGCGACCTCCCCCTCTCCGACGACGCCCACCAGAAAGCCTTCGGCGGCGCGGGCGGCCAGTCGCTTGCCGTCGGCGACGGCTTTATTGCCAAGCTGAACGCCTCCGGCAGCGCCTTCAGCTATGTCTCGTTTATGGGCGGCAGCCGCGACGATGGCGCCGCCGGGGTGGCCGTCGATCCGTCCGGCAACGTCTGGGTCACCGGTTCCACCGTCTCCACCAACTTCACCACCACAACCGGCGCCGGCCAGGCCGCTTTTGCCGGCGGAACCGGCGGCGCCGGTCTAATCCGCGGCGACGCTTTCCTCGTCCGGCTCAACGAACCCGCGGCTGTCTCCAACGTCAAGCTCACTCGCATCGCCAGCGCCGCCAGCTTCGACTCGGCCGGCGTCGCTCCCGGTGAATGGATCGTCCTCCAAGGCGAGAACATGGGACCCGCCACCCTCAAACTGGCCGAACTCGATGCCGCTACGGGCCGCGTCGCCACGACGCTCAGCGATGTACAGGTCCTCTTCGACGGCACTCCGTCCCCCATCGTCTATGTCCTCGACCGCCAGCACGTCGTCGCCGTCCCCTACAGCGTGGCCGGCCGCCAGACTACCTCGATCGTCGTCCAGTACAAAGGCCAGCGCTCGAACGCCATGTCGATGTCCGTCCTCGCTTCCCACGCCGGCCTGTTCACCCAGAATTCGCAAGGCTTCGGACCCGCATCCATCTACAACCAGGACGCCACCCTGAACACCGCCACCAACGCTGCCGAACCCGGCTCGATCATCACCCTCTTCGGCACCGGTGAAGGCGTAACCAATCCCGCCGGAGTCGACGGCCAACTCGCCAACACCGTGTTCCCCAAGCCGTCCCTTCCGCTCACCATCACCATCGGTGGCCAGGAAGTTCCGGCCACTGACATTCTCTACCAAGGAGTAATCCCCACTCAGATGGCCGGCGTGTTCCAGATCAACCTCAAGGTGCCCGCGCTGTCCAGTGGCGACCACGAAGTCCGCCTCCGCTTCGGCACCGGCCCCCAAAGCCCGGCCAAGGTGACTCTGTCGGTCAAGTAACGCCGACCAGATCCATCATCCAGGGGCGAGCCAGCCAAAGCCTCGCCCCTATGTTCGCCGGCAAGACGGGAAACGTATAATACCGAACATGACGCGCGTGGCAGCAACATAGAGAAACTCATCGATAGGCGCCATTTCCAGGGCTTATATTTCGGGGTTGCGGAATTATCGAGAACTTCCTTGCGTGGCCTTTGGCGGACGGGTCACAATGACACCAGTACGGTTGGTTGTGTACGGATGCGGTTGGTGGTTCCGATTAGAGCAACCTTGAAAGGTCGGTTACATGCTCGCTTCAAAGCCGGCCCAGGAATTGGGAGCCTGGGTTACCGGTGAACATCCCTTGACGGTGGAGTATTCGAAAGAAGCACTGGTGCGGATTCGGGCCGCGGTGGTGGATGCGTTTATGGCGCTTCCACACGGCGGATTGGAGATCGGCGGAATCCTGCTAGGCGTACGGGGAACGTCCGGGATCCGTGTGGTGGATTTTAAGAGGATCGAATGCGAACACGCGTTGAGTCCGAAGTTTGTGTTATCGGCGAACGACGAAGCCAAGCTCGCGGCGCAACTCGGTGAACTTACCAGTGGCGGGACGGAGTTAGAAGCGGTTGGCTGGTTTGTGTCGCACTCGCGAACCGATCTTGAACTGAGGCCGCGAGACGTCGAGTTACACGAACGTTACTTTCCGGGCCAGCATCAGGTGATTCTGGTGTTGAAACCATATAAGTGGGATCCAACCCGGGCAGCGTTTTTCATGCGCGAGCCGGATGGCACGATGCGTACCGACGCGCCGCATGGCGAGTTCACGATCGAGGCGCCCGCGCCGCCGGCGCCGCGCGAGACCGTAGCAGGCGCGCCGGTACATGCGACGGAACCATTGAAGCCGGAAGCAGAACTGGCGGGGGCGATCGTTCCGGAAGCGCCCGCGGGGCACTCCATGGTGCCGGTGCAAGGATCGATTGACCCGGCCGAGGCCGAGGCGGACCCGGCGATGGCACTGCAGAGCAGACCGCAGCCGAAGCGGAGAATGTCGATCGTGATGGCGGCCGTTGCGGCAGTTGCGGCGGCTGCGGCTCTTTTGGCGGGCGCGGCGGTGCTGACCTCTTACTACAGGAGCACGCGGCCGTATCTGCGGGTGACGGGCACGGCGGAGCAGGTCGCAATCGAGTGGGACCGTTCGGGCCAGCCGCTCAGAGGAGTGACCGGGGCCGCGCTGGAGATTATCGACGGGCAATTGCCGCCGCAGGCGATTCCGCTCGATCCATCCGGTCTTGAAAAGGGGACGCTGCTCTATACGAACAGTTCCGACCAGGTGCAGGTGCGATTGAAGATATCGCAAGGCGGCACGACACGGGTTGAAGATACGGCTACATTCATCCGGCAGCCGCGCAGCGGTGCAACGCAACCAGTTGCACCCCAAACGCAGGCGAAGGACAGGGCTGATGTTCAGCCCCGAGCGCCGGGCCAGCCGGTTCGAACAGACGGGCCGGCGGCGGGGCGCGCGATCTGGACGGGCAATCTGCCGAAGGACGGCATCCTGCTGTTTGCGAACGGAAGGCCGTCGTCGGGCACGTTAACCGGGCAGTTGCCGAACGGGCCGATGCGGGTCAGGGTTTATCCGGGTGAACTCGCAAAGGGCGGGATTGTGGTGTACGCGCCGGGCGACCCGGAGTATGAAGATTTCAATGCAAAAGCGCCCGATCCGGCGAACGGGTGGAACCAGACGCAGTTGAAAGGAAACAAGCGCCGTGCGGCGGCGTTGTCGGTGCTGGAAGCTCCGGCGCCACAGAACGGTTGGGGAAAGATGGTTTTGCGGAACACCGAGCGGCCGGTATCGGTGATCTTTGTGGAGTGGGAGGCCTGCCGGTCTGCCGAGCAGTGCCCGGCGACACAAAGAGCCGAAAGCCGGGATTAACTGGCGGGGGCGAGCGCGGCTGGCGCATAATCAACGCATGACCCGTCGCACACTGATCGGGGCGGCCGGAGCGCTAGCCGCAACGGAGCCCGTCTCAGCCCAGCCGTCTACACATGCAAAGGTTCGGATCGGAATCGTCGGAGGACGGTTCGGTTCGAGTTTCCAATGGCATCTCCATCCCGATTGCGAGGTGGCCGCCGTCTGCGATATCAGTCCGGAGCGGCTGCAGCGGTTGAGCGAGGTGTACCGGTGCGGCAACACATATAAAGATTTCCGGGCGATGCTGAAGCATCCGGGGTTGAACGCGGTGGGCGTGTTCACGCCGGTACCGTTGCATGCGTGGATGGCGACTACCGCCATGAAGGCCGGCAAGCATGTGATCAGCGCGGTGCCGGCGGCGATGAGCGAAGAAGAACTGGTCGAGATCCTGGAAACGGTGCGGTCGACCGGGATGAAGTACATGATGGCGGAGACCAGTTACTACCGGGCCGAAGTGATCACGTGCCGGGAGTTGGCGCAGCAGGGCAAGTTCGGAACCATTTTCTATTCGGAGGCCGAGTATCACCATGAGGGGCTGCTCGACCTGATGTGGGACGAGCGCGGGTTGCCGACATGGCGCCATGGCTTTCCGCCGATGCACTACCCGACCCACTGCACGGGACTGGTGATCCCGGTGATCAAGGAGCGGCTGACCGAAGTTACGGCGTATGGGTGGGGCGACAACCACGAGATCCTGAAGACCAATCATTACCGGAACCCGTTCTGGAACACGACCGCGCTGTTCAAGACAAGCGGCGGGCATTCGTCGCGGATCTCGGTATTTTGGCACGTGGCCGCGGGCGGAACCGAGCGGGGCGCGTTCTATGGCGACCGGATGAGCTACATCATGGAGCGTCCGGAAGGGTCGCCGAACACGATGTTCGAGATCTCGAAAGAGGGGCAGACGGTAATCGATTCGAACGGGTATCCCGAAGGCAAGCTGTCGAAGCGGGTATACACGGAGCCTGCTCATATGGAGTCGCTGCCCGAGAAGATGCGGGTGAAGACGGGGCACGGGAATTCGCACACGTTTTTAACGCACGAGTTCATCAGCGCGATTCGCGAGGACCGGCAACCGGCGGTGAATATCTGGGAGGCGATTGCATACACGCTGCCTGGACTGGTGGCGCACCAATCGGCGCTGCGCGGCGGGATGTCGATGAAGATTACGGATTACGGCAAGCCTCCGGTGTAGCAGATACGGCTTAGAGGGAGAGCGGATTGGGTTCGTTTTTCGCGCATTCCTCCCGGGCGGTTTGGTAGCCGATTTTGGCGTACTGGCTGACGAGGAAGTTGACGGTAATGCCGAGGGCGTCAGCGTCTTCGCGGATTTCAGCGGCTACGGAAGGGGGGAAGTGGTTGAGGAGGTCGTCGGGTGGCGCGGCGCTCCCTGACGGTCGCGGCTCCGTTTCGGGAGCAGTGCGCGGTGGGGGAGTTCGTTTCGCAAAGCGTTGAATTTTAAGGGCGTCGGCTAAGGGGAGCGACGGACGCGGGGCGTCGGGATTGGCTTCGATTAGCTGACAGATGCGGTTCGTTTGGGAATCTTTGAGTTGTTTGCAGGCGCGGTTGAACGAACCTTCGAAGCGGATGTAGTAGCGGGAGTAGAGTTCGGCCTCTTTTTGGGTGGCGGGGTGGGTGATGGGGTCGCGGCCTTCGGAACGGTCGTATAGTTCGTTTTCAAAATCCAGGGCACGAAGCATGTTCCAGCGTGCGGTGACGAGTTTATCGAAGAAGATTTCTTCGAGCGGGCCTTCGGGTTGGCACTGGGAGCGGAGTTCGTTCCGCAAATCGTTGAAAACAGGCTGAAGATCGGTAGGGATGGACTCGGCGGCGAGCCCATGTTTTCTGGCATTTTGGGAGGAGACCGCTTTGCCTTCGGGCGTGCGGGGTCCTGTGCTGTGGTTTGTAGACATATGAATATACGACCTTTCTGGGCGGAGTGCGCCCTGGGCGACCCGTCGCTAAGGGCGGGTGCGAAAATCCGGAACACCGCTCCCTCGCGGTCGCGGCTCGGTTAGATGCTGCTTGTTTCCAATGGTTTGCCGGGCCAGAGAGCGCACTGAATCGCATTCGCCCGCAAACAAAAAAGGACGGCAGGAATGCCGTCGCTACTTCAAGGAGTAGCACGGGTTGTCAAGTGATTTTGGGGGTTTTGGGGGGATCGGTGAGGGTGCGACTGTTTGAAATCAGGGAGTTAGAAAATTCGATTGGGTTGTTAACGGATAAACGTGTCCGATTTCGGTAGGACTAATGCGGCGTTGGTACTGATGAATAATGCTACAGTATCAAGGTCGCCCCACGCGGAGAGGGACGCGTTTTGACATGGTTCACTCGATAGCTCACAATTTGGTTGTGAAGCAAGTCGACATCCACGACGCCACGACCAACCTCTCGCGTTATTTAGCGGAACTGGCGCCAGGCGAGACGTTGGTGCTCTGCAACCGCAACCAGCCGGTAGCGGAAGTTCGATCCTTACGGAAAAAGACGGTCCGCAAGCCGCGCATCGGGGCAGCCGCGGGTAAGTTCGCGGTTCCGGATTCCTTCTTCGATCCCTTGCCCGACGAGATCATCAAAGCCTTCCCTATCTAGTCGAACTTGGTCTCTAACGGCGCGGTTTCCGGGAGGTTGTACTTGACGAATAGCAGATTGAGCGCTTCGGTGTCGCAGACCGGTGCGGAGGGCGACCGGGAGGTCGGGCCGCGAACGTAGGATGTTCGCCCCACGCGGGGTTATAGTTCGCTGCGGGCTTGGGTTAGGAGGGTTGTGGTTCGGTGGCGGGGTCGGCGGGGGGCGGGGGGACGCGTTCGATTTTAACTTTTACGATGCGGTTGCGGTCCATTTCGAGGACGGTGAAGCGGAGGTCCTGGAATTCGACGGTTTCGCCGGGGATGGGGATGTAGCCTAAGCGAAACAGGAGGAAGCCGGCGAGGGTTTCGTAGTCGGCATCCATGGGCAGTTCGATGAGGTACTGGGTTTCGAGGTCGCGGAGACGGGTGATGCCTTCGAGTTCGAGTTCTTCCCAGACCTCGGTTTGGGAAGGGAGGCGAACGTCGTGTTCGTCGGCGATGTCGCCGAAGATCTGTTCAAGGACGTCTTCGAGGGTAACCAGACCGGTGACGCTACCGAATTCGTCGACGACGAGGGCCATGTGGCGGCCGGAGCTGCGGAACGTTTCCATGAGTTGCAATACCGGTTTGGTTTCGGGTACGACTTCGGGCTGCCGCAGAAGGCGCTTGATGTCGAACTGGGGCGCCGGGCGACGGCGTTGATTGGCGCGGCGGCGCTGCTGCCAGACGCCGAGGAGATCTTTGGCATAGACGATACCGACCACGTGCTCCGGACTGCGCTCATAGATGGGCATGCGGGAGTACTTGTTTTCGTGGAAGGCACGAAGGAGGTCGTCGAGGTCGGACTCGATGGGGGCTCCGGCGATGGCACCGCGGGGAGTCATGATTTCGCGGGCGGAGAGTTCGCGGAGGTCGAGGAGGCTGGCGATTGCGCCTTCCTCGGTATCTTGGAGAAAGCCGTGTTTGCGCGCGGCGCCGACGATGAACTTGATCTCTTCGGGGGTGTGGGAGGCGGTTTGCGATTCACCGGTGAGTCCGATGGCGCGGGAGACGACGGAGGCGGAGCGTTCGATGACGGTGACGAAGGGTCCGGCAACGCGCGAGAAGAAGAGCAGGGTGGGGGCGACGAGGACAGCGAGGCGGTCGGCCTTGTCGATGGCGAGGTTTTTGGGGACGACCTCGCCGATGACGACGTGCATGTAGGTGATGAGCAGGAAAGAGAGGGTGAACGCGACGGCATGGAGGGCGGTGGCGATTTGCGGGGTTTCGACGGGCTGAATGACTTTCAGCATGAGGGCGTAGACGGTGTCTTCGCCGGCCCAACCGAGACCAAGGCTGGCGAGCGTAACGCCGACCTGGACGACGCTAAGGAGGCGTTCAGGGTTGGCGAGCAGGCTGAGGGCGGCGTGGGCGCCGGTTGCGCCTTCATCGGCCAACTGGCGGAGGCGCGATTGGCGTACGGAAAGGAGTGCAACCTCGGCGCTGGAGAAGAAGCCATTCAGCGCGATGATGAGGGCAACAAGAAGAAATCGGTATCCTAAATGAAGGTCCATCGGAAATGGGAGGGAAGTGTCGCGCTTCTTAAAATATATCAACTACCTGATCGCGCTTTTGCTTC
This sequence comes from Bryobacterales bacterium, assembly GCA_020846745.1. Classification (GTDB taxonomy): domain Bacteria; phylum Acidobacteriota; class Terriglobia; order Bryobacterales; family Bryobacteraceae; genus JADLDI01. Next base: position 47,681 of record JADLDI010000043.1, on the reverse strand, counting down.
TAGGGTTGTTGATTGGGACTTACTGGTTTGTTTACCGCGCTTTACCCCAAACATCCGGAGAAGTTCCGGTGGAAGTATCCGGTAAGGTAAGCGTGACGCGCGATGCGCGTGGGATACCGTACATCCGGGCGGCGAACGAGGACGACCTGTTCTTTGCGCAAGGGTACGTGACGGCGCAGGACAGGCTATTCCAATTAGAAGTGACGCGGCGGCGCGCATCGGGCGAATTGGCGGAGTTGGTGGGCGGGCGCGGTCTCGAAAGCGACATCGAATCGAGGCGAATGCGGATGCGCCGGATCGCGGAGTTACACGCGGGACGGTTGAATCCGCAGGACCGGCCGGCGCTGGCGGCGTATGCGCGCGGGGTGAACTACTTTATCGAGACGCATTTGGACACGCTGCCGGTGGAGTTTCGCGCTCTGGGGGTTCGTCCGGCTCCGTGGACCATTCGCGATTCGGTGCTGGTGGCGCTCGAAATGTTCCGCAACATGACGCAGGGTTGGCAGCAGGAACTGGCGCGTTACGACATGGTGCTGGCGGGGGCCGATCCGGCAAAGGTGGCGCAACTATTTCCGGTGCGGACAGGGCTGGAGCCGGCGATGGGATCGAACGCGTGGGTGGTATCGGGTCAACACACGGTGAGCGGGAAGCCGCTGCTGGCGAGCGATCCGCATCTGCGGCTGACGATGCCGAACGTCTGGCACGAAATTTCGCTGGAAGCGCCGGGAATCAAGGTGGCGGGAGTGGCGCTGCCTGGGTTGCCGGGCGTTGGAATCGGGCATAATGAGCGGATTGCCTGGGGCATTACGAACTTAGGGTTCGACGTACAGGACCTATATGTGTATCCGGCCGCCGCGCCGTTTCCGGCACAGGAACGGGAGATCATCCGGATCCGCGGAGGCGGTCACCTGAACTTAAATATTCCGTTGACGCCGCGCGGGCCGGTGTTCCAGGTGGAGGGGCGGCGAGCGTACGCGCTGCGCTGGATTGCGGCGGAACTGCCACGGTTTTCCTATCCAATCGTGCAGCTGAACAAAGCCTCAAACTGGCAGCAGTTCCGGGAGGCGTTGCGGCAGTTGCCTGGTCCTGGATTCAACTTCGTTTATGCGGATGTGGACGGGAACATCGGGTATCAGGTGGCCGGGCAATTTCCGGTACGCGGGTGGGGAGACGGGACGGTACCGAAGCCGGCGCAGGAAGCGCCGCAGGACGATTGGAAGGCGCTGATACCGTTTGACGACCTGCCAAGCGTGTACAACCCACAGTCGGGACGGCTGGTGACGGCGAACCAGAATCCGTTCCCGGCGAATTACAGGTATCCGGTGAATGGCGGGTTTGCGTCGCACTTTCGGGCGGCGCAGATCGAGGCGCGCTTGCGGTCGCGCGAGAAGTGGGATGTGGCATCGTTTGGGAAGCTGCAAACCGATATTTACTCGGCTTTCGATCATCATTTGGCGCGGGAACTGGCACGTGCCGCGGCGGGGCACAACGATCATCCGGAGATGGCGGAGGCTGTGCGATTGTTGAAGGCGTGGAACGGGCAGATGGAGGCGAACCGGCCGGAGCCGCTGATTGTTGAGCTGGCGTTTACGCATTTCCGCAAGGCGCTAGCGCAGGCAGTGGCGCCGGGAAAGGCCGACCGCTATACGGGACACATGACGATTGGCGCGGTGGACCGCGTGCTGGACCGACGCGGGGCGGGATTGCTGAAGAATTACGACCAGGCGCTGGTGGATGCGTTGAAGGCGGCATTGCAGGAAGGGGAGAAGCGGTACCGGGGAGGGTTGTCGAAGTGGCGGTACGGCCTGTATAACTTCGTGCCGATGCGGCATCCAGGGGCGGCAGACGTTCCGCTGGTGGGAGGGTTTTTCAAAATAGACGCGGAAATGCCCGGAGCGATTGCGACGATCAACCAGAACATCAACGGCGTGGGCCCGTCGATGCGGATGGTGGCGGATGTTTCCGACTGGGACAGGTCGACACTGGTGTTACCGCTGGGGCAATCGGCGTTGCTGTTATCGAGCCATTTCAAGGATCAGTGGGCGGCTTATTCAGGGGGTAGTAGTTACCCGTTGCCGTTTACGCAGGCGCCGAACGGAGATACGCTAATCTTGACGCCTGTGCAGCGATGAAAATCCGGCTTGTGGTTCCAGACTCTTCTCTCGCGTCGTCGGGGGATGTGGTTACGGCCAAACGTTGGGCCGAAATCTTCTACGCGCTTCATCACGAGGTAACTCTGGGTGAGCCTGGGGAAGATACTGCTTGCGATGTTTTGGTAGCAATAGGGGCGGCCGCGTGCGCGGCGGAGGTTCACCAGTCATATCGGGCGGCTCCGCAGCGTGCGGTGGTTGTCGCGATCACCGGGCCGGACCTGGAAGTTATGGCCAGGCAGCCGGCCGTGAATGCCTCAATCGAGTTGGCGACGCGGATTGTGACGTTTCAGGCGGCGACGGTGGACCTGCTGCCACGCCCGGTGCGCCACAAGGTGAGCGTGATCTTTCAATCTGCCGTGCGGTTGAAGGCACAGGTGCTGCCGCGACGGGACTGTTTTTCCGTGATCGCCGTAGCAAACCTTCGCGATCACAAGCAACCGCTGTTGATTGCCGAGGCAGCGCGGCTGCTGCCGACGAGTTCGCGGATTCGGATTGAGCACTACGGGGCGGCGATCGATGGGCAGATTCATGAGCAGGTGAGGCGGGAAACGCTCGAGAACGGCCGGTATCACTGGAGCGGGGAGGTTGCTCATCGCGATTTGCGGAAACGCCTTGCGTCGAGCAGTTTGCTTGTGAATACGGCGCGAATCGACGACGGAGCGAACGCGATTTCGGAAGCGGCGGTGGACCAGGTGCCGATTGTGGCGTCGCGGGTGGCGGGGAATATCGGGGTGCTGGGTGAGTCGTATTTGGGTTTTTTCTCGGCGCGGTCCGCGGAAGATCTGGCGCACCAGTTGCAGCGTGCCGAGACGGACGAAGCGTTTTACCGGAAGTTACGGGAGGGTGTAGCGGAGGTAGCGCGGCGGTTGACACCGGCGGAAGAGCGGCGGCAGTGGCGGCAGTTGCTCGCGCAAATAGAAAAGCCTTCCCGCAAGGCGAAGAAGGCTGGATTTTAGGTTTGCCGTCAAGAGCGTTTTCGGATGAGGTTCAGGCTATTTTACTTGATGGAGCGGGCCAGATGAGGGTTGATCGATCCACTGCAGTCGAATGGGACCTTGAGCTTCGCCATAGACGAGTTGCTTGCCTTCGGCGCCCAGCAGGATGGCGTCATGGGCCTGGGTATCGACGGTTTGCCAGGTTCCGGATGTGTGATCAAGCCGCTGGAGGTGGGACGCTTTCGTAGGTTTCGCGTAGATGCGGCGATAGAGTTGGGCGTCGCCGGTGAAGGCAGTGCCGCCACCGAAGTCGTCGTCGGTGGAGTATTGGCCGAGGAGTTGGCCGTCGAGGTTGATTTCGATCCAACGCTGGGTGGCGGAGGATTGGCCGACGAAGGCGAAGGCCCCGATGCGGTCAGCGGCGGCACGTAGCCGCCAGCCGCCATGTTGCCCGGCGCCGGGAGCGAGTCCTTTGGGAAACAGCGAGCGCGAGATATAGCGGCCGGTCTCTTTGCCGTCGACATACTTCCGGAACAGCATGTACTCTTCGGCCTCGCGGCCGTCGCCGCTATCACCGCGCATCCAGCCGAATGTCCAGAGGGCGCCGGTATGGTCGTAAGTGACGTGGGCTGGCAGGTACTTGCCGGTGTCGATGAGCGCGGTCTGCCGGCCGGTGTTATCGAAGTAGGCGATACCGGCGCCGAAGCCGTTGGGCCCAAGGTATGCGAAGCTGACGGCCAATCTGCCCTTCGAGTCGACGGCAGCGCTCATGGCGCCGGCGCCGTGTAGATTGTCGACGGTGGCGAGGAAACGCTCGTAACCATTGGGTCGCCAGACTTCGAACGCTTTCTGTTCTGTGAGGAAGAGAAGGTGGCCTTTGTCGTAAGCCGGGATGGGAATATGCCCGTATGTGCGGCCGAAGATTACCGGATCCGTCGCCCAGACGGGAATAAGAAACAAAAGCGAAAGGCAGAGACGGAGCATAACTACCTCCGGGAGGTTTGCCTATACCTTATCATGTTCGAGTTACACGGCGTGGGCGCGCAGGGCTTTCTCGTCTGCCTTGATTCCGAAGCCCGGAGCGCGTCGAACGGGGTAGCGGCGAAGGCGGAGAGAAGGCGGCGGCGACGCGGCTGGTTTGGCATTGGGAGGCCCTGGATAAGCGTATCCGATGGTGCTAGGGTGGGGAAAGCAGGTAGAACCGATGCCCGATCACACGATGGGCGACATCGACCGGTTTTTGGCGTTGCGGCGGATCGCGATGCCGGGACTGTCGCGGGATGCGCGACACTTCAGCCGGGCGCTGGCCCGCGAGTTTCGCGCGCGCGGATACGAGGTTATTCCGGTGAATCCGCAGGCGGAAGAGATCGACGGCGTACGCTGCCATGGGCGGGTGCAGGCGATCGAACCGAAACCGGAAGGCGCGCTGGTGATAACGGCGGCGGCGCAATCGCTCGAGGTGGTTCAGGATTGTCATACAGCCGGGGTGAATGAGGTCTGGCTGTATCGAGGGGGCGGGCAGGGGGCGGTATCCGAAGAAGCAGTGAGATGGGCGGCGGCACACGGCATGCATGTCATCGCCGGAGAGTGCCCGTTTATGTATCTGCCGAATCGGGCCTGGTTCCATTCGGTCCATCGCGGGCTGCGGTGGATTGCGGGACAACTACCTAAGTAATCGGTACGGAGGACGGCAATGATGGAAGTTGACAGCCGGCAAACGGCCAGCCGGGAAGCTTTGACACTGGGCGAGTTACAGAAGATCGACGCTTATTGGCGTGCGGCGAATTACTTATCGGTCGGGCAGATCTACCTGTACAACAATCCACTTCTGCGCGAACCGCTGAAGCTGGAAGATATCAAGCCGAGGCTGCTGGGCCATTGGGGGACAACGCCTGGTTTGAACTTCATTTATGTCCATTGCAACCGGGTAATTACTAAGTACGACTTGGATATGATTTATATCACTGGTCCGGGACATGGCGGTCCGGGACTGGTGGCGAATACGTACCTGGAAGGAACTTATAGCGAGATCTACCCGAATGTCCCGCAGGACGCGGAGGGGATGAGGGAGTTATTTAAGCAGTTTTCCTTTCCTGGGGGAATTCCGAGCCATGTTGCGCCGGAGACGCCGGGTTCGATTCATGAAGGCGGAGAACTGGGGTATTCCCTACTGCACGCCTATGGAGCGGCGTTCGATAATCCCGATTTGATAGTGTGCTGCGTGGTGGGGGATGGGGAGGCGGAGACGGGTCCGCTGGCCACGAGTTGGCACTCGAATAAGTTTCTGAGCCCTGTGGGGGACGGGGCGGTGCTACCGGTGCTGCACTTGAACGGATACAAGATCGCGGGGCCGACAATGCTGGCGCGGATGCCACGAAATGAGTTGGAGAGCCTGCTGGTGGGCTACGGTTACAAACCTTACTATGTCGAAGGCGACGAGCCGATGTCGATGCACCAGCAAATGGCATCGGTGATGGATTCGGCGATCGCGGAGATCCAGTCGATTCGGGACGCGGCGCGCAATGGAGGCGTACAGGGGCGGCCGGTGTGGCCGATGATCGTGCTGCGTTCGCCGAAAGGATGGACCGGACCCAAAGAAGTCGACGGGGTGAAGATAGAGGGTACGTTCCGAGCGCACCAGGTGCCGATGGAGGAGTTCCGGTCGAAGCCGGACCACTTACGGATTCTCGAACAATGGATGCAGAGTTACCGGCCCAATGAGTTATTCGATGAGAGCGGCCGATTAGTGCGGGAACTAGCGGAGTTAGCACCGAAAGGCACTCGCCGGATGGGGGCGAATCCGCACGCAAACGGCGGGCTGTTGCTGAAGGAATTGCGAATGCCGGATTTTCGGGATTACGCGGTGAAGTTCGAGCAGCCGGGGCAACAGAAAGCCGAGGCGACACGCGTGTTGGGCGGGTTTCTACGCGATGTGATGAAGCGCAACATGAACGCGCGCAACTTCCGGGTGTTTGGCCCGGATGAGACGGCATCGAACCGGTTGGGCGCACTGTTTGATGTGACCGGCCGGACGTCGATGGAAGAGATCATGTCGACGGACGTGAACATCGCGACGGACGGCAGGGTGATGGAAGTGCTGAGCGAGCACATGTGCCAGGGGTGGCTGGAAGGCTACCTGCTGACGGGGCGGCACGGGTTCTTTTCGTGCTACGAGGCGTTCATCCACATCATCGATTCGATGTTCAACCAACATGCGAAGTGGCTGAAGGTGTGCCGCGAGATACCGTGGCGGCGACCGATTGCGTCGTTGAATTACCTGCTGACGTCGCACGTGTGGCGCCAGGATCACAATGGGTTCAGCCATCAGGATCCGGGCTTCATCGATCACGTAGTAAATAAGAAAGCCGATATCGTGCGGGTGTATTTGCCTCCGGATGCGAATTGCCTGTTATCGGTGGCGGACCATTGTATGCGCAGCCGCGACTATGTGAATGTGATCGTGGCGGGCAAGCAGCCGGCTTTGCAATGGCTGGACATGGATTCGGCGATGAAGCATTGCACGGCAGGGATCGGGATTTGGGGCTGGGCCAGTAACGATCAGGGCGGCGAGCCGGACGTGGTGATGGCTTGCTGCGGCGACGTGCCGACGCTTGAGACGCTGGCGGCGGTGCTGTGGCTGAGACAGAACCTGCCGCAACTGAAGATTCGCGTGGTGAACGTGGTGGATCTGATGACGCTACAGCCGGCAAGCGAGCATCCGCACGGGTTGTCGGATCGCGATTTCGATTCGCTGTTCACGGTGGATAAGCCGATTGTATTTGCGTTTCACGGCTATCCGTGGCTGATTCACCGCCTAACTTACCGGCGGCGCAATCACGATAACATGCATGTGCGCGGTTACAAGGAAGAAGGCACGACTACGACGCCGTTCGACATGACCGTGTTGAACGACCTGGACCGGTTCCACCTGGCCATTGATGTGATTGACCGTGTACCGGGGTTGCAGAGGGTGGCGGCACATCAGAAACAGGCGCTGCGCGACTTACTGATTGCACACAAGCAGTACATTGTGGAGCACGGCGAAGATATGCCGGAGATCCGCGACTGGCAGTGGCGCAGTTAGGACCGCGACCGATGCGGACCCTTGTGTTTAATGCGGGGTCGAGCAGTCTGAAAGCCGCGCTGTATGAGGTGGGCGCGGGCGCTCCGTTGAAGGCCCCGGAAGCGGTGTGGCGAGAGAACGTCGAGCAGGAAGCGGTGGGGGAGCTGCTGGAGAGAGCCGGTCCAGTGGATTGCGTTGGGCATCGCGTGGTGCAGGGCGGCCGATTTCTGCGGCCGGTGGTTGTGACCGACGAGGTAAAGCGGGAGATCCGGCGGACGGCGGAGTTAGCTCCCGAACATAACCGGACGGAGTTACAGACGATTGAGGCGGTGGAAAGCAGGTCCGGTTCAGGGCTGCCGCAAGTTGCGGTGTTCGATACGGAGTTCCACTCGGCGATGCCGAAGTATGCGGCGGCGTATCCGGGGCCGTATTCGTGGTGGGAGCAGGGCATCCGGCGGTTTGGGTTTCATGGGATAAGTCACGAGTATGTGGCGGGCCGGGCGGCGGAGTTACTTGGCCGTCGAATCGAGGAGTTACGGTTGGTAACATGCCACCTGGGCGGTGGATCGTCGCTGGCGGCGGTACGGCAGGGGCGCAGCGTCGATACGACGATGGGGTTTACGCCGCTCGAAGGGCTGATGATGGGGACGCGGAGCGGATCAGTGGACCCGGGCATTCTGATCCACCTGATGCGGAATTGCGGTTACGGGGCGGAAGAACTGGACCGGATTCTGAACAAAGAATCGGGGGTAGCGGGGATTTCGGGGCTGGCGGGGAATATGCGGACGGTTGAGGCGGCGCGGGCGGAGGGCGATTCGCGGGCACAACTCGCATGGGATATGTATGTCCACCGGTTAGCGCGAGAACTGGGCGGCATGCTTGCGTCCGCGGGCGGTGCGGATGCGATCGTGTTTACCGGCGGAATTGGCGAGAATGCAGCCGCGGTGCGTGCGGGAGCGTGTGAGCGGTTCCGGTTCGCGGGCGTGGCGATCGACGCAGAGAGGAACGATTCCGCTAAGGACGACGCTGATGTATCGGCAGACGGCGCAGCGGTGCGCGTGTTGGTTGTGCGGACGAGGGAAGAGTGGGCCATCGCGCGCAAGTGTCACGCGATAATAGCTGCGGGTGCATAGTAAATGATCGAGACGGGTTTACAGGGACGGGTGGTGATTGTGACCGGCGGCGCCGCCGGCATCGGCCGGGCGACATCGCTGCGGTTCGCGGCCGAAGGCGCGAAGGTGGCGGCGTGGGATGTGAAGACGGACGCGACGCTGGTGACGGAGATGGAGGCGGCGGGCGGCCAGGGAATCGCGCAGCAGGTGGACGTGACGGACGCCGAAGCGGTGCAGGCGGCGGTGGACGAGGTGGTGGCGAAATTGGGCGCACCGTGGGTGTTGGTGAACAACGCGGGCGTATTGCGGGATGGGCAACTGGTGAAGGTGAAGGACGGCGAACTGCTCGGCACGATGACGGACGAGGTGTTCGACAGTGTGATCGACGTCAATCTGCGCGGCGTGTTTGTGTGTACGCGCGCGGTGGCTCCGCACATGATCAGGAACGGCGGCGGGGCGGTGCTGAACGCTTCGTCCGTTGTCGGGTTGTACGGGAATTTCGGGCAAACGAACTATGTCGCGTCGAAGGCGGGCGTGATCGGGATGACGCGTGTGTGGGCGCGCGAGTTGGGGCGGTACAACATCCGCGTGAACGCGGTAGCGCCGGGATTTATCGCGACCGATATGGTGAAAGGGATGCCGGCGAAGGCGCTGGATACGATGAGGGCGCGCACACCGATCGGACGGTTGGGCGAGCCCGCGGATATCGCGAACGCTTATGTATGGCTGGCATCGGACGCGGCGACGTTTGTTACGGGCACGGTGCTTTCCGTAGACGGCGGAATCGTAACGGGAACCTAAGACAGAGGAGGCCTTATGAAGAAGTTGTACATAGCGGCATATCATCAATCGCGGTTTGGGAAGCTGATGAACATGACGGTTCCGGCGATTGTCAGGAATGCCGTGGAAGGGACGTGCCGCGAGATCGACGTGCCGGCTGAAGCGATGGAATGCGGCAGCATTGGCGCGGCGTGTAACTTCACGCTGAACGAACAGGGCCTGCTGGCGGGTTTGATGGCGCAGGTGCCGGGGCTCGAAAGCAAGCCGATGGAAGCCGTGGAGAACGCGTGCGCGTCGGGCGGGCAGGCGGTGTTATCGGTGGCACATAAGTTATTGGCCGGGCTGGCCGATACTGGTATCGCGGTTGGCTACGAGAAGATGCGAGACGCCGAAGGCAAGATGGACGGCAAGCTGATCGGCAAGGTGCTCGGCTATTTTTCCTATCCCGACGAGCGCGAAGGCAAGGTGTTCGTGTTTCCGCACTTGTTTGCCGAAGTGATGCAGGAGTATATGCGGGAGCATGGGGCCAAGGAAGCGGATTTCGCGAAAATTGTCGCGCAGGAATACGCTAACGCCAAGCATAACTCGTGCGCGCAAATGCAGAAGGTGCAGGTAAGTGCGGAAGACGTTACTAAGATCGAGGGGCTTAACCGGTATGTGGTGGACGGGCTGCCGCTGAAGACTTACGATTGCTCGCAGATAACGGACGGATATGCCGGGTTGATCCTGGCAACGGAAGAAGGCCTGTCGAAGCTGGGAGTGGCGAAGGAAGATTGCGTGGAACTGGCGGGCTTCGGGCAGGCAGTGGATCCGCTGAAGAAGGGCGGCCGCGACGTGTTGCGGCCTAAGGGCGCTTACAGGGCCATGCGGCAGGCGTATGAGATGGCGGGACTGCTGCCGGCGGATGTGAACGTTGCCGAGGTACACGATTGCTTCTCAGTGATGGGCGCGATCGGGACGGAAGTGATCGGCAAGGCGGGTGTGGGCGAAGGCGCACGGTACTGGGCGGACGGCAAGGCTGCTGCGGACGGCGAGTGCGGCATCAATACATCGGGCGGTTTGATCGCGAAGGGTCATCCTGTCGGCGCGACGGGCATCGCGATGATCGGCTGGAGCGCGCAGCAGTTGTTGGGGAAGGCGCCGGAGCCGTTGCAGGTGGAGAACGCACGGGCGGCGGCGACGTTTAACATTGGCGGGCCGTTGTGCGCGAGTGTGTGCACGGTACTGAAGCCGGCGGTGTAAGTGGACCGGGTTCGGGAACTGTTACGGCGCGACCCTGCATGGTGCACGTACGCGCTAGGCGATTTGTATCCGCCGCATGCTCAGCATGCCGAGTGGCGGGTGGGCGGCGAATCGCTTGTGCTGCTGCATCGCGAGTACAGCTTGCCGATCCTGTTTGCGAGCGGTGACGGGGAAGCGGCGGCGCGGTTGATGGCGGGGGTTGAGGATCGCGAGGTAAGCCTGCAATTGCAGGAACCGGCGCTGGCTGAGTTGCGGCGACGGTATGTGGTTCGCGAGAAGGCGATGTGGCGGATGGTGCTGCGGCGTGAGCCACCAGCGCCTTCGATTGCGGTGGCCAGGCTTGGCGCGGGCGATGCCGGGGCGATTGAGCGGCTGTATGCGGATGGCGCGGAAGTTGGAGAGTCGCCCGATTTCTTCTTTCCGGCGATGGTGGGCAGCGGCGTGTTCTACGGAGTGTGGGAAGGCGATGCGCTGGTGGCCGTGGCGGGCACACACATGGTGGTTCGTGAGGAACGTGCGGCAGCAATCGGGAACGTCTATACCCATCGCGGCTCTCGCGGCCGGGGACTGGCTGGAGCGGTGACGTCCGCGGTTGCACGGGAGTTAGTGGGAGGTGGGATTGAAACGGTGGTGTTGAATGTCGTCCAACAGAACGCGGCTGCGGTACGGGTTTATGAGCGGCTGGGTTTTGTGCGGCACTGCGCATATGCCGAAGGTAGCGCCGTTCGGCGATGAGTTAGGAATTGGTTTGCTTTTCGTGTTCTAACTCGCGTGTACGTAATTGGAGGCGGTACTCGCGGCGGTGGCCGGCGGCAGCGAAGCGGCGTTTCTCCGCTTCGGTTTCGGGCAGGACGGGCGGGAGTTGAACGCGTTGGCCTTCCGGGCTAACGGCAACAAACGTGAGGTAAGCGGAGGAGACGTGGGCGCGATCGCCGGAGTGTAAGTCTTCGACATAGACCTTTACGCCGACTTCCATCGACGTGCGGAATACACGATTGACGGAACTGCGGAGGATGACGAGTTGGCCGATGCGGATGGGGCGGAGGAAGGTCATGGAGTCGACGGAGGCGGTAACCACGGTGCAGCGGGCGTGGCGTGCGGCGGCGAGGGCGGCAGCAAGGTCGACCCACTGCATGAGCCTGCCGCCAAAGAGGGTGCCGAGGGCATTGGCGTCGTTGGGTTGGGCCCAGGCGGTGTACTGGGAGGCGGATGCGCTGACGGGCTTGGGTTCGGGCATCATTCATATCCATCTTTGACGACGCCGGAGAGCGACTGCAAGAAGGCGGCCAGGGCGGCCTTTTCTTGGGGCGTCAGATGGAGGGGACGGATCTCGGGATCGAGGCCGGGTTTGGGTTCGGCTTTGTCGTAGAAATCGATGACCTCTTCGAGCGTGCGCAGGCTGCCATCGTGCATATAGGGTGCGCGGACGGCGATCTGGCGGAGGGTTGGCGTTTTGAAAGCAGCGCGATCTTCTTCGTGGCGGGTGACGGTGAAGCGTCCGTGGTCCGCGGCGGCGCCGGCGCCGGTGTTGTGAAAGCGTTCGTCGGTGAGGTTTGGACCGACATGGCAAGCGACGCAGTTGGCTTTTGCCCGGAAGAGTTTCAGGCCGGCGATTTGCTGGGCGGTGAGGGCGGACTTGTCGCCTTGGATATAACGGTCGTAGGGGGAGTTGCCGGCAAGGACGGTGCGCACGTAGGTAGCGAGAGCGCGGCTGAGAGTGTCGCGCGTGAGATTGGGGATGCGCGCAAGCACCGCTTCGACGGTCATGCCCATCTCGTCGGGATTCCGGATGGGCCCGAGCACCTGATCTTCCAGAGTCGCCGCGCGGCCATCCCAAAAGAACGCTTTGCCGTAGCCGCGGTTGAGGATTGTGGGCGTGCGGCGCGGACCTTTGCGTCCATCGAGGCCGATGGCGCGCGGGTGCGGGTCGGCGAAGGCGTAGTCGGGTTGATGGCAGGTGGCGCAGGATACGGTACGGTCGCGGGAGAGGGCCGTGTCGAAGAAAAGGCGCTTGCCGAGGAAGGCCATGTCGCGCGTGATCGGGTTCGTTTCGGGCGTGGGGATATACGCGTCGAGACCTAATGGGACGGATAGCTGCAGGGCGAGTACGAGGACGGTCATGGTTGGACGGCCCAGATTTGCGTGCGCGCGCGGCCGGAGGCAAACAGTAGCTGGCGGCCGTCGGGATGGAGGGTGAGGCTATCCACGGGGTCGGTGGTTTGGAGAAGCCTGGTTGCGGTTAACGATGGCAGGTGGAGGAGGAAAAGACCATCGTGGCCTGAGTAAAGCAGGTGCTCATTATCGGGGTGCCATATAACGGCGTTCACCGGTGATGTGAGGATGGGTTTGGCGTCGACATAGAGCCCTTTGCCGGTAGCGGCGGCGATGCGGTTTTTTGCGGAAACGGCAAGCGTAAGAATTTCGGCGGGGAGGGTAAAGACCGGCTGGTCACCTTTGAAGATTTGATTGCCGTTGGCCCAGAATGGTCCCGCAGCGGGGAAGCCGCGGTGTGGCGCGGCATGGTCGCGAGTGAGCGGGCGCGCGGTGTCGTTAGCAGGGTCGAGTTGGAACAGGCCGCCGCGACCCTTGCCGTCGCTACCGCTGATGAGCAGGCCGGCGTTGCGGAACGCCAGGCGCTCCATGTGGGCCAGGTGCGTGTCGTAGATCTTGTTTGCGCCGGTAGAGGTGTCGCGCGTGGCGACGAAGCGGGAATCGGTCCCGAAGTTTTCTCCGGCGCGGCGGCCCAGCCAGGCGAGCGTTCGCCCATCGGGCGACCAGACGGGCGACCAGCCTTCGCCAACGGCCTGGGGGAGTTCCGTGAGGCGACGGGCGGCGGTGTCGAGCGTGGCCTGGTAGATATGTGAGCCACCAGTGCGTGTTGCGTAGACGAGGTCGCCTGGTGTGCGGATGGCAAGCGGCAGGAAGCGGCCAAGTTTGTCGAGAACAAGGACGGGTTGCGGGTCGTGGATCGTTGTAGAAAACAGGGCGGGGGCGCCGGATCGGTCGGACGAGAAGAAGACTCTCTTGCCAGTCAGGTCGAACAAAGGAAAAACATCTTCTGCCGGACCGGTGGTTAGTTTGATTTCGCGCGCACCATCGAGCGACAGAAGGTAGATGTCGCGGTCGGCCGCGCCATCGCGCGAGAAGCTGTCGTAGACAAGCGTGCGGCCGTCGGGGGAGATATCCATGCGCTTGGGATAGATCCAGTTAAGCGACTTGAGGATCTTGGCGGCGCCGGTGGCGCTGTCGATGAGCGCGATCTGGCTGATGTTATCGCGGCGAAATAAAAGGGTGACGATCGACTTGCCGTCGTGCGAAAAGGCCGTGGGTTGGACGAACCCTGCTTCTTCGTTGCGATAAAGGGTGCGTGGCGCCCCGCCGTTTATGGGGATGATACGGAGCTCGTAAAAGCCTTCGGTGTTGAACCAGGCGTAGGCAACGGTGCGCGAGTCGCGGGAGACGACGGAGAAATAGGCAAACTCTCGCGATCGAACCGGTTTGCCGGTAAGTTTGCGGGTGGATTGAGAGGCAAGGTCGCGCAGGATGAGATCGCCGCTGTCAGGGTCGACGCCTGTCAGGTAGCGGCCGTCGGGTGAAGGGGAACCGAGGTGGGTAGCGCCAGGACCGTCCCACAGCAGGCGCGGTTGCGGAAGCGCGGCGGCAAGCAGAAGGACCCATGCGAGGGGGGCCATGGCACTTCAATTTTAGATCAGCGGCCTATCGGGGCTTACGTGAACTGAAGGGCGGCGCCACCCGTTTGGACACATTCGCGTCTGGTCATGGCGTGATCCCGCTTAGGCACGTGCGAAGTCCGGGAATTGCTGCGGCGCTCCGCCGGCTTCAACGCTCGTGGCGGATAGCTCGAGGATGGCGCTCCAGGCTGCGGCATCGAGCACAGTAACGGGGCTTTCGCGTTTCTCCTGGAAGACGTTGGCGAAGTCGCGGAGCATCAACTGGTCGGCGCCGCGGTGCATGGTGTACTGATCGCCGGTCTGCTTCTTCCAGAGCGGATGCTGGAACTCGGCCAGATACTTCTTAAAGTCTTCCCATTCAACCTTGGGCGACCGCGATTCGAGCCAGATGTCCTGTCGATTCTCTTCGTCGCGGTAGGAGCCTTGGGTGCCCTGTAAGTTGTGATAGGTGGTGCTGGGGTGAGGCCGTGGGGAAGTGGTGTCGTAACGGAGTTCGATGAGGCGGCCTTTTTCTGTGCGAAGCAGAGAGATGTTCGAGTCGCCGGCCATCGGCATCTTCATCAGCGGAGAGTCAGCGCCGAACTTCTTCTTCACATAGTCGGCCAAACCCGCGGCGCGGCTGGATTGGGAAGCGATGGAGACGAAGCGATCGCTGCGATTGATGTCCATCCAATGGGAAACCGGGCCGATGGCGTGGGTCGGGTAGCGATTGCCGGGCTGGTTGAGACGCTCGCCGCGCCAGGTAAGTTTGCCCTCAGGCGTGTACTGCAGGTAGCGCGTGTCGTGAACATAGCCGCACTCTCCGTACGTCAGTTCGCCGAACAGGCCTTGCTTGACCATGTTGAGCACGGCCATGTTGGTTTCGTAGTAGCAGACGTTTTCGGCCATCATGTAGGTGGCCTTTGACGCTTTGGCGGCACGCACGAGGTCCCAACATTCCTGAACAGTGAGAGCGGCGGGTACTTCGCTGATCACATGCTTGCCGGCCTTCAGGGCGTCAATCGCCATGCGGGCGTGCTCCTGCATGGGGGTCGCGATCAGCACAGCATCGACATCTTTACGGTCGAGCAGGCGCTTGTACTCATCGGGACCTCCCGTAACGACCGCAGGTTTGCGGGAGCGGGCGGTTTGGACGAAGTCGACGGCGCGCCCGGTCTTCTGCGGATCGAGGTCGCACACCGCGGTGACCTCAATCGCTCCGACTCCAAGCCCTGCGCGCAACAGCGACGTACCACGGTTGCCGACGCCGATCCAACCGAAGCGGACTGCATCCGCGGGCGCGGCCGCCGCCACAACGAAGGGAGCACCGAGAATCAGATTTCGACGAGTGATTGCCACGGAATCAGTTTAACCGGCATGCGACGTCATTTACAGTGAATGCGGTTTGCGTCGTGGCGGCGGCGATAACCCGTTGGGATTCGCCGTTCCTTTCAGGTCACTTCTTTCGGGCGTGTTCGAGGACGTGCGCAGGCAGGCCGGGCACGGGCCGCAGGTGATTGAACTCTTCCGCGAAGCGCATGCCGTGCTTCGCGCCGATGGTCTCCGCCATTTCTTTCGCAAAGGCGCTGACGAAGTTTTCGTCCTGGAACGTGCGGCCGGAACGCGCGCGCAACTCGCCGGCCCACGCGGCATTGGAGGTTTTCAGCATGCCCAAAGCGGTCATCTTCTTATCCATGGCCGCGGAAACATCCACCTGCTTCATGGTGGCGTTGCCCTCACCGCCCTCTTTGTCGCGGTAGGGGCGGTAGGGCGAGAAGAAGTAATACTGGCGAGCCGCGGCGCCGGGATGACCGAGGTAAGTCATTTCCTGCAGAAACAGGCTGCCACCGCCATAGGGGGATTCTTCGGCCATGTGGCCGGTGTACCAGATGTCGAGGTCGCCGAGGTAGTGTGTGTACCAGTCCGGGAAGAACATGATTTCGGGCTTGTACAGACGGGTGAGCGTCATCACCTGATTGCGCAGTTCGCTCGAGGAGATATACCCTAACTCGCCGGCCTTGTGCCCTAGATTGATGACTTCTTTGACGCCTAACAACTTCAAGGCCGCCTCGCTTTCGCTGTTGTTGGCGATGCGAGTATCGGCCGGAACTTTCCCGACTGACGACTTCTCTTCGTTCGTCATCACGGCCACGTAGATCGCGCGGCCTTCCTGGGCCATGTTGGCGAGCGTGCCGCCGGCTCCCATAATGCAATCGCGGGCTGAGGCAGTGATCACCAAGACAGGTCCGGGTGTCTGGGCGGCCGCGAACAGCGCGCATCCGAGAAACAGGCTAGCGGCGCGGACCGACATGGTTAAACTCCTCTCCAAATTGAAACCCGTGCCTGGCACCGATTTTTTTAGCCATCTCTGTGGCAAAAGCGCGAACGTAAGCGGATACGCTCTGATCGGGCTGTAGCTGGGTACGATTGGCCACCCAGGTCCGGTTGTGAGTGAGCAGCAACTCGAGCGCACCCAACTTATGCTCCATTGTTTCGGCAACATCAATGGCCACGAATTTCGCGCGGCCCGCACCGCCTTCGCCCTTGCGGTATGGCCGGTAAGGCGCGTAGAAGAAGACCTCGGGTGCGCCGTACGGCTTCAGCCCCATGCGTGTCAGTTCGTTGCCGAACATCGAACCACTCGAATAGCCCCACGCCTCTTCGGCCATGCGGCCGACAGTGATCAGGTCGCTATCGTTTTGGTAGTGCACGTAAGGGTCGGGGATGAAGATTATCTGCGGCCTGATCCCACGGATGAGCGCGAACAACTGGTTGCGCATCTCAGTGGTCGAAACGTAGGCGATCTCGCCGGATTTGAAATCCATGTTGACGGTATCTTTGACGCCCAGCAGTTTCGCGGCCGCTTTACCCTCCTGAACATTGGCCAGACGAGTCTGCGCCTGAGTCAAGCCGAGCGACTGTTTTTCGTCGTTTCCGAACTGCGCGACGTCCACCCGCCAACCGTCACGGATGAATTTGGCAAGCGTTCCGCCCGCACCAAAGATATAATCGCCGGATGACGCCGTGACGACGAGTATGCGGCGATCCTGTGCGAACAAAGACGTGACCAAGAGCAAAGCAAACAAAAACCGCATTGGAAAGCGGACAGTTTATCATGCGATGGGACTGCTGTTCCTGCTGGTGGCGACAACGGCCGCCCAACAGCCGCCGTCGAAGACGTTTTTGATCATCATGGCCCACCATGACGACCACACGTGGTGGTGGGGCTTTTCAGGCTTCGCGTCAAAGCTGGTGGAGGAGGGCTGGACCGGATATTTCGTCCGTACGACCAACGACGAAAAGGACAGCAACCTGAAACTCGGCTGGGGCGGCGGCGATCAAGTCAATCTGAAAGAAGCGCGGGCAGCGGCGGCTCATATCGGGTTGAAAGACGTGATCAGCCTGAACTGGCGAAACGATCACATGGATTCGGTGCCGCTGAAGGAAGTGCGCGCACACTACATATTGCTGCTGAGGAAGTTTCGGCCGGATGTCGTGATGACGTACAACCCGTGGGGCCACTACGATCGCAATCCGGACCATCGGAAAGTGGGCCGCGCCATTGGCGAGGCGCTTTGGCTGTCCGGTTTGGCGAACGTCAATCCGGAGCATGCGGAACTGGGGCTGAAGCCATATCGTGTGCCGCACGTGTACTACGGCCAGCGCGACGATTATGGCCTTGGGCACACGCCGAACTTCAGCGTGAAGCTGACCGATTCGCAACTGAAGAAGAAAGGCCTGGCTTGGTGGGCGCACACGAACGTTCGCGGCAAGGCACCCGACCCGCCTACGCTGCCCGCCGCTGAATATGGCGTGGAGAAGATGTTCTATCGCGGTGAGTGGGACTTTGTGCCGGGGCTGAAGGCGGTGTTGCCATGATGGCGGCGGTGTTGGCGCTGGCCGCGGCACTGCCGTTGGCGCAATTGCCGCCGGGCAAGACCTTTATGGTGCTGCAGCCGCATCATGACGACCACACCACCGATTACGGTATGGGTGGGCTGATCGCGAAGCTGACCGAAGCGGGGTGGCAGGGCTGGTACGTACGGTCGTCTAACGACGAAAAAGACGGGTCGTCCGGCTATCCGCACAACGACATGATCAACCTGCGGGAAAGCGAAGCCGCAACCGCGGTGTTGGGGATAAAAGGCGTGTATTCGCTCGGCTGGCGAAACGACTATATGGACGCGGCGCCGCTCGAGGAACTGCGTGCGCAGTTGATCCTGCTGATCCGGAAGCATAAGCCGGACCTGGTGCTAGGGCACGATCCGTGGGCGCACTACGACCGCAATCCGGACCATCGCAAGGTGGCGCGGGCGTCGGCTGAAGCGGTGTGGATGGCCGGGCTTGAGAACGTTCACCCGGAACACTTCGCGGTCGGTCTTAAACCGCACCGGGTGTCGTATATGTTTCTGAAGGCTCGGGTCGATTACGGGCGTGGGCATCATGCGAACTGCGCGGTGGAGTTATCGGAAAGCCAGGTGCAGAAAAAAGAGAAGGCTTACTCGACGCACCGCAACGTATATGCGCATCCCGGCATGGCGCGCAGCGTCCGGGCGCAGTTAGAAAAGCAGGGGCTGACGATTCCCGAATTGGACGGCAAAACCGATCAGGAAGCGGCGGTGATTATCGAGGAATGGTACATGAACTGGATTTCGCGCAAGCGGGGAACGGAGAACGGCGTGAAATACGCCGAGGTCTACTGGTTCTGGAATGAGTTCGATCATGTGCCCGGATTGAAAGGCTATTTGGAAGCGAACGTGGTGAAGAAGTGATGCTGCGAATGATTGTGTTGGGGCTGTTGCTCGGCGCGCCGGCGCCGGCGAAGACGATTCTGGTGGTGACGGCCGATGCGTCCGATTACATCCTATCGGCGGGAGGGACGCTAGCCGGGATGATCGCGAATGGCGACAAGGCGATTCTGATCCGCGTCACCAACGACGACAAAGACTCGTGGCAGCTCGATGCGGAAGAGACCGCCCGCCGCGTGAAGCAGGAAAGCGAAGCGGCGGCTAAGATCCTGGGTATCGAGAAAGTAGTTTCACTAGGCTATCGGGCCGGTGAGTTAGCGGGGGTTTCACCGACCGAGTTACGCGACCGCATCATGTTCTACGTCCGCGTGCATAAGCCCGATGCGATGTTCATTCCCAATCCGTACGCCGAATATGTCGAGGTGCTCGACCGGTATTACACGGGCATGGCAGCGGAAGAAGCGCGCCGCGTGGCAGGGTTGAAGAATCACCAGCCGCCGCTGGCCGTGGTGGGCGTCGAGACACACGTCACGCCGGAGCTTTACTACTATGCCCAGCCGTTCGACCCGCGGCGGCGCGAGGCGGAGTCCACCGCCACGTTCGTGCCGCAGCCGGTGACGAAAGACATCGCGGCCACGCTCGACAAGAAGATCCGCGCCGCGCAATCGCTCAAAACCATCAACTACAGCCTGGCGCATCGCATCAAACAACGGCTGGACGAGACGAACCGCAAACTGCCCCTGCTCGAACGCGTTGACGAGGCCAGCGTGAACAAACTGGTCGAGACGAACGTTCGCGGCCTAGGCACGGTTTGCGCCAAAGATACGCAATACAAAGCCGCGGAAGAAATGCACTACGCCGGAAGGGATTATCAGGTGCCGGCGGCGCTCCGCACGAAGTAAGATCGTTTTGGGGTAAGCAGTTTTGGACGTACGGTTTGCCACGCGGGAAGTTACGCCCGAGATGGTGCTGGAGAATTATGCGAAGGGACTGTTCCCGATGGGCAACCCTGGTTTCGGTATCGTCACCTGGCACTCGCCGAATCCGCGGGCGATTATTCCGCTCGACGGATTTCACGTGTCGCGGTCATTGGCACGCACGCTGCGCCAGGCGCGATTCCGGGTCAGCTTCGACGACGCGTTCGGCGATGTGATCCGCGCCTGCGGCGAGCGCGATGGTCACGAGACCTGGATTACCGACGAAATCCGTGAAACTTACGAAGAGCTGCACCGCCGCGGCCACGCGCATTCGGTGGAGGTTTGGATGGACAACCGGTTGGCGGGCGGCGTCTACGGAGTGCAGATCGGCGGCGCGTTTTTCGCGGAATCGAAGTTTCACCGCGAGCGGGATATGTCGAAGGCCGCCCTAAGCTACTTAGTAACTCGCCTGCGCGAGCGCGGGTTCGACCTACTGGAGGTGCAGTACCTGACACCGCACTTACGAAGTTTGGGGGCAATTGAGATCCAGGCACGCGAGTATATGCGGCGCCTGGAGGCGGCATTGAAACTGTCGTGCCGGTTTGTGGGCGCCTGACCTGTGGCATCATGCGTTTTAGGAAGCGCACACGTAAGGGGAGCCCGTCATGGAAACAGAAATCGATTCAAAGAAGACAAGCGGCGGCCGTTCGTTGAATACGCCTAAGGAGAAGTTGGAGCACCGCGTGGCGGTGGCCGCAGAAGCGGCGCTCGCCCATCATAACTACGTCTCCGCCATTGATGTGCTGACCGGTATCGGCTGGCTGCAACATTCGAATCTCGAAGCCTGGCGAAGAGGGCAGGCCGGCCCTTTGGAACAGGTCATCCAGACGAATCTGAACAAAATCACGCTCGCCATGAAGTTCTTCCGCGCGTGGGCCAGCGACAAGGGGCTGAAGCCTAGCGAAACCCGCTACGTTCGCCGCACGCGCGGCGGTTCGATCGACCTGCAGTTCAGCACGAGCGGCGACCGCGACATCGAACGCAACTATCGCACGCATTATGTGTCGCCCGTCCTTTCTGAACAAAAGCAGCGCAAACTGCAGGAAAAACTGGAAGAGACGCCGCGGGCCGTGATTTTTCAGGTTGTTCGCGATTCCGAATGCTCCGAATGCGGCACGGAGATTTTCAAGGAGTCGTTCCTGATGATGGAAGCGGGCCAGCCGTTGTGCCTGGCTTGCGCGCAACTGGACGATCTGGAATTTCTCCCGGCCGGCAACACCGCGCTCACGCGAAGGGCCACCAAGTTCAGCAGCAAGGTGGCCACGGTGGTCCGGTTCAGCCGCTCGCGAAACCGGTACGAGCGCCAGGGCATTCTCGCCGAACCCGCCGCTATCGAGAAGGCTGAGGCGAGTTGCGAAGAAGATGCGGAGGAGCGTGCGATTGCCCGAGTAAGAGGCGCTGAGCGGCGCCAGAAAGAGGACCGGCTTCTTGTCGAAGAGATGTCTAAGCAGATCGCGGCGCTGTTTCCGAGGTGCCCGCGTGCCGAAGTGCAGGAGATTGCAAAGCACACCGCTCAGCGCGGCAGCGGCCGTGTCGGGCGAAGCGCCGCCGGCCGCAAACTGGAGGAACAGGCCCTGACCCTTGCGGTGCGCGCCGCGGTTCGCCACCGGCACACGAACTACGACGAACTGCTGGGAAAAGGAGTCGACCGTGTGGATGCCCGCGACCGCGTTTACGCGGCAGTCGAAACGATCATCGACGCGTGGCGGGGGTGACGCACACGCCGGCCTCAAAACTTCTGTTGGGTCGTATCCGCCCAATACTTCGAATCCTTGGGAATGTCTTTCCAATTGGGCACGCTCAAGCCATACGGATGGTCGTAGAGGATTTTGCCGCCGACCATCGTCATCACGCATTCGATCTTCCGGTTGCCTTCCACCTTGCCGCCGAACGATCCGAGGTAGGCAAACTTGCCTTTCCGGATCTCCAATACGGCCACATCGGCGGTGGAGCCGACGCTGAGATTGCCGAGTTCCGGTCGCTTGATCATCTGCGCGGGAAATACGGTCGTGCGGCGGAGGATTTCTTCAAACGGCACACCCAAGGCCAGGAACTTCGACATCACGTAAGCGAGGTTGATGCCGACGGTGTAGGGCGTGTCGGCGAACAAGTCGGCGCTAATTGAATCGGGGATGAAGCCCTGTTCAATAGCGGGGATCACGCGGCGGAACGAAAAACTGCCGGCCGCATGCCCCAAATCGAACTTTACGCCGCGCGCCCGCGCTTTGTTCACGTCCGGATTGAGCGTGCCATCGGCCTGCAGAAACGCATACCGGTCTGCCAGGCAGTGTGTCACGATGTCGCCTGGCCGCATCTTTTCGAGCAGAAACTCGCGATAGCTTCTCGCGGGGAATTTACCCTGCGCCGGCTGCGGCGTGAAGTCCGCCAAAATGGGCAGATTGGTTAACCGGCCTGCTTCGAGCACCGCATCCATCGACGCCCACGGGGGGCGCGTCTCACTGAACTTGCCGCCATAGTGCCCGGTTTTGAACCCGACAATCAACTGCGGATACTTTTTTGCGGTCTCGGCCGCCAGTTGCACCTTGAACTGCGCCGGGTCCTGCTCCGCTCCTCCCGCTTGGGCGCCCGGCGCGGCGATATTGAGAAACGAGAGGATGCGCATCTTCGAGCGGCCGATAATCTTCTTGAAATCCTCAAAGCTGTCCGCCCCGGCGGTGCCCCCGTCACAGGTCGTAGTTACACCTGAAGGCAGGCAATGGTGGTCCGCAATTACTGAAGGGGTCAGGTCGAGCCGCGTGTAGAAGCAGCAGATATGCAGATCGATCAGCCCCGGCGTGACGTAATAGCCGGCAACGTTCACCGCCTTCTTCGCCGCCGAACCCGGAATGTTGCGGTCGACCTTCGCAATCTTGCCGTCAAGCACCGCCACATCCATCGGCTGATTGATCTGGTTCGCCAGGTCGATCACATGCCCACCCTTGAGCACCGTGTCGTACACCGGTGTTGCTTGCGCCATTACGGAACTACCGGCCACGGCGGAGACCGCCAGCGGACCGGCGACAAACTCTCTTCGCTTCATAAGGACTATCCTCGCTCAGGTGGGATGAGTCCGGCGGGGACATTTCGACGTGGTGCGCTATGTCCCGCTTGCTGTCGCCGTGGATCGTACGGTGTTTGATTGCGGCGCGCCTCGAAACAATCTTTCCCACGTCTTCACCGACATCTCCTGTTTGGTGTATAGTGGCCGCTACCCGGTACGTTCCACGTGTGGACGTCCGTCGGGTCGCGGGTGAGACCCTAACCGATTGCGATCAGGAGTTAGCAAGGGAATGCGAACAATATCCGCTTTGGTACTATTTTCTCTCATCAGTTTGGCGCCGCTAGCGGCCCAAACAGCCAGTGGTGTCATTTCAGGTTCGATCACGGACTCAAGCGGCGCTGCCGTAGCGGGCGCCAAAGTGTCTCTCACGCAGGAGGAGACAAATCAGACGCGCGACCAGATGACGAATCCTTCCGGCATTTACGAATTCCGGGCGCTGCCCCGCGGCAGTTACAAGCTTGTCGTGGAAATGGCGGGCTTCAAGCGCGAAGAGATCAAAGACGTGCAGCTAACGGTGGCGCAAACCCTACAACTCGACTTGAAACTGACGGTGGGGCAAGTGAGTGAAGCGGTGACGGTTGAAGCGTCCGCCGCGCAGGTACAGGCGAGCGAAGCCAGTCTGGCGCAGGTGATCGACGAGAAGCGCGTGCGCGAACTGCCGCTCAACGGCCGCAACTTCATGCAACTGGCGTTTCTGTCGTCCGGCATTGTCACCGCCGGACGCGCCAGCGCGACACAGCGCCAGGCCAACTACGGACCCGCGTTTTCCGCGGGCGGGCAGCGCGACAACACCAGCACCGTGATCGTCGACGGAATTGAGATCAGCGGCATGGAGTTGAACAACTACCCCTACGCGATCCCCTCGCTCGAATCGGTGGCCGAGTTCCGCGTGTTGACCTCAGGCGCCTCGGCCGAGTTCGGCGGCAACTCCGGCGCTTTCGTCAACGTCGTCACCCGCCGCGGCACTAACGACTTTCACGGCTCCGCTTTCGAGTTCCTGAGGAATGACCGCTTCGATTCACGCAACTTCTTCGACGTAACCGGGCGCTCGGCCCCCAACAAGCGCAACCAGTTCGGTTTCGTGGGCAACGGCCCGGTACTGATCCCGAAGATCTATAACGGCAAAGACCGGACGTTTTTCCTTTTCAGCTGGGAGTGGCAGCGCCAGCGCAATGGCACCACCAGCACGGCCATCGTTCCTACGGCCCAGGAACGGACGGGCGACTTCAGCAACGTCGTCACCCCAGTGGTTGACCCGTTCACCAAGACGCCGTTCCCCAATAATCGAATTCCTGAAAGCCGCATCAGCTCCGTTGGGCGTGGGCTTTTGGCTCTCTACCCGGTTGCCAACAGCACCGACCCGGCGCGTAACTACGTCAACGCTCCGCTGCGCAAGTTCGACTTCTCGGTACCGTCGTTCCGCGTCGACCACCGCCTGTCGAATGCCAACAACCTGTTCTGGCGCACTACGGTGAACGAGCCGAGCGACATCGGTCCCGGCCAGGCGCTGACACAGACGTTCAAGTACGACGCGGTACAGACCGAGCGCCACGTTCAGCACACGCTCGGCGACACGCACATTTTCAGTTCGCGCATTGTGAATGAGGTGAACGTCGGGTTTGTCCGCATGAACCGCATCCGCAACTCCGACGATTCGTTCAAGCGCGATTGGGTGAAGGAGTTGGGCATTCAGGGCGTGCCCACGCAGCCGCTCACCTATGGCGCTCCCGCCGTCACCATCTCAGGCTTCCCACAGGCCGGCTTTTCCACAAACAACGCGTTCTTCCAGTGGATTACGCAATCGGCGCAGGTGGTGGACAACCTGTCGCTCATGCTCGGCAAGCACACGGTCAAGATGGGCGGCACCTATCAACGCAAGCAGTTGAACTCCACGCAGTGGGGCGCCCCGAACGGCAACTACGCATTCACCGGGGTCTACACCAGTCCTGTTCCAGTCGGCACGCCAACACGCCAGGCGGCGATCGCCGACCTGTTGTTGGGCTATCCCGCCACCTACAACGTCCAGACGACTCCCTACGAGCAGCGTATGCGCTACTCCAACCTTGGCCTGTATGTGCAGGACGATTGGCGCGTTAACCCCAACCTCACGCTCAACATCGGTCTCCGTTGGGAATACTTCGGCAAACCGATCGACCTGTTCGACCGCATCGCCACATTCGACCTCAACACGGGCCAGCAGTTGCTGCCGGGCCAGAACGGCACACCACGCAGCCTCATGAATCCCGACCGCAATAACTTCGGTCCGCGGTTCGGTTTTGCGTGGCGCGCACTCGGCAACGATTCGTTGGTGGTCCGCGGCGCGTACGGCATCTACTACAACCCGCCGATCGGCGGCGACTTCCGTTCACGCGGCTTCCAGGACCCGTTTGCCTTCCAGGTCACTCGCGTGTATCGGCCCGCCAGCACAACGAGTCCTCTGCCTGAATTCACCGCCGACGCTCCGCTGGTCGGCGCAGACCGTTTGGCCAACCAGACGCGCGCCGGCGTCGATCGCAACTTCCGCGATGCCTATGTGCAGCAGTGGAACCTCAGCATTCAGAAACTGGTCACCAAGAATACGCTGTGGGAAGTGGCCTATCGCGGCTCGAAAAGCACGCGCCTCGGCACACAGCTCAACTACAACGAAATCTTTCCCAACCCGCCCCAGCCGCCCGATTTCCGGCAGATTTTCCCGTGGCCCAACCTGGCCGCCGTCAACGTGCTCGAATCGCGCGCTGCCGGCAACTACCACGCCCTCACCACGCGCCTGGAACGCCGGTATTCCAACGGCCTGACCTTCCTCACCAACTACACATTCTCTAAAACGTTGACGGACGTTGAGGCGACCACCGTCGGTATCGCCGTCGGCGCCGGCTCGTTTGGGCCCAATACCATCCGCAATTTGAAAGACAACAAAGGGCCTGCGGTCTTCGACCGGCCGCACCAACTGAACTTCAGCGCCGTCTACGAACCGCCGATTTTCAAGAGTTCGCGGTTACCTCTTCGTCTGCTCCTGGGCGGTTGGCAGATTGCCCCGGTGTGGACCGCCTACGTCGGCGCCTACCTCACCCCCGGCAACTTCAACGTCCAGAACACCGGCACGCGGCCCGACGTGCTGCGCAATCCCAACCTGTCGCGAGGCGACCGCACCATCGACCGCTGGTTCGACACCGAGGCCATCGCCAACGCCACGCCCGGGCGCTTCGGCAATGCCGGCAAGGGCATCATTCAGGGCAGCGGCGTTAATAACTGGGACGTCAACTTCTCGAAGAACTTCTATCTCACCGAACGCCACCGGGTGCAGTTCCGCGCGGAGTTGTTCAACTTCTTCAACCACGCCCAGTTTGACGATCCGGTATTGCAGCCCGCCGTTCGCGATGCGGCCGGGCGCATCCTAAACCCCACCGCCGGCAAGGTCACCTCGGCGAGCGACTTCGGCTTCCGCCAGACCGAACGCGTGGTGCAGTTCGGCCTGAAGTACATCTTTTGAGATGAGTGGACGTGGGCGTCTTGCGGAGTCATAAGTCGGGAGTCAGGAGTCGGAAGCTGCGTCCACGGGCCACAAAGGGCATTTTTCGGATCTTACCGCCACTTCGATATCCTGAGGGATTATGAAAGCGCTCTTGATGCGGGAATATAGGTCGCTCGAAGTGGCCGATATGCCGGTGCCGGGCTACGGACCAGACGATCTGCTGGTTCGCGTGAAGGCGTGCGGCATCTGCGGGTCGGACGTGCACGGCTACGACGGTTCCACCGGACGCCGCCTTCCTCCGATCGTGATGGGACACGAAGCGGCCGGCGTGGTAGAGGCTGTCGGCGCAAACGTGAAGAACTTCGCCGCCGGCGACCGGGTCACGTTCGACTCGACCGTGTCGTGCGGTTGCTGCAAATTCTGCTGCCGCGGGCAGATCAACCTGTGCGACAACCGCCAGGTCCTGGGCGTTTCCACACCGGACTTCCGCCGTCACGGCGCCTTCGCCGAGTACGTCACCGTACCCGCCCGCATCTCCTACAAGCTGCCCGAATCGGTTCCGTTTGAACACGCCGCGATGATCGAAGCCATCTCCGTGGCGGTGCACGGCGTGGGCCGATTGCCGCTACGTTTGGGCGATTCGGCGGTGGTTGTCGGCTCCGGCATGATCGGTTTGCTGGTGGTGCAGGTGCTCCGAAATTCGGGCGCGGGCAAGATCATCGCGGTGGATCTCGAAGACAACAAGCTCGAATTGGCCAAGCAGTTGGGCGCCGACTATGCTTTCAACCCCAAGCGCGACGACATCACCAAAGAGGTACTCGCGCTTACTGATGGCACGGGTGCGGATTGCGCGGTGGACGCCGTGGGCGCGACCTCGCCGATCAAGGCCTGTCTGGGTGCGATCCGCAAGGGCGGCAGCGTGTCGTTGATTGGCAACATTACCCCGCAGGTGGAGTTACCGCTGCAGGTGGTGGTGACTCGTGAGATTACGCTCTATGGATCATGCGCGTCGAATGGTGAGTATCCGCAGTGTATCGATCTGTTGGCGCGCGGGGCCATTCAGGTCGACCCCATCATTTCGGCGAAAGCTCCGCTGCTCGAGGGACCGTCTTGGTTCGAGCGCCTGTACGGCAAAGAAGCGGGATTGATGAAGGTGATTATCCAGCCCTAAGCCGGACCGCGACTCTACGATGCCGGGGTGGCGGCTTTCTTCTTGCCGCCCCGCTTCTTTTCGGCGGGTGGCTGACGGTCGCTCTTCTTCAGGTTCGGGACCGCGATCGACGACACGAACTTCTTTTCGCCGTGATCGTCGAATTTGATCACGATATGTTCGTCATTGCAGGAAATTACGCTGCCAAGTCCGAACTTGGGGTGCTCAACCTGCGCGCCGGTCGCAAATGCGGGCTTTGCCATGGATAAAATATACCTTATCACTAGATTAGCAGACCGCCGATGAGGTTAGTTGCGGTGCATCTCCGCACCCAGGAACTTCGCACCCGCCCTTCCCTCCGGCCGCTCACGGGACTACTATATGGCCATGTCCCACAACTCCCGCCGCCAGTTCCTGAAATCAGCCTCCCTCGCCGCTACCCCTGCCGCAGCCGCCCCGGCGCCTGCCACCACCGAAAAACAGGCGAAGCCCTTTCGCCAAACGAAGTTCGCGCCCGGCGGCGCCCCCGTCAGGATCTCTGACAATCTGTACCGGTTCGAAGATACGTGCAGCGTTTACATCGTCAAATCCGGGACACGGGCGGTCTTGATCGATTTTGGATCAGGTAAGGTTTTGGACCACTTGAACAGGATGGGAATAACCCAGGTGGACTGGATTCTGCACACACACCACCACCGCGACCAGTGCCAGGGCGATCACAAAGCCGCGGCACGCAAGATCGCGATTGCGGTCCCCGCGCACGAAAGCCACCTGTTTGCGGATGCCCAGAACTTCTGGCGCAATCGCCGTATATTCCACCTCTATTACGTACGGAACGACTTCAACACGCTAACCGAGAACATTCCGGTGGCGAAGGTGCTGCAGGACTATTCGACGTTCAAGTGGCAGAACCTCGACTTCTACGTCCTACCTACGCCGGGGCACACGCTAGGCTCGATCACGCTGGTGGCAACGATCGATGGGAAGAAGACGGCATTCTCCGGCGACCTGATGTACGCGCCGGGAAAGATCCAGAACCTCTACGACACCCAGGTGAACTACGGTGGTAGCGAGGGCATCGATTTAGGGATCTATTCGCTGGCGCGATTAGCCGAAATGAAACCGGAACTGCTGTGCCCATCGCACGGTGAACCGCTGCCGGACCCGGGCGCCGGTATACGCCAGACCATCGAGAAACTGACGGCATACTACCGGTTCCAAACCGGCAATGCCCCTTCGGAAGAAGGCATGCCCTATGCGGTGACGCCGCACCTGATCTGCCACTTCCAGACGACATCGTCCTTTTATGCGCTGCTGTCGAATTCCGGCAAGGCGCTGTTCATCGATTATGGCTCAGCCTCGGGTATCCACTTCGGCAACTTCGAACGCGCGACGGCGCCCACGCACCGCATCCGGTTTGTTGAACACAACATTGAGCGACTGAAACGCGACTACGGCCTGAAGTCGGTGGATGTGGCGATGCCCAGCCACATGCACGACGATCACATGAACGGGTTTCCGCACCTGATCCGGCATCACAACACGAAGGTCTGGTGTTACGAAAACATGGTCGACGTGTTTGAGAATCCCCGAGGCTACAACTTGGGGTGCATCCTTGGCGAACCGTTCAAGGTGAGCCGCGCGTTCAAAGACGGCGAGCGGTTCAAGTGGGAAGAGTATGAGTTCGAGATCAAACACTCGCCGGGCCATACCGAATACCAGATGGCGCTATTCACGACCATCGACGGGCAAAAGGTCGCGTTCACCGGCGATGCCTTCTTCCCGAACCCGCTGCAGGACGGCACGCTGCGTCACAACCTTATCTTCCGCAATCACGTCGAAAACGACTCGCACCTGAAATCGGTGCGCAACATGATCGAGCGTGAACCCAACATGATCTGCCCCGGTCACGGGAAAGCGTATCCGGTAGACCGGTCCATTCTGCTGGCTACCGAGCAGAAGTTCCGCAAACAACAGCAGTTCTTCTTCGATGTACTCCCGGAAGGCCAGACCGACTTTGGACTCGACCCGTCGTGGGTGCGGCTGTACCCGTATCAGATCCTGATCGGTCCAGGCGAGGCGCAGGACATAACCATCCATGTGCAGAATTACAAGAACTCGCCCATGAAGATCGAAGCGGGACTGATCGGCCCCTCAGAATGGAGCGTCACGCCCGACACGGTGAAGTTGACGGTACCGGCCCGCGGGAAGACGACGGCAACGATCAAAGTGTCGATCCCAAAGGACTGGGCCGCTCCGGCTCCGCGATTCGCGATTGCCGCGGATGTGGTGTGTGATGGACGCTACCTGGGGCAGATTACTGAGGCGGTGGTAGATGTAAAGGGGATGTTGGTGTGATGAGAGGTTAGTGGAACAAGTAGGTTACGTTACCAGGCCATACCTTTATCGTATCAATCTGGGCGATCGCCGAGTTGCTGCTAGTCTGATGGTTGAATGCAGACACGGCAGTTAGGAAACAGCGATCTTCACATTACCCCGCTGGGCATTGGAGCGTGGGCCATGGGGGGCGGGAACTGGGCTTTTGGGTGGGGGCATCAGGAGGATCAGGACTCGATTGACGCGATCCACGCCGCTCTCGATGCCGGGTTGAACTGGATCGATACGGCCGCCGTTTACGGGCTCGGACATGCCGAAGAGGTGGTCGCCAAGGCGCTGGAGGGTGTATCGCGCCGGCCGTACGTCTTCACCAAGTGTGCGCGCGTGTGGAACGAGCAGCGGCAGATCGGCAAAAGCCTGAAGCGCGATTCCGTGCGGCGCGAATGCGAGGAATCGCTACGCCGCCTGAAGGTGGACGTGATCGACCTCTATCAGATGCATTGGCCGGAACCGGACGAGGATGTGGAAGAAGGTTGGGAGACGATGGTCCGGCTGAAGGAAGAAGGCAAGGTCCGCTGGATCGGAGTGTCGAACTTCAATGTCTCGCAGTTGAAGCGCGCGGCGGCCATCGCGCCGATCACGTCGTTGCAACCGCCGTACAACATCATCACACCTGACATTGAGGCAGACGTGCTGCCCTATTGCCGGCAGAACAACATCGGCGTTATCGTTTATTCGCCCATGAAGAGCGGACTGCTTACGGGCAAGATGACCCGCGAGCGGATTGCGCAGATGCCGCCCGACGATTTTCGCCCGCGGACGCCTAACTTTCAGGAACCGCTTCTGTCGCGCAACCTGGCCCTGGTCGAAAAACTGCGCGAAATCGGCGACCGCCATGGCCGCACGCCTGGTGAAGTCGCCATCGCGTGGACGTTGCGCCACACGGCCGTTACCGCCGCCATTGTGGGTCTCCGAAACAAGGGACAGTTGGAAGGCGTGATCGGCGCGGCCGAGTTCCGGCTATCGCCGCAGGAAATCGAGGAGATCGCTTCGTTTCAGTGACCAGCCAGCGCAAGTTAGCCGGGGGATGGATCAAGGGCAGGTTGGATGCCTGCCGGTGGTGCCAGAAACCGATTCCACGGCGCCGGCGGACGTTCTGTTCCGACATGTGCGTTCACGAATGGAAGCTGCGCAGCAACCCGAGCTACTTGCGCGAAAAGGTGTTCGAGCGCGACCGTGGTGTTTGTGCCGGGTGCGGCATCGACACCGTGAAGTTAGAGCGCGAGTTACGGACCTTGCGCCGCCGCAACCCGGCTGCCCATAAATTACGTTGCCAGGAGTTAGGCGTCCCACTCAATCGCCGCAAAAATCTGTGGGATGCCGACCATATCATTCCGGTGGCCGAGGGCGGCGGCACATGCGGACTCGATAATATCCGCACCGTATGCCTGACGTGCCACCGCGCCATTACTCAGTTACTACGGGAGCGTTTGAAACGAGCACTGGCAGCACGGGCTACTTAGACTTGTGGAGGGGTATCGGTTTGGGAGGATGAAGCGGCTTGGGAGGGCCGCTCATCCTATACTCGCCGGTCTTGTCGGGGTCATGGAAGCTGAACACGACTCTCTCGCCGAGCCCTCTCATCTCGTGATAAAGCCACTTCTCGAAACCGTCACGCGGATGGCTCTCGATCTCATCCGGCGGACCGTAGGTGATGTACATGCGGCCGCGATCAGTAGTCCAACCCGCCCGCGACTGTGTTCCGAATCGCTTGTTAGCGTAGCCAATCCGGCGGTAGTGCTCTTCCTTAAACTCATTCGGCGCGGCGCCCGGAGTCGGATCGCGCCGCTGCCAGAACTGTTCGATGAAGCGATCGCGTTCTTCATCGGTGCGCAATCGCGTAAAGGCCTTGCGTTCATCGAGCTTGATAATGTAAGCGACATCCTCGTTCAGCCATTTCTCGTATGGAGTTGCTTTCGTGGCGCCCTGCCAAGCGAACGCGAGCGTGCCGCAGGCCGCCAATACGATTGCGAGCGCGGGAAGAAGCGAAGCCGCTCGCCTGTCCGATTCGCCTTGTCCAAGCAGACGTTCAATACGATGCATAAGATCTCCTCCGGTGGCGGCAACGGCAAGTCGCTGCGCCCCCGCGCGCTGATGTTCCAGGTTTACCAGGGCGCTGGCATAACTATGCGGATGGCCCTGCAGTTCAAGTACGATGTCGTCGCAAGCGTGTTCGCGTTCCACCCGGATAACTCGCGATGTCCACCAGACCGCCGGATGATAGAACAGCACAGTTTCGACGAGGGTTTGCAGTAAGTTCACCAGATAGTCGGCGCGGCGAATATGAGCAAGTTCGTGCGCCAGAATTGCTTCTAACTGCTCGGCAGGTAAAGCCGTTAGTACGGAGACCGGCAACAGGACTACTGGCTTGAGGAAGCCGACCACCATCGGTATTTCTGCCAAGGCTGACGCGAGCAGGACCACCGGCTGTGACACTCCGGCGCGCTGCCGCAACAGTTCGAAGCGCTGCCTCCATGCGCCGCCCGGAACACACACACCCACGGTGCGAAGCCGCCGTACAGCAAACCATCCGAACACGCGATAAACACCCAAGATGGCGGCACACGCCATCCACAAAGCAACCAACCATGGCATTGCGAACTGCAGTTGAGCCATCCAGTCGAACCCCGGAGCGCCCAGCGCAAAGCCCGGTGACGCCGATGACCGCGCGAACGATACTGCGCCAGAGTTGCCGCTAGCGCCTGGCATCCAAAGTATGAACGTCGCGCCGAAACTACCGGCCATCGCCGCCAATCCCACGCAGGCCAACGCATATCGCGCACGTCCCGAGCGGGCCAGCGCCAACGCAAGCGCCAGCACCAATGCGATGGCCGTTCCTTGCCATACAAAGTGAATCAACGCCCAGCCCAGGCCGTAGATCATCGCTTGTGCTCCTTTGCGTACTCGTCCAACAGCCGGCGCATTTCGGCCAGTTCCTCCGTCGAGGCTTTCTTCGCGGATAAGGCGCCGATTAGCAGGCTCTTCGCCGAGCCTTCGAACGCGCGATTCAACAGGTCGCCCGCAAGCTGCCGCTGTGTCGACTCCTTCGATCGCGCGGCCTCATAGCGGTGCGCGCGTTCGGATTGATCCCGTTTCACTAACCCCTTCTCGGCCATAATCTGCATCAGCTTCAATATGGTGGTGTACTGCGTAGGTTTCCGCTGAACCACGGCTTCATGAACATCGCGGACGGTACAGGGTCCACGGGTCCAGAGAATGGTAAGGATTTCGAGTTCGGCGTCAGTCGGTCGCGGTGGCGCGGGCATCTACGAAGAGATTACTACGAATATCTTCGTATATCAAGCGTAAGTTGAGGCGGTTTGGGAAGACCCTCCAAATTTGGCTACTTGCCGTTCTTCCGCTTCAGCGGATCAGCCGCCTTATAGTCGAGATCTTTCGACAACGTCTGCGTCAGAATCTTCAGGATCTTCACCCGGGCCCAGTACTTGTCATTGCCTTCGATCAGATGCCACGGAGCGGTGCGTGTGCTGGTCCTCAGCAGCATCTCGTTGACGGCATCTTCGTATGCGCCCCACTTCTCGCGATTGCGCCAGTCTTCTTCGGTCAGCTTCCAGGCTTTGTAGCCGATCTGCTGGCGCTCTTCAAACCGGCGGAGCTGCTCTTCGCGGGTTATGTGAATCCAGTACTTCACCACGATCGCGCCGAAGTCGGTCAACTGGCGTTCGAACGAATTGATCTCTTTATAGGCGCGCTTCCATTCCGCTTCCTGGGCGAACCCTTCGACGCGTTCGACCAAGACGCGTCCGTACCACGACCGATCGAATATCGCGATCTGCCCTAACTCGGGCAGTCTCCGCCAGAAGCGGTAGAGATAGTGACGTGTCTTATCTTCCCCATGCGGTGCGGAGATGGGATAAACGACATAGCCGCGCGGATCGATCTTCTCTGTAATCCGCTTGATGGCGCCGCCCTTGCCGGCGGCGTCCCATCCTTCGAACACAATAACGACGGGACGTTTCCGCAAATACACCTGATAGCCCAGTTCCCGTAACTGGATCTGGCGGCGAGTTAGTTGCTTGACATATTCGTCGTGGCTCAGATGGCGGGTAAGGTCGAGGGCTTCGAGCATCTAGCGATCCTCCCCGCTGGCGGCGTCCTGCCGGTCGAGCGATTCCATCGCACTACGAAGTTCGGCGTCATGCGATGCGTCTTCCAGGCTGATCTGCGTTGGCTCGGGCGTCTTATCGCCCAGGCGATGCTCCAACGCGCCAATGATCGTGTCGAAGATCTTCTTACGGGCAAACCCTCGCGACGTTGCCTCGACAATCGTCCACGGGGCGAAACCCGATTCCGTCAACTCCAGCATCTCTTCAGCCGCCTCCAAGTACCGGTCATACTGCCGGTGCTGCCGCCAGGCCTCTTTATCAATCCGCCACGATTCCAGCGGATCGTCCGCAATCGCTTCGAATCGTTTCTTCTGCTCTTTCTTTGAAATGTGGAGGAAGAACTTGATAATCACTGTGCCGTCGTCGGCGAGCATGCGCTCGAATTCGTTGATGTCCTGATAAGCGGCGCGCCACTCTTTCTCACTCACCAACTTATCCACGCGCATGCGCATTACACGCAGATACCACGATTGATCGAAGATCACCATCTCGCCTCGATTGGGAACCTTCAACCAAAACCGGTACAGCCACGGCCGGTGCTGCTCAAAAGTACGCGGCAACTCAATCGAATAGAGCTTGAACCCGCGCGGGTCCAATCGCTGCGTAACAGTTGAGATCGCACCGCCCTTCCCGGCTGCGTCCCACCCCTCAAACAGTACGATCGATGATATCTGGTTATCCCAGCACGCCTTCTCCAGGTCGTACAGGCGGCGCTGCAGGCCGGGGAGTATCTGTTTGAAGTCTTCCCGCGACAGTTTGCGGTCGAGATTTAGTTTCTCAAGCATGCGAGAGTTACCGTGCTTTCAATAATGCGAGTTGCGCATTGATAGGCTTTTCGTTGGCGGCCCGCGCCGCGTGGCGGTAAACGCCCTGCGAATCCATCTGACGCGCTTTCACATTGTCGGCCAGATAGACAGAGAGTATTCGGTCGCGTATCTGCCGGCGCAGCGCCGTTTTCTGAATCGGGAACAGCACTTCCACGCGCCTGTTGATGTTACGCGGCATAATGTCGGCCGACCCGAGGTAGATCTCCTCGTCGCCGCCGTTGTGGAAATAGAAGATGCGCGAATGCTCCAGAAAGCGGCCCACAATCGAGCGCACCCGGACATTGTCCGAAACGCCCGGAACGCCCGGCCGCAACGCGCAAATTCCGCGTGCGATCAGATCCACCTGGACTCCAGCCTGAGAAGCGGCGTATAGCAGGCGAATGATCCGGCCGTCAACGACGGAATTCGCCTTCAAGATCACGCGGCCGGCGCGCCCGGCCCTCGCGTGATCAATTTCCCGGGAAATCAGGCCTTCCAGGCTCTTGCGCAAATTGATCGGAGCCACCAATAACTTCTTGTAATCCGACTTGGCGGAGTAACCTGTCAGGTAATTGAAAAGGTCCGAAGCGTCGGCGCCAATTTCGGGGTCGCAGGTGAACAAGCCAAGGTCCGTGTAAAGATGAGCCGTTACGGCGTTGTAGTTCCCGGTCGACATGTGGACATAGCGGCGGATCACGTCGCCTTCGCGCCGTACCACCAGGCACACCTTGGCGTGGATCTTCAAGCCGATCAACCCATAAACGACGTGGACGCCTTCGCGTTCCAGCGCCCGGGCCCATTCGATGTTCGACTCTTCGTCGAACCGCGCTTTCAACTCCACGAGCACCGCTACCTGCTTGCCATATTCCATGGCCTCCAGCAGCGCCTCCACCACCGGCGAGTTCCGGCCCACGCGGTACAGCGTCATCTTGATGGCCAGCACCTGCGGGTCTTTCGCGGCGGTCCGCAGGAAGTCCACCACCGGTTGGAAGGAATCGAACGGGTGATGCAAGAGGATATCGCCGCGGCGGATCTGGGCAAAGATGTCTTCGTCGTCCGCCTTCGCCTGCAGGGGGCGGGCAACGAATGGAGTGTCTTTGAGATTAGGCCGATCAAGCGAGCCGAGATTGCGCAACCGCGACAACGCAATCGGACCATCCAGCCGATACACGTCGGCATCGTCCACTTCCAGATTTTGCGTGAGGATTTCGACCAGTCCATCCGGCGTGCCCGCTTCAACGATCAATCGCACCACCGCCCCAAACCGCCGTTGCCGAACGCCCTCTTCTACGGTCTCAAGCAAGTCGCCGCTTTCCAGTTCCTGAATCGCGGAGTCCGCATCGCGCGTCACGTGGAACGGGTATGACTCCACAACTTCCATGCCCGGGAACAAAGCCTGCAAATTGGCCTGAATCAGTTGCTCCAGCCACACAAACGACAGTGGACCCTTCGCTTTGCGCGAGCTTTGCAGGGGGACCAGTTGCGGCAGCGTATCCGGAACCTTCACGCGCGCGAAGTGCTCTTCGCCGTCCTTGCCGCGAATCAGGACGGACAAATTCAGCGACAGGTTTGAAATGTGCGGAAACGGGCGTCCCGGATCGACGGCCAGTGGCGTCAGAACCGGGTAAATCGTCTCCTGATAGTAAAGATCGGCGAGTTCTTTCTGCGTATCCGAGAGTTGGTCGTAGTTGAGGACGAAAATATCCTGGTCCTTCAACTGCGCCAGCAGATCGCTCAGGCAGGCGTGGGCGGTTTCCCAGAGTTCCACAAAGGCGGCGCGGATGGCCTCCAGTTGCTGGGCCGGCGTCATGCCGTCGGGACCCGTTTCCGGGATGCCGGCGTCCACCTGGTTCTGCAGGCCCGCCACACGGACCATGTAGAACTCATCCAGGTTCGACCCGAGAATCGATAAGAATTTGATGCGCTCGAGCAGCGGATTCGCCGCATCTTGCGCTTCCTCAAGAACTCGCCGCTGAAATTCGAGCAGCGATAATTCCCGGTTAATGTACAGCGCGGGGTCGTTTAAGGAAGGCGCAGCAGGGATAGCGGCGGGGGGGGTTGAGACGGCGGCGTTGCGACGTCCACGGGCGGCCATGAACCCAGTGTAGAAGATACGGAGAACGCGCCGGTCCGCTTAGTTGTTTTCCAAGTCCGTGCACCATACAGGTTTCCGTATCGTAAAGTCGGTTATCTTGGAATTATGTCCGGCCCAGCATCCGTTAAGAAGTTGATGAGCGCTGCAGTTATTGCACTTTTGATTGTCGGCGCCGCACGAGTAGGAATCGCCCAACCGGCCCCCGAAACGCCGGCGCAGCGCGATGCGCGCATGAAGTGGTGGCGTGAGGCCCGCTTCGGCATGTTTGTCCATTGGGGACTTTATTCCGCACTGGCCGGAACGTGGGAAGGGAAGCCGGTGGGCAACAAAGGCGGTATGGAGTGGATTCAGCAACGCGTCAAGGCCGACACGGCCACCTACGCCGCACGTGCGATCCCACAGTTCAAGCCCAAGCCGAACTTTGCCCGAGAATGGGCCCGCCTGGCCCGCGAAGCCGGAGCCCGGTACGTTGTCCTCACGTCGAAACACCACGACGGCTTTGCGCTGCACGATTCGAAGGTCAGCGATTATGACGCCGGGTCCGTGCTGCACCGCGATTTGATTAAGGAGTTCGTCGATGCCGCTCGCGCCGAAGGCCTCAAGGTCGGCTTCTATCATTCGATGATCGATTGGCATCACGACCAGTACGAGTACGCCCTTTCCAAACAGTTGCCGCATCCGCTCAAGGGATCGCCTTATCCGAACGGAAAGCGCAACCATGCCATCTACCAACAGTACCTGCATGACGAGGTCAACGAACTCGTCTCCAACTACGGCCCCATCGATATCTTGTGGTGGGATTTCAGTGCTGTCGACTTTCAGGGTGACCAGGCCTGGCGTGCCACTGAACTCATGTCGTTGGTGCGATCAAAGCAGCCGCGCGTCATCCAGAACAATCGCCTGTTCCGCATCCCAGAAGCCGGCTTCACCGGCATGGGTACTGCCGCCATCGCGCCTCAACTGAATCCCAAATACGGCGACTTCATCACGCCTGAGCAGCATATTCCCGCCACCGGCATGCCGGGTGTCGATTGGGAAACCTGCATGACCATGAACACCACCTGGGGCTACAACGAGCACGACCGCGACTGGAAATCCGCGGAAACCCTCATCCGCAACCTCATCGATATCGCGAGCAAAGGCGGCAATTACCTGCTCAACATCGGTCCCAAGGCGGACGGCAGCGTACCTGTTGAAAGTATTGAATCGATGAAAGCGATCGGCGCCTGGATGCGTGTCAACGGCGAATCGATCTATGCGACGTCAGCCAGTCCGTTCCAGAAACTCGACTGGGGGCGCTGCACGCGCAAAGCCCTGCCCGGCGGAAAGACACGCCTGTATCTGCACGTCTTCGATTGGCCCAAGGACGGCAAACTGGTGGTTCCCGTCAATGGCGGCAAGTTAGCCGTGGCACGCCTGCTCGCCACCGGGAAGACGCTGCCCGTCACCAGCGCCGCCGGTGCGACAACCATCAACACAGGCTCCGCCGCGCCCGACCGCATCGCGAGCGTGATCGCTCTCGATATCACCGGCCGGCCTTAAACGAGCGCGCACTCGATTGGCGAGGATGCCGGCCACGCGCTGCGTCACTAGCCGAACCACCGTGAGTTGGCACGGTGACCGACGCCAGGCGCTGCAAGGAATACTGGGCGCGCGGCGTGCCGCGGAAGAGCTGGTGGGCCTGGCCATGCTGGCCGCCGGACAGGGACAGGGCTGGAGAGGGATGCTACACGCGACGGACGGCTGACGAAAGGAGTAGTGATTATGCTCTCTGCACCGGCGGTTTCGGGCCGCCTCGCGATTGAGCGCGAATCCGATCTGGTTTTCGGCTCGTGCCCCCACCCGGTTTCGTGCGGTTTCGACCTGCAGATTGGCGCCGGAACCGTCTTCCCCGAAGTGAACTTCACCCTTCCGGCGATTGAAGTCGACTCGGTTAACTGGTCCGAGATCCGAAGCCACTACCAGCAAATTGGTACCGCCGTCGCGAAACGGGCGGTCGCTCTGCAAGTACCCGGCATCGTCCTGGAGTTTGAGCATCTCCCAGCCATGACGGAGAATCCGGAATGGGGCGCTGAGATCACAGCACTGCTTCACGAGATATTGGGTGAAGCGCATCAGCGGCATGGCTTGCGCTCAGCATTGCGAGTAACGCCCGCCGATATTCGTGACCAGTCCAAACCTCCACGCCTCCGCGAGCGCTCGAAATGCGAAACCTTGTGGCGGTCCTTTGCGTTGTGTGCGCAGGCAGGCGCCGACATTCTCTCAATCGAGTCGATCGGCGGCAAGGAACTGCACGATCATGGTCTGCTCTACGGCGACATCAGTGCGATCGCATTTGCCCTCGGCGTGTTGGCGCCCCAAGATATGGCCTGGCTTTGGGACCGCATCACATCGATTGCCAATGCTTCTGTTCACTCTGTTCCCGGAGGCGACACCGCCTGTGGATTCGCCAACACCGCGATGCAACTGGCGCACCAGCGTATGCTGCCCGAGGTGCTGGCGGCCGTGGTTCGCGCGATGAGTGCGGCGCGCTCTTTGGCCGCCTTCGAACACGGCGCTCGAGGACCCTCGAAAGATTGCGCCTACGAAGGGCCTGTGCTGAAAGCTATCACTGGGTGTCCGATTTCGATGGAGGGCAAGTCGGCCGCCTGCGCTCACTTCAGCCCTGTCGGCAACATCGCCTCATCAATGTGCGACTTGTGGAGCAACGAGTCTGTCCAGAACATCCGCCTATTGTCCGGTAACGCCCCCGAGGCCTTTGCCGAAATACTGATCTACGACTGCCGCCTCATGAACACCGCGATTCGCGATCGCAGTCAACGCATGCTACGCGATTGGCTCGTACGCTCCGATGAGGCACTGAGTCCCCAGGCCGCCTTACTAACACCCGAGGCTACCCTGCGCATCGCGACCGCTATCGTCAGCGAGCCAGACCCGTACCGCCGCACGGTCGCCGCCGGCAAGGCCGCCGTGCACCTCCTGATTGAGCGAGCCGCCGGCCGTAGCCTCATACTGCCGCGAAAAGAAGCAATGTGGCTCGACCGCTTAGGCGAAGAACTCGACGCCTTGCCCGGATCGGAATTCGAACTGATAGAACGACTCAGCCCCGAGCAGCGGCAGTTGTTCGCCACCGAAAGCTACGGTTTTTGAGCAACTGAGGGTGTCCGCATCCGTGCTGAAAGCGGGGCTCTAAACGGAAGCCGCGACCTGGTCGAGCGTCGTTAACTCGGCTTGGTTTTTCGCAGCTTCGACACGTGAGCAGATGAGCTTCATGGTCTCCAAGCGCGGGTCCATTACGCCGATGCAGGAGGGGTGAACCAACAGGTCGAATACTGCGCGATTCTCGATGGTCCAATCTAAGGCGTAGCGGATGGCATCGAGGAATTTCGGGAGCGGCCAGCGGCCATTGCGGAATGCGTTGATGTCGCTGACGGGACTCATCGGGATTTCGGTCAAGCCGGTTTCGGGGTACTTGTAAGGCTGGGCGGCCTTGAGGGGTTCGGGCAGGTATCGTGCGGGCGCGGTAATGTCGATCGGGTGGCGCGGGTACTTACTGCTGATCCAGTTGAAGCCTTGGGCGGCGAGCAAACGCTGCACATCCGCACGATCGTTCAGCCCGCCGGCGAAACCGCCAGGAGTGCGAAATCCGTTGGGCGCGATGCCAAGCCGGGACTTCATGGCATTGGTGCAGAGCTTGATATTGTCTGCGATGGCTTCGGCGGGTGTTGCACCCCTAAGCAGCCAAGGCGCCCGCTTAAACCGGAACTGCACGTCGTCGAGTTTTCGTGCCAGCACGTTGACGTGATCGTAGGTATGGTTGCCGACGGCGTGCCCTGTTTTGGCTATCTCTTCGAGCCACGAGACGTCTTGCTGCTCGAATACCCGGCCTACGGCAAAGAAGTGGATGCGGCCACCGCGATCGCGGACCAGCCGAGCCGCGTCAAGGGCGTACCGCTTGGAATCGGAATCGAGGTTGCCCTTTTCGTAGTCCCAGTGCGTGGCTTCCCAGGTTGGGAAGTTGCGGCTCATTTCAAGGTCATAAGTGATGGCGATGCGAGCTTTGCGGGCTGGTTGGGCGAGGGCGACGGCCGAAGCCGGCAGGACGGAAAGGAACGAGCGGCGTGTCATGCCAGCATCTTGTCTATCACGTTTCCGGCGACGTCTGTGAGACGGAAGTCGCGCCCCTGATGGCGCCACGTGAGGCGCTTGTGATCGATACCCAGGCAGTGGAGCAGCGTCGCGTGCAGGTCGTGCACATGGACGCGGTCTTCGACCACTTTCATGCCAAGGTCATCGGTGCGGCCGACCACCGTTGCCGGTTTGATGCCGCCTCCGGCCAGCCACATGGTGAACGCGTCGGGATGATGGTCGCGGCCCATGGCGCTTTCCTGGCCTGGGTTGAGAGTCTGTGCGAGCGGTGTGCGGCCGAACTCGCCGCCCCAGACGACAATGGTGTCGTCGAGCAGGCCGCGGCGCTTCAGGTCCAGGAGCAGGGCGGCAGTGGGCTGGTCAGTCGTTTCGCAGTTCTTCTTGTGGCCGCTCAAGAGGCTTCCATGATCGTCCCAGGTGGCGTGCGACACAAGAACGAAGCGGACGCCGCGCTCGACCATGCGCCGGGCAAGCAGGCAGTTGGTGGCGAACTGCTTCGTCGGCTGCTTATCCGCACCGTACATAGCGAGCGTGGCGGGGGATTCCTGGGATAAGTCGAGTAACTCCGGCGCGGCCGACTGCATGCGGAAAGCTAACTCGTAAGAAGCGATGCGGGCCGCTATCTCGGCATCGCCAGTTTGGGATTGGTGCTGTTTGTTCAGGGCGCCGATCAGGTTGAGGCGGGCGCGCTGCTCAGCGGCGTCGACGCCTTGGGGGTTCTTGAGATATGAGATGGGTTCGCTACCCGCGGCGAACGGCACACCCTGATACTCGGATGGCAGGAACCCCGAGGCGAACAGACCGGTGGAACTGGAGCCGCCGCGCGGGCCGGACTGGAGGACGACGAAGCCGGGCAGGTTTTGCGATTCAGAGCCGAGGCCGTAGAGAAGCCAGGAGCCCATTGAGGGGCGGCCGACAATCGGACTGCCGCAGTGCATGAGTAACTGTCCGGGGTGATGGTTGAACTGTTCGGAAAACATGCCGCGGACGAGGCAGAGGTCGTCCGCGCATTGGGAGAGGTGGGGCAGCCAGTCTGACATTTCGATGCCCGATTGGCCGTGCTTCCGGAACGGGCGGCGGCTGGCCCAGACCTTGGCGGTGGGTTTGATGAAGGCGAACCGCAGACCGTCGCGGAGCGATGGCGGAAGCGGTTGGCCGTCGAGACGCGTGAGTTCGGGCTTGGGGTCAAACAGGTCGATCTGGCTGGGGCCGCCTTCCATGAAGAGAAAGATGACGTTCCTGGCGCGGGGGCGGAAGTGCGGACCTTTCTGACTGATGGCCGCGCTGCCTTCACACGCGAGCAGGTGCCAGAGTGCGATACTGCCAAAGCCGTGAGCCCAGGTGGATAAGAAGCGTCGCCGGTCCATCTGATTACTCACGGGTAATGAACTCATCGAGGTTAAGAAGGGCCGCGGCGACGCCGGTCCAGTTACGGCGCGTGTTGTAGTAGTTTCTAAGCAGCACTATCTCCTCGGGCGAGGGCGTGCGCGAGAGGCATAACTCGAAGGCATAACGGGCTTGTTCGTCGAAGCCGCCCGAGCGGTTGGTCTCGACACGCTTGGCCAAAGCGGCGGCAGCTTCGGTGAACTCAGGCGCATTCAGTAGGTTTAGGGCCTGCAAGGGGGTCACCGATCGTGTACGCCGGCTGCACGAGACCAGGGAACTGGGCGCATCGAAGTTCATCAACTGTGGATGGGGAAGAGAGCGTTGCAGGAACGTGTAGAGGCCGCGGCGGTAACGGTCGGGTCCCTGACTTTCCTGCCATTTGACGCGGTAGGCCACCTTCAGTGCACCGGCTGGAATCGGCGGACGGAAGCTGGGTCCGCCGACGGTGGGGTTCAGTAAGCCCGACGCGGACAAAGCCGCATCGCGAACGAGTTCAGCGGGGAGGCGGAAGCGGTTTTGCCGAGCAAGCAAGCGGTTGTCAGGATCGTCGATGTCGGTACGGGTGCGGGAGGACTGCTTATAAGTTTGGGAGGTAACTATCAGCCGGATAAGTCCCTTCATGTCCCAGCCGGAATCGCGGAACGTGGCGGCCAGATAGTCGAGTAACTCGGGATGCGTAGGCGCATCGCCGCGAGTTCCGAAGTCCTCTGGCGTAGTAACCAGTCCACGGCCGAACAGTTCCTGCCAGAAGCGGTTCACAGTGACGCGCGCCGTGAGGGGGTTGGTCGGCGACACGAGCCACTTCGCAAGCGCGAGGCGCGTGGGCGGACTTTCGAGGGGCGGCAGCGACTCCGGCGTGCCCGGTGTAACGGCAATACCCGGATTCCGGAAGTCGCCACGGAGAAATATGTGGGACTCGCGCGGGGCCGAGCGTTCGCGAACGGAGGGAATTTCACTTAGGCCAGGGTAACTGGCGTCCAGGTCTTCGAGTTTCTGAAACCCTTCGCCAAAGCGGACGCCTTTGACTTCCGGCCAGGATGCGAGGGGACCGGGGTACTTGAGGAAGACTCGGGTGAGGTCGTGGGACTGGCGAAAGGTGCGTTGGGCGGGCGGGGTGCGCAGCATGTCGTGGCCACGGTCCTGATAGACAGCCACATAATCGAGCACCTGGGTCCATTCGAGGCGCGCCGCCGGGTCCTGCATGGCCTGCATTACTTCGGCTTCCCACTTGGGTTGTAACTCGGCTACCCGGGCTTTGGCGGCTATCTCGTCGTACTGGCGTTTGTACTCGGGCCAAGTCTTTTCGAAGCGGCCGCGCTCGCCGGGC
Source organism: Bryobacterales bacterium (assembly GCA_020846745.1). Taxonomy (GTDB): domain Bacteria; phylum Acidobacteriota; class Terriglobia; order Bryobacterales; family Bryobacteraceae; genus JADLDI01. The sequence continues at coordinate 4,030 of JADLDI010000043.1, read as the reverse complement.
AAGGGGTCAGTCAGATTGATCTCGTCGATGGAGTTGAAGAAGGCGTAGAACCGGTAGAAGTCGCGCTGAGTGATGGGGTCATACTTATGGTCGTGACAGCGTGTGCATTCGAAGGTGAGCCCGAGCCAGACGCTGCCTGTGGTGATGGCACGGTCCGTCACCTGCTCCGTGCGCAATTGCTCAACGTCGATGCCGCCTTCGCGGGAAGTGAGGGTGTTGCGATGGAAGCCGGCGGCAGTAAGTTGGGCGATGGTGGCGTTTGGAAGGAGGTCACCGGCGACCTGTTCGACGGTGAACTGGTCAAACGGCATATTGCGATTAAAGGCGTCGATGACCCACTGCCGGTACCGCCAGGCATGGGGCCGCACCTGATCCTGCTCGTATCCGTCGCTATCGGCATAGCGTGCCAGGTCGAGCCACATTCGAGCCCATTTTTCACCGAAGTGGGGTGAGGCAAGCAGACGGTCAACCGTAGTTACATAAGGCTCGGTGCGGACGAGGTCCGCGGGAGTGGGAGGGAGTCCGGTGAGGTCGAGATACAGCCGGCGCAGCAGGGTGTGCCGCGGCGCTTCGGGGGATGGCTGAATTCGCTGCTTGTGAAGCTTCGTCAGGACAAACGCGTCTACCGGGTGCACTGTGGAGTCCGGCAGCGCGGGCTTGTGCAGCGGCTGAAACGACCAAAGCTTTGTCGCTGCGAACGCGGGGGCAGCATTTGGCATAGCCGGCCATCTCGCTCCTTCATCGATCCAGCTTCGGAAGGTATCCACTTCCGCTTGCGGCAGCTTCCCACCTCCGGGCGGCATCGTGAGTGTATCTTTACCGGCGACCACCCGGTAGAGCTTGCTATTGGCGCTATCGCCGGGTTTGAGAACGGCGCCGGAGTAGCCGCCTTCCAAGGCATGCTCGCGGGTGTCGAGGCGCAAACCGCTTTGCGGGCGGACCGCGCCGTGGCAGGCGAGGCAGCGCTTACGCAAGATGGGCTGGACGTCGCGAACGAAGTCCACCTCTGCCTGCATCGACAGGGCAAGCGTTACTCCGGCAACAAACAGCTGAAGTCTCATCGGCCTGCGCAACCATTTTATCTACGAGAGGCTGCGGGATAAGCGGCATAGACGAGTTTGTCCGACCCACGTCCGCCGGTCACTGCGCCGATTGCCGCGCCAATCCCGGCGCCAATCACTGCTGTGGCCAGGATCACGGAAGGCACGAAATCGCCCTTCGAGTACATCCACCCGCCGACAGCGGTGCCGGCGCCTGCACCGACGGCGGCGCCGATCAGTGCGCCCCGGCCACGCCGCGGAGCCGTTCCCGCCCACACGCGTGTCACCGAATGTCTTGGGTAAGTTTGCCGGGAGCCCTTACTGTTGACATCGATTCCCGATTGGCTGACGCCGACGAGGCGCCCTCTTACCTCACCGCCGGGAACGACAATCAGCCGGACGCGTAAGCCTGGTGATAACAATTGCACCGTGCTCCAATCGCCTGGCAGTTCCTGCGCCACACACAATGATAGGGCAATTATGCCGATGACAGTCCCGCGAACCAGGCAGCTAAACTGATTCCACTGAGGAACTTTCTTCTTAAACTCCATGCTCTGGCTTCTCCTCCTTTTATTGTCAAGTATTCCGGCGGGAGCGGACGTATTCGCCGATCAGCAAAAGCAAGTTGGCGGACTACTACCAGGCGGGGATTCGAGCAGCCCGTGATGACGGGCCGCCGTCCCGAAGTTGCTGGCTGATCTGAACAAACTGATGGGCGAAGTCCCAACGGCTGTCCGTAACATAAATCCTCGGATGGTATAGATCGCGCGAAGCACCGTTGCAGGCAAAAACAAAAGATCCGGCCCGGGAGTACTGGTTCGACTCCGGGCCGGATCTTCTCGCGTCACCTTGAGCGGCCCCAAACCCTTAGGTGGTTCGCGAATCGCTCCGGACTTTGCTGTCGGTTATCGATCGCTGACTAAAGTTGAGTTACACAGCGATAAAGAGGGTGTTACCGCGGCGGTTGACTAACAGCAGCGGAACTTCACCCGCTTGCCGCATGGCGCGCTGGAAATCAGCGGCGCTCCGCACAGGTTTGCGATTCACTTCCTGAATCACGTCGCCAACGCGCAGGCCGGAATCGGCGGCCGGGCTGGAGGACGAGATCTCCGTTACGACCACACCCTGGGTACCGGGCTTCAGGTTAAGCTGGCGGCGGGTCTGCGCATCGATATCTTCGACACGGACACCGGAAAGCTCAGTGTTGTCGTCGCGAGTGTCGTTGGACGCGCGCTGTTGCTCAGTCGGAAACTCAGCGAGGGTAACCGACAGGTTGCGAGCGTTGCCGTCGCGCCACACCTTGAGCGACACAGCCTGGTCAGGCGGCATGAGCGCGATGCTGTTGCGCAGTTGGTTGGCGGTTTCAACAGTCTTACCGTTCACTTCGGTGATGATGTCGCCTTTCTGCAGTCCGGCTTTGGCGGCGGGGCTGTCGGGCGTTACGTCGCCGACCAGGGCGCCGTGCAGGTCCTTCGCGCCGAAAGCTTTGGCCATCGTGGGAGTGAGGTCCTGCGGAATGATGCCCATATAAGCACGCACCACCTTACCGCTGCGCCGCAACTGCTCCATAACATCGCGAGCCATGTTGGCCGGGATCGCGAAACCGATACCCTGGTTACCGCCGGCACGCGACAGGATGGCAGTGTTGATGCCGATGAGTTCACCGCGTTCGTTCACCAGGGCGCCACCGGAGTTGCCGGGGTTGATAGCGGCGTCGGTTTGGATGAAATCTTCGTATTCCTCGATACCGAGGTTGCCGCGCTTTGTGGCGGAAACGATGCCCATGGTGACGGTTTGGCCGACACCGAACGGGTTGCCGATGGCGAGTACCCAATCACCCACTTCGACCTTGGTCGAATCGGCGATGGTGATGACCGGCAGCGTGCCAGCGCCTTCAATCTTGAGCAGCGCAACGTCGCTGCGCGAATCGCCGCCAACCAGGCGAGCCTTGAATTCGCGCCGGTCAGAAAGCGTCACGTTAATGTCGGTAGCGCCATCGACTACGTGGTTGTTAGTGAGAATGTACCCTTCCGGGCTGATGATCACGCCGGAGCCAAGGCTCTGTTCACGACGGTCCTTAGGAGCCTGGAATTGTCCGCCGAAATCTTCGCCAAAAAACTCGCGGAACGGGTCCATCGGCGCGCCGCCACGGCCGCCACGCATCGACGTGGGCGCCTTCACGACTTTGGACGTGGAGATGTTCACGACGGCGGGTAATGCGCGTTTCACGACAGGCGCAAAGGTGTTCTTTAAGGACCCCTCGCGCGGGTCAGCCAGCTTCAATGTAGCCGGCGGATTCTTCATATCATAGACTTCCTTGGCCGCAATGCCGGTCACCAGACCGACAGCCAGTGCGAGCGCGAGCACGGCTTTCCGTGGGGCGCTGAGAGTCCCTAAATTCATGTAGCCTCCAGAATGTGTTGTGTTTGGTGGGTCCAAACAAATAGACGGGACAACTCGAAAAGCGGTGTACCGGATGTGAGCGGAGAATACTAAAAGTTTGTAAAGGCGGATTGTGCTGCGGGGGGACTTCGTTTCGCAAAGTGTTGATTTCAAAGAACGTATTTAGGAGTCAGAAGCGAGAAGTCAGGAGACAGAAGGTGACGACTAGGCGGCGTTGTTGAGGATGGGGGGAGCGTTGACACCGCAGCAGCGTTTGTATTTGTTGCCGGAGCCGCAGGGGCAGGGGGAGTTGCGGCCGATTTCGGGTTGCGGGGCGGATTTCGTCTCGCAAGTTGTTGATTTGGTTTGGGTAGCGGCGGCGGCTTGGGCGGTTTTGACGTAGCGGTGGCCGGAGACGGGCACGACGCCTTTTTCGCGGATTTGACTTTCGAGGGTGAGGATGGCGTTTTGGGTGGAGAGCGCGTGACGGATGTTGTCGTCGATGGTCGCCGGTGCCCGGGCAATTCGTCTCGCAAAGCTATCAATTTTGGGGACATCCGCGAGCGGGGCGAACTCGTCGGGCGGGTTTCCGTTGGAGATCTGCTGGA
>JADLDI010000042.1 GCA_020846745.1 Bryobacterales bacterium | reverse complement strand
GGTCGGTCTGGAGCATGCGAATCTCGCGGAGGGCGGACTTGTAGGAGCCTTCCCAGCGGAGGTAGTAGCGGTGGATCTTGTCGAGATTGGCTTCGTTTTGTTCAGTTGATTCTTGGGCGTGGAGGGCGGCTTCGCGTTGGCGGCAGCGTTCGATTTGCCAGTTGGCGGTGATGAGGCGCTGGAAGGCGAAGTGTTCGAGTGGACCGTCGGGGACGATTTCGTCTCGCAGTTCGGATTCCATCTGGTCGAAGAAGGGGCGCTCGTCGGGGGAGACGATGATGTTGGCGGTGGACAAGCCATGTTGCCGATTGTTCTGGGAGGAGGCGGATTTGCCTTCGTCGGTGCGGGGTCCGGTTTGATGGGACATTGCTTTCGTGCTCCTTTGCTTGGGTTGTGCTTTCGTTTGGCAACCCCCTGCTTGACAGTCGGGGCACCGGCCGGGTGAGTCGGACTCGGCCGGAGGCGTGCGGAAAAAGAAAAAGCCGGCACGAGGGCCGGCGGGGTTTTTCGAGGATAGCGGAGCGTGCGGAGACACGTCCACTACCAAGTTGTCAATGTATCATGGTTTAGGGAGAAAGGAAACTGAATTTCGTTTATTTAATGGTGAGGATCGGGCCGTTGTGCGGGTTCGCTCGGTCTCTCAAGGCTATTGGTCAGGTTGGTCAACTGCCCCAATTCATTGTACGGCCAGGATTGGGTGACGTTTGGCATGAACCTTGTCATGCGGGCTTCGGTGTCGACTCCTGCCGGTTTTTCCCAATGTCTCGCCAAGGCGCTGAGACGCAAAGAACGCAGTGGGGCGAGTTCGCCTTGGCGGCTCTGCGTGAGTGTCCTCTTCCAGTAAGTGTAAATGGCTTGAATTGCCAGAGGCGGCAGTGGTGGCGCGGAGAGGGGCGAAATCGGCGACGGGGGCGGACCGCTCAGGCGTGTTCGCGATTTTACGGCACTTTGGCCGGATGACCGCAAGTCGGTGATTGTAAGAGTGTTGCGACCCGAAACGGATTTCCGAGAGTCGGAAGAGAGGGAAAACTGCCGGGTTGAGGCGGCTGACAGGAATCAAGGCTGACCACCTCGGCCCCCCGATTTCCCCGTGGGGCGGGCTCCGACTCCTGCCGGTTTTTTCCAATGTCTCGCCAAGGCGCTGAGACGCAAAGAACGCAGTGGGGCGAATTCAGCTTGGCGGCTCTGCGTGAGTGTCCTCTTCCAGTAAGTGTAAATGGCTTGAACTGTCAGGTGCGGCAGTGGTGGCGCGGAGAGGGGCGAAATCGGCGACGGGGACGGCCCCCCGAAGGGACCCTAGGATCGCCTGCCGGGGATTTTTTCTCGCGCCCTGACGGTTGTGGTTCCGTTTGCCGAGTGGTGCGTGTTCGCAATGGTTTACCGAACCTGTTGGAGGACGCCAAACGGATCACACACAACGGAGAAACGAAACCGATTATCTCTTAATTAATGATAATTGGGCCGGTGTGACGCGGAACGTCTTCGGGCCATGTGAACACTGTTAGCACGCCAGTCTGACGCGGCCTGAAACGGATTATCGATCATTCACACTAATCCTGCGTAAGGTGACACCTGGGATACGGGCGGTCATCAAATCCCAAGCAAAAGCACACGCGAGAAGCAGGCGAAGTCTGTGATATCGGAGGACAAAAGAGTTATGGAAACAAAGATTACTGAAAACAGTTTCAAATTTGGAACGAATAAGTATTTTCGTGGGAACTCGATCAATATCGAGCTGTGTTCGTACGGAGACAAGCACGACCCGATCGGCGCGCGAGCGTATATTGACGTTGAGAACAAGGTGCAGTCGGAGCATCTGAAAGGGCTGGTCAAGACGAACACCGTGGCGGAGGTCGATTGGAACGGCTCAAAGAAGTCGGAGGTGGAGGCGCAAGGCGTCTTGAAGTATTTCGTTGCCGGAGTGAAAGCCGCACTTACCGGCGATTACGAAAAAGCAAAGACGGCCAAGTTGAAGTTGATCAACTTTGCGATTGATGCGGGTCCGCTGAAGGGCGTTTTGAACGATGAAGCGGACGGCGCGCGCAAGTATCTGGCCCGTGAAGGCAAAGACGGCCGGATAGTGAGCGAAATTTGGACGCTGGTGGAGGGGAAACTGGCAGACCATTTCGCGTCGGCCACGACATTTTCGGTGGGTGTGAACTCGGCGGGAAACGGCATCGACGTTACAGCCAGCGGCGGGAAAGAGGGAAGCCAGACTGTAACTCTATCTAAGGGGACCACCTTTGCTTATAAGTTACACAAGGTGAAGGAATGGAACGGCGACAAGACGAAGATCAACGATCTGGAGGCGGATTGGAAGGGGATGGACTGAGGAAGTGCTCGAAGTTGGAGGGCGGCTGGGTTGCCGCCCTCACCTCATGGCTGAACAATTAACCGCTGAACAATCACCCCCCTTTCTTTCCGTTTCGATCGGGCGTAGGATCGAGGCAGGAGGTACACGCCATATGGTCCGTACCCTAAACTGGACGGAATCGGACTGGGACCTGATTGCCGAGCTGCTGGAGAGAGAAGAAAGGCAACTTCCGGTGGAGATTCGGCACACAGACAGCAACGCTTACAAGGAACAATTGCGGCAACGGCTGATGCGTGTCAGCCAGATGCTGGAGTTTATGAGGGTGACGGCTAGCGCCGAGTAGGGGCGGCAGCGCGGACGACGACTAGTTCGCGGCGGATGTGGTCGACATAGATCTGCTCGAATACGGACGCGGGTAACAGGCCTTGGATTGCGGTGCCCGGGCGGTGGACTATAGCCGCCGGGAGGGTCTTAAGAGTGAGCGTTTGCCCAAAGCTCATGGCGGCGGTCCAGGTAGTGGGGACGGTGCGGCGCGCCCCGTCGAGCGTGACGAATTGGCTCGCCACGGGCGGTGTCGCGGCCATGGCTTTGGGCGTACGGAACAGGACGGCGTGAGTAGCGCCGGAATCGAGGGCGAGGGCAAGGGTCTCTTTGCCCATCTTTGCTTTCACGACCATTCGACCTTCGACGATTTCGAACGGGATCACCTCGCCGGTTTCGGGCTTTTGTGCGGCTGGGTCGAGTACGGCCGTGGCGGGCGACATGAGGAAGTCGAAGTGGGCCAAGGCATTGAGGCCGAGGATGCCTTGCACGTTCGGGTAGAGGCGGCGGGCTTCGGCCATGTCGTAGAAGAGGACTTCGGTTTCAGGGAGTTGACGATTTCCGACGCGGAGGGTGGACACGTTGAGGCCAGGGGCGAGGCGGGAACCATGCTGCATTACTACCTCGATGCGGAACTTTGGTACGAGTCCGAGTTGGGCGGCGAGGGTGGGATCGATGAGGGTGCTTTGGGCGGCGGTGTCGACCAGGAAGCGGTAGGGTCCGCCATTACCGAAGGAGACGTCGGCGAAGACGGGCGCGGGTTTGGTTTGGATGATTCCGAACAGGGCAGAAAGGAGGATCGGGCACAGCAGCATCGATTGCAATATAGACGATTCCAGGGTGTTTCTGTTGGGTGGAAGTTTGCTGGGCGGCAATTTGGGGGCAACCGAAGGCTGAATGCGACCGTGCCATGCCGCCGCCTGCGCATTTCAGACTAATGAGTTTGAAACCTGTGGAGAGTACTGTGTGGCGCACCGGCGGATGGTTTGGCGAACCTCAGCTAGCGCCACGTCATACGGCCTAAGCGTCTTGACCAGCCAGAAGTATTACTTGCACTTAACTGCATTGCGTTGACAAACCCCACGGGAAAGTATTGGTTCCGCGTACCCGAATCCGCAACAAATCGTGCGAAAAAAGATTGATTTCCAGAAACAGCGGAGTTAGCATTTGACGAGGTCATGCTTATGTTGTTCAGAATGACCTGTTGGACTCCCGCCTGTTTCGCCGCTGGCCCAGTAGCTAGTGGATCCAAACCAGAAGCCGGACTCCCGGTAATGGTGTTTAAATCGTCAGATCAGCAACTTACCACCACCAAATCCCTTCCCCCCCCGGGGAAAGTAATCATCCATCTACTCAACAGTTTTGTGTTGCAGGAAAGGAGGCAGCAATGATGAACGAGCATCTGCTTGTCAACCGCCCGCTTGTTCCCTTGGCAAGAGCACTTCTTGTGATTGCACTGCTCCAAGCGGGCACGTCATTTGAAACACTGATGGCGTGTTCGAATCAAATTGATCATATTTCCTGGGCGCAGCGTTGCTCAACAGGTAGATGGTGCGACTCAGAAACCTGTGGCTCTTGTCCGGAGTGCTGGACGAATTGTTCCTGTGACTGCAACGTTATTTGCCCGTGCTTCCCCGGCTGGATTTCAGCTTGCTCGTGCTGGGCGTCGGATTGTGGCGGTGGTGGCAGCGGCAGCACTCGGCCTGAAGCCCTGGGAGTAGTAGCATCGACGCCCACTGTGACCACGCTCTGTGGGGCTCAAAAATCCACACAGAAGGCCAAACAGGTCCGAAAGGGTGAACATAACCGTAAAGGGAGGACAAGGCCATGCGATCGTTGTACATCGTAACTGGGCTGACGCTGTCATTAGTGTTCCCCTGGCTAGTGAACGCGGAATATCGCATTGAAACGAGTCAGAAGATATCTCTCGGCTCGATCAAAGATGGCGGCATCTACAGAGTTGCTATTTGTCCCAATGGAATGACGATAATAACGAGCAGCACCGGCTCAGCGATCATGGTAACTAGCAACAGTACGGTGGTATTGAATCGTTCCGACGTTCCGGAGTTTGTGGGCGTAACTGCCACCACTTGCGATGCCCAGAATCGATTGTGGGTAGAAGGCGCGGGTGAAATCAGGCGCTTTGGACTGGCGCCAACTGGGGAACTGAGTCCGCAATTAACGTTGAAAGTGGGGGGGAGTGCAAATCGAATTTTCGTTTTCGGGGACTACATATACGTCGTCGGTTTGGCAAGGGTCGACGGTCGGCTTGTGATCCTGCGCAGGTTCAGCTTGTCCGGGGGGTCGCGTCCCGATGTGCTTTCCGTCGATCTGCCTGTAATGTCCGGGAAAGTGGTCAACCAACTCCCGTTGAACGGCTCTGTTTTCGTGGCCGGCGGCCGTCTGGTATATGTGCCGGCCAACCCTTTCGAATTCTGGATTTTCGATTTGGATGGACGCCTGATCGAGGTGAAGCGCCCGCAGATGCCACACTTCGCCAACCTCGATATGAATGTCTTGCGCCAGACTCCAATAGCACGCTGGCGATCTGTGGATTGGGCCTTCAACGCCGTGCCGCTTCCGGATGGCACTGTCGTGGTTCAGCTGCAAAAAGGCAACGACCTGAACACCCCGCCCGAAGCCACCGCGCCGAACAATTGGCTCGGGATCTTTGATTCCAAACTGGAGTTGCTGGCAAGCCCGGTTCCTGCTGATGCGCTTGGTCTCACGGCTTTACTGATCGGCGCCGACTCCGGAGGAACGCTCTATTTTTCAGACCTGAACATATTAGAAGGGGGAACACTTCACAAAGTTCGCCTATCGTGGCCATGAGTCCCGCCCCGGCCCGAAACGGACGCAACGCTTTCTTCACCGCCGGTAGACTGCCGGTATGATTCGCCCGATTCGCCCGGGCCGTCGATTCATTCCTGTTCGTTTTCTGCGGTTCTCTGTGATTTGAAGTTTCAGGATTGATCGCAGCACCGTATCCCGTCGATGTTTGTCGACTACACAAGTGTTTAGAAGTGTGTCGACGTATGTACATTTCGAATGATTCAAAGCGTTTAGAAAGGACATACCATGCCGAATACTCAAGAAAGGGCCTCTGAAGCCGCCGTTGACGCCTGCGCTTGGCAGGCCCGTGCAAATCGCATCGCGCAAAGCTATCGTGCGTATATCTCGGCCAGCGCCGCCTCGGGCTTATAAGCCTGTTCTTAAGTCTTATGTTGCTCGCTGGTCCGACAGCATTCGCGGATTGTGGATATAGTTCGTGCAACCTGCCGTGCCAGTGTTGGAGTGTCATCAGCGCGGACGCTATAACGTCATGTGGATATCAGTGCTGGTTCGAGAGAAGGCTGCTCAACTGCAACACGTATCCATTCGGCTATTACTACTGTTATGGGTGCTTTTGCTATGCATAGCGCCTCAGCCTGTCTTCTGGCGTCTTCTGGAGACCACAAGGAGAAATACAGTGAAAACCGTTGTTATCAATTTGACACTGTTGTATAGCGTGGCGCTCGTGCCGCTGGCGCTCAGCGGGCAGACAGAGCCACCACGGTACCGGCCCTACATCGCGACCAAGAAGATGACCGTGTACCTGGCTGAGCCGGGTAAATCTGAAGTCATCAAGAACGTCATTCGGGAGACTGAAGCCCGCGACAGCCGCGGGCGCCGGTTCTCGTCCCGCGGCTCTCATATTCCGGCGCGGTTTCGCTACGAGTGGATTCGCGACGTAGTCACCGGGCGATCGTACGAGGTGAACCGGCAGCAGCGAGTTGCCTATTTCACTGCACTGGACTCGCTGCCATCCGGGCCCGACGCCTCACACCCAGGAATGAAGGCGGTAGAGATTGGCGGGGTCCCGTGTGTTGAAGGTCCGGCGCGACAGGTGAAACCTGATGGATCCACAGAGATGATCGGGACCACCTGCGTGTCGCCGGAACTCGGCAATCTCTTAGTACACGACGATCATCGAGTGAGCATCGGCGGCGAAAACCTACACATCGTCTCCGAACTTGAATCCATTCAATGGGACACGGAACCCCCAACCGAGTGGTTCCACGTTCCGGCTGACTACAAGCTGGTTCCCGGGCATCCAGGTCAGCCTTCCTCGAACGGCCGGATCACCCGTTGAGGCCGGGTTGCTCGGTCGCGGTAGGGCGTTTGTGGTGGCGGAAGACGAAGAATTCGGAGGCGACGAAGTTGGCGACGGCGGTGAGGCCGATGGCGATCAGGTTGGCGACTAAGTACGGGACGTGGAAGCGGCCGACGAGCAGGCGCATCAAAATTAGGTTTGAGACTAGGGAGAGCAGGCCGTTGGCGAGGTGGAACCTGAGGCAGCGGTTGAGGGTTACGAAGAGGGGGGCGTGGCGGTCGGCCCAGGTCCAGCGGACGTGCCAGTAGAAGTTGTTGAGGACGGCGATTTCGACGGCAATGGCGGTCGCGACGAGGTAGTTGAGGCCGAGTCCTGATTTGAGCAGGGCAAGGACGGCGAGTTGGACGACGATCCCGGTGGCGCCAACGGCGTTGAACTTGAGCCAGCGGGCCAGCAGCACCTAGGAGAGCCGCTCCGCGTTATAAAGATGAAGCGTATGGCGGATGACAGCCCAGAGGAGCATCAGGCTCATGCCGATGACGCCGACCACACCGCCGATGTCAAACAGGAGGTAGCGCTCGCCGTTGATGACGCCGTGGGTGGTTCCGCTGAGGGCTACTAAATTGCCGATTATCAGGAGGATACGAAGCTCTGTGGGGCTGAACTTCCAGAAGGACAAATGGAAGGTCCCGATGGTGTAAGTGGTGAGATACACCTCAATCGAGAGCATGAAATAGACAATGACGAGGGCGATGGCAACCGGAAGGCTCATGTAGCCGGAAAGGCCGAGGCCTCCCAAGAGAAAGAAAGTGCCGAACATATCAACAACATGATCCACATAGAAGCCGTAGCGGGGGCGTTGCCGTTGGCGGACGCGGGCCAGGGTGCCGTCGAGGCTGTCGCCGAACCAATTGGTGAGCAGGAAGAAGACGACGAGGACGAGGCCGAGTGGATTGGAACGGGCCCACCAGTAGCTGAGGCCGGCCAGGGCGAGGGAGAGAAGTCCTAACACCGTGAGATGATCGGGGGTAACAGCAGGGGGCATGCGCTCGGCGAGCCAGACGAGGACACGCTTTTCGAGGGGAGCGAGCATGCTGACCTGGGCGCGGTCGGCTTCCTTAAATTTCTCGGACATGACGAAACTGTAACCAGCGTACCTGGAGACGGCGGGCGAAGGCGAGAAGTTGCCGCGGCGGGCGGGAAAGTGCACCTTCAGACCGCGATTTAGGGATCGGACCGGGCGATGACGAAGGCTGCAACGGGGCGGCCTGGAGACACGTCTAGGTAGACCGGGTTTTCTGCTCCTTGACCTTGCGTGTGCGCGCTCCTAGAATCAAGGTAGCGCAGAGTGTATATCAACGCCGAGGGTGCTATGAATTTGCGAACGTTCGTCTCTCTGCAACTGGTTTTTGGACTTCTTGCTGTTGTACCGGCTGCCGTGGCGGCCGATGCGAAGAAAAAGGGAGGCGGCGCAGAGCCGCGCGAAACCGTTGCCAAACCTCTGACCGATAAGGAAAAGCGGAAACGCGACGAGAAACTCCGGAAGGAGTTGGAGACGCCGTTCCGCAAGTGGCTGAACGAAGACGTCGCATACATCATCACGGACGAAGAGCGCACGGCATTCAAGCGGTTGCAGACGGACGAAGAGCGGGAGCAATTCATCGAGCAGTTCTGGCTGCGGCGCGACCCGACGCCCGATACGCAGGAAAACGAGTTCAAGGAAGAGCATTACCGCCGTATTGCGTATTCGAACGAACGGTTTGCCAGCGGAATTCCGGGCTGGAAGACGGATCGCGGACGGATGTATATCGCCTTTGGTCCGCCGGACGAAATCGAATCGCACCCCTCAGGCGGCAGCTATGAGCGGCCGATTGAAGAAGGCGGCGGTACGACTTCGACCTTCCCGTTCGAAAAGTGGCGCTATCGGTGGATTGAGGGGATTGGAAACGACATCATCATCGAATTTGTGGACCCGACAATGACGGGCGAATACCGGATGACGATGGACCCGTCGGAAAAAGACGCCCTGCTCTATGTTCCGAACGCCGGTTTGACGATGTATGAGCAGTTGGGCTTGTCGTCGAAGACGGACCGGTTCTCGCGAACGGACGGTACACGTCTCGGAACGGGCAACCAACCGCTGCCGATGCGGATGAACCAATTCGAACGTTTGCAGCAGTTTGCGCGGTTGCAGAAGGCGCCGGCGATCAAGTTTAAGGATCTGGAAGCGGCGGTCAGCTCTTCGATCAAATACAACCTATTGCCGATTAAGGTAAAGGCCGATTATGTGAAGATGACCAACTCGACGATCATGACGCATGTGACGGCGCAGTTGGAGAAGAAAGACCTGCAGTTTCAGGAAAAAGAAGGCGTCTCGAAGGCGGTGGTGAACATTTACGGACGTATTACGTCGATGGCGCGCCGCGTGGTGAACACGTTCGAAGACGTGGTAACGGTGGAAGTCCCCTCGCAGTTGTTGCAGGAAGCGATCAAGGGCGCGTCGCTGTACCAGAAGTCGGTCCCACTGCCGCCGGGCACGTACCGGTTAAACCTGGTGGTGAAAGACGTGGTGGGCGGGAACATGACCAACTACGAAATGGCGCTGAACGTTCCGCGGTATGAGGACGAGAAACTGGCCATGTCGAGCTTGGTATTGGCCGATTTGATTGAAAAAGTACCGACGAAGAACATCGGTACGGGCCAATTTGTGATCGGCGCGTCGAAGGTACGCCCGCGCATCACCGATACGTTCAACCGCAACGAGAAGATGGGCATTTATGTCCAGTTCTACAACTTTATTCCGGACGAGAAGACGCAGAAGCCGAACGCGGTGGTGGAATACGAAGTGGTGAAGAACGGATCAAACCAGAAGATTTTCGAATTCGCGGAAGAAGTGGCGAAGATCGACGGGTCGTCGGCGAACCAGTACACGGTGGAGAAGCTGCTGCCGTTGACGAACCTCGAGCCGGGTGAATATACGCTACGCTTAAAGGTGACGGACAAGAACAACAACAACGCCACGCTTACCCCGTCGGCGACGTTTAAGGTGAACTAGCCGGATGGACCAATGAGGTCCTTCTAAGAAGAAGGAGCGCATACGAAACTCGATCGGTTTCCCGCGATGGCACTTGTGGCCGGGACACTGGCGGGATTCGCAGTGTCGGCGCCCGCCGCGCAAGCGGTTGAGCCGGGCCAGATCTGGGGTGTACTGACGGGCCGGGTAACGGACTCAGCGGGCGTGCCGCAAATGGGCGCGAGCGTGGTTCTATACAACCGGTTCGAACGGCTGATAGCGAAGGCCGTGACAAACGACCGCGGCAACTTCACCTTCGACTCGCTGGTTCCGGACAGCTATTCCGTAAGGGTCTCGCTCGCGAGTTTCGTTCCCGCGCTCAAGCGGAACATCTCGATCCAACCCGGGATGAGAAGCTTTCTCGCGATTAACCTGACCAGCCTGCTGAGTTCAGTGGAACTGGTGTATATGGCTCCGGGCCAGCATCCGATCATGAGCGAAGACTGGAAGTGGGTATTGCGGGGCAGCGACGCGACGCGGCCGGTGTTGCGGTTCCGTGTGCCGGGGATCGACATTACGGATCCGAACAAGGCAATCGCGCGGCGGACTTCAGACGTGTTCGTGAACACACACGGGCTGTTCCGGCTGTCGACCGGCGATTCCGGCGGCGTGCTATCGAACGCGGGCAACCAAGCCGACCTTGGGACGGCGTTCGCGCTGGCCACGTCGGTGTTCGGCACGCATCAACTCTCAGTGAGCGGCAACGTCGGGTACGCGTCCCATTCGGGAACGCCGACCGCCGGTTTCCGCACCTCGTTCAGCAGTCACGTGGGCGGGGCCGATCCGGAAGTAAACGTCACCATGCGGCAGATTTTCCTGCCGTCGCGAATCGGCGGAGCGCTGATGGCAGGCCAGAGCAGCGCCATTCCTACGCTGCAGACGTTGACGGTCACATTCGTGGACCGGCGGCAGTTAAGCGACGACCTGCACCTGGAATTCGGATCGTCACTCGAATCGGTATCGTTCCTGAACCGGCTGAACTTCCTGAGCCCGTTCGCGCGCCTACGGTACGGCAAGGCGGAGACGGGCGCGCTGGAGTTTGCGTATTCGTCAGGCGCTCCAGCGACCGAACTGCTGCGCGGTGACGATACAACAAACGACGCGGAATTGCAGCACGATTTGACAACGCTTTCGTTGTTCCCACGGGTGTCGCTGCGGGGCGGGCTGGCGCATGTGCAGCGGACGCAGAATCTCGAAGTCGGCTACCGGCGGACGATCGGAAAGCGGACGGTGAGCATCAGCGCATATAAGGAAGCCAGCACCAACACGACGATGAACGCCTCGGTTCCGGTGGACTTCTTCGGACCGGGTGAATTGCTGCCCGACCTGGCGTCGAGCACGTCGGTGATGAACGCCGGGCGGTTTTCGCGGATGGGCTATTCAGCGGCGCTGACACAGCATGTCAACGACAAACTGAGTGCAACGGTCACCTACGGTATCGGCGGGGCGATGTCGTTCCGGTCGACGGAACTGACGTCGAACGATCCGGAACAACTGCGAGACCTGATCCGCACGAAGCAGCGGCAAACGCTGACGGCGCGCGTATCGGGCGTGGCGCCTGGGGCGGGTACGCGGTATGTCGCGTCGTACCAGGTGACAGATTACGCCGCACTGAGCCCGGTGCATCTGTCGCTGACGCAGCGGGCAAGCCTGGAACCGGGATTGAACTTCTACCTGCGGCAGCCTGTGCCGCTGATGCAGGGCATGTTCCCGGGACGGCTGGAGGCAACGGCGGAGATCCGCAATGCGTTAGGCCAGGGGTATATCTCGCTGGCTACTCCGGGCGGACAGCGGGTGCTGCTGGTGCAGTCGCCGCGGGCGTTCCGGGGCGGGTTGAGTTTGATTTTCTAGGGTTGTCGCATTCCCTCAGGTGAGAGTGGGCGAATCTTGATGCTGCGTATCCAAACCGTGCCCGTGTGGCATTGAATAGACAGTGGAAACTCTCTGTCTTGACTGAGCTGGTACTCGAATCCGCTGGTGGTTTCAAAGAACTGAGCCTGTGGCGAGGCAGGGGCGGCGCCTTCGACAAACGGAAGCTGATTCGGTTCAAAGACGAGTTTTTGCGAACTGCCAACAAAGTACTTCAATCCACTGTTGCCGCCGGTGGAAATCTTCCACTCGAACCTAAGGTCGAAGTTGCCGTATGCGGCAGCGGTGATGAGATCGACCCCGCGGTTACCGATCGGCGCTCCGACCAGAAAGCCGTCCCGTATGATCCAGTAGGGTCCCGGGAAGGTGTTGGACGAGGGACTGGTCCAGCCCTTGGAGGTTTCGCCATCGCGGGTCGCCGAGACGGGGCGTGGCATCAGGGAACGGTATTCACGGAGGGGAAGTTGCAGAAAGCACTGTATGCAGAAAGCGCTTGACAGATACCCTATGGGGGTATAAGATCAAGACAGGTGAGAGATGGCTGATCATTCCTCCAGTGAACATGGCGGATCCGAAACGCCAGGCGGCGGCGGCCGTCATGCGCATGGCGTAGATGCGGAGCTGAAGAGCAGCAATCTGCGGCGGTTACGCCGGATTGAGGGGCAGATTCGCGGACTGCAGCGGATGGTGGAAGAAGATCGGTACTGTCCGGACATCATGATTCAGATCTCGGCTGTGCAGGAGGCGCTACGGACGGTGGGGCGCGACCTGCTGCGGAATCATCTGAAGCACTGCGCGAGCCACGCGATCTCGACGGGGACGCCAGAGCAGGTGAATTCCGTCTATGACGAGTTGCTGGAGCTGATCTACAAGCACTCCCGTTAACCATTGAACCTGTCGAACCGGGGCGCCGGCTGACGCACGACGCCCGAAGTGTCTATCAACAGAGGTTTCTATGCAGTTTCTCCTATTGTTCCTGTTCGCCGCGATAGCCGCCGCACAAGAGGAACATCGACATCAGCACGAACAGATGGCTCACCAACACGGTGCGTCCGAGACGAAAGACCCGACACAGGATTTCCTGTTGAGCCAAAGCTCCGGGACGGCGTTTCAGGCGAAGGCCTGGCCGATGCCGATGAAAATGACGCAGGCGGGCGGGTGGAACCTGATGTGGATGGGCCAGGCGTTTGTGGTGGCGACGCAGCAGAGCGGTCCGCGAGGGGGTGACAAAGTGTACTCGGCGAACTGGGGCATGCTGGGCGCGGTCCATTCGTTGGCGGGCGGCAGCTTCATGGTGCGGGCGATGGTGAGTCTGGATCCGCTGACTGTCACCAAACGGCGGTATCCGCTGCTATTCCAAACAGGGGAGAGCGCGTACGGAACGCCGCTGGTGGATGCGCAGCACCCGCACGATCTGCTGATGGAATTGTCGGTACAGTACGCGCGCAGGCTAACGCAGCAGACGATCTGGAACGTGTATTATGCGCCGGTGGGCGATGCACCGCTGGGTCCGGTGGCGTTTCCACACCGCGCCAGCGCCATGGAGTTACCGCAGGCGACGCTGGCCCATCACTGGCAGGATTCGACGCACATTGCGAACAACGTGCTGACGGCGGGCGTTTCGTGGAACAACAAGATCCGGGTGGAAGGGTCGGGCTTTCGCGGCCAAGAGCCGAACGAGAACCGCTGGAACATCGACATGGGCAAGATGGACTCGTGGTCGACACGGTTGACGGTATCGCCGACGGACCGTTGGACGGCGCAGGTGTCAGGTGGAAGGATCAAGCGGCCGGAGCAGTTCCACGCGGACGACGTGGTGCGGCTGACCGCGTCGGTTCATCACGTGGTTCCGCGCCCTGGGCGGAATTACTGGGCGACCAGTCTCATCTGGGCGCGAAACTACAAGACGGTTGGGCAGTACGGCACGCACGCCGTAACGGCGGAGACGGTATATCCGGTGACGCGGCGGAACTTCGTGACCGGGCGGTTCGAGTGGAGCCAGCGGGACGAGTTATTCGAATACAATCACGATTTGTCGCACGAGATTACAGAGCGGACGGGCAAGCGAGCGTTCAACGTCGCCGCCTATACCGCCGGTTACACGCGCGACGTGCCTGTATCGAACACGGTCCAGACAGGGATTGGCATTAACTTGACGGCTTACTCGATTGCGAACGACTTACAGCCTTACTACGGCAAGCGTCCGTACGGCTTGAATGTCTTCCTACGGTTCCGGCTGAACCCCAGTGAGTAATGGTATGAAAGAGACAACAACTATGCAAGGCGTGATTGACCCTGTCTGCAAAATGACGGTGGATCCGAAGACTGCACGTGGGACGTGGCAGTACAACGGCACGGACTATTATTTCTGCTGCCCGGGTTGCGTCGAGAAGTTCAAGGCCGATCCGGAGAAGTACCTGAAGCCTGCACTGGTGCAGGTAGGGTTGGGAATCGCGCCCGCGCCGAAGCCGCAGCTTGTCACTTTAGGCGCGCCGGCCCGGAAGCTCGAAAAAGATCCGGTGTGCGGCATGATGGTGGACCCGTCGGACGCGGCCGGCAAGCACACACATAAAGGGACCACTTACTACTTCTGCAATCCGTCGTGTGAGACGAAGTTTAAGGCCAATCCGGGCAAGTACCTGGAGCCGGCGGCGCCGCAGCCGCAGCCGCCCGGCGCGGACCAGGTGGAATACACGTGCCCGATGGATCCGGAAGTGAAGCAGATGGGTCCTGGAACTTGCCCCAAATGCGGCATGGCGCTGGAACCGGCGACGGTGGCGATGCCGGCGACACGGACCGAGTATACATGCCCGATGCATCCGGAAGTAGTGCAGGAGCATCCGGGCAACTGCCCCAAGTGCGGCATGGCGCTCGAGCCGCGATCGGTAGTCGTGGAGGAAGAGAATCCCGAGTTCGTCGATATGCGGCGGCGATTCAAGGTGAGCCTGCTGCTGACGCTGCCGATTCTCGCGTTCATGGTGGCCGATATGCTGCCCGGCAAGCCGCCGCATCATGCGCTGGGGGCCGCGCAGGTGTGGATACAGTTTGCGCTGGCGGCGCCGGTAGTGCTGTGGGGTGGATGGCCGTTCTTTGTGCGTGGATGGCAGTCGGTGGTGAACCGGCACTTGAACATGTTCACGCTGATCGCGCTCGGCACGGGTTCGGCATTCGTGTACAGCATCGTGGCGACGATTGCGCCGGGCCTGTTTCCCGAATCGTTCCGCGATCCGCACACGGGCCAGCTCGCGGTGTACTTTGAACCGGCGGCGGTCATCATCACGCTGGTGCTGCTGGGCCAACTGCTGGAACTGAAGGCACGGGGACGAACTTCAAGCGCGTTGAAAGCGCTGTTGGGGCTGGCTCCGGCAACGGCGCGTGTGGTTCAGGCAGGCGGGGCGGAAGCGGACGTTCCACTGGCGGAGGTTCACGTGGGCGACCAATTGCGCGTACGCCCGGGCGAGAAGATCCCGGTGGATGGAGTGGTGGTGGACGGGCGCAGCACCGTGGACGAGTCGATGGTGACGGGCGAACCGCTGCCCGTGGAAAAAGAGGCAGGCGCGAAGGTCACGGGTGGCACGCTGAATACGACGGGCAGCTTTGTGATGACGGCGGAGCGCGTCGGGGCCGATACGCTGCTGGCGCGAATTGTGCAGATGGTGGGACAGGCACAACGGTCCCGGGCGCCGATACAGCGCGTGGCCGATGTGGTGGCCGGATGGTTTGTGCCGGCGGTAGTGGTAAGCGCGCTGATCACATTTGCGGCGTGGGCGTCGTTGGGTCCGGAGCCGCGGATGGCGTACGCGCTGTTGAACGCTGTCGCGGTGCTGATTATCGCGTGCCCATGCGCACTGGGGCTGGCGACGCCGATGTCAGTGATGGTAGGCACGGGGCGCGGGGCACAGTCCGGAGTGCTGATTCGGGAAGCCGAAGCATTGGAAGCACTGGAGAAGATCGACACGTTAGTTATCGATAAGACAGGTACGCTGACAGAGGGTAAGCCGAAGTTAGTAACTGTCGAGCCGGTGAGTGGTGTGGATGCGAATGAACTGCTGATCGTGGCGGCGAGTTTGGAGAACCTGAGCGAACATCCACTGGGACTGGCGATCGTACGCGGGTTGGAAGACCGTGGATTGAAGGTACAGACGGTGGCAGGGTTCGAGTCGAAGACGGGCCGCGGCGTGACCGGTGAGGTTGGCGGACGCCATGTAGCGGTTGGGAACAGGCGGCTGCTGGACGATTTGAAGGTGGATGCTTCCGGGCCGAGTTTGCGTGCGGACGGATTACGCGCGGAAGGGCAGACGGTGATGTTTGTCGCAATCGACGGGCGTGCCGCCGGTTTGTTGGGCGTAGCCGATCCGGTGAAGGCGACCACGCCTGAGGCAGTGGCGCGGTTGCATGCGCAGGGGCTGCGGCTGGTGATGTTGACGGGCGATAACCGTGTGACGGCGGAAGCAGTGGCGCGCAAGCTGGGTATCGATGAGGTACGCGCGGAAGTGCTGCCCGATCAGAAGGCCGAAATCGTGAAGCGGCTGCAGCATGAAGGCAAGCGCGTAGCGATGGCCGGCGACGGTATCAATGACGCGCCGGCGCTGGCACAGGCACAGGTCGGGATCGCGATGGGAACGGGCACGGACGTCGCGATGGAAAGCGCCGGCATCACGCTGGTCCACGGGGATTTGCGCGCGCTGGCTCGTGCGCGGACGCTGAGCGCCGCGACGATGCGGAATATCCGGCAGAACCTGTTCTTCGCGTTTATCTACAACGTGGTTGGAATACCGATCGCGGCGGGGGTGCTGTATCCGTTTTTTGGGATATTGCTGAGCCCGATGATCGCGAGCGCGGCGATGACGTTCAGTTCGGTGTCGGTGATCAGTAACGCGCTGCGGCTGCGGAAGGTGGAGTTATGAGGCGCTTACTCCATCGATTCCTGGAATTTGAGGTTGGGAACTCCCACGTAATCCGAGCGATTGTGTGTCAGTAGCGGAGCGTCGTACAGGAGAGCCGTTGCGGCAATCCATCCGTCCGCCGTTTCTAAACGACGACCGGCGTGTCGCGCTCGGACCATTGCGCCCGCCCACTTCAGAACCAAATCACGCGAGGAGGGCACCACGACAACACGGGTAAGGAAAATTCGAAGCCACTCTATTCGTTTCGGGCTCCAGTTCGCCAGCAGAGCCCACTGCTCCAGTTCTGCTTCCGTCATGAAGGACACCAACCACGTCCTGTTGTGCAAATAGGGAAGGAAGAGCTGGGCTCTTGAATCACCTTTGAAGAGAAACGACACCACATCGGTGTCCAACACGACCGGACTCATGCGGCAGGATCGGTTTGCTGACGGCCTCTCCATTCATCGAGGGCAATCAGGAATTTCTCAATCGGCTCATCTTCAGGCCAGAAATCTCCGAGCAGATCGTGTGGGTCACGGGGAAAGCTAAGCCCCTGCGCGAGCATCAACTCCTCAATACTCGGGTGTCCTTGCGATACGTATTTCGTGGCTGGGTTCTCCGACATGCTTCACCATCTATACTAATTCAACTTCAATTATGAAATCCTTGCGCCTTCGCGTTGCATCTGTTCCACGCGTTCGTCGCTGATGCCGGGGATTTGCGCAATCTCCGACCAACTGTGGAAGGGACGGTTCTTTACCAGAGCTTGGGCAATCTCGATGTCGATGGCCGGCAGGGCACACATTTCCTCGAGCGTTGCTATGTTGATATCCGTCATGGGAATGTTCGGTTTCGGAGCGGCGTACTTGTTTTCCATAGTTGCCGTTAGATGGCTCAGCGCGGTGTGGTGTTTCCCGGCGCGAAGCGTGAATAAAACCACAGGGAGGCTGCCCAGGCGGTGAGAGGTAGCGCTAAAAAGAGTACGCTCTGACGGCCTGTGGTCACCGTAGCGGCGACGGCGGCCATCGATTGCAGGATTCCGGGGACCAGCGCGGTGCCCGAGGCGAAGCGCCAGGGCTGAGCGGGTAAAGGGTAGCGGGTGGAGAAATGATGGCCGATGGCGAGGGCCGTCAGGGCTCCGGACATGCCGCCGAGGGGGTTGAGCGGGGCGGTTACGAGGACGGCAAGCAGAAGAAAGGCGGCGTCTTTGGCTGCCAGCACTCTCCACCCGGGAATCGGGTAGAGGGCGTATCGCGTGAAGCCGCCGGGCAGGTCGAGGGCAAACAGGCAGTTCGCCATAGTGGAAAGAGCCACCACAGCCAGACAGGTCAGGGCCAGCAGCACTTCCTTTTCCCGGGTGAACAGCCCGCACAAAGCAAGCAGCAAGGCGAGCCAGGTATCGAGAAACAGGAGGAGTTGGCGGAGGTTCTTGGTGATGAGGCGATCGGCCTCGACCAGTTTCAACGGACTCAGCGCCGGCCGGTGCGACGACAGCGCCCGCACGGTTTGAATGGCCGCCACCAGGGCGATGAACGCGAGGGTCAGCGATGGCTGGGCCCAGACCAACAGCGCGAAGACGATCCACGCCGGCGGCGACAGGATGAGGCTGAAGACGCGCAGTCCAATCCGCTTCCACGCGGGAAGCGGCCAGGAGAGTATCCGTTCAGCCGGTGCGCGGGAGAGCGGGTCTGCGCTGATGGGAAACAACAAGAGCAAACCCAGGACAATCCATAGAAACGGTCCGGAACCGCTGAGGAGCAGTGCGCCGGCAATGAAGAAGTTATTGGCGGTGAGCGTGCGCAGCGCTTCCAACTCGCGCCAACTCAGGCGCCAGAGCGCCGTCAGGATTGCGAGGAGGCCAGCCATGGCAGGTCGCGCGCGGGGGCGGATTCGACGAGGGCGAAATAGTGGTCTTCGAGACCTTGGGGCAGTTGGTCCGGCGTCGAGTTCCAGACGATGTGGCCCTGGCGGATGAAAACGATTTGGGAGGCCAGACGCTCGACAATCGAGAGGATGTGCGAGGTCATAAAGATGGTCATGCCCCGGCCCGCGAGCGCGGCGAGAAGGTCGCGAATGGTTTTCGATGTCACCGGGTCGATACCTTCGAAAGGCTCGTCGAGGAAGAGCACACGCGGGTTGTGCAACAGCGCCATCGCGAGCGCCGTTTTCTTGCGCATGCCGTGCGAGCACTGGGAGGCGAACAACGACCGCGCATTTTCAAGGCCTAAGGCATCGAGTAACTGGCCGGCACGGGAGTGCGTTTCGCGGCGGGTAAGTCCGTAGATAGGTCCCGATAAGTGTAGATGCTCTTCAACGGTAAGATGCTCGAACAAACCGAGGTTTTCCGGCAGCACGCCGATCAGGTGCTTTGCCTGTTGCGGGGGCAGGCCCGCAATCCGTGCCTCGCCCGACGTGGGGAGTAACAGCCCTGTCAGTAACTTGACCGTAGTGGACTTTCCTGCCCCGTTGGGCCCCAGGAACGAGCAGATACTACCGGCCGGGACCTCTAATGAGATCCCCGCGACCGCAGTCCGCGGACCGTAAGTCCTGGTCAGGCCGCGGGCGGAGATCACGAGTCGACGCCGACCGGTTCGTCCACTTCCGCGGCCGTAAAATAGGCGGCATCCGGGTGGTGGAACACGTAACCGGAAACCGATGCTTCCGGATCCATCATGAAGCCGTCAGTCAGTTGGACGCCGATTTCGTCCGGCTTAAGAAGCTTCCAGATACCGGCCTGATCGTCGAGGTTCGGGCAGGCGGGATAGCCGGGGCTATAGCGTTTGCCGCGATAGCGCGAAGTGAAGCGCTGCTGCATGGTCATCTCGGCGGGATCGAGGAAGCCCCAGTCTTCGCGAATGCGGCGGTGGATGTACTCAGCCGCGGCTTCCGCGGTTTCGATCGCGAGCGCCTGCATGGCATGTGCCCGCAGATAATGGCCCGCCTGCTTTGCTTTTTCGGCGCGGCCGCGGACTCCCTCTCCGGCCGTCGCCACAAACAGCGCGAGCGAATCGCGGCGGCTGTCGTGGACCGGAAGAATGTAATCGGACAGGCACAGTCCGTTTTCCTTAGGCTGGCGGCCGAAGTGGAACGTGTGAGCGGGCTTCGGATGGCCGGGCGCGAACAGGTGAATCGCATTGCCATCGCGTTCGGCCTCGAAGTATTGCCAAACCACGCGCACCTTCATCCAGCTCAGCGCGTCGGCCTTGACCTCTTCCACCTGGTGGAACAGTTCAAGGGCCTGCGGATCGCGTTCCGCCAGGCGTTTTTCGAAGTTACCCTTGTAGCCTAAGTGACGCCCGTAAAGCATATAAGGGTTGATGTAACCCCACACTTCCGCCAGGTTGGGTATCGTGCGCACGCGGCGATCGGCATACGGAATCGCCGGAATGGGCATGTCGGTGCGGACCTTTGTCGAGCGCTCAGAACCGACGGGAACCGTCGCGATGGGCGCGGCCGCCGATTCCGCCGGATAGGCGAAGACGTGCGAGCGAAGAGTCTCTTCGCGGGTGGCCGGCTCCATGATCTCGTTCAGCGTCCGCAGACCGGTCATCGCGTCTTTGCAGTAGAACGTGGGTGCGCTGTACGCAGGGCCGATCTTGGTGTAAGTGAAGCGTTCCGAAAGCGCCGCTCCGCCGATCAACATCGGGATCGCGACGCCGGAATCTTTGAAATCCTGCGCGGTGAACACCATCTGTTGGGCGGATTTGACCAGGAGGCCCGAGAGTCCGATGGCATCGGGCTTATGGGCCTGGACGGCGCGAATCAAGTCGTCCGGCGGCACTTTGATACCGAGGTTTACAACCTGGTAGCCGTTGTTCGAAAGGATGATCTCGACCAGGTTCTTGCCGATATCGTGAACATCGCCCTTCACCGTGGCCACCACCACCTTGCCGCGCGTGGAGCTTTCCGTCTTCTCCATGAACTGTTCCAGGTGATTGACGGCAGCCTTCATCGCTTCCGCGGACTGCAGCACCTCGGCCACGATCAGTTCATTGTTGTTGAACAGCCGGCCCACCTCGTTCATGCCGGCCATCAGGGGACCATTGATGATCTCAAGCGGCGAAGCGCCTTCGGCGCGCTTCAGTTCCAGGTCTTCAATCAACCCGTCTTTCGAACCTTCGATGATGTAGTTGGCCAGGCGCTGGTCGAGCGGCAGGTCGGCCGCTTTCACTTTCTGCCTGGCCGAGGCCCCGCGGAAATGCTCAGTGATCGCGGCGATATGGAACTGGTTTACCGCGATCTTCTGCTCGCGGGTCTGTTCGCGCCAATCCTCGGGCACGCTGTTGAGATCGGCGGCGTGCGGATGGTCCGCCGCGACGTTCTTCGGAGGCCGGTTGAACAACAGGTTCTCGGCCAGTTCACGCTCATTCGCCGGCAGGGACGCGAACCGTTCCAGCTTTTCGGCGTTCACGATCGCCAGGTCGAGCCCAGCCTTCGTGCAGTAATAAAGGAACACCGAATTGACCACTTCGCGGGCCGCGGCCGGCAGGCCGAAGGAGACGTTCGAAATACCCAGCACCGTCTTGATGTGCGGTATGTTCTGCTTCACCAGCCGCACGCCTTCGATGGTCTCGACGGCGCCGCCGATATAGTTCTCGTCTCCGGTAGCGCAGGGGAACACCAGCGGATCGAAGATGATATCTTCGGGCGGAATGTCGTACTTCTGAGTTAGCAGGTCGTAGGAGCGTTTTGCGATCGCGAGCTTCCGTTCGCGTGTGAACGCCTGGGCCTGCAACGGATCTTCGTCGATACAGCCGACAACCAGCGCCGCACCGTAGCTCCGGGCGATAGGACAGATCTTTTCAAACTTCTCTTCTCCGTCCTCCAGGTTGATCGAGTTAATAATCGACTTACCTTGGCAGTAAGTAAGAGATAGCTCCACGGCAGCCGGGTCCGTGGTGTCGATCATGATCGGCGCCTTCACCTTCTTCACCAGCCGCGAATAGAACTCGGGAATGTCGTTCTTTTCGTCGCGTTCGGACTGCTGGAGGCAGACGTCGACGACATGCGCCCCGTTCCGCACCTGGCGGCGCGCGATCTCGGTCGCCTCTTCCCACTTGTTGCCGTTAACAAGGTTCTTGAAAATGCGCGAGCCGATGACGTTTGTGCGTTCGCCGACAATCAGGGTGCCATTTTCCGGCGCGGCTTCCACCAGCTCGATACCGGAATAAAGCGACCGGTGTTTGCGGTAAGGAATTGGGCGGGGCTTGCGCCCTTCGATCATGCGGGCGATTTTCTCGATGTGCGGAGGCGTGGTGCCGCAGCAACCGCCGACGAAGTTCAACCAGCCGTGGTCGATGAAACGCTGCATTTGCGCCGCCAGGGAATCGGGCGTTTCGTTGTATTCCAGTTGCTCGTTCGGCAGGCCGGCGTTGGGATAGCAGGAAAGACGGGTGTGCGAAAGTTCGTGCAGCGTCCGCAGGTGATCGGTCATGAACTCCGGACCGGTGCCGCAATTGAGGCCGACCGAAATCAGATCGGCGTGGCTGATCGCAGTCCAGAACGCGTCGGCCGTCTGCCCGCCGAGCATCGTCCCGGTGGGTTCGATCGTGCCGGAGATCATCAGCGGAATCGGGTAACCCACTTCGCGGCAGAGTTGCTGAATGCCCACCAGGCCCGCTTTGCACGACAAGGAGTCGTTTACGGTTTCGAGCAGCAGGATGTCAACGCCGCCTTCCCAAAGGCCTTTGGCCTGCTGGTAATAGGCTGCGCGAAGTTCTTCGAAGGTGATGCCGCCCGTAACGGAGATCGCCTTGGTGGTGGGTCCCATGGAACCGGCCACCCAGCGCGGTTTATCCGGCGTGGAGAAGTCGTCGGCACAGCGGCGGGCCAATTGCGCGGCGAGATGGTTGATCTCGTCCACGCGATCCTGCAAATTGTATTCCGCCATGGCCACCGACGTTCCGTTGAATGTGTCGGTCTCAATAATGTCGGCGCCGGCTTCGAGGTACGACCGGTGGATGTCCTCGATAATGTCAGGCCGCGTCCGCAGGACATTTTCCGGACAATTTTCGTATTGGGGACCACCGTAATCCGCCACCGTGGCGCGCTTTTGCAGCAGCGCGCCCATTGAGCCGTCGATAACAAGAATGCGGTGCTCCAGAGCGTCAAGCAAAGCCTGACGGCGTTCTTCGCGAAGGTTCATTGTGTTGTTGGGCTGAAAAGGTCAGTTTAGCAAAGCACCCCTCGCCGGCCTGTGGAAACAGGTACTTATACTGTTGTGTCTTATATACGGGAGAGACTATGTCGTTTGGTATTTACCTGATTGGGTTCATCATTATGGTCGTCGGCTTGGCGATGGGCGCCAATATGATGGGGGTGTCGTCGCGATGGATCATGGTGGGAGTTGTCACCATGGTCGGGCTGGGGTTGCTGCTGGCGGTGAAGAATACACGTATGCGCGACCCGTCGTAGCGCGATCGAATCAGTTGCGGATCAGCACCACTGCGCTTTGCTGCGCGCCGGTGATGGTGGCCAGAAACGTCCGGACGTCCTGGTATTCGGCGGGCGGCACGGTTGCGTCGTTGATTGTCATAGATTGTTCGAGCGTGACATGCGTCGGCGTCACCGCGAATCGCCCGGAGTAGCTGCCCCACCGGGATTCAAGCTTGATGGGGCCCGGCGCCTCATCTAACTGAAAGCCGGCCGGAATCGCGATGGAAATGCGGTCGCGACGCTCGCGCGCGCGTAGCTTGAGGGGTGTCTTGCGCGGACTGTCGGGCAAAGCGTAGTCGCTAACGGGAACCAGGGTTCCCGGCTTCAGAAGCAGCAGCCGGCCCTGCATCAGCCGGGCGAACTGCAGCGCCGAGAACGCAATTTCGGTACGGTACGCTCCGTCTTCGGGGACAGCCGCGCCGTTTACCGATTGAATGCTACTGCCGCCGAGGCGGCGCGTGAGCGCGCTTTCGTACAGGTCGCGCAACGCATCGGCTGATTGCCGCTGAACACCACGCATGTACGCCGCAGCCTCGCCATGATGCCGGCGAACCATCTTCCCCTGCAGGCTGCCATCAATCGCCACCTGTGCATCCACCGATGTGTCGATCCGGTTGCCATGAGCAACAAGCGGCATCTGTACAAGTTTCCCGGCCGTGCCGTTTACGACGAGTGCGTAGCTCGCTTGCTGCTCCTCCGGCAGGTCGCCCAACGGCGTGAACTCAGCGGTGGGGTCGAACGGAAGCAAGCGCCCCAGAACCGGATCGGTAAACACGGTCGAGTAATTGACCTCCGGAGGAACGCGTATCGCGATAATCGCGTGATTGAACTGCATCGGCGAAGCCCAGTCCGGCCGAACGAACGAGCGGTCACCGGAGAAAATCGCAACCATATAGGACTCAATGCCGGCAGCTTTCAAAAGCGCGCGCATGAGGGCCGCCTTATCTTTGCAATCGCCGTAATTGCGTTGCAGGGTGCGATCGGCCGGATTCGGCGTGTAACCGCCGCCACGAGTTATGTTCATTTGCACCGATACATAGTTCACCTGCTGGACAAACTGTCCGATGGCTTGTATCTTCTGGAGTTCGCTCGCGGCCGACGCGGTGAGTTGGCCGGCTTTCGCTGCGATGCCGGGCGTGACGGACGACGACGGGTCGGCTAATTGAGATACCCACGCTGAAACAGAGGCCCAGTCGCTGAGCGATCGCAACCCTGCCTTGTTATCGCTGGGCGGAAAGCAGGCCAGCCACAGGAAAGGATGCAGCGTGTGAGGCGGCGGCGAGTATAACTCGTGCTCGGCCGCCGGAAGATTGTCGAGCGACCAGGAATAAGTGTTGTCGCTGCGAACAGCCTCAACCTGGGCGTTAAAGACCTTGCCCTTCGCCTCCCAGCCTGGCGGTAAGGTGACCGAGAACCGCGACGCGAGCGCCGGCAAGTCATCCTGAAACCTGTACCGGTAATGCGTAAAGACGGTCCGTTCTTCCTCCACGATCTCATACGCAAAAACGGTACCGGGCGCAGTGCGAGGACAGGTGAGGCTCTTCGCGCGCGACTCGTCGTAGGTGTAATTCTGTGAGAGCGCGACATCGACAACCAAATCCTTCTTCAACTCCAATATGCGTTGGTCCGGTGATATTGTCCACCCGGAGAACTGCCGGATACGTCCGGACTTTGCGTTGTAAGTCCGGAAAGCTGTTAGCGTGTCGCGGGATTCATGCAAAATCCGAATGGCCGCCCGTTCAACCGCCGTTCTCGTGCCGTCGGGCGCAACGGTCAGGATTTCTTCCTGAAACAAGACAACCGCCGGCGTTGCAACTGGATAAGAAGGTGGCGTACGCTTCGCCGCCTCCAGGACCCAACCGGGGGCGTTATCGGCTACGGCCAGACACGGCAGGGCAAAAACGATGACGGCAAGCCGCATCATTGACGTTTCACCGCCAGGATATGCGTATCCCGCCGGTGAACCTCGTCGAACGCTCGTTTCAACTGGCCGTAACCCTCTTTCTTGAAGCTGATCGCCCCGCTGCGGCCGAACGTGAACTCGCGAAGCGTAACCAGGGTACGGGCGTTTTTGAGCATCATGCTGATGGTGTAGGCGCCGGGCGTACCAAGTTCCAGGCCCGTGGGTTTGGCCGCATTATCTAACTCGAAGCCTAGGGGTAAGTCGATCGACACCTCATCCGTCTCCTTCCAGGCATAAGGGAAAGTGATGTCGTACTGGCGCGCCGCCGCCTCGAACACAGGCTTTTCGCCACGCTGGAAATAGAGCGGCGCAAAGAAGATGCGCTTACCGGTTACCTCGGCATAACCTGGAATCGCGACTTTGTAAGTGATGGTCAGTAGTTTGTCGGCATCCAGCACGTTCTCCACTTTCATTTCAGACACCTGGGCCGATGGGAACGTCCGCAGAATGTCCTTCTTCAGCGCTTCCTGCTGGCGTTCCGGCGATTCGTTGATAAAGTCGCCCCGCCGTTCGGCAGCGGCATGTCCGGAGTAGCCTTCGGTGACAAGTCCTTCGAGCGTACCTTCTTCGCTGAGAGTGAACCTGGCGGAACGAACGGTGTGCGACTCTTCCGGCGAACTGAGCGGGCATTCAATAAAGCGGGGCTCCTTCGGATCGCTCAGCAGTGCCGGCATGCCCTGTTCGCGCCACGATAGCATGCCGAACGGAAGCCGCCGGGTAGTTGCGTCGATTACCTTCCAGGTATCTCCCTGCTTCACGGCCAAGTCGACATGCGGCAGGAAATACTCGTCCACCAGACGCTGGTCGAAAGCCACATCGTTACGGTCGGCAACCAGCGCAGGCCGAACCTCCAATTGCGCATGAGTGGCCATGGCCGCCACAAGCGTATTCATTTCCGTGGGTGTAGCGATGCGCGATTGCAGTACCTCGTTAGGGCCGCGCTTATCCTTCATCAGCTCCTTAATTACCTGCGCGCGTTCCGCCTCGGTAACCTGGGAACTGAACAGGTCGCGAATGTTTTGGCGAACCCAGGTTACCAGCGGACTGATCTTATCAGTAGTCTTAGCTCCGTTGAGGGCCTGCGCGGCCGCCTGCTTCACCTGATCGGTGACTCGCATCGACTGCTTGAGTTCGTTGTATTTCTGCTTCCCGACCGTCTTCCAGTAGGAATCCGGCTCGCGCTTCTTGCCATCGTGATAGAAGAGAAGGGCCCAAGCGCGAACTGTCGCTTCACCGGGCATCAACGGCTCTTCCTTGAACGCGGCCATATTCGTGACGGTGGTTTCGTTGAAGCCAAGCCTGTTCATTTTGAGCGGTGTGGGTTCACAGTTAAAAGGCCAAAGGCTCAGCCGCGGCAGAGTAACCAGGTCGCTCGACAGCGGGCGCACGTAGTAAGTGACCGATTGAACGGGGAATTCGCGCTGGAACTGCAGGCGAGCGTAACGGAACCGGGGCTTGTGCTGGATCTGCCGCCAACGGTACTCAACAATGGCTCCCGGCACGACGCCCAGCATGGCGAGCGCCTTCACGCGGCGGCGAAGGCGGCCGATCCTTAATACGTCGCGGTCGTGAACGGCGTCTTTGGCAAGTTCCAGTACGGTCCCGTCGGGTTTGACAGTCCGGCCCGACACGTACAGTACGGACTCTTCTTCGCCATAGGGAACTTCGACGGTCGATGCGCTGTCTTTGCCGGATTCGTTGAATACTTTCAGCCGTACGTAGTGGAATGTGGACCGTTGTAACTCCTGTCCCTTGATTTCGTCCAGGACATGGACCCGCCAGAAAATCGCCTCCACACCGGCCTTCGGATCCACTTTGGGCGCCGCCATCTGCCTTTCGGCATCGGTAACTGAGTCCCAAGCAACATTAATCGTAGCGTCGGCAGGCTGTGCTAGCGCGGAAACACACGCGAAGAAGAACAGAACCACTAACATTGGAGCGACCCCTCCTAGACAATGGGCATTTCAAACCCGAATGTCAGTATACGCCCAAACTGTCGCGAATAACACTATAAATCTGCATCAAGCTGACATAATTCCCTGGTACTAAGCCATACCCCGTTCCAGCCGGCGGAGGATACCATCTGGTTCGGCAAGGCCCATGGCTACAATCGAGTTAGCTCTTTCCTCGGTACCGGCGACAGAATAGATCCGAAATTCGTCGGCATTGCCGGAGGGCCGGAGGTGGACAACATCTTCATTTTCGAAGTAGATACGAATGCCGTCGGTGAGATCGAGGCGAGTAATGGCGCCGAATCCCTTGGCGGCGGGGAAGAACGGAGCTAACTCGGCGGCCGCTGCGGGATTGCTGTAACGAGCGATCAGCGCACGGCCTGCCGAGCGCGGGAAGTCTTTGAGTAGCCCCGCCCGGCTGAAGCGCTTCGGAAGTTTGGCGAACAGTTCAATGAGCGAAATGCGCTGCCGGCGGGCCGAGATCAACGCGCACAGGATGGGGAGCAGCGCGTCGCGAGTCGGCAAGGCGGGCAAGGTCCGGCCGTCTTTCACAATTTCAGCACCGGTGAGGAAGCCGCCGTTCGCTTCCCACCCACAGACGACGCGCCTGCCCTTGGCCTTTGCTTGCTCCATTGCGGCGATCACGAAGGGCGAGCCGACGCGGGTTTTCGGTTCGAGCATCGCCGCCAGCGGACCACGGTCAATCGCGTCGTTACATGTGATTGGAACCGCGACACCATCCGCGCCAAGATACTCCGCCGCCACCATACCGAGAAGATCGCCACTGAAGAAGCGGACCTGCCTGGTTTCCGGCTCCACACCGAGCAACAGCGGACGGTCGCTATCCCCGTCGGTGGAAACAACGGCGTCGATTCCTGGAACCGTGTCGGCCAGCGCTTGGACGGTCGCCAACTGCTCCGCCCCGATGTTCTCGGTATCGATGGGGACGAAAGTGTCGCTACGCCCGGCCGGAACGACTTCCGCGCCGAGCGTCTGAAGGATTTCGACCAGCAGGTCGCGCCCCACGGCCGAATGCTGGTAGGCCAGCAGTTTCAATCCTTCGAGCGCGCCGCGCGGGAAGAATTCGGTGAACCGGTGGACGTAGGCGTGGGCCCCGGCCTCAATTGCGTCGGGCAATCGGCGGTGACCGGTGCGCAGCATCCCGTTTTCATCGAACAACGACATCTCGAACCGGCCGTTATAGATGCGCTCCCGGATTCGGGCGACGCACTCGTTCACCGGCCCTTCATCCTTCTTGAGCAGCTCGCCGCGGCTGGTGTTGAGTTTGTAGCCGTTCAACCGGAATGGGATGTGGCTGCCGGTCACCATAATGCTGCCGCGTTTGTGGGTGACGGCAAACGACATCAAGGCGGGCGTTGGGATATGTCCCAGGTATACGGGATGCAGCCCGCAGCGTTCGGCGGCCAGGGCCACGGTCTGGCAGATCTCTCCGCGATTGCCCTCTTCCGCGACAAACGCGGTTGAACTCGGGCGCAAATCGCCGGCCAAATAGAACTCGTCGCCCAAGCCGATACCGCCCTGGTCGCGATCGAGACCAAGTAAGTACTCCAGTTCGCCGACAACATTGATGTAGATTTCAAGTTGCGTCAGGTGCAGCACTTCGCCTCGCCGGCCGCTGGTGCCGAACTTCAGTTCGACGGGTTCGTAGGCAAGGCTCGCGCGGAGGCTTCTGCGGTCGTCACTCATACAGACCTCCATTGTCGCCTTGGAACAACGACTCCGTTCGCGATGGCGACGGTCACCCCAAGGCTGGGTGGGACAGGTTTGACGACTGAAGAAAAGAAAGAAACAGGTTTGCGCTCAGCCGCGTCTACGGAACAAGCCGTAATGGGCAAGCGGCGATAGCTCAACCTGACGCTCGGAGTATTCATGCAGGCTAATCATGTTGTCGCCGCCTGGGGCCGCATCCTCACCGGCTACCGTCCGTTTCTCTCCCTCGAAATTACAAAAGAGTGTCCGTTGCGATGTCCGGGCTGCTATGCCTATTCGCCGGAACACGTCGGCGACGGGGTATCGCTGCGCCAGTTGAGCGACTTCAAAGGCGACGATCTGGTGCGGCGCGCGCTTGACCTCGTACGCCGGCTCCGGCCGTTGCACGTTTCGGTGATCGGCGGCGAACCCCTTGTGCGCTACCGCGAACTCGACTCGATTCTGCCCGGATTCGCGAAACTCGGCGTGCAAACCCAGTTAGTAACAAGCGCCGTGCGGCCGATACCCGCGGCGTGGCGCGATATTCCGGGGCTGCAAGTTGTGGTGTCCATCGATGGGCTCGCGCCGGAGCACGACAAGCGCCGCGCTCCCGCAACCTATGAGCGCATCCTGAAGCACATTGCCAACCACCAGATCACCGTACACTGCACCATCACGCGCCAGATGGTGAATCGCGAAGGATACCTGCGCGAGTTCTGCCGGTTCTGGTCAGCCCGCGGCGAAGTGAACAAAATCTGGTTTAGCATCTACACACCGCAGCAGGGGGAAGAGTCGGAAGAGCGGCTCCGTCCGGCGGACCGCGAGCGAGTTACCGCGGAGCTACGCCAGTTACGCGAAGAGTATGGCAAGGTGTACGCGTCGCAAGCGATTCTCAACGGCTACGCCAAACCGCCGGCTTCCCCCGGCGACTGCATCTTCGCTCAAGTAACCACCTGCATCAGCGCCGATCTGCAGTCGCGCATCGGCCCGTGCCAATTCGGCGGGAAACCCGAATGTACGGAATGCGGTTGCATGGCCTCAGCCGGGCTGGCCGCTGTCGGCAGTTACCGCCTCGGCGGCATCGTCCCCCTCGGCGCGATTTTCAAAGCATCGCAGAAGGTGGGCGAAGTGGTGAGCCGCAGGCGCAATCGCCTTGCAACACCGGCGCCCACTCCGTTCCCCATCATCTCCTCGGCCGATTAGATTAGTCGAGCAACACGGCAGGTTCAGGCTGTTGCGGGCGCGCTTCGCCGCTCCGTACCAGCGCCGCGCGCGCCAACACCGGGCCGAGCAACTCAAAGACGGCCACCGAAGCGAGCACGATAGTGGTCACCGTCGGCGCGAGGTTCGGGAATCGATCGTTAATCACCAATACCAACCCAATGGCCAGGCCCGCCTGCGAGAACATCGAAATACCGAGCAGTTGACGAAGATCGGTCCGCATGCCGGACCGGGCTGCCCCGAACCGGCTGCCTACAAACTTGCCCGCCATACGGCCCACGACATAGATCAACCCCATCGGGCCGAGCGTCGCTAAGAGCGACAAATTGAGGTCCGCACCCGCAATGACAAAGAAAATCGCATATAGGGGCGGATCGGTTCGCGACAGCGCAGAAAACAACCGGCGGCTGCGCGGCGAAAGGTTCACCATCGTGGCGCCCACAGCCAGGCTCGCCACCAGCGGCGACACTTCCAACCACTGCGCCGCACCGACGCACAACAAGACGGCGCCGACCATCAGGATGAGCGTCTCGCCGTGTTCCGTCACATGGTCGGACCAGTAGGAAAGCAGCAGCCCCAGCAGATAGCCCAGCGCGACGGCCCCAGTCATTTGCCACACCAGCGGGAACACCGCCTGATACAGTCCGTCGGCCAGTGGCGTGGACCGTCCACCCAATTCGATGGACGCCGCGACAACGCTGAACGCCAGCAGACAAAACAAGTTGTTGATCGCGATTACTCCGGTGAGCGTCTCGGTCAGTTCGCCTTGCGAGTTACACTCGCGCATCACCATTAATGTGGACGCGGCAGCCGTTTCCATGGAGATGGCCGCGAGCAACAGCGACACTTGCCACGGTTGCCCCGCCAAAAACATACCGGCGCCCACCAGCACTGCCGCAAGCGCCGATTCCGACGCCGTGATCAGCACGACGCGCATGCCCGTCAAGCGAAGTTTCGAAGCCTCAAAAACCGAGCCTAACGAAAACAGGATCAAGCCGAGCGCCACTTCGCTAAATACAGCGAGCGCCGATAATTTCTCGTGCGTCAGCCACCCCAGCACCGATGGCCCCACAATCACGCCCGCCAGGATATAGCCGGTCACCTCGGGGATGCGGGCATACTTCACCAGGTGTCCGGCAAGCAGTGCGAAGAAGAGAATAATGCCGAGCGATACAAGGGCGTTCATGGGGCCAACAAAACTCCCACGTTCGCTTCGCCACGGCGCACAACCACCAGCACAGGTTTCGCCGCACGGGCTAACAGGCGCTGGAACTGTGCCGGCGTGGACGGACGCTGTCCATCTACCTCAAGCACACGGTCGCCCGTTCGCAGCCCGGCACGATAGGCCGAACTTTCCGCATCCACCTCCACCGGCGGCAGCGCCGCGGTGTCTTCAAAGGTGATCGCGTGGTCATGTCCCGCTTCGAGGTCGATGTCCATCGTCCGGCGTCCACGCACCACTTGCAGTGTCTTGCCTTCCCGGCCCAGGCGGTTCGCGAGTACTTCCACCGTCGGGGCGGGTACTTTGTTTACACCCACAATCACGTCGCCCACGCGAACTCCGGCCCGTGCCAGGGGCGTGCGCGGCCAAACCGTACTCACAACCACACCGGTATCGCGCCGGACATACGCCTTCCACTCGTCGTTGAGCGGCGCCACGCCGATGCCGAACTCCGATTCCAGGCGGTTCGGCGCCGCCCACCAGAGTTCCAGCAACGCGCCGATGGACCGCCCGGCCACTACGGTCCGCCGCTCGCCGCAACGGCCCGCAACACCTACCAGTCCGCCTTCCAGCGTGAATACGCCCGCTCCGTCCCACTGCCGGTCGTACGGCATCGCCAGTACCACTTCCTGGTACCGTGCCTCCCCGCACTGTGCATCGCGTTCGCCCAAGTACACCGTCGGCACCCACTGCGCTTCGCCGCGCTGGTTCTTCGTAACCGCGATCACCGGATCCTGCAGGGCGCCGCCCGCATCCACCATCACTGCGCGCCCCCCGAACGTGCCCGGTATGATCCGCAGCGGCAACACGTCGCGCGCATGGCGCGGCATCGCCACTACTTCATGCCCCGACCAGATCACCCCGCTCTCGCCCGTCTCCGGCAAATAAACGATCCTCTCGGCGGCCGCCGCCGCGCGTTCCCCCAAATAGTTCGTCAGGCTCCGCAACTCCTCGCCTCGCAACCGCCGCTGCAAGCGCAGTGTCTCGGAAGGCTGCGGTGGAATGGTTGTCTTTGCCGGACGGAGTGTAATTCCGAGCGCCAGGATTGCCGCCGAAACGGCCGCCAGCGTTGCAACGTATTTGGGGTGTAGACGCTCTTGCCTCTCCAATAAACATCTCCACAGATGAAACTATTTAAATGATAACCCTTTTGCTTATCGCTTCCGCCTTCTTCGTAGTAGCCTTCTCTTGATGAGCCGCACCAGCCGCCTTCTCTCCTTCGCCGCCCTCACCGCAACCCTCTCGCTTGCGGCCGACAAGCAAATCCTGCTGATCGCCGGTCCGCCGAGCCACGGACCGCTGGCGCACGAACAGAACGCCGCCGCCCTCCTGTTTCAAAAAGCTCTCAACGGCTTGAAGGGCGTCCACGCCGAGGTGAGTCTCAACGGCTGGCCCAAGAACCCAGGCGCAATTCAA
Source organism: Bryobacterales bacterium (assembly GCA_020846745.1). Lineage (GTDB taxonomy): Bacteria > Acidobacteriota > Terriglobia > Bryobacterales > Bryobacteraceae > JADLDI01. The sequence goes on along the minus strand of JADLDI010000042.1, from coordinate 2,093 downwards.
AAGGCAGACTCGATCTTCGTCTTCTGCGACGGCTCTGCGCGTCACCTCATTTTCCAGGACGATCACGCCGAATCCATCAGCAAGGCCGCCGCCCGTGGCGCGGGCTTTGTGTTTTATCACTACGGCGTCGAGCCGCCTGCGGACAAAGGCCACCAGGAGTTTCTCGATTGGATCGGCGGGTACTTCGAGTTGAATTACTCTGTCAATCCCTTTTGGGAGCCGGAATTTACGAGTTTCCCCAAGCACCCGATTGCTAACGGCGTCAAGCCGTTCAAGATCAAAGACGAGTGGTACTACAACATCCGCTTTCGCGAGGGCATGAAGGGCGTCACTCCCATCCTGACAGCCGTCCCTCCCGCCGCCACGCTCGACAAACCCGACGGGCCACGCAGCGGCAATCCCGATGTCCGCAAGAAGATAGGTCAACCGCAGGTGATGATGTGGGCCACGGAACGCGCGGACGGCGGGCGCGGCGTCGGTTTCACCGGGGGTCACGATCATCTCAATCTCGCGAACGACAGCTTTCGCAAGCTTATCCTGAATGCCCTGGTATGGAGCGCGAAAGCGAAGGTGCCGCCCAATGGCGTACCGTCCACAGCCACTCGCGACGACCTGATGCGCAACCTCGATCCCAAACCTAAGAAGTAATCGAATAGCATGCGATTTCTATTGCTTCTTTTCGTGAGCGCCGCCCTGGCGCAGGACTACGATTTGATCCTCCGCGGTGGCCGGGTAATCGACCCGAAGAACAACGTCGACGCCGTCCGCGACGTTGCCATCAAGGCGGGAAAGATCGCAGCCATCGCGCCTTCGATCGGCGCGCCGGCTCGCAAGACGATCGACGCGAAGGGACTGCTGGTCACGCCCGGTCTGATCGACATCCATGCGCACGTCTTTTTCGGCACCCGGCACAACACCACCATGGGCGGCGACCGCGGTATTCCGCCCGATCAGATCGGTCCACGGACGGGCGTAACTACGCTCGTCGATGCCGGTTCGTCCGGCTGGCGCTTCTTCCCGGAGTTCCGCCGCACGGTCATCGATCACTCGGAAACCCGCGTGCTCGCGTTTCTGAACATCGTCGGAGTCGGCATTCTCGCCTACGAACTCGAACAGAGCCCTGAGGATATGGATCCGCAGTTGACTGCCGATATGATCCAGAAGAATCGCGATGTGCTGATCGGGGTTAAGAGCGCCCACTGGCACCCGGCCAATTTCATCTCAGTCGAACGCGCGGTTCAGGCGGGGAAACTCGCCAACGTACCCGTTATGGTGGACTTCGGCTACTTCCTGCCGGACCGGCCGTACGAGACGATGATCTCGGATAAGCTGCGGCCGGGCGATATCTCCACACATTTCTTCCGGTGGCCGGCGCCGTTGCTCGACGCGAATGGCAAGGTCCGGCAGTATCTTTTGGAAGCTCGCAGGCGCGGCGTCAAGTTCGATGTCGGCCACGGCGGCGGCAGTTTTCACTTCCGGCTCGCCGAGCCATTGATGCAGCAGCAGTTCTGGCCCGACTCCATTTCCACCGATATCCACCTGAATTCGATGAATGGATCGATGATCGACATGTTAAATGTCATGTCCAAATTCATGGCCATGGGACTCCCGTTAAACGAAACGATTCGCCGGTCCACCATCAATCCCGCCCTCGAAATCGGTCGCCCGGAACTGGGCCATCTCACCGTGGGCAGCGAGGCGGATGTGGCTCTTTTGCGCGTAGACAAAGGGAGTTACAGCTTTTCCGATTGCGTCGGCGGCACCATCCCCGGAGCGGAACGGCTGGCCTGCGAAATGACAATTCGCGCCGGAAAGATCGTTTATGATCTCAATGCCCGCGCCGGCGCGCCCTGGAAAACGGCTCCGCTTAAGTACCCCGATAAGTAAGTTTAACATCCTTCCACGCTGACCCAAACACCGTGCAGGTTTCCTTCCGGCGGCGGCATTCCTGCCGGCACTAACCTGACTGCGATTCAGACAGTAGATTAGCGGGTCGCAGCCCCCAGTCATGAGTCGGTCTCACTTGCCGAATGAAAACGCCTGTTATCCGGTGTTCGGCTGTCGTCCTGTGTCTCGCCACAAACTGCAGTTCC
>JADLDI010000041.1 GCA_020846745.1 Bryobacterales bacterium | reverse complement strand
CTCAAACAGCTCCAATTTGGCTCTCCTTTCCATCTCCGGCAGGATGGCAAACCGCCATCCCCCCGGGCTGTCCAGGTGGGGCCAATTCAGACCATCAAATGGGGCCAATTGAGAGCATCGAACTCAGACGGTGTACCGCACCTGGGTTCGTTCGCCAAATTCTCTCCAGCCAACGCGTCTCGGTACCGTGATGATCAATGTGTCGGGTTTGCTGCTGTCGCCTAAAGTGAAATGCTTCGAGTTCCTGAATGCTCCTGCGAGTGCTGCACTCAAACGCACGGTAAGTTCATCATCGCCGACTTGATGGATTACCACCGCTACCGCGCCGGGTCGATCATACGTTACTGGCGGGTCCGAAATGACAACGACATTCTCAGCTGGGGACACCAGTTCGTATACGCCGCCAGTAATCCGTCTTGCGGTCACTGGCGAACTGGGCGGCAACGAATCATCAATTCGGAAGATGATGGAGGTCGACACCGCCATCCCACTACACCGTCGAGATAGTCGAATAGATCGGAATGCTCCCTTAACGTCGAGCGTGAGAAGTGGATGCCCCACTGCCTGCAAGTCTTCGGGTGCGCCCCGTGCGTCCACATTAAAGTTAACGAGAACCGTCCCGGATACCTTACTCTCCATCGCTTCTGCTGGATAACGCAGTCGAGGCAAGTCAGGCACGCAGGATACCTGGGCATGAAGAGCGAGTGACAGCAAATTGGCGAGTATTAGAGCCATCGCATTTGTTCCTGTCCTGAGTCCTCGAAGCACTCCGTAAAGAATAGCGCTGAACCAGTCAGCGGTCCTGAAATCCCCTTATGAAAGATCGGTCCAGGCGGCCCAAAAGCGCAACCATCTACAACAACCCCACTCCGCAGACCGTCCCCGCGCCCCCTCCAATTCCACACCAGTACTCCGCTCGCCTCAGTACCCGCAATTTCGGACACAAAAGTCCGTTAACAACCCATTCAAATTTCCTAACTCACTGAATCTAAATACCAGCCCGACCCCAAAACCCCCAGAAAACTTGACAGCCCATGCTATTCGTGGAATCTAGGACGGCATTTTCCGCCGTCCTTTTTCATTTTCCGCACCATTCCCGGCCGAAGCCGTCAGACCTCGACCGGTACCCGGAGCGTCTGCGACGGGTCACCGAGGGCAAAACCCCTCAGAAAGGTCGAACATTCGTATGTCTACAAACAACCTCAGCACAGGCCCCCGCACCGAAGAAGGCAAAGCCAAGTCCTCCCAAAATGCGCGCAAACACGGTCTCGCCGCGGAGTCCATCCCAGCTGATCTGCAGCCTGTTTTCAACGATTTGCGAAACGAACTCCGCTCCCAGTGCCTACCCGAAGGCCCGCTCGAAGAAGTCTTCTTCGACAAGCTGGTCACCGCCCGCTGGAACATGCTCCGTTCCCTGGATTTGGAAAACGAACTCTACGACCTCTCCGATGGCAAAGACCCCCTCTGCCACCCGGCGACCGTCAAACTAGCCGAACTCTACTCCCGGTACTACATTCGCTTCGAAGGCAGCTTCAACCGCGCCTACAAACAGCTCAAAGATTCCCAAACCAACCGCATCTGCCAGCTGATTGAAGCCAATCCCGAAGCTCCGCGGCCAGCCCTCATCCTGCCCGATGCCATTAAGATTCAACGCTTTGCGAAACGAACTCCCCAGCCGGGCGCCAAAACCGCTGCCGAGCCGCAACCTCAAGTAAGCGCCGCGCCATCCGACGACATCCTCACCTACTTCCCCCCATCCGAAGCTGCCATGATCCGCGAAGAAGCCGACCTCTGCAACATGTCTGTTAACGCCATGGTCGCCGACTTCGCCAAACTCGGCTACAAAACCGCCATGGACGAATTTGCAAAAACGAACCCAATTCCCAGCTTCCGCTAAACCTGCCGTTGCCCCCGGCGATTTTACCGGATATCTGTTGCTTAGCCCGCCAGGTTCAGGCATTCTGAGATTCGTTGTACCCATCCACACCTCAGAGGGAGAGATCATGCCTAGATCAAATGCGCCCATCGGAATCGATGCGGCTATCACCAAGGTGAAAGCGAAAGCGAAAGACTTCATCAAGGAAAGCACCCCGGCCAAGCTGGCCGCTTGGGGCCGCACCTTTGTCGAACCGGATAAGAGCGTCTACATCACGGCAGACAAGGAGAAGTCGCTGATCGACAAATGGAAGAGCACCTCCGCCATCGACGACCGCTTTGTCATGGCTGCAAGCGGATCCTCGGGCGGCGCCCAGGCCGACCTCAAACTGCAACTGAAGGCAGATTGGGGTACATGGAAGGCCGGCACCTCGCCGTTTGTCTATCACATCCCGATCGACACCTACGAAGATCCCGCCGAGAAGAAGCGGCTGGCCGAAGAGAAGAAGAAGAACGAAGAGGCCCTCGCCAAACGGAACGAAGAAGCCAGACTGAAGAAGGAGCAGGAAGAGAAAGATAAGAAGGACAAGGAACTGCGCGCCAAGGCACAGAAGAAGTTGGAAACGGACCGGACTCAGAAAATGAATACCGCCTTCAATGGCCTCAAGACGAAGCCCAAAGACCGCAAAGCTTGGGAAACGCAGTGGCTAAAGGACAACTCGGCCAAGTTCAAGATCGAGAACTACATGAAGTAGGCCCAGGCGGCTTACACGCTGTTTGACACCCGCGGGGCGCCCAATCCAGTTGAGCGCCCCCTCCAACTATGCTCTACTTTCCAATGATGACTAAGTCTGTACCCTTCGCTCTCCTCGCTGCATCGTTTGCCTTCGCGCAGGTGGAGATCAAGCCCGGCCCTGAACAGATCGCCGTCTCCATCGACGGCAAACCGTTCACCGACTTCTATGTCGCCGGAGCCAAGGTCCGCAAACCCTACCTCCATCCGCTCCGCGCCGCCTCCGGCACGATCGTCACGCGCGTTTGGCCCATGCAGGAAAAAGAAGGTGAGGCCAAAGACCATCCGCATCACCAGGGCCTCTGGTTCACACACGGCTTGGTCAACGGCTTCGACTTCTGGGCCAACGATCCTTCCCAGAAAGGTCATCCGAAAGGTGTGGTCGTTCTTGATAAGGTCGCCAAGGCCAAAGGCGGCAAAAAATCCGGCGTGATCGATGCGAGCTTCAAGTGGAACGATCCCTCGGGCAAGACCCTGCTAACCGAGCACCGCGTCATGACCTTCCATTCCGACCCCAAGCTCCGCATCATCGATTTCGATGTCACCTTCAAGGCTGTTGAGCAGGTGAAATTCGGCGATACCAAGGAAGGCTTCTTCGCCATCCGCCTGACTGCCCCGCTCGACGGCAAGCACTCCGGCAAGATGGTGAACGCGGAAGGGAAGGAAGGCGAAAAGCAGGTCTGGGGCAAGCGCTCCCCTTGGGTCGACTACTCGGGCCAGGTGAACGGCGAAACCCTCGGCGTGGCGATCTTCGACCACCCCACCAATCCCAAGCATCCCACCTACTGGCACTCCCGCGACTACGGCTTGTTTGCCGCCAACATCTTCGGCGAGCACGATTTCTATAACGACAAGTCCCGCGACGGCGGTATGACCTTGGAACCCGGCAAGACGCTGCGGTTCCGCTACCGCGTCGTCATTCACCCTGGCGACACCAAGGCTGCCGATGTCGCCGCACTCTACAGCAGCTACACCAAGGCAAAGTAGGAACGGGCTACGGGGCGAGTTCGGGGCCAGACCAACCCTGTCAGAACCCGTGCCCTTTCCTTGCGATACACTGAAATCACCCCGAGGGCTCTTTAGATGCTGACACGTCGCGATTTATTCCGGTCTTCCGCGCTGGCTGCCGTTGGGCCGCTGGCAAACCTTGAACTCAATGCCGCTCCCGCGCGTCTGCCGCGCGCTCGTTTCGCGGTTCACCCTTTTATTGAGGCCAACCCGAAAGCGGTTTTCATTAAGCGCACCAAGGTGCCTCACAAGATGCACGAGGAGTCGAAGCTTCGTGAAGGCGTCGCGTTTGCGCGCGAGGTGTTTGTTCCTACCGACGATCCGAACGGGATCCCGATTTCGCATCGCGTGATTCTGAAGCCCAACTTCACGTCGGTCCGCAATCAGCGCCCACACGTGGAAAACTGGGGCACAGGCACCGATCCGCAGTTCTACGAAGGCATCATCATGGGCCTTAAGGAACTGGGCGTCAAGAAGATGTACTTCCTGGAGGCGAACAATTTCCACTCCTGGAACTACCGCGGGCTGGCCGACATTAACGACCGTCACGGCGTCGAGATGAACGAGCCGGAGCGCCGGCAGCGCAACTTCAAAGAGAACTTCGAGATGACGTGGACTCAGGTACCCGATCCGGTCATCTACAAGCGCATTCCACACTTCGCGCCGGTCAACGAACCCGAGACGTGGCTGCTGAACATCGCCAAGTGGAAGTCGCACGGCATGTGCATGACGCTTTCCGCCAAGAACCTGCAGGGTCTGGTGGTGAAGCCGTTTGTGCGATTCTGTCCAGGCTGGGCCATGGTAACCGGCGTACCTTCGTGGATGAAGGAGTTCATCCCCTCCGAGGTTGAAGGTAAGGTGAAGACGTACTTCGACAATCACAAGCGCTTGAGCTACGCCCGATACGACTCGCGCGCCGACCTCGCTCCGATCAACCAGGAGATCTGGGCGCACAAGACGTGCGACAACTCACAGGTTCTCAACCCCGGTCTCAACATCATCGAAGGCATCTACGGGCGTGATGGCGACGGCTTCGGCGTCGGCCACGACTATCTCACCAATCTGGTGATGTTCGGCAAGAACCGCTTCCGCCTCGACATGATCGGCATGTACCTGGGCGGGCACGAACCGGGCAACGTCAACCTGTTCCGGATTGCCAAAGAGCGCGGCCTGCTCGACACGTTCAATCCTCATGAAGTGGAACTCTACGAATGGATAGAGGGTCAGGCGCCGGTTCGGAAGACGCTAGCTGACTTCGACCGCACCCCCATGAAGACCTACTATCTTCAAAAGGACGGGGAGCCTCTGTTCCATCTGGTGAACGAGCAGTTTGATTACGACCGGGTGAAAGTATAAACCACGGTTTACAGAATCCCGACCAATTAAGGTCGCCTTACGACCAATCAAGGCGCAAATTCGCCCTCCAGGGGCGAATTTGTGTCTTCGATGACGTTCGTATGCTCTAATCGAATGTTGACTTTGCCGTATGTCTACGCAGCCGCTCGTTCTTAGTCCCGCACGGCCCCGCAAAGTAACTTTGCGCCGCCGCCGGCTGGCTATCACACGCCGGTTGCGCGAATTGCGAATGATCGCGAAAGGGCTGTTCGACCGGGACCATCCCGTGCTCGCGCACCTGATTCCCATTCGCCGCTGCAACCTGTCCTGCACCTACTGCAACGAATTTGACGATTTCTCGAAGCCGGTCGATTTGAGCGTCATGCTCGACCGTGTGGACCATTTGGCGCGCCTCGGCACCACGATCATCACGATTTCGGGCGGCGAACCGATCCTTCACCCCGAACTCGACGACATCATCCGCCGCATCCGCAAACACGGCATGCTGGCCGGCATGATCACCAACGGCTACCTGTTGACGGCCGAGCGCATCCACCGGTTGAACGATGCCGGGCTCGATCACATGCAGATTTCGATCGACAACGTGATGCCCGACGAAGCGTCGAAGAAGTCGCTCAAAGTGCTCGACCGAAAGCTGCAACTGCTGGCCGAACACGCCGACTTTCACGTCAACATCAATTCCGTGGTCGGCTCCGGCATTCGCAGTCCCGAAGACGCTCTGACCGTATCCAATCGTGCCATCGAGTACGGCTTCACTTCTACCGTCGGCATCATTCACGATGGCGATGGCCAGGTACGGCCTCTCGGTCCTCGGGAACGGGCGGTCTACAAGGCAATTAAGGGTCACGAGAAGTCGAGCTATTCGCAGTTCAACACGTTCCAGGACGCCATTGCGGACGGGCTGCCGAACAACTGGCGTTGCCGGGCGGGCGCGCGCTACCTGTACATCTGCGAAGACGGGCTGGTCCACTACTGCTCGCAGCAGCGTGGCTATCCGGGCAAGCCGCTCGCACAATACACGGTGGACGATATCAAGCGCGAATACCGGACAGAGAAGAGCTGCTCGCCGCACTGTACGGTTTCGTGCGTGCACCAGACATCGCTGATCGATTCCTGGCGCGACTCGCAAACGATCAAACCGGCGATTGACCGGCCAGCCGTTCCGGGCACGCCGCTGGTTCACATCGAAACGACGACGCGGCGCTAAGCTCTCCACCCGGCTTCCGGTTTTTGCTAACCTCGTATGGATGCCGCTTCTCCACCCCCGGTGAGGCGGCGCCTTCTTAAAACAAATGGGCGAAGCACTTGGAATGATTGAAACGCGCGGCTTGGTCGCCATGATCGAGGCCGCTGATGCGATGGTGAAGGCCGCCAAGGTGAACGTGGTGGGCTGGGAGAAGATCGGTTCGGGCTACGTGACGGCGCTGGTTCGTGGCGATGTCGCCGCGGTTCGCGCCGCAACCGATGCCGGGGCCGCCGCCGCCCGCCGGGTAGGCGAACTGATCGCGGTTCACGTGATTCCGCGCCCGCACCCGAGCCTTGAGGACGTTTTGCCGATCGGCAAAGTCCAGACCGGCAAGTAGTACATGATTCTTGCGCGCGTCGTCGGTAACGTAGTCGCCACCCGCAAGGACCCGCGCCTGGAAGGCAAGAAACTCCTTATACTCCAACCTGTCAACCCCGAGGGTAAGCCGGAAGGCAACTATGTTGTCGCCGTCGATACCGTGTCCGCGGGCAACCGGGAACTGGTGATTGCTGTTTCCGGATCGTCGGCGCGCATGGCGGACGGCTGCAAAGATACGCCGGTGGACACGACGATCATCGGCATTGTCGACAGCGTTTCATTGGACCAGCGGTAAGCCCATGCAACTGGGCCGCGTCATCGGGCGTGTCTGGTCAACCGTTAAGGATTCGAATCTTCAGGCTCAACGCCTGCTCGTGATCCAGCCGGTCACTCCGGAACTGAACAACACGGGTAAGCCGCTCATCTGCACCGACGCTGTCGGCGCAGGCGCGGGGGAAATCATCTACTGGTGCCGCGGAAAAGAGTCGAGTTTCCCGTTTCTCCCGACAGAGGTGCCGACCGACAATACCGTAGTCGCGATCGTCGACGAGTTGCACGTGGACCGGAACAAACGGACGGAGTAACGGCCGAATGCTGATCGCCAGGGTAATCGGAGAAGTGGTCGCGACACAGAAAGTCGAATCGCATCACGGGCGAAAGGCGCTCCTGGTGCAACCGCTGAACCTGGACGGAAGCGAGCGGGGCGATGCCGTGGTGGCGCTGGACGCGGTGGATGCTGGCATCGGTGACAGGGTATTGCTGGTAACGGAAGGCTTTTCAGCCATGACTGCGGTGGGCCGGCCGAACACCCCCATCGATATGGCCGTCATCGGCGTGATCGATCATGTGGAGCTGACGTAACCCGCGCTGCCGGCGACCGAAGACTCCGCAGGCTTTCGAGCCGGCCGCGACCGCCGTGCGCGCTCCTTCGACGAGTACATTAGCCGCACGGCCAGCGCGAGGCCCATTCCCAATTTCAGCACTTCGAGCGTTGAATAGTACCCGTGATACGTGCGAAAGGCCGTGCGTTCTTTTGTGATCTCGCCGGGGGGAATGAAGTCCAGCGACCGGCCCATTTCGAGGATCTGCGGACTGAGCACCAGGTGCTGAGCGATCACCATGGCGACCATTCCGGTGGCCAGTGTCATGATGAGACGGTTGCCGTTGGTCGAGAACAACAGGAGCGCTGAGAGGGCGATGCCGAGCGGCACCTGAAGACGTTCCCACCAGCGGAAATAGAACCGGTTCAACTCGGCTGCATGAAAGCGGAGTAACAGTTCGGTTCGCTGCGCTCCCAGTTGCTTTACCTCAGCCTCCATGCGCGCGCCAGGGTAGTGCACGATATCGGGAACCGAGGTGAGGTTATTTGTAGCAACCCAGCCCATGAAAACTGAGCAACTAAGCCACACGCCAAGAAGGAACGCCGCCAGCCGCCGGGGGTGCATCTACCTCCATCGGTACCACAAGTCAGGCGGGGGTTCCAACAGGCCTAGTACAAAATTGACCAGTACTATGAGTCCCGATTTGTCGAGATTCGGCGATGTGAATGTTACTCTGGCTTTGCACCGGAACGGCTGGAGCCGTCCGAGGTTTTGGAGTGTTCCTATGTTGATGAGAATTGTCTCAGTCTGCATCGCCTTGGCCGCGATCGGCTGCCCTTTGATGGCAGGCACAATTGCGGAGATTGGCGACGCCGGCGCAACGCTCGGTACGGCCCAGTCGATTGCCATTCTGCAGTTCTCGTTACCCCAGCCTGCCGACTCGTTTGATTTCGGTCCGACGGTAACGGTGACGGGCAATGGCGACGGGTCGGATGTAGACTTCTTCCGTCTCGATTTCAGCACTAAGGTGGACTTCATCATAGACGTAGACGACCCGACGACATTCGATACGTATCTGGCGCTGCTGGATGACGCGGGGCGAATCGTCGCTTATAACGACGACAGTGGTGGCGACCCCGGATCGTCGAGCGATTTGCACTCGTTCATCGGTGTCGTAAATCTGTTGCCGGGAACCTATTATGTCGCGGTGTCGCAAGCGCTGAACCAACCGTTCGATCCATTTAACTACACGTTGACGGCGCTGTTCCGCCCCGATAACCAGGAAGGTGGAAGTCTGGTGGAGCAGGGTCCTACGACGAGCTATGCGGCTGTCGACCCGGACGATTTCAGCGTAGGCTCATATACGATGTATATGAGCTATCGCGATTCCCAGACGCCAGAGCCCGGAACGTTTTTCCTGACGGGTGCTGGTTTGGTGGCGGCTGGCGCTTATCTGCGTCATCGCCGCAAGTAAGCGCCAGTCAACCAGGCCAACAAACTACTTCGCTAATTTGACGGGACGGCCACCCTGTTCCTTGCTCTTCTGGGCCGCATCCATGAACGCGAAGATCTCGAGCGTTTCCGCATTCGGCACCGGCACGGGTCCGCCTTGGAAGAACTTGATGATCTCACCGAGCATCGGCGTATAGCCCATCTTCATCTTATTGTGGCTCTGGGCCGTGACCTTTCCGCCGAACACAACGGCGCCATAGTCGCTGTAGGGCTTGCCGGTGCGCACCATACCGATGCGGCCGTCGCTCCATTTGCCCACAACGACATCGCCGTCGGCTGACGAGGTACGGCTCACTTCGGTGCAGCCGGTGCCCATCAGCGTGAACAACATTTCCACGGGGTGGATGGCGTACCAGGAGAGGTCGAGGTAGTGGGTCTTCTCTTCTGGTCCGGGTCCCCAGGTCATCACGGTTTTGGCGGCGGGCGATTTCATGGTGGTAGCGATCTCGCTCCAGCGCAGGCTGGAAGTGCTGAACCACTGAATGCCTGCCTGCTTGGCTACGCGGTCGATTTCGCGCGCATCGGCCAAGGTGGCAGCAAGCGGTTTGTCGATGAAGACTTTGAGCTTCTTTCCGGTTGCAGCAATTTCCTTGAACTGAGGCAGGTGCTTACGGCCGTCCACGCTTTCGAGCAGGATGGCGTCCACCTTGCTTACCAGCGTCTTGATGTCGGGCACGATTTCAACACCGAACTTCTCCGCGAGATCTTTCGCATAGCCATCGACGCGGTTCTTTGAGCTGTCGATGTCCGGGCTGCCGCCTTTGTAGGCCGCTACGATTTTGGCGCCGGAAATGTGGTCGGCGCTCGAAGGGTCGTTCAGAACTTTCGAAAATGCGATGACATGGGATGTGTCGGTCCCGATAATGCCGAGGCGTAAATCAGCGGCGGACAGGGCGAGGGCGCTGACGGCTGCAAGACAGAGGAAGGTCTTCGGATGCATTCCTTCACTATACTCATCGCATGCACTCTCGTCGCGCGAACGATATGCCTGACGTAATGGGGACGGGCCGGTATGGAAGGTGGGTGGGGGAATTGGGTTCGTTTCGCATATATGGGCGGTGGTGGCATGAAATGGTTTGAATATCACGATCTTACGAAACATTCGGTAGAACGCCTTCATTCCTCTCCGCATTACCTCGATTGGGCCAATATGCCGGACCCTTTCCGGCATTACGAAGGCGTCCCCGTGGTCGATTTGCCGGCTGACGCTCTGGCTCCCCGGGCGCGGCTGCTGGACGTGCTGCGGCAGGAAAAGGGGCAAAATTGCGAAACGAACTCCCTGCTGCCGTTCGTTTCGCAATTGCTGTTTCATTCGGCCGCGATCAGTGCGACCAAATTCGTTCCACAAACCGGCTACCGCTATGCGCTGCGAGTCAATCCGTCATCAGGCAACTTGCACCCCACCGAGTTTCATATCGCTACTCGCGATGCCCTGTATCACTATCGGCCGTCGAGCCATGAACTGGAACTACGCGCGACAGGGGACTACACCCAAGGTCGCGGAGAGGTAGTCTTCTACCTGACTTCGATCTTCTGGCGTGAGGCGTGGAAATATCGGAACCGCGCCTACCGCTACTGTCTGCATGACATGGGTCATGCCTGGGAGTCGCTGACGGTCGCCGCCCGTGCCTGCGGGTATCAGGTAGAAGCAACCGGACAGTTCGAGGACGATCAGGTGCATCGCGAACTGCGCTTGCCCGAGGATGAGCAACTGCTCCTGATCGCGACGCTGACCGGTCCCCCGCTAGAACGAATGGAGCTATCTCCAGAGTGGTTTAGGGGTACACCGAATCCACTCTCCGCCGAGATTGTCGACTATATCGCCATCGAAGAAATCCACAAAACCACGAAAACCGTCTTGATATCGGGGACAGGCCCCGATTTAAGGACGGTGGGAGGGGCGATTTTATTGGCTCCGGAGGTGTCGTCGGATGTTTCGTTTGCGGAGGGGGTGCGGAGGAGGCGGTCGGCTTTGGATTTTGAAGGAGGGGAGCGGACGATTACGTTTGGGCAGTTTTCGAGTTTGGTGGATGTGGCGCTACGACCGCACTATGCCGACTTTGCGGACCGGTATATTACGCTCCATTCTTTTGTGCATCGCGTGGATGGATTGGAGCGGGGGTTGTACCGGTGCGATGCGAGGTCGGTGGAGCTGCTACAGCCGGGGGACCACCGCGTGGCAGCGGCGGGGTTGAGCTTATCGCAGCAATTGGCGGGGAATTCGTGCGTGACATTTTCGATGGTGGCGGACCTGAAGCGTGCAACCTACATGTGGGGAGACCGTGGTTACCGGTATGCATTCTTCGAGGCGGGGGCGATCGGACAGCGTCTGTACCTGGCCGCGGAAGCGATGGGATTCCAGTCGACAGGCATTGGAGCCTTCTATGATGACGCGGTTCACGACTATCTGAAGTTGGCGCCGGGTGAAGGCCAGGTGATTTATCACTTCGCCTCCGGGTATGCTGTCAAGGACAGGAGACTGAACGCACAATGAACAAGTTGTTTGGACTTACGCTAGTATCCGCGATGTTTCTCTTCGGAGCGGGCAAAACGGCTGAGGATGTGAAGGCGGCGGAGAAGGCATGGGCCGAGGCCACCGTGAAGGCGGACCCGGCGGCATTACAGAAGGTGCTGGCCGACGATCTGCAGTACACGCATTCGACCGGCGACGACGACACCAAGAAGATGTTCATCGAGAACATGTCAAACGGCGTCCGCAAGTACACCAAGATCACGCACGAGAAGATTATGGAGCCGAGGATTTATGGCGATATCGCGGTGATCCGCGCCATCGCGAAGATCGAAACCGTGATGGGCGGCAAGGCGGGCGGGGCGCACCTGAAGTGGATCCACGTGTTTAAGTACAACAAGGGCACGTGGCAGCTGTTGGAGCACCAGTCGCTGCGGCTGCCGAATTAGTGCATCGTGCGGATGTAATCGCCGGTGGAGGCGTCGACGAGGATGGAATAGTTACTTGTGTTAATTGTTGTACCCCAATAGACGCGCCAGACCGGATTACCGAATTCTTTGGTCTTCTCAAGTACCATGTGGACGGGGAGGTCGGGGTTCTTCTTGAGGTAGTCCGCGCTCTTCTTAACAGCGGTCTGATAGGCGGCGTCGGAGTCGATTTTGAGGGCCTGAATCGGGAAGGGCGCCGTCTGGCCGCGAGGTCCTGCATAGGCTTCGTCATGGCCCGCAAACACATCTTTATAAAGGCCTTCCGCCGCGACGACGGAATAGGTGTAGCTCTTCGCGCCGCGCTTTGATTGGGAGACCAGCGTCAAACGCCACGCGGGGTATAAGCCTTCCTTACCCGGCATGGAATTGAGCGTGATGCTCTCCATTTTGAGGCCTTCGACGTCAGCGGCCCAGGTGCGTGCGGACTGATAGATGCGGTAGTAGGCCTTCATGGCGGCCACGGGTTCCGCCTTTTCTTCCTTCTTTGCTTTCTTTTCAGCAGTTTTCGGGGTACTTGAAGAGGAACAGGAGCCAAGAACAAGGAGTCCGGAAAACAGCAGGACGAGTGCGCGATTCATAAATACAATCTCCTCTTAAATTGTATCTTGCTCCCGAGTAGCTGCCTGTTGGCTTACAATGAGGTCAACTGAATCGGCGGAACTACCGCCGGAGGTGAGAAAAATGCGATTTGCCGTATTGAGCATCGTGCTGGGTCTGGGGTTGGTTTCCGCACAGCAGCAACAGGCGCCGGCGCCGGCCCCATCCGCACCATCCACAGGAACGAACACTCCCTCGCCAGGCACTTCGATCCCGGGCAGGAATCCAACGCCAACCACACCAACATACGATCCGCGGCAACAGCAACAGCAATTTCCCGACATACAGCGGCCGGTATTTCTAAGCGGGAAAGTTGTGATGGAGGATGGTGCGGCTCCGCCTGAACCGGTGAAGATTGAACGGATATGTAACGGCCAGCCACGGCCGGAGGGGTACACAGACTCGAAAGGGCGGTTCAGCATTCAACTGGGACAAAACAGCGCGATGTTCGCGGATGCGAGCGTCAGTTCGGCAGGCAACGATCCGTTCAGCACCGATCCGATGAACAGCCGCGGCCGCATGGGAGGGATGGGCACGAACACGGGAGGGATGCGCGGTATCTCGGAGCGGGACTTGATGGGGTGCGAATTGCGCGCGGACCTGGCGGGTTACCGGTCGGACATCGTGAACCTGAGCGGCCGGCGCATTATGGACAACCCGGATGTCGGCACGATCGTGTTGCGGTCGATCGCAGGCGTGGAAGGCAAGGCGATCAGCTTCACGACACTGGCCGCACCGAAGGACGCCAAGAAGGCATACGAGAAGGCTCAGGAAAACCTGAAGAAGAAGAAGCTGCCCGAGGCGCAGAAGGAACTCGAGAAGGCCGTAGCCGTTTATCCGAAATACGCGGTGGCATGGCAGACGCTCGGCGAGATTCATGCGCAGGCAGGCCGGAACGATGACGCGAAGAAAGCCTTTGGCGAAGCGATCGCCGCCGATAGCAAGTACATCAATCCGTACTTGAATATGGCGTTGATTGCGGCCAATGAACAGAAGTGGCAGGACGTGGCGGACACGACCGACCGTGTGATCCGGCTGAATCCGGTGCAGTTTCCACAGGCGTTCTTCTATAACTCAGTGGCGAACTACAACCTGCAGAAATGGGACGCGGCGGAGAAGAGCGCGCGGGAAGCCGTGAAGCTCGACACGCTGCACCGCATGCCGCGTGCACAGTATCTGCTGGGTATTTTGCTCGCGAATAAGAACGACTTTACGGGGGCGGCTGAGCACATCAAAGGATACTTGCAGTTTTCGCCACAGGCTCCGGATGCCGATAAGGTGAAGAAGCAGTTGTCGGACATAGAGGCTCGGATGGGCGGGAATACGACGGTAACGCAGCAGCAACAGCCTTAGCCAGACCAGACCAGATCTGGTCTGGTCTGGTATACTGGGTTTGTGGTTGTCAAGAATATCTCCGAGGCCAAAGCCGAACTGTCTGCACTTATTGAAGCAGTGCTCAATGGCGGGGAGGTGATCGTTGCGAAGGCTGGGAAACCCGTTGTGAAGCTGGTTCGATACGAAGGCCCCAGCGAAGAGCGGAAGCCGGGCGCACTAAAGGGTCGAATATGGATTGCACCGGATTTCGACGTGCTTCCGCCCGATACAGCTGAGGCGTTTGGAGCCGGCGAACAGAAATAGTGAAACTGCTACTCGATACGCATGTGCTGTTGTGGTGGTTGGCAGATAGCCCCTCACTTCCCACCAAGGCTCGCGTCCTGATTGCCGATAGAGAGAATACGGTTTTCATCAGCGCGGTCAGTCTCTGGGAAATCTGGCTGAAGCAGAGCCTGGGGAAGTTGCGTCTCCCCGACAACTTTGAAGAAATCCTCGCTGGTCAACATTTTCAGAACCTGCCGCTAACGGCGGTGCATGCGCGCGAAGTGGCGAACTTGCCATGGCACCATCGCGACCCGTTCGATCGGATGCTGATCGCGCAGGCGCAAGTGAGCGGAATGCGCCTGCTTACTGTTGACGAGAACGCACCGGCCTACGGTAAGTGCGTTCTGTTGGTACGATAAAACGCCGACAAATCGTGAAATGATATAGGGGTATGAAGCTCCTGTGGATTTCGTTGGCGGTCCCGCTGATCGCGGCGGATTTGGTGTTGCCTGAGGCGGTGGAACGGCACGGGTCGATTTCTGTCATCTACAAAGCAAACCGGTTGACGACCGGCAAGGGGACCCTGGCGGTGAAGTGGACCGACGTGCATGGGCGCGCGGTGGAAGACTGGTCGCGGCCGGTGGAGCTTACCGACGAGAACGAGATTCACTTCACGCTTGAGGCTGCGCGTGCGCGCGGGATGAAGAACACGGTGGAAGCGAAGCTTTCGATTGCCGGGCGAGAGGAGACCGCGAAGCGCGAGTTCATCGCGACTCCGCCGAACACCGATTGGTGGGACTACGTGATTATCATGTGGAACCACTATCCGGCGCGCGATGTGGCCACGCTCAAGACAATGGGCATCAGTGCCGGGCAGTTCGTCGGGCGGAATACGCCGGCTCCGCAGTTTCTGGTGGACAACGACCTGCGGTGGTACGCCGAGAACATCGCGACCGACTTCTACGCCGCTTATCACCGCTATTTCGGCGACCGGCGCGTGAACTGGCTGTTCTATGACGCGAAGGCGCGGTATGAGAAGGACCCGACGTCGTTAGAGCCGTTTAAGCGGACGCCGAGCCTGTCGGATCCGCGCTGGCTCGAAACGATCGCGAAACGCATGGAGACGGCGGTACGGATGCATAAGCCGTGGGGACCGGTCTTCTACGACCTGGGGGATGAATCGGGCGTGGCGGACCTTTCGGCCTATTGGGATTTCGACTTCTCGGACCAGTCGCTGGCGGAAATGCGCGTGTGGCTGCGGCAGCGGTATGGGACGCTGGCGGCGCTGAACTCGCAGTGGGGGTCGAGCTTCAAACAGTGGGACCACGTGATTCCCGACACGACCAACCAGGCGATGAAGCGCGGGGACGGGAACTGGTCGTCATGGTCGGACTTCAAGGAGTGGATGGACGTCGCGTTTGCGCGGGCGCTGAAGATTGGCGTGGAAGGCGCACACCGGGCCGACCCGAAAGCGTTTGTCGGCATTGCGGGCGCGCAGATGCCGGGTTGGGGCGGATACGATTACGCGCGGCTGACGGATGCGATGACGATGATGGAGCCCTATGACATCGGCAACAACATCGAAATCATCCGGTCGTTGAAACCGAAGATGCCGGTGGTGACTACGGCGTTTGCGAAAGGCCCGTGGGAGAAGCACCGCGTGTGGTACGAACTGCTGCACGGCAACAGCGGCATTATCATTTGGGACGACAAGAACGAGTTCATCACGAAATCCGGCGACATTGCACCTCGTGGCGCGGAGCAGGCGCCCTACTATCGCGAGTTGCGCGGCGGCATCGCATCGCAATTGATGAACAGCGTGCGACAGTCCGACCGCATTGCGATCCACTATTCGCAGCCGAGCCTGCGGACGGAGTGGATGAAGCAGCATCAGCCGAAAGGCGAGGCGTGGCTGAAGCGGAATGCGTCGACGGAGAGGATGGATAGCGACTTTCTGCGGCTGCGGGAATCGTGGTGCCGTGTGATTGAAGACCTGGGTCTGCAGTATGACTTCGTGTCGTACCTGGGCCTGGAACAAGGTGTGTTGGCGCGGGGTGCGTATCAGGTTCTGGTGCTGCCGGCATCTTCGTCGTTGTCGGAGAAAGAGGCTGCCGAGATCCGCGCGTTTGCCGATCGGGGCGGGGTGGTGTTGACCGAATCCGAGCCGGGCGTTTACGACGAGCATAGCCGCAAGCTGGACACGCCGCGGCTGGCGGGTGTGAAGACGACGCGGATCGATCCGGCCATTCTGAATTATCACCAACTGCGATTGATAAACAAGGAAAGCGCGCTCCGCGAAGGCGTGCGCAAGGCGCTTGGGATCGCGCCGGCAATCAAGGTGACCGATATGGCGGGCGCGCCTGTTATCGGCGTCGAGACGCATACGTTCCGCAATGGGGGCGTGACGCTGGTCGCGCTGCATTCGAACCCGCAGTTGCGAGTGAATGAGTTGGGTCCGCCGGAGTTTAAGTCGAATGAGCGGTTCGAGAAGACGCAGCAACTGCGCGTGACGCTGCCGCGGGAATTTGCGGCGGTGGATGTACGTTCCGGAAAGGCGATGGGGCGCGTGCGGCAGTATAAGGTCACGCTCGACCCTTATGAGCCGGACGTGGTGGCGCTGTATCCGCAGGATGTGCCGAAGGTCGAAGTGGGCACGCCCACAACGGCGACGCGCGGTGGCCGATTCGACGTGACGCTGCGCGTGAACGGCGGCGGTGCCCGGCATGTGGCGCATGTGGATGTGGCGGGTCCGGACGGGAAAGTGGTGGCGCACTACTCGGGGAACGTGCTGGCCGTGGGTGGCATCGCGACGCATGCGGTCCCGCTGGCGGCGAACGATGCGGCGGGCGTGTGGAAGGTAACGGTGCGCGATGTGCTGACGGGGCAGGTGGTGACGAAGACGGTGGAGGTGAAGTAGAAGGAGTGCGAAGCGTAGCGCGAAGGGTGGGGGGCGCGGCGGCAGATTGAGCTTCACAAGAGCGTGATCGACTGCTGAGCCGGCGAATGCACCAAACCGGTGCATAATGGCGGCATGAGAGCTGAGGCGAAGACCGTACGCCAGAGTGTGAGCTTGCCTGCGAAGACAGCCACACAGGTTCGAAGCATGGCGAAGGTACGGAGGCTGAGTACCGCTCGGATGCTGGTCGAATTGATCGAGCACGGCATTGACGCCGAGAAGCGCAGGCAACAGGAGTTCTTCGAACTCGCCGAGCGTTTTCGCGAAGCGGCGGATCCAGAAGAGGCGAAGCGGCTGGGTGATCGGCTGGGCCGCTTCGTCTTCGGCGGCTAGTGTGCCGAAGATCGAACGGTGGGGGAGCGGTTGTAGGCGGGGCATCCGCAGGCTATGGGCGTGTGCAAAAACCCAGAACACCGCTCCCTCGCGGGATTGAGAAAAAATGGACCACGGGCTTACGCACCGTGGTTCGGTTACGACATTGGGTGCTTGTTTGCAATGGTTTACAGGACCCCGAAGGGACCCGAGGATCGCCTGCCGGGGATTTTTTCTCACGCCTCGCGGTCGCGGCTCGGTTTGTAATGGTTTACCGAACCCCGGGGACGGCGGAACGGTATCATAGCGACAGCATGCGGCGCCGCGAAGTGTTGATGATGCCCGCCGCGCTGTTGCGGGGCGCGGAGCAAGACGTCAGGATGATTGAAGCCACGGGCGAAGCTGCGCGCTGGTGGACGCGGTGGCGTGGACCGTCGGGGCAGGGGGTGGTTAGCGGGACGGGCTATCCGGACAAGTGGTCCGCAACCGAGAACGTGGCGTGGAAGGTGGAGACGCCGGGGCGCGGAAATTCGTCGCCGGTTGTGTGGCGGGACCGGATTTTTCTGACTACGGGGGAAGAGGGCGGGAAGCGGTCGGCGCTGTGTTTTGACCGTGGGACGGGCAAGCTGCTGTGGCGGACGGAGGCTCCGGCGGCGGCGCAGGCAGAGAAGCTCTATTGGAAGAACACGTACGCTTCATCCACTCCGGCCACGGACGGGAAGCGGCTGTACTGCTACTTCGGCAATGCCGGGCTGCTGGCGCTGGACCTGGCGGACGGGAAGGTGGCGTGGCACCGGCCGCTGGGGACGATTACGCTGTATCACGGCAGCGGCGGGTCGCCACTGCTTTATCGCGACCGGCTGATTTTGTTTCAGGACCAGAAGACGGATTCGTTTGTCGCGGCGATCAATACGGCCACGGGTGAAATCGTGTGGAAGACGCCGCGGGAGGAGAACGCCGGGTGGGGGACGCCGGTGGCGATCCGGGCGGGCAACCGGGATGAGATCGTGATTTCATCGCAGGACCGCGTGACGGCGTACAATCCCGACAACGGCAAACTGCTTTGGTGGGCGCGCGGCACGATGTTTGAGACGATACCAACGCCGGTGGTGGGCGATGGGTTTGTGTTCTGCGCGTCGGGGCGCGCGGGTCCGACGCTGGCGATCAAACCGGGCGGCGAAGGCGACGTTACGACTACAAATGTGGAATGGCAGACACCGCGCGGTTCACCTTTCGTCCCGTCGCCGCTCTATTATGCAGGACGGCTGTACACGGTGAACGATATGGCGGCGATAGCGAGTTGTTTCCACGCGGCGACAGGCAAGACCTTGTGGCAGGGGCGGCTGGGCGTGGCGAAGAACGAAGGCTTCACGATGTCGCCGATCGGCGTGGAGGGCAAAGTGTTCTTCACGAATGACGACGGCGAGGTATTTGTGTTGAAGGCCGGCGACCGGTTTGAGTTGCTTCATACCAATTCGTTCGGCGAACGTGTGCTGGCGTCACCGGCGCTGGTGGAAGGCCGCTGGTACTGGCGGACGGAGCGGCATCTGATGGCGATCGGAAAGGGGTGACCTTTCAATGAAAACCGCATTGGTGGCGTTGGCGGCGGCACTGGCGGCATGGGGACAGTCGCAGCGACCGCGCGATTTAGGACCGGGGAAGTTACTGGTGGCTGCGCGCGAACTGGCGGATCCGAACTTTTCGCAGGCGGTTGTTTTGCTGGTGAAGCACGATGCGACAAGCGCGATGGGCGTGGTGCTGACACGCGAGTCGCGCTACACGATCGGCCGGCTATTTCCCGAGATCGCGAAATCGAACGAGACACGCGCGTATGTGGGCGGTCCGGTATCGCGGGCCGGGGTGATCGCGCTCGGCCGGTCGAAACAGGCTCCGGCAGGCGCCGACGCGGTTGTAGGCGATGTGTGGATGACCGCGGACAAGGCGTTGCTCGAGCGGATGATCCGCGAGAATGCGAACCCGGAGACGTTTCGGGTGTACCTGGGCTATACGGGTTGGGGCGGCAGGCAGTTGGAAAACGAAGTAGAGCACGGGGCGTGGCATATTTTCAACGCGGACCCGGCGGCGGCGTTCGCGGCGGATGTGAAGGGGCTGTGGGAGCGGTACATGCGGCGGGTGGAGGCGCAGATCGCGATGGTTCGAGCGAGGTAGGACAATAGACGAAGGGCTCCAACGATGAGTTCAGAGCAACTTCATACCGTGCTGCGCCAGTTTCGGCGGGCAATCGAGCGAATCTACGGCGAGAGGCTTATCAACATGATCCTATTCGGATCGCAGGCAAGGGGAGACGCACAGGACGGCTCTGATATCGACCTCTTGATCGTGCTGCAGGGTCCGGTCGATCCGAATGCAGAGATTGAGCGGCTGTCGCCGGTGAAGGCTCGGATCTGCCTTGAGCACAATGTCGCGATTTCCTGTGTGTACTTTGATGCCGTCGAGGTACGTGAGGGCGAATCTCCATTACTGCGGAACGTCCGCCGAGAGGGCGTGCCTGTTTGAACGTGGATATTGCTGGACTCCTAGCAAAGGCGAGCAGGGCTGTAACGTCGGCAGAGTTGCTGCTGAAGGACGGCGACTTCGACGCAGCCGTCTCGCGATCCTACTACGCGATGTTCTATGCCGCCGAGGCACTGCTACTTACAAAGGGGCTGTCTTTTTCAAAACACTCCGCGGTTATTGCCGCGTTCGGTAAGGAATTCGCGAAAACGGGAGCGGTCGACGCCAAATTCCACGCGTTTTTGATTGACGCGCAAGAAGCCAGAAATATCAGCGACTACCAGACGGTGACTCACCTGACCGAAGAAGGCGCGGGACTGCAAGTTGGCCGGGCGGTACAATTCCTGGCCATGATAGACGCCATGCTGCGCGAACAGACGTAGTTGTAAAGGTAACTGGCGGGCGGTCACCGATCAGGACTACCAACATATGACAACCACGCGGAGGCTCTTGGCGGTGCTGGCGCACCCGGATGACGAGTCGCTGGGATTTGGGGGAACGCTGGCGCGGTGTGCGGCCGAGGGTGTCGAAACATACCTGGTGACGGCGACGCGTGGGGAGCGCGGCCGGTATGGGAAGTTGGGGAAGACCGTGGATCCAGCGGTGGTGGGAGAGGCGCGCGAGGCGGAACTGCGAGCGGCGGCGCGAGTGCTGGGGATCCGCGAAGTAGGCGTGCTGGGGTTCCCGGATGGCGGGTTGGATGGCGTCGATCCACGGATCGCGATCAGCCATATCGTGTCGCAGATTCGAAAGGTCCGGCCCGACGTAGTGGTGACATTCGGTCCGGAAGGGGCTTACGGCCATCCGGACCACATCGCGATTTCGCAGTTGACGACGGCGGCTTGCGTTTGCGCGGGCGATGCGTGGTACGAACCGGGCGCGCGTGCCCATCGTGCAGCGAAGCTGTACTACCTGGCGTGGACGCGCGAGCAGTGGGACGCGTATCAGGAAGCGTTCAAGAAGCTGGTTTCAGTGGTGGATGGCGTGGAACGGCAGGCAACGCCATGGCCCGATTGGGCCGTCACGACGGAAATAGATACGGCCCAATATTGGCCCGTGGTGTGGAAAGCGATTCAGTGCCACGAAACACAGATGGCAATGTACGAGCGGCTGGACCAGTTGACCGAGCAGCATCACCGGGCGTTGTGGGGATCGCAGAAGTTCTATCGGGTGTACAGCACGGTGAACGGGGGCCGAGGCATCGAAGCGAATATCTTTGCCGGAATACGCTAACCAGGCAAGGGCTTCGTCCTTGAAATCCCTTGGGGAGATGGAAGTCAGGAGACAGGAGACAGGAGACAGGAGGCAGGAGCCGGAATGGCTGTGGCGGTTGCTGTCTGGGAGAATTGTTATGGCGATTATGGCTTGGCGACAGACGCGGTCACGTGTGGCCCCGGTGGCGATGGATGGTGAGCAGTTCCGCGCGCTGGGGCATGATCTTGTGGAACGCATCGCCCGGTTTCTGGATGGCATTGATGAGCATCCGGTGACGCCGGCAGAGACCGTTGGGGCGGTGCGGGAACTGCTGCGCGCCGATGCGGGATTGCCGGTGACGGGAACGGATATGCGTGCGCTGCTGAGCAGGACGGCGGAGATGCTGTTCGACCATTCGCTGCACAACGGGCATCCGCGATTCTACGGGTATGTGACGTCGAGCGCGGCGCCGGTTGGCATCTTGGGCGATTTGCTGGCGGCGGCCGTGAACGCGAATGTGGGTGCGTGGAAGCTGTCGCCGATGGCGACGGAAATCGAGGTGCAGACGGTGCGGTGGATCGCGGAGTTGCTCGGCTATCCCACCGATTGCGGCGGATTGCTGGTGAGCGGCGGCAATGCGGCGAACATCACGTGCTTGCTGGCCGCGCGGGCGGCGAAGGCGGGTTGGGATGTGCGCAAGCAGGGCATGGCGGCGGGCGAGCGGTTGTGTGTGTACGCGAGCCAGGAAACGCACACGTGGGTGCAGAAGGCGGCCGATGTCGCCGGGTTGGGGACCGATTCGATAAGGTGGATTGCGCCCGACGACAGGCAGCGCATGGACATGACGGCGCTTGCGGCGCAGTACGAGAAGGATGTTGCGGCTGGTTACCGGCCGATTCTGGTGGCGGGTTCAGCGGGGACGGTCAGCACCGGCGCAGTGGATCCGCTGCCGGCGATGGCGGCGTTCTGCCGCGAGCGCGACCTGTGGTTCCACGTCGATGGCGCGTATGGAGCGTTTGCGGCAATTGTCGAAACCGCGCCGGACGATCTGCGCGGGCTGGCGTTGGCGGATTCGATTGCCGTCGATCCGCACAAGTGGCTGTACGCGCCGCTCGAGGCGGGCTGCGCGCTGGTGCGCGACGTTGCGGCTTTGCGGAATGCGTTTTCGTATCACCCGCCCTATTACAGCTTTGATGGCGAAGTGACGAACTACTACGATTTGGGTCCGCAGAACTCGCGCGGGTTCCGCGCGTTGAAAGTGTGGCTGGCGCTGCAGCAGGCGGGCGCGGACGGGTACCGGGAAATGATCGCGGAGGATATGGCGCTGGCGCGGCGCATGTATGAGCTGGCCGCGGCGCATCCTGAGTTGCAAGCACTGACGCACAACCTGAGCATCACGACATTCCGGTACGTGCCTGCCGAGTTGCGCGGGCGCGCCGGCGAACCTGAGACAGAGGAGTATCTGAACGCGCTGAATCAGAAGCTGCAGGCCGAGATCGAGGCTAGCGGCGAGGCGTTCTTTTCGAATGCCGTGGTGGACGGGAAATACGCGCTGCGGATGTGCGTGGTGAACTTCCGGACGTCGGTGGAGGATGTGGAGGTGCTGCCGGAGTTGGTGGTGCGGTTGGGGCGGAAGGTGGACGGTGGAAGGGGCTAAATTTCAACTAGGCCGAGGCTGATCAAAATCGCCCTATCCACACGCTTCATTGTTTCGCTATCTGCACGGCCAAGCCGTTTTACTAACCGCTGTCGGTCAACAGTTCGAATCTGGTTAAGCAATACAGAGGATTTCTGAACCAGACCGCTTGATCCGGTATCCATGATGACCTCCGTCGGATGCGGAGGTTCCTTGAACTTCGAAGTAATGGCCGCGACGATTGTCACAGAGCCGTACCGATTCGAGATGTCGTTCTGAATGACCAGTGCTGGGCGGGTTTTTTGAATCTCGGAACCGACGGTTGGATCGAAGTTCACGAGGTAAATTTCACCGCGTCGGGGAGCGGCTAACGTTTTACCTTGTTGGGGTTGCCGGAGCGTTGCCATGTCTGTTCATCAACCGTAAACCACTCTTGGGCAATCTCAAGATCGCGCTCACGGTTAGCGATTGCGCCAGCCTTGAGCTGTTCAGCTAGTTTCGATTTGCCGCGGCGCGACACGTAGTACAACACGGCATCGGAAATAACGCGGCTGCGGTTTCCTTTCGGAGCCACCGAGTCAAGCACTCTGATCGTTTCTTCAGGCAGCAGGACATTAACACGTTTGTTCATTACGGCCTCATCGGTCCACACGGAACGTGTGTACACCACTCAGTACGATCTTACCTCACAGCGGGATGTTGCCGTGCTTTTTGCGCGGCATTGTCGACACCTTGTTCTCAAGCATTTTCAGCGCCTTGATGAGCTTCGGGCGGGTTTGGCGGGGCTCGATGATGTCGTCGATGAAGCCGCGTTCGGCGGCGACGAATGGGGACGCGAAGCGGTCCTGGAATTCGGCGATCTTTTCTTTACGGCGCGTTTCGGGATCGGCGGCTTGCGAGATCTCGCGACGGTAGACGATGTTGACCGCGCCTTCGGCGCCCATTACGGCGATCTCGGCGGTGGGGTAGGCAAAGTTGATGTCGGTGCGGATGTGCTTTGAGCCCATGACGCAATACGCGCCGCCGTAGGCTTTGCGCGTGATGACGGTGATCTTGGGGACCGTCGCCTCCGCATACGCATAGAGGAGCTTCGCGCCGTGGCGGATGATGCCGCCGAATTCCTGGTCGGTACCGGGCAGGAAGCCGGGCACGTCTTCAAAGGTGACGATCGGGATGTTGAAGGCGTCGCAGAAGCGGACGAAACGCGCGCCTTTCACCGATGAGTTGATGTCGAGGCACCCGGCGAGATGGGCGGGTTGATTCGCGACGATACCGACGGCGCGCCCGTCGAGGTGCGCGAAGCCGATGACGATGTTTTTTGCGAAGTGTTCGTGGACTTCGAAGAATTCGGCGTCGTCGACCACTTTGAGGATTATGTCTTTGATGTTGTAGGGCAGGTTCGACTGGTCGGGAATGATGGTGTCGAGGCGCGCGTCCTCGCGGTCCGCACGGTCGCGCGTGACGCGGCGGGGCGGGTTGTCGCGATTGTTCTGGGGGATGTAGTTGAAGAGGCGGCGAACCTGGCGGAGGCAATCGGCATCGTCGGCGGCCATGAAATGAGCGACACCGCTCTTCGAGTTATGCGTGGTGGCGCCGCCCAACTCTTCCTTGGACACCTCTTCCAGGGTGACGGTGCGGATGACGTCGGGTCCGGTGACGAACATGTAGCTGGTACGGTCCACCATGAAGGTGAAATCGGTGATCGCGGGAGAGTAGACGGCTCCGCCGGCGCAGGGTCCGAGGATGGCGGAGATCTGCGGGACGACGCCCGAGCTAAGCGTATTTCGCAAGAAGATATCCGCATAGCCGCCGAGCGACATGACGCCTTCCTGGATGCGTGCGCCGCCGGAGTCGTTGAGGCCGATTACCGGCGCTCCGTTTTCGAGGGCGAGATCCATGATCTTGCAGATTTTGCGGGCGTTGGCTTCCGAGAGCGATCCGCCGAAGACGGTGAAGTCCTGCGCGAACACGTAGACGAGGCGGTTGTGGATGCAGCCGTAGCCCGTGATGAAGCCGTCGCCGTCGATCACCTGTTCGTCCATGCCGAAGTCGGAACAGCGGTGGCGCACGAACTTGTCGAGTTCCTCGAAGGTGCCCTCGTCGAGCAACAGGTCGATGCGTTCGCGGGCGGAAAGCTTGCCTTCCGCGTGCTGGCGCTCGGTGCGAGCGGCACCGCCTCCGGCCAAGGCCGTCGCGCGCCGGCGGTTCACTTCGTCGATCCGGCTAGTGGCCATAAGAGGCTAGGGTAGCAATGAGGAGTGCTTGCGGGAGAGACTTAGCGGCGTACGGCTCGTCGCGTCAAATGAACACGTCCGCAGAGACGTTGAAGCGGACGGCGAGTTTCTTCGCCTGAGCTTTACTGATCGCCCGGTTACCGTTACAAACCGCGGAAGCAACGCTGCGGGAACCGAAGATGTCGAGCAGGTCGGCTTGCCGAAGGCCGTGCTGGTCCATGAGGAATCGTAGTACCTCGGTAGGCGATGCGTCAGGAACCGGCGCCTGTTCGTCTTCGTAATCGGAGATGAGCTTTTCGAGGAGCCGGGCCAGAGCTCTCTCCTCTGGTGTCGCGGAGGATTGGAAAGTCAGATCCTCCAACGCTTTGATCATGCGTTTGAGTTGTTGATCGTTTTCGATGACTCTAGGCAGGACCTTGGCACACAAGTCCCCATAAGTCGTGGGATTAAGCGTTAGGCCCATTTCATCCACTCCTTCCGGTTGTACTCGCCGTGTGTTAATAGCGCTTTGAAGAACAGGCGTTGCGAACGGTAACTGACACGGCACACGAGGCGATAGTTGCCGCCGAGAACATTAAAGATCAGAACGCCGCCGACCTGATCGGCCGAAGGGAATGTCTTGCGTACGTCTTGCAAACTGCCCCATTGTCCCTTCCGAGCCAGCCGATACCAGGCATGAACAACCGACCGGGTCTCCGCGTGTTCGTCGACGGCGTCCATGAGAGTCCGGCGCGAGATGACATTCAACTCCGATGTTAGCAGATTGCTGACGCTCGGCCGTTACGAGCTTCGTTGCCGACCTTATGCCGGCCCGCTCAGGCCTGATCGCCCGGCTTGCGATGGGCTGCCATCAAGGCATCGTAGGCCGCCGCCTTGTACAGGTCGCCGAGAGTAGGGTAGTTGAAACAGGTCTCATGGAACAGGTCGGCTCCGGAGTTGGTCATCATCGCGACCAGGCCGATATGGATCACCTCTGTCGCCTGTTCGCCGATGGCGTGCGCGCCGAGCAGGCGCATGTCGGATTTGCGGAAGAGGAGTTTGAGGAATCCGGTATGGTCGCCGATGATCTGGCCGCGGGCGTTTTCGGCGTAGCTGGCGCGGCCCACCACATATTCGATGCCCGCCTTGTTCAGCGATTCTTCGGTTTCGCCGACCATGCTCACTTCGGGGATGGTGTAAATGCCGGTCGGCAGCAGCGGGGCCATGTTGAACTTAAATCCAAAGTCGAAGGCATGGCACATCGCTACGCGAGCCTGCTCGGCGCTGGTGGCGGCTAGCGCCGGAAAGCCGATGACATCGCCCGCCGCATAGATGTGCGGAACCGACGTTTGATAGAACTCGTTCACGATCAACAATCCGCGCTGACCGGGCGTGATGCCCGCGGCGGCGAGGTTGAGCGTTTCCGTGTTGCTGCGGCGGCCCGCGGCCACGAGCACCTGGTCCACCCGCACAACGCGGCCGGACTCGCACACGATCTCGATCGCCTCGGGATCATGATCGTCGCACCGCAGCACGCGCTCTTTGCGATAAAACGTGACGCCCACGCGTTCGATGGCGCCCGCAAGCGCCTCAGACACTTCGCAATCGAGGAACGGCAGGAGCACGTCGCGCCCGTCGAGGAGGAACACTTTGGCGCCGAGCGCGGCAAAGGTGCAGGCGTACTCCGCGCCGATCACGCCCGCGCCGATCACGGCCAGGGTGCGGGGTAGACGGTAGAGCGAGAGGATTTCGTCGGAGTCGTGAATGCGATCGTCTTCAAAGCGGAACTCGTGGGGGCGGACGGGTGCGGAGCCGGTCGCGATCAAAATCTTCTCGGCTTTGAGCGGCGTGCTTGTGCCGTCGTCACATTTCACCAGGACGGTGTTCGGATCGGCGAATTCCGCATGGCCCCGGTAGAGGTCGATTTTGTCGCGATGAATCGTATCGACGACGCGGGCGCGCTCGGTGAGTTTGACGCGATTCTCGTGATAGAGGAAATCGGCGACGGTCGCTTCGCGCCTGAGCGACAGGTCGACCCCGTAGAGATCGCGCGCACGCAACCCTGAAAGCGCGAGCGCCGTTTCCCTGAGCGTTTTGCTGGGCAGGGTTCCGGTGTTAGTGGATGCCCCGCCGACGTAAGGATCGCGCTCGACGATCGCGGCGCGCCGGCCGAACTCGGCGGCTGTCGCCGCACCTTTCTCGCCCGCGGGTCCGGAGCCGATCACCACCAGGTCGTAGCTAAGCATCTTTTCCTATCGTAGCGATCAATCTTTTGAGCGTTTAACTTCATCTGCTAGCCTGAGAGGGCGCACTTTTGGAAAGAGTTACGATGGCCTCCGGTTGTCTCCGGCACACCGATCTTCCGCACACCTCGAAGTTATTCGCGGACTTCGTGTATCACTTCGACCGTCTTTCTAAGTTTTATGCTTACAACGCGTTGGACCGGCAGTCGTACCGCCGCGCGGCCGAGCGGCTGAACTACTCAAATGACCGGCGGCAGGCGCTGGCAGCGGCACTGCGCGAGCTGAACCCGGATTCGCCACAGTTAAGGAAGCTTGCCCAGCCGGGCACGGTGGCCGTGGTGACCGGGCAGCAGGTGGGTCTCTTTTCCGGCCCTTGCTACACGGTTTATAAAGCCCTTACAGCCGCGAAGCTCGCCGCTGAGCTGGACGCGGCCGACATTCCCGCGGTGCCTGTTTTCTGGCTGGCCACGGAAGATCACGATTTCGAGGAAGTCAGCCACGCCTACACACTGACGGCGCAGCAGCAGACTGTACGGCATCAAGTGGATCTTCCCGACCTGGACCATACGCCGGTGGGCGGCGTACAGATCGGCGATTACGGCGTGGATCAACTGGCATCGGCATTGGCTGGGCTGCCATATGCCGATGAGGTAATCGCGGCCGTGCGGGAAACCTACAAGCCCGGCGCCACCATGCGCGATGCGTTTCTGGGTTTGGTGGAACGGCTGTTGTCGCGCTTCGGGCTGATCTTTGTCGACCCGATGCAGCCGGCCATTCGCGAAATCGCGGCGCCGCTTGTAGCCGAGGCCGTCAGCCGCGGTGACGAGCTTTCGGCGCGGCTACAGAAGCGCAACGAAGAACTGGCCGCCGCGGGATATCACGCGCAGGTACACGTAGAAGCGAAGACCTCGCTGTTCTTCCTGCTCGAAGGCGGGAAGCGATTGACTCTGCATCGCGACGGCGGCGACTACCTGGTGGACGATCGCCGGATTCCGAATGAAGAACTCGCCAGCCGGGCCGCGCACCTGTCGCCCAACGCGCTGTTACGCCCGGTAGTGCAGGATTATCTGCTGCCTACGGTGGCCCTGGTGGGTGGCCCCGCCGAAGTGGCCTATCTTGCGCAGACCGAGGTGATCTACGAAGCGCTTGGCCGGCCGGCGCCCGTGATTGTGCCGCGCAGCCAGTTCACCTTGCTCGACGCACGCTCGGTGAAGCTGCTGAAGCGCTACGCGTTGACGGTCAGGGATTGCCTGGACAGTATCGACGGGCTGAATGCGAAGATCGCACAGCGGGTCGTGCCCGAACAACTGGCGCGGACACTGGCGGAATCGCGCATAACTGCGGCCGCGGTGCTCGACAGGCTGGTCCACGAAGTTGGCGCATTCGATAAGACGTTAGGCGACGCAGCCGCCAAAAGCCGCGCCAAGATTCTGTATCAGATCGGAAAAATCGAAACCAAAACCGCAAGAGAAGCGCTGCGGCACAACGAACGGGCCGCGGCGGACGCATCGCACCTGTTTCATCTCATCTATCCCGAGAAGCACCTGCAGGAACGTTTATACACGATTCTGCCGTTCATCGCCCGTTACGGCAACGATCTGATCGACCGTTTGTACGACGAAGTCAGGCTCGACTGTCCGGATCACATTGTCGTCGAGGTTTAGTCATTGCAGCGATCGCAGAAACGTGCGGATCGACTCGATGTGCGTTTCTATCTCCTGCCGGTCCCGCGCGGCAGGCGCGAGCGAAATGTACCGTTCGAGGTCGACCAAAGCTTCCCGCCGCCGCTGTAACGCCATCTTCAGCACACCACGCTGCTTGTACTCTTCCGCCGCCTGTGGCGCGGCTTCGATCAGCAAATCGAGCACGGCAACCGCTTTCTCCAATTGTTTGTTGCGGTAGTAGACACCGCGCAGGTTGTTGAGCATGCGAACGGCAATCTGCCAGTTGGAGGCGGGCTCCAACACCTCAGGGGTGGCGTAAACATCCACCTTGGCCACGCGCATGGCCAAATCGCGGCACTCTTCCATGTTCAACAACCGGCCCGAATGAAAGCAGTCGATGTAAGTCGAATAGTCGTCGTCTTCATAACGGACGAGGAAATGGCCCGGCAGCGAAATGCCGTGGACAGTCTTGTTAAGGCGCCGCGCCACCTCCATATAAACGACGGCCAGGGTGATGGGAATGCCGGTGCGGCTGAGCAGCACTTCGTTCAAGCAACTGTTACGGGCATTGTAGTAATCACCCTGGTTGCCCGCGAACCCCAGGTTCTCGAACATATACTCGTTCGCCGCCGCCACCCACTCGGGACCGCTCATATTCGGCACCATCCACTGCCTCAGCTCGCGGGCGTGCGAATCTATAAGTGCAAGGAAACTCGGGATATCCAGGTTGGGGTATTCGATCGTCGCGATCTGCAACGCGACAGTGTCCAACGGGACTTCTTCTTGAGGATGGTTCAGAAGATGCTTCAGTTCGCGCACCGGCCACTAGCATATCAGGCGCTTTCTCGCCTGACGGTTCTGTTTATGGCCGCGATATTTTGTGCGGTGGGGCTCGCACAGCAGTCGGGGTTCGAGAAAGCCAAAGTGCGGCAGCTTCGAGACGCAGTGCGGGGTGCGTTCCTGGCCGGCGACCAGGTATATGCATGGGGCGAAGAGATTCACGTCATTCGTACACGGGACCTGAAAACGCAGACATTCGGGCTGCTGCGCCCGATCGGCCCAGGCGGCTGCGTCACCGATGTGAATGGAGACGGCAAGCCGGATGTAATCGCGCTGGAAAAGTCAGAAACAGGGCCGTTGGGGAACATGGTGTGGTTGGAAGCGCCGACATTCACATCACAGCTCATCGACACCCACGCGGAATTCGAGGATTGCCTGCCGGCCACCTTGTTCGGGAAGCGAGGCGTGCTGGTGATCCACCGGTATTCGCAGGTACGGTTTTACGAGATTCCGGCCAGGCCCCGCGAGAAGTGGCCTTATCGCGAACTCTACTCAATCTATACGCCTTCGGCACAAGGCGGGCTGGCAATGGGCGACGTCGACAAGGATGGCAGGCCCGACATCCTGGTGGGGAACTATTGGCTGAAATCACCGGCTGAAGCCGACGCCGCCTGGTACCTGTTTCCCATTAACCGGTGGTGGGACGGCCCGCGCGCGGCGATGCTGCGTGTGGCCTATGCGGCTCCGTTGGCGCTGGCGGCGGAGCGGGAGAAGAGTCCCGCAAAGGTCGCCTGGTTTGCGCCGCCTTCTTCACCGGGTCCGCTATGGACGGAAGCGCCGCTGAATGTAACGCCTCCCATACGAAAGCCGGAGGCGCTTACGGTGGCGGACTTGAACGGGAATGGGCAGATGGACGCCGTGCTCGGCGAGAACGCGGGCGACGATTCCCGGTTGCTGGTGTTTTGGGCGCTCGAAGACAAGCGGTACCAGGCGGCTCAGATCGATGTCACCGAAGGATTGTTGGGTATCTGGGCCGTGAAAGTGGAAGGCGAGGTGCGGCCGGCACTGATCGGAGTCGGTCCGCGAACGGCTTTGCTGTGGAAACCTCAGCGGCGCAAGTAGGCGTCGTCGCCGCGCAGCCAGTCTTCGCGAAGAGGTGAAAACAGGTCGTAGCCGACGCTATCTTCCAATGCTTCCACACTGTGCGGTTCGCCGGGCGGAATCTGGATCGACTCGCCGGCCGAGATGACGAACTCGGCCGTATCGGAGATGAACTTCAGCTTGCCCTGTTCGAGCACGCACACCTGCTCGTTCATGTGGCTATGGCGCGGGACGAGGCTGCCCTTGGCGAGGGCGACGCGGGCGATCGTCATGCGCTCGGCGTGGATCACCTGGCGCGCAAACGCCGGGTTCATTTGCTCTTTCGGGATGTCGTTCCAGCAGTGCGTCTTCATAGATCCGCAAAAGGGGTAGTGTATCATTGGGGATTGGCTCAAAGGACCCGGTCATGAAAGGCGTCGTACTCGCGGGTGGGCTCGGTACACGGCTCAGTCCCCTAACTAAGATCACCAACAAGCACTTGTTGCCGATTTATAACAAGCCGATGATCTTCTATCCCATCGAGACACTGGTTTCGGCGGGCATTGAAGAAATCCTCGTTGTGACCGGCGGCCGTAACGCGGGCGACTTTCTGCGATTACTGGCGAACGGCAAGGAATTCGGGTTGAAGCACCTGAACTACACCTATCAGGAAGGGGAAGGCGGCATCGCGGATGCGCTCAGCCTGGCCGAACATTTCGCCGACGGCGACCGTGTGTGCGTAATCCTGGGCGATAACCTGATCGAAGGCACAATCCGGCAAGCCGTTGAAGACTTCCGCAAACAGCCGAAAGGCGCCAAGATCCTGCTCAAAGAGGTTCACGACGCGGAACGGTTCGGCGTGGCGGAACTCGAAGGCGAACGCATTCTCGGCATTGAAGAGAAACCATCCAAGCCTAAGTCGAACTATGCCGTAACCGGTATCTACTTATACGACGAAACGGTGTTCGAGAAAGTAAGAACGCTGGTGCCATCGCGGCGCGGCGAGCTTGAGATCACAGACGTTAATAACGCTTACATTCGGGAAGGTACGATGACGTTTGCGCACCTCTCCGGCTGGTGGACAGACGCCGGCACGTTTGAGTCGCTGCTGCGTGCCGCTAATCTTGTCGCGCAGTCGCAGGCCAAACAATGACGGAGATTGCTCTGCCGAATTGCGAAAAGGGCCTCGGCAAGCTGATCTTTACGCAGGATTCGCCGAACCTGATCGACGGTGTCGGCATCGGCACGCTCAGCCTGTATCCGGACGACCGTGGCTATTTCCTGGAACTCGCGCGCTTCAAACAGGCGGTGAATACGCAGGTATCGGCGGCAATGTCTTATCCGGGCGCCATCAAGGCGTTCCACTTCCACAAGCACCAGACGGACTTATGGGCCGTGGTGGGCGGCATGTTACAGGTGGCGCTGGTCGACTTACGGCCGGAGTCGAAGACGTTCGGGTTGCGCAATACGCTCTATATCGGTACGTTACGCCCGTGGCAGTTATCGATTCCGCCGGGCATCGGCCACGGTTACAAGGTAATAGGCGCCGATCCGGCGATGCTCGTGTATGTGACCGACCGTTTCTACGATCCGCAGGACGAAGGCCGCATTCCTTATAACGATCCGCAAATCAACTACGATTGGGAAACTCAGCATAAATGAAGCTTCTGGTTACGGGTGGGGCCGGTTTCATCGGATCGGCATTCGTACGATTAATTGCCGGCGCCACAGAGCATTCGGTCCTGGTTTTGGACAAACTCACCTATGCGGGCAACCTTGAGAACCTTGCGCCCGTAGCGAGGAATCCACGCTACAGGTTCCACCGCGGGGACATCGCCGATCTGAACGGCGTGTCGCAACTGGTAGCCGATTACGCGCCCGACGCGATTATTCACTTTGCCGCGGAATCGCATGTGGACCGCAGCATTCTGTCGCCCGAGCCGGTGTTTGAAACCAACCTGCGCGGGACATTTTCGCTGCTCGAAGCCGCGCGGCGGCACAAGACGCCGCGTTTCCTGCATGTGTCGACCGATGAGGTTTACGGGTCGCTCGAGGAACCGCACGAAGCCGACGAAACATACCCGTTGAAAGCGTCAAGCCCCTACTCCGCCGCGAAGGCTGGTTCCGACCTGCTGGCGCTGTCTTACTACACGACTTACAAGATGCCGGTCGTGGTAACCCGGGCGTCGAATAACTACGGCCCTTATCAGTTTCCGGAGAAACTGATCCCGTTGATGATTTCCAATGCGCTCGAAGAGAAGCCGTTGCCGATTTACGGCGATGGCATGCAGGTGCGCGACTGGTTGTATGTCGACGATCACTGCCGGGCCATCTTCTCGGTGCTTCAAAAAGGGCGCGAAGGCGAGATCTATAACATCGCCGGCAGCCGTTCACTCCCGAACCTGACGGTGGTAAAGGAGATTCTGCGGATCACCGGCAAGCCGGAGTCGCTGCTGACGCGCGTGGCCGACCGTCCGGGGCACGACCGCCGCTACGCGCTATCGAGCGCAAAGCTGGAGCGTGAAACCGGCTGGCGCCCGGAGGTCCCCTTCGAACAGGGCTTGGTGGAGACGGTGGAGTGGTACCGCGCCAACGCCGATTGGGTGGCGCGCGTCAAGTCCGGCGCGTATCGCGACTATTACGAAAAGAATTACGGTTCGCGGGTTTCGGCGTAGTTACGTTGAGTTTATTGCTCGCACTGCGGACCCTGGCTCACGCCGGCCCCGACCCAGCGCAGCCATTCCTTGTCCGACAGCGGGCGCCCGCGTGTCTTGGCGCAAACCTGTTCGGCGAGTGCCCCGGTGGAACTCCAAACCAGCGTTCGCTCGTTGCCGGTGGACAGCAGTAATCCACTCGTCACCGACGGTTGGCGGCGAAACGCCATTGCGCGGATGTAGCTGCCATGGCCCCGCATCACGATCGGCAACTGCGACGGTTTACGTGCCGCCCAGACGAGCATAACGTTGTCCACCGATACCGCAATGTTGTCGCCGTCCGCGCTCAGCACCACGCCCTGAATCTTCTGGTTGGGTTCGAGGCCCGGCATCTCACCCAACGGCTTTTCGTTTGCCGCGAGCATCACTTGCCGCTCTGTCGCCGCCGCGAGCAACGAACTGTCGCCGGAATATGCGAGTCCGGTCACGGGGTTATCGAAATTCCACAGGACCTTGTTAGCGCGCTGGGCAAAGTCGCGCACCTGCACCTGCTTTCCGTCGTTACCGGTCCACGCCACCCCCTTCCCATCGGGCCGCATCGCAAGCACTCCGACGGCACTGGCGGCCAGCACTTCTTTGCGCCGCTTTGAATCGATATCCCAAATTTCGATATTGTTGTCCGCGCCGACAAACGCCATCAACTGCCCCTTGGCATCCATCGATATGGGGGAGTTCTGGCGTGACGACGACACCATGGCCGGTTCCCGCGGATTGCTCGCGCGCCACACGCGAACCTGCCCGTCTAACGACGTAGTGGCCAACCGGTCACGAAGGTCGCAAACGGCCACGGCAAACAGTGCCTGCGGATGCGCCGCGGTGGACCACAACTCGTCCCATGGGCCGGTGGCCATCAGCCTTACCGCATTGCCGTCGATCAGCCCGAGAATCTCGCCGCCGACGTTGAACGCGGCGCCCTGGTCCGAGCCTCTGGGCGACAACTGCCGCGGCTCAGACCGTGGCAGCCATTCGCGCAGGCTGAACGACGCACTGCCCGAATACAACCGGCCGTCCGGGTGAAAGATGGTGAATATCACGGACTCTTCCGCTCCCGGCAATGAGACAGGCGCCGTGCCGGCCTGATCGAGCATCCAGAGATTGACGCGGCCCACGGAATCGCCGACAGCCACCTTCAGCCCGTCGGCGCTGACGGCCACGCTGTTTCCTACGTTGTTCCCCACGGCCGGAATCTTACCGACCGACTCAACGGGGCCGCGGAACACCGCCGGCGGCCCGGCCATGCGCATCCGGAACACTTCGCGCGAAGAGATGGCCACCAGCAACCCGCTATCTTTGTCTTCTCCGAATACCAGCGCCTGCACGGGGGCGGGCAAGCGCTGCCGTTCGAAAGCCGCCCGGCCGCCAGGGTCGCTCCACAACGCGATCGAGCCTTCCGACAGCCCAGCGGCAAGGTTCCCGCCCGTGGCGTCGAAGGCGAGGGCGGTGACTTTTCCGGCCGCGTCCTTTATCGTCGGCAGCACGGCAGGCTCGCCCTCAAACCGGCGCCAGTAGCGGACGGAAGTGTCTTCCTGGCATGCCGCTACGGCCGTCTCTGAGACAGCCAGGCATGTCACCGCGTCGCGCATGCCGCCCAACTTCACCGGGTTCTGAGATGCATTCTTCAGGTCCCAGATAAAGGTATTCCCTTGCGCCGTACCGGCCGCCAGACGTGTGCAGCCGGCATCAAAGGCAAGCGCGCGAATATCGCCGATCGACACGGAATCAAACAGCTTCTGATGCTGCCGCCCGCGAAATAGCGATACTTCCAGATTGTTGCCAACGCCTTCAGCCAGAAACGAACCGGCCGGACAATACGCCAGCACATCGGCACCCGAATGCTCATGAAGGGAGCGGCCAAAGTAGGGTAGCGAGAGTACGTTGCGCATGGCCGCATCCACCTCGTGGACCGCCGGACCGCCCATGTCGCGATCGCGCAAGTACGCCTGGCGCGCCAGCAGTGCGGCCAGTTCGTAGTTGTTGAGGTTTGTCAGGCGTTCGGCAACGCTCGTGAGCATCCGCACTTCCGCGCCGCTCTGGCTGCGCGTGGCTCGCCGGTACTGATACATAGCCAGCAACAACGAAACCGCCAGCGCCACGGCCACGGTACGCAGCAACCGGTTGGTTGTTGCCAGAGCAAGCGCCGAGCGCTCCTTGGCGCGCTCCTCTTCCTGCGCCGCCTGGACGCTGAGCGCGATGTAGCGCCGTTCGCTCGCGGTCAGGTCCGCCGCGTCCAACTGCTGCGCTTCGGTTAAGTCCGTCCCCCGCAACAGCCCTTCGGTTTCCTCTTTCAGGCGCTGCCAGCGATCCACACGATCTGTCAGCCAGCGGCGTTTTTCGATGTTCCGGCGCTCGTCCTCCAGCCAGTTGACCAATGTCGGCCAGTTGCGGACCAGCGCCTCGTGGGCCACTTCCACCTGGTCGTCAGCCGGTGTTTCGCCGGGCGATACCTTCAGCAGCCGCGCTTCCACCAGCCGCGACAGGACGCGTTCCACACGGTCGCGCGCTTCCAGGTCGAACAGGCTTTCTTTCGGCACGCGGGAACTGGTCGTCTCGTGCCCGGGCCCAGGACGCACCATGCGCAGCAGAATGCGTTTGACGGTTTGCTGATCTTCGCGCAGTAATCCGTTGTAGAACCGGTCGGCGCACGAGCCAAGAGCGTTGCGGGCGCCGCCGAGGGAACGGTAGTCGGCCCAGGTGACGCGATTGCGGTCGCGCCGCTGCCACAACTCGAGCAGCGTAAACTGCAGCAGCGGCAGGCCCGCCGGCTCGCCGAGGATTTGCGATACGAGTTCGTCCACCAGTCCGGCTTCGAATTTCAAGCCGATCAGCGCGGCCGGCTTTTCGATCGCCTCGCGCAACTCCGCCGCATTCAACGGCGGCACACGTACGGCGTCTTCAAAGTATGGCGCAAGCGACGGTACGCGCAGCAGTTGACCTTCAAAGTCGCTGCGCATCGTGACAATCACGGTGTGGCGCGGTCCGGCGCCTGTCGCGATCAGCCGCAGACATTCGAGGAAGGCATCGCGCGCCGCGCCTTCTGGCGCGAGCGTGAATGTCTCTTCGAACTGGTCCACGCATAAAATAGCCGGCTGATCGGCAGGCAGCAGTTTCAGGATTTGCTGTGGATCGCCTTCGAGCGATTCAGCCTCTTCGCGCGTCCAGTCGATCGCGCTGTCTTTCGGCTTGAGGGCGCGCGCCAGGTTCAGCAGCGGCTGCGATCCGGGAACGAACGCGGGTACGAACACCCACTTGTCGTCGCCTGCCTTCAGCTTTGGCAAGACGCCCGCGCGGACGACCGAGGACTTGCCACTGCCTGAAGCGCCCAATACGAACAGCAGCCGCGTCTTCCCAAGAGCTTCGATGATCGAACTCGACAGGCGTTCCCGTCCGAAAAACACCGTCGAGCTTCGTTCGCCGAACGAGGCCAAGCCGACGTATGGGCACTGTGAGTCGTCCAGTTCCGGCGAAAACGAGGGGTCGAAATCCTCAAGCGTGGCGTCGCCGGCGTCGCGATGCTCGCGGAACAGCACGGTCGACCAGTAGTCCAGCATCGACTGCGCGGCCCAACGGTCCTCTTCCTCCGACAGGATGGCGCCGGTGGCCTTGCCCCGCGCCATAAACGCTTCGGCTTCGTCCAGCAGGCCCAGGCGGACGCTTGGGTCGCGCCAGCGCCGCATCAGGTCCGCATGGCCGGCACGTAAAGATTCGAGCGAAGGGAAAGATTCGGCCACGGTTTACTCCATCAGGCTGAGCACGGAATCGAGCGGTGCGGCGACCGCGCGTAGTTCGTCACACTGGCGCTTGAGCAGCGTGTCGACACGGTAGAAACGGTCGGCCTGGCCCCGCCTGACGAGCTGAAACAGGCGCCTGGCCCGTGCCGGATCCCCGGCGGCGATGGCAGCGTTCAGCTTCGTCACCGTATCGGCCATCGATTTGGCCCAGGGCTCGTCTGAACCCACGCACAACGCCTGTAATTTCAAGGCGACCGACGGCCAGGCATCGTCCAGTTGATCGGGGTTCGATTCGATAAGGCGCATCTCGTCGTCGGCTTCCTGCCATTGGTCGTGATTGGCGGTGATCTTGTCGAGCGCGTCCTGCAAGGTCTTGAGGCCGGTGACCGCCTGATCGAACTGCTGCAGATCTTCCAGCGCGGCCTGTAAAGCCACAAGCCGGCCCTGGATCGCCATTAAGCCGCCCAGCAATTCGCCCAACGGCAGCGAACGAGCCGTATCGTTTAAACGCGTATTGATGCGCGAGGGCCGCAACGACAGCAGCCGCCCCAGATTCCTGAGCACCGCATTCAGCTTGCCCGCGTCGTTTGAGGCCAATGCATCGTCGTAGGCTTTATCGATCCGGTCCAAATCGTCGGCGATCCGTTTCGCCTCGGCGGCGGCATCGGACTGGCGCTGGCCGATTTGGCGCAGTTCCGCGGCAATCGCCGTGAGATCGCCGCCGTAGCTGGTGAGCGTGTCGCGCGCGATCTCGTCGTCCGGAAACTTGCGCGCTTCCGGCGCGATGCTGTCGTAACAGCAGCGTTGCAGTTGGTGCAACTGGTCGTGGATGTCCTTGTAATCCGCCATCAGCGCCACCTGCTCGCGGCAGTTCTCAAAGTCCTTACGGAATGCCGTGACCGCAGACCGTACGGCCGGTTCCTTCATCAGGCCGCGCAGGAGTTCCAGGCCTTCTTTGAGTTGCTGGGTTGCTGCGGCGGTGACGGCCGGGGGTGGCGGTGGCGGAGCCGGCGTGGGTGGCGATGGCGCCGCCGCCTGTGCGCCGTCTTGCCCCGGCGCTGTCTCGAGCGCATCGAGCAGGCGCGTAATCGCTTCGGCTACATCACGCCATGCGGTGTCGCGGTTGGCCCATTCCGTTACCGCCTTGGCGTCTTTCGGAACCACTTGCAGGCGCCCGAGTTCCGTGCGGTCCCAACCCGATACCGGCCGCACGATCACCGGGATAACGTGCGTCTGGTTCTGATTCTGGCGCACGAGCGCCTCGCGCATTTCCCTGTTGAAGCAGTAATCGGAGGAAAAGAAATCGGGACTGAGCAGGAGAAAAACCAGGTCGGACGAGGTCAGCTTATCCTCGATAACTCCGTTCCAGTCTTCGCCGCCCAGGATGCGCCGGTCGTACCAAACCTTCAGCCTGCCGGTGCGTTGAAGCACAGCAAGAGCGCGGTCCATCTCATTGCGGTAGTCTTCGTCCCGATGAGAATAGGCGAAGAAAGCGGAGAATGTCCTTTGCGGGGCAGGAGCCATCGCTCACGGTTGATTATATTAGTGCGCGAACTGGAATGCGCGTTACACTTTGAATCAGATCAGATCACCTCGCCTCGCCTCACCTCACCTCCGCTCCGCCAACACAATCAACGACTGTCCCACGGGAAAATCGACACCCGCCCCAATCGCCGCCGCCTCGATTGTCAACGGCAGCCCCAGAGCCTGATCCAGCCATGGCGGCAGGGGCTGAACGCCGCTCGATGGCGCTCGGCTGGTCAGCGGCTCCCAAAGCCGGAACTTGACGAGCGATACCGGCATCAGCAGCGAATTCGCGTACGTACAGCGAATAACCCGAAAGTCCGCAGCCTCAACAGCCTGGCGCAGGCGGCCGCGTGTGAACCGCTGCCGCTCGCGGACGAATTCGGAGTGACGCGACTTTAGAACATCCAGCGCCGCCACGCGCACTGCCAACAGCCCGCCAGGCCGCAGTACACGATGAAACTCCCGGAACGGCCGCCGTTCCTCACCCCGCGGTATGTGCACAACGACGTCCATCGACAGGAGGGCATCAAAGCTGCCGGCCCTGTAGGGCAGCGCCTGTATGTCGCCCTGCGTCAATCGGCGCAATCCATAACGGCGGGCGTACTCCAGCCCTTCGTAGCCTAAGTCCAGCGGGAACATCCGCCAGCCGTACCGCTGTTCAAGGACTCTCGAGAAGTACCCGGTCCCGCAGCCCGCCTCGAGCACGTTCTCATATCGTGCGGCGATTGGATCGAGCAGCCGGAACATGATGTGCCGCATGCCGCGATACCACCAGAAGCGCTCCTCTGAGTTCGCGATGTTCGCGAACTCTTCCGGGTTCATCATTTCGGATGCCGCGTTAACGAGCTACCGGTTCCGGCGGCGCCAGCTTGCTCTTCGTACAGTGGAGCAGGTTGCAGGCAGGGTTCGGATCGTTCGGGTTCAGGTATTGCGGCATCGCTTTTTCATAGTAGGCCAATGTGCGGGCGAAGCCTTCGGCATACCGTATTTGCGGATTCCAGCCGAGTTGGTTGGCGATCAGACCCGAATCGGTGTGGTAGCTGCCGATATCGATCGCTTTGCGGTCGGCCGGAAATTCGCGAAATACCGGGTCGGGTGCGCCAGCAGCCCAGGCGCTCTCCCGGGCGATTTCAGCCAACGACAGCGCTTCCGGTCCGCCCACGTTGTAAGAGCGCGACCGCAATTTCGGTTCGGCTGCCACCAGGATCATCGCCGCCACAACGTCGTCGATATAAGCAGGATCGCGTAACTGCTGCCCGTGGCCGAAGATGTCGAGGCGCTGCTTCGTCAGCGACATCCGCACGAAGGTGGAGAGGAAGCCCTGGCACGGGATGTTGATCGCCATGCGCGGTCCGTAGACGTTCGTCAGCCGGATCACCACGGCATCCACGTGCCCTGTGCGCGACAGCATGAGGTGATACTGCGTCGCCGCGTATTTGTGCACTCCATTGAAGTCCACCGGATTCACCGGGTGCTTCTCGTCCACCGGCAAGTATGCCGGAACTCCATACACCTGCCGTGTGCCGGCGTAGAGAATGCGGACGCCCGGATTGTGCTCCGCGCATGCCTGAACAAAGCGAAGCTGCGCCAGCGTATTAATCTCCAGATCGCGCTCCGGAAACAGCATTGAATGCGAATGGCTGACCTCGCCGGCAAGATTGAAGACCAAATCGCAAGAGCGCAGAACGGCCGTCAACTGCGCCGTGTCGCCGATCGAACACTCCAGCACCTCGACACGATCGGCGATCGGCGCGATGTTGTAGGGATTGCTGCCGCAGCCCTCCACCATTGAATCGACAATCGTCACCCGCGCGCCCAACTCGACGAGCCGAATGGCCAGATTGGAACCGATGAAGCCGAGACCACCGGTAACAATCACATTTTTATGGCCGAACGTCACCTATCTTCCCTTCGGACACCTTATCGTAGTACATCCATATTAGGGGTGCCGCTCCAGTACCGATGGTACTCGCCATCTCGCTGCGGCCTACGGGACCGGCAGTCTCCTGAACTGCTTCCACGGCCCGATTTCGCGCATCGTGCTGCGCCTCCTGTCCGCCTAGCGGCGGTCCGCACACGACAGCGGAAAACGCCGGCCCTGCCACGTCGTCCACCCCGCCGCCGATCGCGTATTCGCGTTGTACCGCAGGAACCAGTTGTCCTGCTGCGCGCCCATGTACCGGATCGACAAGGTGGTAGAACCCGACGCGGTGGCCTTCAGCGGAACCCAGGGTCCGCCGTTATCGCTGAAATGGCCGACCACTTTCACGCCCGACGTGCTGGTGCACACGCCACCCGAACACGTGGTTTGCGGATCGTCCACCACGCGCCACCGCATCTTCGCCGGCCGGCCATCGATCCGGCATGCCCAGTTTCCGAAATACCACTGGCCGGCGACCGTGCTGGCTTCAGCAGAGTCGTAGACAGGAGCAAACGCCAAAGCGGCCAGCAGAGCTGTGCCGATTTTCCGGATAGTCATCATCGAGCCTCCTCTTGAACCGATGGCACGTAGTGCTTTTCTTTCAGCAGACGTTTCATACCTGCCATGCCAAGGCCGTAAGATTGTGTGCAGAACATGCCAACGATCGAGATCCGGCCGGCCACCGCAGCCGACACAAGTCTTGTCCTTGAGATGATCAAGGGCCTTGCCGAATACGAGCGCCTGCTCGATGAGGTCGAGGCCACCGAAGACCGCGTCCGCCAAACCCTCTTCGGTCCCGACCCGTCCGCCGAAACGATCCTCGCCTGCGATGGCGGCACCTGTGCCGGTTTCGCCGTCTTCTTCCGGACCTACTCCACGTTCCTCGCCCAACCCGGCCTTTATCTCGAAGACCTATTTGTAAGGCCTGAATACCGCGGCCGCGGCATCGGCCTGGCCTTGCTCCGTCACTTAGCCGCGATCGCCCACCAACGCGGTTACGGCCGGATCGAATGGGGTGTACTCGACTGGAACCA
The DNA here is from genome assembly GCA_020846745.1 of Bryobacterales bacterium. Classification (GTDB taxonomy): domain Bacteria; phylum Acidobacteriota; class Terriglobia; order Bryobacterales; family Bryobacteraceae; genus JADLDI01. The sequence continues at coordinate 4,048 of JADLDI010000041.1, read as the reverse complement.
ACCCGCCATCAACTTCTACGAATCACTCGGCGCCCGGCCCATGACAGGGTGGTCCAAATACCGCCTGAGCGGCGAAGCGTTGACCGCCCTAGGCTCCGCGGAAGGGTAGCGCTTCCGGTTCATGGGCTTGGCCCGAGATTGGGGTGAAAGCCTTTGAGGCGGGGGAAGATGGAGGAGTTGGAGTGGACGGGGAAGAAGGCGGCGAGGGCGGTGGCCATGGCGAGATCGTCGTGTTTGGAGGAGGAGTCGGGTTCGTAGGTGTCGTGGCCGGAGGAGGTGAAGCGGAGTTGGAGCGAGCTGAGTTCACCGAGCAGGCGGTCGGCCAGAGGCAGGTGGCTCGAGATATGCAGGTGGCCGGTGGCGAACAGGGTGTGGAGGTGAGCGAGCAGAAGGGACTTGGGGATCCACCAGCGGTCGCCGTCCTGGCGGGGGTCGCCGGTACCGGTGAAAGTGACGGCGCGGAGTTTGGCGGGGATGATTTTGGTGCGGAGGAGGTCGTAGAAGGTGAGTCCGCCACCGGTGGCATCGAAGACGAGATGGGAGTTACGGGCGAGCGGGTATTGGTGGAGTAAGTCGCTGATATAGGAAGCAACGTCGACATAGGAGTTACCAAGCGGGATGCGTTCGAGGTGGACGACGTGGAAGCGCCATTCGGTGATCCAGTTAAAGGTGCACGGATCGCGTTCGTCCTTGGTGAGGAGATGGGCATCGATGAGGCAGAGCGCGGAGTAGTCGCGTTCGCGGCCGAGGTCGGCACCGAGATAGTACTGTTGTTTCGAGATAGTTTGCATAAAAGAACTCTCAGGGGTCAGCGATCAGCCATCAGCTAGGCTGGAGTTTTCGAACACCGCTTCCTTGCGGGCGCGGCTCGGTTGCGGGCATGTACGGGCGTCGTGTGTAATTGCGGGCGCTTGAGATTGGGCGATCGGCGGCGGGACGGGTGTCCACAGGAGTGTGGACACGGCACGCGTAGGCGCGTGCGCCACGTCGAAGGTCAGTAGCGGTGTAGCCATTTGGTGAAGCTCCAGGTGGGGAAGAGGGGTTGGATGTTAGGGTCTAAGGCGGCTTGGAGTTCTTTCCAGCGGAACAGGGAGTTAGTACCTTCGCGGATGAACTGGCAGAAGTATTCCTGTTCGAAGCGGGGCTGGGGGAGGCGGTTTCGTTCTTCTTGAAGGAAGGTTGGCGAGATGCGGGGGCACTTATCGGCGGAGATGGAGAAGCGCTGCCAATCGATTTTGGGGTTGCCGGAGTCGGAGCGATGCCACTCTTCGTGGAAGAAACCGCGGCAGCCGTAGGGGGTGGAGATGAGCCAGAGTTCGGGTGTGGCGGGGAAAGCGGGGTGAGTAACTGTCGCGCCGGTGGTGGCGAGCATGGGGCGGACGGTGTGGTAGATGTTATCGGGTACGCGGGAGGCTTCGTCGATGATGAGGAGCGAGACGGAGGAGAAGCCGCGAATGGTGGCATCGACCGCAGGGATGCCGATGATACGGGAGCCGTTGGGGAGTTGGAGGCACAAGCTGTGATGGGTGTCGCCGCGGCGCTTGATGCCTAATTCGAGGAGGAAGGCGGCGGCGCGCTCGATGAAGAGTGCGGATTGGCGGGCGCTGGGAGATACGACTAAGATGAGCGCCTTGGGTTGTAAGTACGCGCGGTGAACGGCCTTGAGGGCAGTAATGGTGGACTTACCCCACTGACGGGAGCAATTGAGGATGCCGCGCGGGACGATGGCGCGGAGGATGCGCGCTTGCTCGGGGTCAGGTGTGAAGTGCAGGCGGCGGATGGCGAATTCGACGGGATCAGCCAGAGCATTCGGGTTGTGGGCCGGCGGCGGCGGCGAGGCCTTCGGCGAAGGCACGGCTGATGCGGGAAACGAGGAATGGTTGATGGACAAGGGCGTCGTCGACGGTTTTGAAGAGGTATTGAAAGATTTCGAGGACGCGGGCAACGGGAACGTAGGTTGTGGCGTCGAGTTCTGCGATTGATTCTGCGGTGTGCAGTTTGTGTGGCGGCAGTTCGTCGAACTGCTGTTGGCCGGCGTCAGCGGCTGGTTGCTGAGGTTTCGGTTCTCGTGCTGGGTCTGGTTCTGGTTCGCATTGTGGTTCGGGGTTGGGATCAGGGTCGGGACTGGGCTGGGATTGGGTTTCAGGTTCGAACTCGGGTTCGGGTCCGGGCTGGTAATCGGGTTCGGTGGGAGTATAAGCGGCGGCGGAGTACCCGTGAGTGTCGATCGGAGCGCCACACGCATGGCATGTATCAGTGCCGGCATGGTCCCCGGCGGCTGACTGCTGCCGGAGTCGCGGGATTTTTCGGAAGATCGATCTGTAAACGTACGGACCATTGTTTTCGACAAAGATGTTCATGACAGAAAAGCTCTTAGCCGTTAGCTGTTAGCTGTTAGCTAGCCGGGCGGCAGTTACCAGTACGGCGGCGGTTCGGCGGTGCGGGGGTGGTTTTACGAGTTATCAACAAGTTAGCCGGGTTCGTTTTCCGTATTTTTATTGGAGGGGGGCTTTTCTGCGGTGACCGGTGAGGTGCCGGGGGTCGGTAACCCCTCGTTTACACTCGGGGCACCGTTGGGGGCGCCCTTGCGCGCGGTTAGGGATCGCATGTCTTTTAGGCGGCGGAGGGCGCGGTCGCATTGGCGGGAGTAGCGGGCGACGTGGCTTTCGAGTTCGCGGATGGAGTGGGTGTTGGGGAGGGAGAAGTCGTGGGCCAGGGCGGTTCGAGTAACTTCGTCGATGGAGGCGTATTCGGAGTCGATATCGGCGGCCATCTTATCGGAGTTGTTATCGACGAGGGCGGAGATGAGGGACCAGGCGCGGCGGACGCGCCACTCGGCGACGGAGTACTCCTCGACGATACGCATTTCGGGCGGGGTTTGGGGGAGAAACTGGGCGTAGTTGGATTGCAGTAACTCATTGAACTCGTCGACCGATTCGTTCTTAAGAAGGATGCGGCGGGCATTGAGGCCGTGCGTGGTCGCATTCTGCGAGGAGATAGAGCGGCCCTCGATGGAGACGGGTCCGCGGGATTTGGCGCCGTTGAGGCGCGAGGCTTCGATTTGTTTTTCGGTCATAAAGAACTCCAGAAGCAAGAAGTCAGCAGATAGAAGTCAGAAGCGAGAATTCAGAATTCAGGACCGGCAACCCGCGCTTACGCCCGCTCGGGGCACCCCCAACCAGGGCCCGTTCGCTCCACCCGATTGGAGTTTAGAGCACTGTTTCAGAGAAACGGACCTGTTGATTTTTGCAAGTAGCTGAAAAGAGGGGAAAAATAAATTTCAATTGTTTGTGAATGAACTTTTTCGGGTCAGGCGAAAAATGGGCGAATAGGGTCGGTATGGAAGATATAGCTCGCAGAGACGCAAAGCTCGCAAAGGGGGACGTTGGGAGGACGGATTGGGCGGGTGGGCGAGGGGAGAAGCTTAACTGCGCCACAGAAGGGAGAATGAGCAGGTGAAGTGTTTTCGATGTGGGACAGGGGAGATGAAGCGGCGTGTGACGGATGTTGAAGGGGAAGTGCGCGGGGAGAAAGTTGCCGTTCGGATGGAGGCGACGGTATGCAGCCGGTGCGGATTCGTGACGTTAACGGACGAACAGAGCGCAACCTATGAAAGGCTGTCGGCGGATGCTTACCGGGAGAAGAAAGGGTTACTGACGGGGGGTGAGTTGAAGGCGGCGCGGGAGCGGATGGGGATGAGCCAGGCGGCATTCGCACAATACTTGTGCGTTGGGGTGGCGAGCGTGAAGCGTTGGGAGTTGGGGTTGGTGCAAGACCATGCGATGGATGAGTTGATCCGCGTGAAGACCGATGTGGGGCGGGCGCGGCGCAACGTGGCTGAGTTGGAGGCGCGGAAGGATGACAAGATCACGGTACAAAGTGCAGTGGACAAGCGGTCCCCTCGCGAACGGGTGCGGTTAGGCTGACGGGGTTCGCTGGAAATCGCTCGCCAAGACGGCCAAGCTCGCAAAGGGAACATGTGGACGAACGCGTTGGGAGTGCTGTAGTTGGTAATGTCGTTCCCGGCGATTCTGCCCGGTGCGGGTGG
>JADLDI010000040.1 GCA_020846745.1 Bryobacterales bacterium | reverse complement strand
TTCGTAATCAGCAGGTCGCCGGTTCAATCCCGGCGGGTGGCTCCATCTAATTGAAAATAAAAAGTTTACCGATTTCAGGTGTAGCGTTTGTGGCCGCTGAGCAACTCGTCAAAAATCAGCCGCTCAAAAACCTGATCGCACCAGCCTGGGCTGATCTATCAATGACTTACGCAGTCACACCAGATAGTAGCCCGTTCAGAACCTGTTCAAAATGAAGTGAAGATCGTTGCAGATACAGGCACGTCCGAAGTCTTAATCCTCGAGAACTCGGTGCCAATCGCACCTGAGCCCTCGCTATTTTCGGATTCGGAACTCAGGAAGTTCTGGGCTCACTGGCTTAGACATGAACTGATCGAGAGGGCGGAGGCCGAAGCCCCCGCCCCAGGCATTAATGGGATTGGTCCACTGACGACTCGGTCGCCTCATCACTGCCGACGGCGCGGTCCAGCTTCAGAATTGTGTTGACACGAATCTCACACGCGCTGTTTGATCGTTGTCGTCTCAACGCCGACGGTAACGTCACGATCGTACTCGCGGCTCCGCAGCTCGCCTTCGAGGGCGACGTGAGCGCCCTTCGTCGAGACGGATGCGAAGGTTGCGATCTTGCCAAACGCAACACAGCGATGCCAATCCGTGCGAGATTCCCAGGATCCGGAGTCGGTCTTCCACGAGGCCTTCGTCGCGACAGTGGTGCCGCCGACCTTCTTTTCGGCGTCGTTGCTGATGAATCCAATGAGAGTCACTCTGTTGAGGTGCATGAAATTCTCCTGTTCTGCCCGTCTGTCTCGGGCACCCGAAAGCGAGTGGGCCAGGCTCCCAAGGCAAGGAGATGCTTTTCTGGGGGGACCGGAACCGGGGAAGCCAGAACCGGAACGGCGCGTCAGCGAAGCAGAAATCTCCGCAGACCGCAGCGGCGACCCGAAGATGCGAGCCTTTACTTCCGATATAAGCCGGGCACTCCGGCCACAGCGCCCGGATCTGCTGCAACCACTGCTCCAGCATGTCGCGTGAAACCGCCTGAGCCGACTGTACTCCACTGACCCCAGTTACGCCGGGAACCCAAACGCTCCAAATAGCGGAAACCGTTCCTCTGCCTTGGCCACGTGGCACCAATAGGCCAGCCACAGGAACAGATCCAATAACCCGGGCGCCGCTCCAACGTCCTTCACCACCTCGATGCCGGCCGGAATCGCATTTGCCATCACTTCCGCAAAACTCGTCGTTCAGCACCACCACATTCTGGAACTCGTCCCCGACCGCGCCTGTTTTCTGGTCACGCTGGCACGAGATCTGCGCTTTCCGCGGAAATGGAATCGCGACCGCTGCACCATCCGCGCGGTATGGCGGATGGAGTGCTCGACCGCCACGAGCCTGAACCGGGATTTAGAACACGCTTTACAGCACGCCTCGGTCATGAACTTAGCTTGCTTCACCGCTTCACCGCCGGATGGTTGCCTGACGCTCTCGGGGAGCATCACACTGCTGCCGGACACTGCCCCGCGAGCGTCGTATCTATCGCGTCCGCCAATACCGTGGTGGCTCAGGCATCATCGCGGGCGCTTCCTCCTGGCGCCCGCGACGTGCTTTGGTGAACCCGACACATGGACCGAGGAGCTACTTGACGTACTGCAGCGTCCAGGTCTCGTTACCGAACCAAGAAGAATCCAAAATCTGGAGAGGTGTGCCATTGAACGCAAGGGCGGAAAAACCGAGGACATGCAACATGAGACCACTTCCTAAGCCTTTGATGATGTATTCATTCGTGCCCGTAGCCGTCAGATACCAGCGTTGATTCGTTCCACCCCAATATAGCCACTGCTGGATTGGAGTGCCACTTGTCGTCCCCATCCCCCTTACGTCAAGAACCTTGCCGTTGTCAGTCATGATCAAATAGTCGCCGCTAATTGTTTTCGTAAGCCAGAATCTCTGTTGCGGATTGCCGTTGCAATCCCAGACTTGGGGAAGGACCCCATCGGCTATATTACCGCTCGGAATGTCTAGGCATCTCTTGCTGGCTTTAGAAACCATTCTGACTACGCCGGCGGGGAATGCCTCCGGATTGGCGACAAGTTGGAATCGTTGATTATCAAGTCCTGTATCATCCCATAGTTGGACCAGAGCCGTGTTGCTTGTGTAACTGGGTCCGCTGCCGACCGCGAGCAATTTAGAACTAGACACACTCCGAACCTTGAACTCGCCGGGTCCGGTCGCCACAAAACGCCACTTCTGATTGCTTCCACCGAGAAATGACCAAGTCTGGATAGGAGCGCCATTGGCGGAACTTCCGTCCCTTACATCCAGAACCTGCCCGTTGAAGCTTATGATCTTATACTCGGAAGAGGAAGTTCCAACGCGAGTTATCCAGAATCTTTGCTGTGGCAGGCCATTACACTGATACTGCTGCAGCAAGGTTCCTTGTCCGATGGCTCCTCCGGACACATCCAGGCACTTTCCGCTGTGCTTTGCAATAATTGAGACCGGAGTGACAGGAACTGGCAGATCCCCCTTCACCTCGAACAGGTATAAGGAATTAGATGGTAAAGGATCAAGATAAATGGTGTCTGCAGATCCGACACCTGCCTGAGAGGCTACTCCACTCCCTGGGCGGGTAGCTTGATTGGGCGTGATTACAGGGACGTAATCAACGGCAATACTCGAATCGGAAGGCTTGTTGGGGACCGCCCAGAAACGCACAACATAAGTTCCTGCAGCGAGGTGCGGAATGTTCTCGAATAGCGACACCCATTCTCTGAAATAGGTAGTGGTCTTGAGGGTCAACGTTGCCGTCGTGATCGTCTTTGCCAAAGTTAGATCAGGAGTTGTCTGCTGCAGAAGCACTTGTATGGACCCAGTTCCTCTCAGCTTTGCTTTGATCGTAACGTTGTCAAATGCGTTTGTGGTCGTGAACCAGAAGCCACGTACCTTGTCCTTGACGTCGGCGGGGTTAGGATTTTCTCGTACCGTGTCCACCGTCACAATGTTATTAGTTTGCCCCTGGGCGTAGCCAACAAGTGCCACAAGCAGAGTTCCAATTATGGTTACTCGTTCTTTTCCCATTTCGATTCACGCTCCTAGATAGTGATCTCGGTCAACTAGTCACGCGCAGCTTGAAGTTAAAATGCGACATGAAAGTTCGCGATCTAGAGAGGATGGGCCTAAGCGGACGGTGGACACGCTCCAGAGACGAAGGGCTTCACATTTGTATGGCAGCCAAGGATCGGCTCAGCAAACTAAAACGCCCGCTGACTGTACTGCCTAGTGGCCTGTCCCGGTCATAACGTAACCAGTCCTGGCGGCGCTGCGTCTATTCAGTCATGCGACGCTATGGGGAGTTGCTGACGCTTACCGATGAACAGAAGGATGAACTGACGCGCTGGTCGCTGTCGCGTTCGCTGCCAGCCGGCGACGTCTTTCGCGCACGATTGATTCTTGCATTGGCAACGGGCAACAGCTACTCTCACATCGAAAAGGATCTGAAGACTTCGCGCCCGACGATCGCACGCTGGAAGGCGCGCTTCGAGCAGGACGGTATGGCTGGATTGGAACCACTGCACAAAGGCAGTCAGCCCAGGACGGCCACTCCAGCGGTTCAAGCCCGAATCCTTGGCAAGACGGTGAAAGGCCCAGCAGACGGCAGCACTCATTGGTCGTGCCGAAAGATGGCCGAGGCCACTGGAGTCAGCAAGTCGACGGTGCAGCGCATCTGGACGGCTGTCGGCGTGAAGCCGCATCGTCTGGATCGGTACATGGCCAGCGACGATCCGAATTTCGAGGCCAAAGCCGCCGACATCATCGGCCTCTACATGAACCCGCCGCAGCACGCCGCCGTGTTCTGCGTTGACGAGAAGACCGCGATTCAGGCGCTCGACCGCTTGGACCCGGTGCTGCCTCTGTCGCCCGGCCGCGCCGAAAAGCACGGGTTCGAATACTACCGGCACGGAACATTGTCTCTCTACGCGGCCCTCGACGTGAAGACCGGAAAAGTGGAAGGCAAAACGGCGGAGCGGCACACCAGTGTCGAGTTTGTTGAGTTCCTCGACCAGGTGGTGGCCACCGCTCCAGCGGCCAAGGAAATCCACATCATCCTCGATAATCTGTCGGCTCACAAGACCAAGACGGTGGCGGAGTTTCTTGCCAAGCACCCGCGGGTTCGCTTCCACTTCACACCGACATACTCTTCATGGCTCAATCAGGTGGAGATCTGGTTCGCCAAGATCGAGCGCGACGTGATTGCCCGGGGCGTGTTCACCTCGGTGGCGGACTTGCGGCGAAAGCTCCTGAAGTATATCAAGCACTATGCCAAGTCCGCACGTCCAATCCGCTGGACTTACACCGATCTTAAACATCGAATTGGTAATGTTATGACCGGGACAGTCCACTAGTTGGCTGCCCTGGGACCCGTTAGGAATATGTTGATGCACGACCTGGGGCAGACGCCCCTCTGTTAGGGTGAACAGCTAACAATTCACGAATGGCTCGGTGCCACCGAGACCACTGTATTACTGCTGCCGCGGTGTATGCCGAATTTCGAGGATGCGACATTGCTGCCGTCCCATTTGTAAGTTCCAAGGTTCGTAGGCGAGATGACGAGCAGCTCAGCGCGGATGATGTCGGCGCGTTAGGATGTATTATTCAGTGCCTCAGGTTCCGAGATGAAAGGAAAGAACCGCGTCCATTTGAATGAGGCTCCTGAACCGATGGGGCGTAGATAATCTTGCGGCGGCAGGTGCAATGACAGGTCGGGAAGTGAGCGACAAAGTCGCCGTTCTCCTGCGTACGGATATGAAGGATGGCTGTGAACCGCGACTCGATCATGAGTAGAATTCGCGTGTGACATCGAGGGGAATTTCCCAAGCGGAAGCTTACACTTGCAAGGAAAGAAATGACGGAGACCGAGCGTATCGTAGCGATACTGCTGTGCGCGGAGTTACGAAAACCGTCGTTCCTCAATGAGCAAAGTGCGCTCAGTTGCCATTCGCTTATGTAAGCGTGTGCGTCCCATTTGTCGTGACTAAGAATGACCTTACTGCTGACAACTGCGTCCAGCTAATTGCGTCGCAGACCAAATCGCCAGGGAACCCGACCCGCATTGCCCGTCACGGCGTTCCGAACCTCGGCCTCTCCGTGATCACTCAACTTACCGACCCATGCCTTTTTCACCGCCCTATGCTCATTCACCAACATTAAGGTAGGCGTAGCGCGCACACCGAGTGCCGCTAGATCGACCCCACCCTGTATGGGTCCGCTTAGCCGGTGAGCTGCGGCATAGGCATCGGCAACCTCCGGAGTCTCGCCAAATACGAACCGCACATCGATCCGTTCCGATTGCAACATTCGATAAAATGCGATGCTCTGGGTGCAATACCCGCATTGGGGCGAAAGCACAGCCAACAGCACTGGCTTTTGAGGAAGGAATGAGTCAGGCAACCCGTTCAACTGCGTTCCGGGCGCCACCGAGAGGTCAGTCGCACGTCGAGGAACATTCGAGGGCAACAGATAATTTAATACACCCGCTACGCCGATGCCGACGCAGACAATTAGCAGAACATTTACAATCTGCTCAACTCTTCTCCAATACATGGCTCACCGCCGCAGCGGGCGGTGCTGAGTTCGATGCTCTCAATTGGCCCCATTTGATGGTCTGAATTGGCCCCACCTGGACAGCCCGGGGGGATGGCGGTTTGCCATCCTGCCGGAGATGGAAAGGAGAGCCAAATTGGAGCTGTTTGAG
>JADLDI010000039.1 GCA_020846745.1 Bryobacterales bacterium | reverse complement strand
CTCAAACAGCTCCAATTTGGCTCTCCTTTCCATCTCCGGCAGGATGGCAAACCGCCATCCCCCCGGGCTGTCCAGGTGGGGCCAATTCAGACCATCAAATGGGGCCAATTGAGAGCATCGAACTCATCGGCCGATGGTGCGCTTCCCGAGCCAGTGCGCGCGCGCCTCGCAGTCCTCCTCGAAGCGAAGCGCAGGCAAGTAGGAACGAAGCCCGGCCTCGACTTCGGAACTCTGTTCGATATCGATGAACGGCTGGTCGAGCTGATGGACCGAATCGAAGAGATGGCCGAAGTAGGAGATGTCCCTCGGGAACTCCTTCAAGAGGCCGATGACTACCTCGAAGCATTCCGAATGAAGGTGGACCGCATTGCTGGGTATTGGCAGAACGTCTGTCCGCCGCCTCCTGGCTCGCAAGAAAGTGTGAATTCCGCGGCCCTACGCAGCCTCGCCGGAAGCTCACCGTTGTTCTCCGGCGGCGACTGCGACAAAAAGTACCACGTCACTCTCGATTTCACGCAGCCTCTCACCGACCGCGCCGGCAATACTGTGCCGATGAACGATTGCCGGAAGATTTACATGGTCTTCGCGCCGCGATTCGAGCAGACTGAGCCCGAACTGCTTGATGGTTGCTTCCTGACTGCTGGCGTCGGGCCAACCGACACCGTGTGGCAGGTGGACGACTCCTCGAAACTCACCGACGGCCGGTATTTATCGGGTCCGACGCCGCAGAGGAGCGTGTGCGCCTGGTTGCCGTCAACTCCGCGGTGAAGATCACCGTTGAGCGCGGCTACCAGTCCTCGACGGCTGGCACGTGGGCGGCGGGCGCGCGCGCATGAAGAAAGTCTCGCCGGTGAGCGGATTCGCAAGCGATGTGGAGTGGGGATGCACGATCTCGAATATCCAGATCACAGGCGACGGCAGCCTGAAGGTCCACGGCGGCGCGGCGCGGATCGAAGAGTCGGATTCCCGCTGCAAGTACACCGGTTATTGGGAGGACTACAAGTACGGCGCGGCGGGGTGGCCTTCGCAGTGGTGGAGCATCGGCCACGCCAAGCGCACCGCGCCGAACAGCGCAGGCGACGTCCGGAAAGCCTCCCTGCGCTACTCGCAGACGGAGCAGCACGATCTGTAGAGCAAGGTAAAGATCAAGAACAAGGCTCTTTACTGGGCCGTCGAACGCCGCCGCATGGATGGAACTTCTAGTCGAGAATGGAGCTGAGGTCGCGTCCGTGCCTTTTGTGGAGGTCCTTCGAACCTGGGGTCCGAAGATCATCCGCTTCTTCCTGGCGCACGAAGCCGACCTAATCCGCGACCAGCCCTTTGCGCACGCACGCACTCGCTGATGAGGTGAGAACGGCTGTAAGAATCTTCAAGGAATGCCAGGAACTGCGTCCAGAACTGGCTCCCCAACTGAAGCAGCAGACCGAGAGTGCACTGCGATTCTTCAGTCATACCGGCAACCTTAAGGGGGTCAACCTCATGATCAAGCTTGGTGCCGATCCCCGAACCAAAGGTCCCATGGTGTATTCCCATCACGACGATGATCCGGAATGCCATGGTACGGCGATCGAGGAAGCATGTCTGTCGGGGAAATTGGAAATCCTGCGCCGATTCGCAGTGAGCGCTGAAACCCATGACTGCCCGCACTGTTCAGATCCGCAGCGGTCTTAGCACACGGACGTGATCCGTTGTCTGCTCGATCTCGGAGTTCAACCGAACGATCGCGACAATGGAGGATCGTCGGCATTGGATCGCTGTATTTGCCACTTGCAGTACGAAGATGCGGGGATTTTCTCCATAAGGATCTGTACCGGTTGTGGCGTTCTTCCCGAACGTGGGAGTCGATAACGGCCTTGCTCAGAGCCGGCGCAGTATGGCGGCCCGATGACAAGTGGACGATCGGACATCTTCGCCGAATCCTGTTAAAGATTGACGCTGGGCTTGTAGTCGATCTTTTCGAACTGCTCAAAACACATCATGGCTGCACCGACGAAACGGTAAACGCATTTCTCGACAATCCGGCGATGCGGCGACACCTCGTGCGCCAGGAACGGCAACTTACCACACTTGGATTAGAGTGTCCGGAAACCCCTGCGTCCGTGTCGGCCTCGAAGCGTGCGGCAGCCCGTGTCGCGTTTCAGCCATCTCCGCGGGTACCTCACCGCCTGCCGGCTCGGTTCGATCGTGAGAAACTCTACGAACAGATTTGGTCGCAGCCGATCGGGAAATTGGCCCCGGAATACGGCGTCTCAGATGTCGCACTCGCCAAGACTTGCCGGAAGCTGCTGATCCCTCTGCCCGGAAGAGGGTACTGGTCGAAGGCGGCAGTCGGCAAGCGTCTCAAGACCCGTCCGCCGCTCCCACGAGTGCCGCCATCGCAGAAGTAGTTGGCAAGCCCCGGCCTGAGTTCTGTGAAAAGTAACTGCGACAGGGCCGAAAGCCGGAGTTCCTTTCGCAGGTGGCGAGCGTCCGAGACCACGAGACAACTCGCCGCTCATCTGGTTGCCCACCCACGAGTCAGTCTCAGGCATTTGCTACAGTGTTCGACGCGCACAAAAGAAGCCGAAAGTCGCGAGAACGTTCAGAAGAGACGTTCGAAATACTCTAGACAGAATCACACGAATCTGCTACTGTCAAGTCATGGACACCGCAACGAAGCGACTCTACAATTCGCTAAGTTGTACCCGCCTGTCCAGTTTATCCCTCTCATCTTTGCTTTGGTATTAGTCACGGCTTCTTAGCGCTGCGGAGAGCATGGGCAATTGATAGCCCAGAATCCTGCTAAGATTCCGTCGCCTCGGCACATCGGGGTTCGAGTCCCCGGCTCTCCGCCAGTTCTTTGACAACTTGTGTGTACACGCGCGCGTGAGTGAGTGAGTGGCAAAACTGACCGGCCGTAACCCGGTTGCCCTCGTGGCTACGTAGGTTCGAGTCCTACCGCGCGCACCAAGATGTCCAGGTGGCGCAATCGCAAACGCCTGCGGTTGAGGGCCGCAGTTTTGCGGGTTCGAGGCCCGCCCTGGACACGGGCCGGTGGTGGAATCTGGTAGACACACTTCGCTCAGAATGAGGCGCCCACTGCATGGGAGTTCGAGTCTCCCCCGGCCCACCAAAGCTCTTGCTGGCATAGCGAATTGGTATAGCGACGGTGCTCAAACCACCGTGTCTGCCGGTTCGAATCTGGCCGCCAGCACCATGCAGGAGTAGCGAACAGGCATAGCGGCGGCCCTTAAAAGGTCGCGTATTCCGGGTTCGAATCCCGGCTCCTGCACCAAGTTGATGCACCCGACCGGACGGCGACGGTAGCAGCCTCCAAAACTGCGATTCGGGGTTCAATTCCTCGCGGGTGTGCCATGTGGGAGATGCCGAAGTGGTCGAGGCGACGGTCCGCAAAACCGCTCTTACCGGGTTCGAGTCCCGGCTCTCACTCCATCGGAGGGCGCGAAGCAACGGCAACGCTTTCTGGTCCCGAAAACCAGCGTTCCGGGAAAGGCCCGGATGGGGGTTCGACTCCTCCGCCCTCCGCCATAACATAAAAGTTCTTGTTTTTTCGGATCTCTTCACTTACTATATAAACTGCGTGATACAAGCTATCTATTTCGGGACAACGCCGCAGGCTACGAAACCAGCGTGCGTCGATACCCTTAATGCGCGTGAAGGTCCATAGCCCCGTAGACAGTAATTTGTGTTCTCACTACGGGGCCGATCGAAAGATCGGCCCTTTCGCTTTTTACGGGCCTTTTCTACGGGCACTTGGGAAACGGCTTAACCCGCATGATTTGGGATCATGAGATTCCCGGTTCGAATCCGGGGTGCCCGACCAGTGTGTCTTGACGGCCGAAAGATCGGGTAAGTGCGCGTCAGGGCTGTAAGGATCTAACCGTCCACGCGCTGCCGTCGAGGTGTGTTCTTTGACAACTGAATAGTAAGTTATTGTAACTCAAGCGAGTGTGATTTATTGGCTGAGTGTCAGCCTTCCAAGCTGGCTAAGAGAGTTCGATTCTCTCCACTCGCTCCACGCGGGTATCGTCTAGCGGCTAGGATTGGACCTTGCCATGGTCCGGACACCGGTTCGAATCCGGTTACTCGCTCCAAGGATATTGTCGAAGTAGTTTAGTGGGAAAAACGGAGCCTTCGTAAAGCTCAGATGGCGGTTCGAATCCGCCCTTCGGCTCCAGCCGGTGTAGCTCAGAGGCAGAGCAGTCGCATGGTAGGCGACCGATGAGCGTTCGATTCGCTCCGCTGGCTCCATCTTCTGAGCCCCGAAAGCATTGCTGGCGATGCGCCGCTCCTGTAAAGCGGGGAAGCAAGTTCGATTCTTGCGCAGGGCTCCATCCGGGAGAAGCTCAGTTGGTTGAGCACTCGACCGATCCCAGCTTCCCGGACCAGTTGTGATGCGGAGAAGATGAACTGGAGCACACGGCGGTCTCATAAGCCGCCATTAGGTGGGTTCGATTCCCACCTCCGCAACTATGGGGATGTCGTTCAACGGGAGGATGGCTGGCCTGCACCCAGCCGATGAGAGTTCGATTCTCTCCGTCTCCACCAAATTCGCCGGGATCGCTTACGTGGTCATAGCACTGGTCTGAAAAGCCAGCCATGGGCGTTCGATTCGCTCTCCCGGCACCAGATGTGACCGTGGCCGAGTGGCTGAGGCGTTGGATTGTGGCTCCAACTACGAGAGTTCAATTCTCTCCGGTCACCCCCATTTTGAAGAAGGGGGTTCGGTTAGTGGAAAGCCGCCAGTCTTTGAAGCTGGCTTCGGGCGTCCGATTCGCTCACCCCCTGCCACTGGCCGCTGGCGCAATTGGCAGCGCGTCTGACTCTGACTCAGAAGGTTCCAGGTTCGAGGCCTGGGCGGCCAGCCAGATTTTCGCGGGTATCGTTCAATGGACAGGATAGAACGCTACGAACGTTCCGATTGAGGTTCGACTCCTCATATCCGCACCAGGGTTCGGCCGGTCGTCCAATCGCACAGGACGCAGCGCTCCGGACGCTGAGATTGGGGTTGGAGTCCCCGCTGGTCGACCAGTCGCGGTGATGGCCGAGCGGCTGAGGCACCTGATTGTCGACCAGGACGAGGTGGGTTCGACTCCCATTCATCGCGCCAGTTTCTTCTAACGGCAGGATCTCTTATTCTCAGTCAGAGGATGCGAGTTCAACTCTCGCCGGCCCTGCCATGGGGTGTCGTCTAATTGACCAGGATTGCTGTCTTTCAAGCAGCGGATGCGGGATCGTGACCCGCCGCCCCTGCCAGTTTTTGGGCCATAAGCTTTGCCGGCGAAGCACTCGACTCTTAATCGAGAGAGCACAGTTCGACTCTGTGATGGCCCACCAGGTTTTTCCGAGGTAGCCAAGTTGGCAAGGCGCCTGACTGTTAATCAGGAAATGCGCAGGTTCGAGTCCTGCCCTCGGAGCCAGTATGTATCCCCGCCGGAAGGCCGGTGCCTCAAGCTGCCTTATAAGCGGTCGCGCCAGATTAGCGCCTAGATCCTGGATCGACACCAGGGGCGGGGACCATGCCGGAGTTGTCGTCTGGTGACGGCGCTTCTCCTACAAAGAAGATCAGTAGAGTTCGATCCTCTACCCCGGTACCAGTTTCGGAACCTATGCCGAGTCGGAGAGGCACCTGACTTTTAATCAGGACCAGGTGGGTTCGATCCCCACAGGTTCCACCAAAAATGTAGAAAGAAGGAGAAGAGCGCCATGGAGATCATCGACAACATTCCGGTCTGGGGCGCGCCCGTTGATGAAGCGGCGCTCAAGCAGATCAAGACTTGTTACTACATCTTTGGCCAGGCCGCCATGATGGCCGACCACCACAAAGGCTACGGTGTGCCGATCGGCGGCGTCATCGCTCACGAGAATCTGGTGAGCCCGTCCGGTGTCGGTTACGACATCGGCTGCGGCAACAAAGCCGTGCTCACCGACGCCGATCGCGCCGACGTGCGCGCCAACATTGCGCGGATCATGGATGACGTCTGGACTACGATCAGCTTCGGCTTGGCCCGCAAGAACAAGGAGTCAGTCGACCACGAGCTCTTCGATGACAACAACGACGACGCGTGGCAGATCACGCAGGGCGCCAACAGCGCCGCGTGGAAGCTGACCTCTCTGCGCGACATGGCGCGGGCGCAACTCGGCACCGTGGGCAGCGGCAACCACTACGTGGACATCTTCGAAGACGAGCAGGGCCGGAACTGGGTCGGAGTGCATTTCGGCTCCCGCGGATTCGGCCATAAGATCGCCACGCGGTTTCTAAATCGCGCCGGCGCAAAAGACGATATGGACTCGGCCCCGGTGGCGCTCGACTCCCGGTCCCAGGAAGGTCAGGATTACATCGCCGCCATGAAGCTCGC
The DNA here is from genome assembly GCA_020846745.1 of Bryobacterales bacterium. Classification (GTDB taxonomy): domain Bacteria; phylum Acidobacteriota; class Terriglobia; order Bryobacterales; family Bryobacteraceae; genus JADLDI01. The sequence continues at coordinate 4,676 of JADLDI010000039.1, read as the reverse complement.
AGGCAGGTATGCGTACGCCGGTCGGGATTGGGTGTGCGATCGCGTGGTCAGGATCCTGGGCGCGAGGGTGCTGGACTCGGTTCATAACCACCACAACTTCGCGTGGCGAGAAAACCACAGCGCGAAGGATCTCTGGGTGGTGCGCAAGGGTGCGACGCCTGCGTTCCCCGGTCAGAAAGGATTTGTAGGCTGCACCATGGGTGAGACCTCCGTCATCCTCGAAGGCATCGAAAACGAGCAGGCCTCGCTCTCGCTTTACTCGACCGTCCACGGCGCCGGCCGCGTGATGGGCCGGATGGAAGCCAAGGGCAAGCGGAACAAGACCGGCGAGTGGACGCGACCTCCGAAGGTGACACAGGAAATGATGGATAGTTGGGTGAGTGATTCGCGGGTCGAATTGCGTGGGGGCGGCGTCGATGAGTCGCCGCACTGTTACAAGCGGCTGCCGGAAGTTCTCTCCGAGCACGCGGACTCAGTACGCGTGCTCCACACGCTCAAGCCGTTGGGTGTGGCGATGGCCGGCAAAGACGTGTACGACCCGTTCAAGGATTGAGGCCCCATCGTCTAACCGGAAAAGGCGCAGGTTTCCTAAACCTGGGATCCCCGTTCGGGTCGGGGTTGGGGCTACTACGGGCGCGTCGTCCAAAGGACAGGGCCTCGCTCTTCTAAAGCGAAGATCGCAGTTCGAATCTGCGCGCGCCTGCCATAGATGATCGGATTTGTTTCGGGCGTGGTGAAGTCGGGGGTTACTTCGACTCATAATCGAGAGGTCGCGGGTTCGAATCCCGCCGTTCCCAAAAAGGACGTAGCTCAGTGGTAGAGCGCTTATGTGCCCTTGGCGCATGTTCCCGCCCGGTTTGCTAATCGGGGATGGTGAAGTTGGCGGCTCCTTCGTCTTGTAGACGACTGCCGCCAGCACTCGTTCCTCCCCGGAGTTTCTGGCCGTGGTCAAGTGTTCGGTTCCTTTGACTGAAAATCGAAACCAAGACCGGACGCGTCTGTTCCCGGCCATCACTTTCAGGCGTGGTGAAGTAGACGGCTACTTCTGGTTAGAGCGGCTAACACCGCTGCGGTTCGATCCCGCTAATACCGTTTACGCATGTTCCCGCCTGTTTCAGTCAGGAGATAACCATGTCCCGCCTCAACGTTCCTGTACCGGCGCCTGTGACCCACGAACGTGGGCGCGCCCACACGATTGATTCCGGCCGCCAACTCCGCCGGACTGTGTCCACCTGCCTGTTGTGGGAAAACACCTTTTACGAAACCGGCAATGAGATCGCAAGCCGGATCGCTGAATTGGGTTCCGCAGGTCGAGCCTCAGCAGGTGGTGGACCTTGCCACGGAGGCTCGTGATCGGCTCCAGTTGCGCCACGTGCCTCTCTTTCTCTTGCGTGAGCTCGCGCGGCGCAAGGGGACCGGCCCGATCGTTGAAAAGGCCCTTGGCCATGTCATTCAACGAGCCGACGAACTCGCCGAGTTTCTGGCCATGTACTGGAACGAGGAGCGGCAGCCGTTGGGCGCCGGCGTCAAGTGCGGACTCGCGGCTGCTTTCGGCAAGTTCGATGAGTACCGCCTCGCCAAATACGACCGTGCAAGCAAGATCAAGCTTCGCGACGTGCTGTTCCTGGTGCACGCAAAGCCAAAGGACGACAGCCAGGCGGCCTTGCGGAAGCGCCTTGTCGACGGCGAACTCGCCACGCCCGACACTTGGGAAGTAGAGCTCTCGGCGGGCAAGGACAAGAAAGAAACGTTCGAGCGACTGCTCCGGGATGGCAAGCTCGGCGGGATCGCAGTGCTCCGGAATCTGCGTAACATGCAGCAGGCCGGCGTCGACGAGAATCTGATCCGGGCGCGCCTGGATCAAGGCATCGCGCGAGCGTTGCCTTTCCGTTTCGTGACCGCGGCTGGATACGCGCCCAACCTCGAAAGTGCGCTTGAGGCAGCGATGCTGAAGGGCGTTGCTGATCTCGAAGTCCTGCCCGGAAAAACCGGCTTGCTTGTCGACGTTTCGGGTTCGATGGACGAAAGAATCGCTCGGAAATCTGAAACGACCCGGATCGACGCCGCCGCAGGGCTCGCCATTTTGCTTCGTGAAAAAGCCGAGCGAGTGGTGTTCGCGACATTCTCGAATCAGGTGGCGGTGATCCCGCCACGCCGAGGCTTCGCCTTGCGGGAGGCTATCAAATCCTCGCAACCGCATCAGGGGACGTACCTCCGGCGCGCGCTAGAGTCGCTCCGTGATGACGCGCAAGCGACCGGATGGTCCGGCCTCGACCGTGTGATCGTCATCACCGACGAGCAATCGCATGATGGCATCCTGTCGGCATTCACGAAGCTGGCGTACGTCGTCAACGTAGCGCCCTACAAACACGGGGTCAGCTACCGCGATCAGCGAGAATCCCAGGGGTAAGGCCATCGACCATTCGAACACCGTCCAGATATCGCTGGAGGAGACGCATGTAGCCGTTTTGATCTGGCGTTCCAATCTCGATCTTCTCTGAGAACCGCCCGCCCCGAAGAATCGCCGGATCGATCCTGTCCAAGTGATTCGTGGTCCCGATCAGAAAGACGTTGTGATGCGGTTCCAACTCGCTGATCAGGCTACGCGCCTGCTCGACTAACTGGACGTCATGCTGCGACTGGAAACCGTTGTTCCGAGCCAGCAAGCCATCCATTTCGTCTATAAAGATGATGGACGGACTATTCTCCTTCGCGCGCGCAAACAGATCCCTGAGCTTCTTGACGGAAGCGCCCGTCGCGGCGCCGAGTACGTTGGCCGCTGTTATCGGATAGAAACTGCGCCTCGTTTGTGTGGCTATTAGGCGGCCGATGAGGGTCTTGCCGGTACCGGGCGGCCCAACCAGGAGAACTCCTGTGGGAACGGGTAGTTTGAGACGCTCGCTGTAAACCGGATCCATCAGCCGGATCAAATTCCGGAGGTCCGCTTCCGCTTCAGGCGCGAGGACGACCTCGTCCCACTCGACTTCCTTGAACGCCGCACGGTCTTTCCCACCTGTATCCGCTAGAGCTCGTTCCAAATCCTTCTGATCGATGCGTCGGTGATCCTGGGCTGCAAACAATGCGGCCCGGTCGACAAGGCCGCTCAATTTGGCGGCGCTCCACCCTGGAGTGCGACGGGCCAGTGCCGCCGTTTCGATCCGTTCCGATGGACGCTTCGTCAACTGGACCTGTAGGATTCTTGATCGCTCCTCCTCATTCGGCAGGTCAAGACGGATATGGAGATCAAAGCGGCCTTCCCGGATAAGGGCACGATCCAAGCCGTCGTAGAAGTTCGTCGCTGCCATCAGGATGAGGCCGTGCTTTTGCCTTGCCGTGTCGACGGACTCCATCAGCCTGGCAGTCATTGAATTGAATGAACGCGTCGCTCCCCCGAAATCATCTCCATCGTTGATCTGCTGCCGCTTGGTGCCGAGAGCGTCCATTTCGTCGATGAATAACAACGCCGGTGCGTTGCGTTCAGCATCAGCGAAGGCTCGTTTGATATTCTCCTCCGTGACGCCCACGAACTTGTCCAGGAGGCTTGCCGCCGATACGTAGCAGTAACGAAGGCCAAATTCGCCGGCGACCGCCTCAGCGAGGAAGGTTTTGCCGGTTCCGCGTGGGCCATGGAGGAGGATGCCGTTCCTGAATACGCGATATTGGCCGAATCTCTTGCTGTCCAGATTCGCCTGGACCAACTCACGGATCTGCTGCTTCGCTTCTTCCAGTCCCCCAACATCGATGAAGTTCAACGCGGGCGTTTTCACGTCAGCCGTCCCAAACATTCCCGCCGCGGACCTAGCTAGCTGTGTAAGCATCGAATCACCTATTCACACATCTTCTTGTACATCGATGAGATTTCGTCGCACTCGCGCTTGACGCGAGCCAGATAGCGGTCGCAATAGCCGAAAACCTTGATGCTTTCGTCCTGCAATTTCCTGAATGCCTGCGCCTGCCCGGTTGAAAGTTCAGCGGGCGGGGCGGCTGGAAATTTGGCACGTGCCTTGGCGAGTTCAGCTTGGAAGGTTGTTAGTTTGGCGAGGGTGGTCTTCCACCTTGCGCGGTGCCGGGAGTCGATGTACGCCTTGTACTCCTTGGCCGTGTCGAATCTCTTTTGCATGATGATTGGCTCCGAATATGTAAGGCCTGCGTGTTTTGCCGAGCGTGCAGGCGTAGGTAATTCTTTTACCACAGTCGGAGGGTGAGGGGGATTGCGACTTGTTATAAATAGTCGAACACCGCTCCCTTGCGGGATTGAGAAAGAATGCGGCCCGCGCCCTTACGGTTGCGGTTCTGTTTCCGGAGCAGTGCGTCTTTGCAATGGTTTACCGGACCCCGGACGCGGTGCTAAATCGCATTCAGCGGGTTTTTTCTCACTCCCTTGCGGTCGCGGCTCGGTTACTGGGGTGCTTATTTGTTGGGTCAGGGCGTATTTTGCCGAGCGTGCAGGCGCAGGTAAGTCTTTTACCACAAGTCGGAGGGTGAGGGGGGGGCGAGGTCTTACAAATGATGCCGAAGACCGCTCCATTGCGGGAGGGAGGAAGAAACCGACCACGGGCTTATAGTAGGTCCGGACGGTAATGGAGCGGGGAAAGGGGGCGGGGAAAGGGGCCGGCGTTTGAGGCCCCGTTCCCCGCAATCAGCACGGGAGAGGCACCGAGCGCGGGAGCGCGAGG
>JADLDI010000038.1 GCA_020846745.1 Bryobacterales bacterium | reverse complement strand
GACCGGAGGTAGTGCGAAAAAAAAAGACCGCGCGATGGCGGTCCTTTTTCGATTTGTTTGGTGGGTGGACACACGTCCACGCCCACGGGTCAAGTGTACCAAACAATGCTGGCGGAATACAAGAGCTATTTCGTGATCGCGTGAGGAGCGTGAGGAACTCCCGCCGCTCAAGAACCGATGTCCATTTCTACGTCGCGCACCCGCAATCACCCTCTCCGTTGCACCAAACGAACCTCCAAGTATGGGGCGAAGGTCTACGTTCGCGGCCCGACCTCCCGGGCAGACTCCTCGGATTGTCCGCACGCCATTCTGACGCAACGATCTGCGCCGGGTTGCCCCCCACGCGCCGCACAATCCGAGTCACACCCTGTTCAATCGGTCGGGGCTAGCCTGACAACTTCTTCGCGTACTTGACGGGCCCGTCGGCGCCTTGCCGCTCATCAGTTTTCGCAATGACCCCTATAGAACAAAACTTGAGAAGCCGTCTGCCGGTCTCGATACAATGAAGTGTCCAAGTAGGACCAATCCCACAGACGCCCACCGAAAAGGAGATCGATGTTCAGCGATTTACGCAACTTCCTTGCTCTGTCGTATGAGGAGTTGGAAGAGTTAAATCTGAAAGCCAAGGAGCAGCGGAAAGCCCGTGTCCCGGCCGACCGCATTCAGGAAGAACGGCTTAAATACCTGACCGACGAAAAGCGGATTAAGGCTGTAACCGTGCTGTTCAGCGACCTCGAAGGGCGCCTGCACATGCTCGACTACGACAAGAAGTTCCTGCTGAAGAGCTACGACAACCTCACCTTCGACGGCTCTTCCATCCGCGGCTTTACCGCCCAGCGCGAAAGCGACCTCCGCCTCACCATGGATTGGAGCGCCTTCTATTGGGGTCCGGCCGACGTCTTCGGTCCCGGTAAGGTCCTGGTCTTCGGCGACGTCATCGACAAAGACGGCTCTGCCTACTCCGGCGACATCCGCGGCGTCCTCAAGACCTACGCCGACGGTCTCCACAAGAGCAAGGGATACACGCTCAACGCCGCCAACGAAATCGAAGGTTTCCTCTTCCAGGGCACCGATGCCGAACGCCGCTATCACGAAACCGACAAGTTCGACTATGTGAACACCGGCGGCTACTACCACTCGCTCCCCGGCGATCCTCTGCGCCTGTTCATCGATGCCACCGCCGAAGTGCAGCGCTCCATGGGCTTCCAGACCGAAAAAGACCACCCCGAAGTCGCGCCCTCCCAGTTCGAAATCAACTACACCTACGGTGAAGTGGTCGCCGCCGCCGACCAGATCCAGCTCTACAAGCTGATCTGCCGCCAGGTCGCCACCAAGATGGGGATGACCGCCAGTTTCCTCCCCAAACCCGTCGTCGGCGTCAACGGAAACGGCATGCACACCAACGTTTCCATCTCCACCAACGGCAAAAACCTCTTCTGGGATCCCGCCGGCCAGGAAAAGCTCAGCAATTTCGGCTGGGAGTTTGTCGACCGCATCCTCACCCACGGCAACGACATCTGCCTGCTCCTGAACGCCAGCGTCAACGCCTACCGCCGCCTCGATCCGCACTTCGAAGCCCCCAACCAGATCAAGGCCTCGGCTACCGACCGTGGCTCCATGGTCCGCATCCCCATCGGCAACGACAAGAGCATGCGCGTCGAAGTCCGCTCCGTCGGCCCCGACGCCAATCCCTACATGGTCCTCTACACCGTGTTCAAGACCGGCTTGGACGGCGACACCTCCCAACAGGAAAACCTCCGCCAGGCCGAGCGCTACCTCCCCGACAACATCTATGACGCCCTCAACAACTTCAAGGCCGCCGATTGGACCACCAAACTGCTCGGCGCAGACGTCAAGTCCCGCTACGCCGAACTGAAACAGGCTTCCGCCGACCGCTGCGCCCGCCACTTAGGCACCTTCGTCAAGGCGCCCGAAGTCCAGTTCCATCACGAGGTCTACAACCAGTATCTCTGGAATATGTTCTAACCAGCAGTTACAACCCGGTTCTTACAACGGCTCCGGTTCCCCCCGGAGCCGTTCGTATCTTCTCGCGTCCGCCGTCTCAATCGCTCCCGAGCGTGTTATCGCCATTGTCCCCATGGTCGACTCAGGCACATTCAACGGTCCTCCGCCTCTAAACTCCAGCCCCTCCGATATTCCCTGTGCTGTACGCTTGCCAACATATCGCAAACAAGCACGATGTAACCGGTGTTCACGATTCTCCATCCTGTGACTCGCGAACCGAAAGTGCTTTGGACTGCAAACGCGCACGATCGCCACCACCATCGCACGCAACCGCCCGAAGCGCAATCACCCTCTCCGTTACACCCATCCAATAACCTCCCAGCCGGTCGGACTCCTCACCTTGGCTGCACGCGATGGTTCTTGCCTTCTGACTCAATAGCTAGTAGGCGATTAGCGGGTATCTGGGCCGCGCGCCCCCCCGGACCGTCCAACTGCGGGAGAAGAAACGCGGCCTACCGGTTCACCCTGTCCAGAGTGAAAGAAACGTGGTTTGGGCCACCCCCGAAGAGGTGGAAGAGTGGCTTCGAACCGGCGATTCAATCAACGGCCTGACTGTCGCCCGATCGCATCTTTGCTATTGCCATGATGAACCCCGGCTCGGCGAGGGCGGTTGATGTTGCCGATGCCTTTGGTCTGCTCGCGCTGTCCGCGGACGCGAATCACCTGGTGCTGACTGCCGGGGAACGTGAGCGCCTCATTTCAATAGATCTGTCGACATTCGACCGTGCCGAAAAAAACCGTTACGAAAGGCAGGGCGACGGCGATCGTCAGCGCCCATCGTTCCAACAACATGTTTTTCGCTACTGTACGTGGCGAAATCTTCTCGTTCCACCCCCGGTTCAAAGGCGGTGGCACTTGTTGTTGCCGGTCTGCCAGGCAGGGTCGACAGTGCAATTCGAATGTCCCCTGGAGCGGGAGGTAGTGAGGACGCCCGTCGATTTGCCGAAATGTGTTTTGAGAGATCGCGCAAACTGACGAATTTACGATGAATTTCGTCCTCCTTCGTCTTTGTGCGTCTTGCCAGTTCAGCGAATTCCGCCGTACATTTGTTTTTCAATTGCTTGACGCCGGCTCCGAGCCTAACGGAACGTTCCGCTTGTCCGGCTCAGGGTGAGTCGGGGTTGGTTGAAGCGATTGCAGATTATTAGCGCGCAAGCAAGCAGGACCCCTCATATCAGGCATTCCTCTTGCATTCAACGCCGAAATACCATCTCTCGCTGGCAGAGGCGCCTTCTATGGTACGCATTGCAATATCTATTCTTGCCGTCCTGATCGTGACTGTTGTGCCACTACCGGCTCAACAGGCCTTGGCTACCAACAGGGGTGGGGTAGCGCAGGCGCTGCAAAAACTGCCGCTCTCGTTTGAACAGCGAGGCTCGTCGGAGTTCGTCGCTCGTGGACAGGGCTATACGGTTGACGTGCTTGGCCGGAAAGCCGTAGTCCGCACTGGCAGTAATATCGTCACCACGCTTGAATTCGTAAACGGCCGCGCCTCAACGGCCACGCCTCAGCATCGTCTGACTGGAACCGTTAACTACATCGTCGGCAACAATCCTGCCCGGTGGAAACTCGGTCTGCCGACGTGGGAGCGGGTAACCTACCGAGATCTGTACCGAGGCGTCGATATTGTCTACTACGGAAACGGCGGTCAGCTTGAGTTCGATCTTGACCTCAAAGCCGGCGCGGATTTGAGTTCGATTCGGATACGCTTCGACGCAGCCGCTGAGCCTGAAGCCGATGCTGATGGTGCGCTGCGCATCGGCGACCTGCGTCTCATGGCCCCCAAAGTGACCCAAGATGACAAAGTCGTGCTGGCCTCCTATAAGTTGCTTGGGAACCGCGAGGTGGGCTTCGCTCTCGGCGCCTACGACAAAGACAAAGCGTTCAAGATCGATCCAACGCTTGTGTTTTCGGGCCGTTTCGGCGGTGGAACCAGTTCCAGTCAGGCAAATGCAATCGCAGTCGATAAAAATGGTAATACCTATATCGCCGGCTTCACTTTCGCCGCTGATTTCCCGAACACTAACGCAGCGTTCGGCGCATACAACGCTAATACCGATGGCTTTGTAGCCAAGGTGAATGCCAACGGTACGGCTCTGGTGTACTCAACCTACCTGGGCGGCGCCGCTCGAGACGATTTGAATGGAATCGCCGTAGATTCAACGGGTTCGGTGTGGGTTGTGGGGCAGACGATGTCCACTGATTTTCCCCTCGCAAACCCGCGCCAAGGCACGCTCAGCGGTGGAAGCGACGCCACCGTGACAAAACTTAGCGCCACTGGGAATCTCCTGTACTCGACCTACCTCGGTTCGCCACTTCCAGACTTTGCCCGTGGTGTTGCGGTGGATGCCACCGATAACGCCTACGTAGCTGGCTTCGCGTCAGCTGGCTTTCCGACTACGCCTGGCGCTTTTCAGACCGCTTCGGCGGGGAATGGGGACGCTTTCGTAACAAAATTCAACACGACCGGCTCGGTTTTATGGTCCACATTTGTCGGAGGATCGGCCACTGATATCGCAATGGGAATTGCCGTGGACCGGTTCGGCAACTCCTATATCACCGGCTACACAACTTCCGACAGCTTTCCGAGAGCGCCGGCAGGTGGAGCGCAAACCGTTAAGAGCGGCTCGCTAGATGCATTTGTCACCAAACTCAATTTCACCGGCTCCTCACTCCTGTACTTCACATTTCTGGGCGGAACCGGTATAGACTACGCGAATGCCATCGCAGTGGACCGAGTGAGCGGTGTCGCCGTCATCGGCGGACGGACGGAATCCACTGACTTCCCGACCACCGGTAACGTTTTACAACCCGTGGCTCCTGGCGGGGGAGATGGGTTTGTAGCCAAATTGAATTCGACCGGATCGGTATTCTCGTACTCCACTTACATCGGCGGCCAACGCTTTGATGAGGTAACGGGCGTGGCTTTGGACTCCGTGGGCAGTGCATATCTGGTTGGTTCGACGCTTTCCCGGAACTTCCCAATGGCCGATTCCGTGCAAGGTATTAGACCTGGAAACTCGACAAGCGTTTTTCGAAGCGCGGATGGGGGGCTGAATTGGACCTCGTTTGACAACTCTCTTCCCGGCATTGCCTCCAGTTTATCGCCGGACCCCGCGAACGCCAGCACAATCGTCGCTGGAACAGAGGCGGGCATTTACCGCAGCACCGACGCCGGTCAATCGTGGATTCGAGTGTTTCCCGCAACAGGGGCCATCCTCTCACGTAGCCCGGCGAATTCAGCCGTGATTTACGGACTGGCAAACGGCCAAGTGGTTTATCAATCAGTGGACAACGGCGCTTCCTGGGCTTTGAAGGGCGGGCTCGCTGTGTGCTGCGGCGTTGGGATAGTGGCTGATCCTGTCAGTGCGGGTACCGCCTATATTTGGGGAACTTCCCCGATTCTGATTCAGAAGACGACGAATGGGGGCGCTAATTGGCACGCGTCGTCAACTGGGCTACCCCCAACCGAAAATATAGCCAATCTCGTTGCGTCAGCCGGCGGCGTCCTGTACGCGGCGCTTAGAACATCGGCGGACAACTCAGTATTTTCCAGCGCGGATTACGGCGCAACCTGGGTTCCCGCGAGTTCCGGACTGCCAGCGCCTTTCTCGCTCGGCACGATCGCGGCGTCACCCACAGATGCGACAGGAGTTTATATCACCGACTTCTACACGGTTTATAGAAGAAGCGGTACCAACTGGGTGGCCATGGGCGGACTGCCCGGCTCACCCGCATGTAATCCCTCAAGTCTTGCCGTATCCGCGGCGAACTCGGCGGTCATTTACTTCGCCCCGTGCCTATCTGCATACAACAGCGCTCCTGTGTCCCGATCGACTAACTCCGGCGCGAGTTGGACGGCTTCGAACGGCATGGGGGTAGCAAACGTTCCGTATTCTGCTCCAGTTTCTATATACCCAGATCCGGCGGGGTCGCCTCGCGTCTATTCACTCGCGGTAGTTTATCGCGTGGCCTTCGCCGCCAAATTGAGTCCGACGGGGCAGAGCCTAGTCTACTCCTCGTACTTAGGTGAAGCCTCGGTGGGCAGCGCCATTGCGGCAGACGGGTTAGGCAGCAGTTGGGCCACCGGCCAAGCTAGTCTGGCTTTTCCCGTTACGGCTGGCAGCCTACGCCAGAATCGCGAAGCGGTTTCCGATGTCTTTGTGACACAAATCTCTGATGCCTCCGGCCCGTGTACCTACTCTATATCGCCTTCATCGACCATGCTGGTTCCGTGGGTAAATTCGACTAAATTCACCATAACTGCCCAGCCAGGCTGCTACTGGACGGCTTCGTTCGATCAATCTTGGGCAACGATCACGTCTGGCGTTTCAGGTGTTGGGTCGGGGGTCGTTTACGTCCGCACGAACCCTTACACCAGTTCGTCACGATCGGCCACGCTGACAGCCGGCGGGCAGACAGCCAAGCTCACTCATTTGGGGGCGCCGTGCTGGTACACCATTTTCTCGCCGCTAACAAAGGCGGTTCCGGCTTCGGGCGGCCAAATCTCGTTTGACATCACCACTCCATGCGATTGGACTCTGATGACCGATAATCTTGATGCCGTAACCATCAGGTCCCCCACATCGGGTTCCGGTAACGCGACGGTTACCGCGAACATCGCACCAAATATGGGGCGTGGGGCAAGAACACTTCTGATCTACAGTCAAAGCGGCGCAATTACCATCACCCAGGCAGGCGCACTCACTCCGAGCGTCCTCGCTACGATTAACTCCACCCCGGCGGGCGCGTCGGTAGCGATCTCAGGGGCCGGCTGCAGTCCTGGGACATACAATACCCCCGCTCAACTTACGTGGACCGCGAACACCAACTGTACTATCGCATTTCAAAGCTCGCGAACGGTCAACGGGATGCCGTACAGGTTCTATCAGGCCAGCGTCAATGGCGGTCCGCCCGGATCGACGAACCCACTTACCGTCAACTCCGGTAGCAGTGCCATAACTATAAATGCAATCTACCTCGCCCCATGCGACTACTCGCTTTCCCCTACGAGCCAGGACTTTCCTGCGGGGGGCGGCCCGGGTTCGTTTACCGTCAATACCGGAACAACATGCACTTGGAGCCCAGTAGCCAACGCGCCTTGGATTACGCTCCTGCCGGGTGGATCGTCGGGGACAGGCAAAGTGAACTTCGCGGTCAGTTCCAACACCGGCCCGGCCCGCTCCGGAACTATCTCGGTAGCGGGGCAGTTGTTCAGTATCGTTCAGGCGGCACTCGCCTGCACGTATACGATCTCGCCGACGCGAGCGTCGTTCGATAATTTTGGCGGAAACGTCACAGTAAGTCTGACAGCCCCGGCTGGTTGTCCATGGACCGCCACCAGCAACGCTTCATGGATCACAATCACCTCGGGATCCTCCGGCAGTGGCGGTGCGATTGTTACGCTGAACGTACAAGCCAATACGGGGGCAGAGCGATCTGGTATAGCGACGCTTGCGGGGCAGGCATTTACGGTTGTGCAAAGCGCCAGCTTCTGTGGCGCACTCGATGTTAGCTCCAAAGTTCAGGTGGTGCGAGGCTTCCTACGATTACTCTCAAGCCCATTCGCCACACGGATATATCAGCAAGACGTAACCGTAAAGAACACATCGTCTACACGGATTGCCGGGCCGGTATACGTCGCTCTGCTCGGTCTACCAACCCATTACCACTCGACCATCCAGGACTCCGGGTTGCTTACACCCCCCAAAGGGACAACCTTGACGAAGTGCGTAACTCCAGAGGGCGATCACCTTGTACCCTTCGGCACCGAACTAGTTCCCGGGCAAAGTGTATCGTTGACGCTTACTTTCGTGGACGGTGGTTACGGTCTCTACTACTCGTCCAAAGTCTTGAGCGGGAATCCCTCGAAATAGGCCGGGGTGACCAAGGAGAACTTACACCATGCCGTCGCATCTCTTGTTCTTTCGCAATGCCTTGCTTCTCTCGCTTGTGTCGCAGTGTGCCCTTGCCGGCGTGGTCAACTATACCGTCGCGCTTGACACCACTGGGCTAGTTGCCCACCCGGCCGGACCTTTCTACTTCCAGATGGCACTCACAGATGGCAACGGCTTCGGTGATGGCAATAACACCGTCACCCTCACGAACTTCGCGTTCGGCGGTGGCAGCGATCTGGGCAGCCCCGTCTCATTCGGGTCCGTATCAGGTTCACTCGCCACTGGCGTGACGATGACTGATACGTCGTTTCTCACGCTCTTCGTCCAACAATTTAATCCCGGGCTTTCCCTTAGATTCACTCTCGGGCTGACCTCAGAAGACGACATCGGCGGGATACCAGACGGAATTACATGGGCCATCCTCGACAATTCCGGCTTGCCCCTGCCGTCGCAAACGTCTGGAGATTATATCCTTGCAGCGGGGCTCGACTCACAGCCGCCCGTGTTCAGCCTTTATGGGGGAGATACCGCCAGGTCCCCTTCGACGGGCGATCCAATATCCTTTAACGCACCGACAGTCTCGTCCGTGCCGGAACCGTCGAGCGTTGTCCTGGTACTCAGTGGTGCAATCCTTGCAGGGGCAGTGCGAAGAGGTTCAAGGCTTGCGGTAAGTTGGCGCCAGGCCATAGAGCAAACTGCCCAACGTTCGACGCTAGGTCGATTATTTGGCGGCACACGGTTGAGAGAATTTGGCCGAGGCGCATTGAAGACAATCCGGTGAGCGCGGCCGTAGGCACAGACCTGCGGGCCGGCCGGTGACGGCTTTGGATGCAAAGTACTCCAGGAGAGTATCCGCCGTCTGTTGACGTCTGCCCGAAAGCGCGAGCAGTTGCGGTGCACGACAATCTCGCTTTCGACCGGCTTTCAGCGCGAAGTTCACACGAGGTCGAACTGGGCCTTGTCGTGCCTGGCGAACTGTACTGTGCCGCCTGAGTGGTTATGATGTGGGGGACATGGCGGAACCCATTGCTTATCTTCGGGGCCGGCTGATGCCTGCTGCCGAGGCAAGACTCTCGATCTACGATCTCGGTATCGTGCTTGGCGCGACGGTTACGGACCTGCTTCGGACGTTTCGCCATCAGCCGTACCGGCTCGACGACCATGTGCGCCGGTTTTACGAATCGTGCCGCTATGCGCGGTTAGATCCCGGGATCGGGCCGGAGGAGACAGGATCGATTACGCGCCGGATCGTCGAGCACAACGCGCGTGAACTGGGGCCGAACGAGGATCTGGCGGTGGTCTACTTCATCACGCCGGGCGAGAGCCCGATTTACGCCGGATCGGCCGCGAGTGCGGTGCGGCCGGAGGCGACCTTCTGCATTCACTCGTTCCCGCTGCCGTTCGCGCTATGGCGCCCCTTTTTCACGGAGGGTGTGCACCTGGTGATCCCGTCAACTCGTCACATTCCGCCGCAGTGTGTGGACCCGAAGGTGAAAAACCGGAGCCGCATGCACTGGTGGCTGGCCGATCAGGAAGCGAGGCTGGCCGATCCGCGGGCCATTCCGCTGCTGCTCGATCTGGAAGGCAACCTGACGGAGACAAGCGGATCGAACGTGTTGCTTGTGAAGAATGGCGTGGTGCTTTCGCCAACGCCGCGCAACATCCTGCTGGGCGTGAGCCGCGACACGATTCGGCGGATCTGCGAGAGCCAGGGGATTCCATTCATCGAACGCGACCTGCAGGTGCATGATGCGATCAATGCCGACGAGGCGTTTCTCGCTACGACGCCTTACTCGATGGCTCCCGTGACGCGTGTGAATGGGCTTGAGATCGGAGGCGGCAAGGCGGGTCCGGTTTTTGAGAAGATCCTGGCGCAATGGAGCGGTGAGGTTGGTGTGGATATCCGGGGCCAGGTAGTGGGATGAGCGTGGGATGATTTGCCGGGGCACCTGAAGTTCCGGCTCCTGTCTCGTGCGTTCTGACTTCTGGAGGCCATTCGCAGATCGAACGTAGCCACACTCAAGTTGACCGTGTTGGGAAAGCGTGTCCGCAACTTTTCTTGCGAAACTACGTTTACAAACACAGGTCCGCGAATTGTCGCCCCAGGAGGATGAAGTGAATGTTTAGACGCATCCACTCCCCAGTTTTTGCCGTGCTGGCAGTGGCAAACGCCTATGCGCAAAGTCCGCAGGTAACGGTGGGCGCTGCCGCCCGTTTCCTGGAGCAGGCATCGTTCGGTCCTACTTCGGAATCCGTCGCCAAGGTACAGCAACTGGGATTCACAAAGTGGATTGACGAGCAGTTCGATGTGCCGCCGTCGACGATCTCGGAGGCGCCGCCGGCGGCAAACGGGCGGGCGCCGCTCGCGCCCATGCAGCAGGAGTTTTACTACAACGCGGTGAACGGGGCTGACCAGTTACGGCAGCGGGTCGCCTTTGCGTTGTCGCAGATCTGGGTGGTCTCCGGCGTCAAACTGACGACAGCCAATCAGATGGTTCCGTATCTGCGAATACTGCAGCAGGATGCCTTCACGAATTACCGGCAGATCATGACAGACGTGACGCTGAGCCCGGCTATGGGCCGGTATCTGGACATGGTAAATAACCTCAAGCCGGACCCGCGCACGGGGAGGGCGGCCGACGAGAATTACGCCCGCGAGCTGCTGCAGCTGTTCACGATCGGATTGGTGGAACTGAACCAAGATGGAACGGTTCGGGAGGATGCGGCGGGCAATCCAATCCCCACCTACGATCAGGAACAGATTGAAGGGTTTGCACGCGCATTCACCGGTTGGACGTATGCCCCGAAGCCCGGCGCCGCGTCGCGGAACACGAACCCTGCATATTGGGATGCGCCGATGGTCCCGGTGGATGCGAATCATGATAAGGCCGCCAAACCGCTATTGAACGGCGTGACGCTACCGGCGGGCCAGAATGTCCAACGCGATCTGAGCGAGGCGCTCGATAACGTGTTTGCGCATGAGAACGTCGCGCCGTTTGTGTCGCGGCAACTTATCCAGCGGCTGGTTGCGAGCGATCCGTCGCCTGCCTATGTGGAGCGAGTGAACCGGATCTTCCGGCAGACCGGGGGCGATATGAAAGCCGTAGTCAAAGCCATTCTGCTCGACATGGAAGCTCGCGCGGGCGACGACGGCGGCACCAGCTTCGCGAATGAAGGTAAGTTGCGCGAACCGGTCCTCTATATAACCGGTGTTTTGCGAGCATTGGGCGCACGAGTCGATCGCACCAACGGTTTGCCCGGGCAAGGCTCGAACCTCGGGCAAAACGTGTACCTGCCGCCGACGGTGTTCAACTACTTCGCACCTGGATATGAGATCGCCGGAACGGGGGTGAATGCTCCTGAATTTCAGGTCCTAACGGGGTCGACGGCGATGCTACGGGCCGACTTCATGAACACGCTGCTTTATCGTGCAATCAATGGTGTGGCGGTGGATTGGACGCCATGGCTCGGTGGGGCCACTTCCGTTTCGGTGCTGATGGACAAAGTAAATAACACGTTCATGCGCGGGGCGATGACGGACGAGATGTGGACGTCGATCGCGCGAGCCGTTCAAGCGCAATCGACGGCACGGGCGAAAGCCCAGGCGGCCATCTATCTGGCCGCTTCGTCGTGGCAGTATCAGGTGCAACGGTAAGTCAGGAAAGGGAATAAGTCATCATGATTACCAGACGACACTTACTCCAAGCCGGTATTGCCGCCACTACCTTGGGCCGGTGGCCGAGTGTCAGCGCAGCCGTGGCGGGCAGCGATTACCGGGCGCTTGTGTGCGTTTTCCTGTTCGGCGGGAATGACGCGAACAACCTGATTGTCCCGCTTGACTCGGCACGGTTCGGCGCGTATACGAACATCCGGAAGGCGCTCGCGTTGGACCAGAAGTCGATGCAAGCGGTGGACACGCCGGCCGGGCCCTTCGGCTTCCATCCGAAGCTGGCGGCTTGCAAGCCGCTGTTCGACAGCAAGAATCTGGCGGTGGTGGTGAACGTGGGAACGCTGGTGGCGCCACTTACGCGCGCACAGTACCTTGCCAAAGAGGCCACGCTGCCCGCCAACCTGTTCTCTCATTCCGATCAGCAGGCGCAGTGGCAAACGTCGGCTTCCAACAGCAACGCGACCACCGGTTGGGGCGGACGCCTGGCCGACCAATTGCGTGGGCTGAATGGCCCGTCGACCTTCCCGATGTTCGTCTCCGTTGCCGGTAACACAATTCTCGGCACGGGCCAGCACACCCGCGGCGGTACAGTAACTCCCGGCGCGCCGCTCGGGTTACAGGGCTACGATAACTCGACGGGAGCGTCGGCGCGGATGACGTCGCTACTCGAAGTGCTGACAATGACCTCGGGCGCTAAGTTGATGCAGCAAGCGTCGAGTATCATGAGCAACGGACTGGGCGATGCCGCAACGCTCAACAAGGCACTGGCCGGAGCACCGGCATTGCAGACGCAATTCCCCACGGGCAACTCGCTGGCCACGCAATTACTGCAGATTGCACGGCTGATTCAGGTGCGGCAATCGCTTGGTCTGTCGCGCCAGATCTTCTTCGCTTCGCTCGGCGGGTTTGATACACACAGCAACCAGCTCGCCGACCAGGACCGCTTGTTTTCGTTACTCGGCCCTGCATTGGAAGCTTTCTATAATGCGACGGTGGAGTTGGATGTGGCCTCTCAAGTTACTACCTTCACCGAATCCGACTTTGCCCGCACATTTCAACCTAATACGAATGGCGGCACCGATCACGCGTGGGGCAGCCACCAGTTAGTGTTAGGCGGTGCGGTACAAGGCGGACAGATCGCGGGTAAGTTCCCGAGTTTTGAACTTAACAGCTCAGACGACGCGGGAAGCGAGGGGCGCTGGATTCCATCGACCTCGGTGGACCAGTATGGGGCGACGCTGGCGCAGTGGTTGGGTGCGGGGTCGAACGACCTGGACGCGGTGTTCCCCAACCTGGCGAACTTCCCCGTTCGTACGCTGCCGCTATTCGGCTGATAAGTTGCGATGCTTCGCCACGGTGCGCGCCCCCGGGTGTGAGAAGAAATGGGACCGCGGCGGGTATCCGAAGGCTAGCCCTGCCGCCGGTGGGGGCGGATTGAATAGGGCAACGGAGAACACCCGCCGCTTGGCAAAGCGGCGGCTCGGGTTGGGGTTCGGGCGAGGATCAGGGAGGTAGTGCCGGCTTGGGTACGTGTTGACCACGAGCGCGCGCGCTCGTGGCTCGGCCAGCGGGTGTGGCGCTATGCTCGAAGGGTTCCGGTTCGGGAGTGACAGGCTAGAACGTTGCGTCACAACAGGGATCGTGCAGGCGATCCGCAGAGGCCGGGTCGCTGACGCTCCCGCCCGCGAAGTTATAACTTCAACGACCCGCGAGGTGCGCCCTTTTCTAACTCCATCCAGGTGTCGTACACCTGGGCCGGGAAGAAATCGCCAACCCAGTTCTTCACGGAATCGGGCAGCTTCAGGCTGCTGGCCGTCGGCTTTTTATCCTTCATCGTTACGACCTGTTCGAGCTTTTTGCCGGATTTGCGGGCCGCGTCGACCGCCTTGCGCAACTCGGTCATGAACGCCAGTTCGCCCGACAGGATTTCCGTGCCGCCTGCCGGACCGTGACCCGGCAGGACCTTGGCCGCACCCAGTTTCTGCGCGCTTTTCACAACCTCGGGCCAGTTACCGACGTTGCCGTCGGCCGTGTAGTTATAGGGACCGTTCACCACCGCATCGCCCGTGCAGAGGATCTTCTCAGCGGGAAGGAACGCGAACCCGTCGCCGCGCGTGTGCGCCCAGCCGAAGTGATGAAACTCGATTTTGCGTTTACCGTCGGTCAGCACAAACGGGCTGGTCGAAAAGGTCTGCTTCGGACGCTCGGCGGTTTTCAGGTTCAGTTCGCGGACGTCTTTGCGCTCTTTCGAGGCTTCCTGCCAGCGCTGCGGCTCGTATTTATCCATCTCCGCCACGACATTGGCATGGGCAAGGGTGGTCGCCCCGGCTTTGGTCCAAACCGCATTGGCATAGGCATGGTCGCCGTGATGGTGCGTGTCGAAGACGTATTTGATCGGCTTCTTGGACAGTTTCTTCACATCTTCCATTACCCTGCGGGCTCCCGACGGAAAGTTCGCGTCGATCACCACCAGGTAATCTTTCATCTCGATGATGATGTTGTTGCAGTGGCCCTCTGTTTTGATGTCGCCCTCGCGGAACCACACGCCGTCGGCGATCTGCTTGACGGAGTTCGGCTGAGCGGTGAGGAAAAGCGCGCCGACGGCGAGGGTGGCAAACGGCGCGGCGACCAGGGTGCGCGTGCGAAGCATTTAGCGATTGTACTTCGGACTTGGTCCCCGGAGTCTAGCCCAAACTTCATCGCAGGCCGTCAAAGTATCTTCGGTCAGCGGACCCTCCTCCGCGGCCTTGAAGTTCTCGAGTAACTGCTCCAGCCGCGACGCGCCCAGGATGATAACGTCGGCCGCGGTATGATGCAGCAGCCAGTTCAACGACAGACTCACCAGCGACCGCCCGGCCTTTTCGGCCACCACAGCCAGTTCATCCACCGCATCGAAAAACTCCGGGCGCCAGTACCGGTCCAGATACATCTGATTGTTGTCGAACCGCGTACCCGGCAGGGGCGCCTGGCGTTGCTGTTTGCCGGTCAGGATGCCGCCCGCGAGCGGGTTATACACGACGATCGACACGCCATACTCTTTCGCAAACGGCACGAACTCCTGCTCGAGCCCGCGAGCCACCAGGTTGTACATCATCTGCGCCACACGCGGCGGCGCGTAGCCCTTCCGCTCTGAAATCGCATGCGCCTGAGCCACCTGCCAGGCCGCGTAATTGGAAATCGCCAAGTTCCGCACCTTGCCCGCCTTGACGATCGCAGCGATGGTATCGAGCGTCTCTTCAATCGGAACGTTGTAGTCGGGCTGATGCAGATAATACAGGTCCACGTAATCGGTCTGCAGCCGCCGCAGCGAATCGTCGATCGCTTTCAGGATCGCCGCCCGCGACAGTCCGCTCTCGTCCGGACCCGGTCCCATCGCCCCGCGCACTTTGCTCGCCAGCACGATCTTGTCGCGCTTGCCCTTCAGCAGCCGCCCTAAGATTTCCTCAGAGACGCCTTTGTTATAGATATTGGCCGTATCGATGAAGTTGATGCCGTGATCGAGGCAGACGTCCAAGATGCGGGCGGAGGTGGCTTCGCCGGTCTGCCCGCCGAAGGTCATGTTGCCGAAGCAGAGTCGTGAGACACGAAGGCCGGCGCCGTGGAGTGTGACTTGTTCCATGCACCGGCCAGATTACCAAACCGCCGCTCAATGGCGAACCGTTCGGCGTTATTACTTCGCGATCATACTTACTTCGCGGCCAGGTTACTTCGCGACGGCTGGACGTGCGCGCATCCGAAGGGGTCCTCGGCCCGTTCCGAAGAGCTTCTCGAAATCGCTCTCGGGGATCGACGCCATGAACTTGACCACGCGGCCCTGCGCGTTCAACTGCAGGCTTTGCGCCAGCGATCCCAACCCGGCGTTCGGTGCATTTGAGCTCGCCATCTGGACCAGGAACCGCACCACGTCCGTCAGCGCCGTTGCATCCTTGTCGCTGCGCGTCGTGGCTTCGCCGCCCATCTCGACATTCGCGCCAAATCGTACACCCGCCGACACATTCTCGATCGCCTGCATCAGGTCGCCCTTCATCGCGCCCGACACGTTTGGATTTTGGAACCGCCCGGCCAGTTCCGCCGGCGACGCCGTTGTCACCACCCACGCGTGATAACTGGTTGAAGCGGACTGCACCCGCGCGGCCACGTCCGCCGCCAGCGGCTTACCGTTTTGCGCACGATCCACCGCCGCCATCACCGCCTCTTCCTGTCCGGCCAGCATCAGCCCGCCCATCAGCCCGATCACCGGACCGGCGTGGCCCGCCTTGGACGGACCAGTGATGAGCTTTGCACTGCCGTAAGCTTCAACAGTTCCGCCGTGCTCGACCGCGAGCGCCACAATTTTACCTTCGTCAAATGTTCCACGAATGATCGCTACGGCTTTCTGCCCGTCCACTGAACTGCTCGCCACCACCACTTCGCGCAGATCGAGCCGCGGATCGAAACCCGTCATCGCTATAAAGCTCTGAAATTCCTTCCCTTCCAGGTTCATCGTCGCGAGCATGTGCTGGCCGAACGGAGAATTGCGTAGATTATCGAAATCGGCGCCGGTTATCACCTTCGCGTCGCCCATCACGAGGTGCAGCATGCTTGCATCCACGGCGAGCATCGCCGGTGCTACCACGGCCAAGGCGAGCAGACATAGAGCGGTGGGTCGGATCATACCTTCATTTTCCTCTCTTTCAATTACGCTACGCCTGTCCGATTCGTTCCCGCAAATCGCCCCCGCACTTTGATAACATCGGTTCCCATGCTAAGACGCATCGGATATCTCGCACTGTTTGCGAGTACTTTTCTTCTGGGCCAGGATTTCCGCTCTACTATCCAAGGCACTGTTACAGATCCCACACAAGCCGCGGTATCGGGCGCCACCGTCACATTAAAAAATGTTGACACCGCTGTCGAACGCACCGTAAGCACCGACAATGCGGGATTTTACCTCTTTCAATTCCAACCGCCAGGCAACTACGAGATTACCGTCAAGGCTGCCGGCTTCCGCACCGTCCTCAATAAAGGCATCGTCCTTGCGGTCACCCAAACGCTTCGCGAAGACATCACCCTCCAACTCGGCGACACTGCGGAAACCGTTTCCGTCGTTGCGGATGTTGCGACCGTCGAAACGGATTCGGCGGCGCTGGGCACCGCCATCCGCCAGGAAGTCCGTGACAACCTGCCCCTGAAAGGCCGCAGCTCGCTGTTTATGTTTACGCTCACTCCGGGCGTCGTGAACAATCGCTACGGCGAAGATACCCGCCCGAACGACACGATCACCAACATCTTCTTCTCCGCCAACGGCGCGCCTGTCGCCGCGACGGATGTGTTTGTGGACGGCGCTGCCAACACGGTCAACGTGAACCGGGGAGTCAACATCTCGCAGTGGGTTCCCTCGGTCGACTCGATTGCCGAATTCAAGCTCGAAATGGGCACAGTGTCCGCCGAGTACGGCCGCAGCGGCGGCAGCATCACCAACATTGTCATCAAAAGCGGCACCAACGCGCTCCACGGCACAATGTACGAATTCTTCCGGAATTCCGCCCTGGACGCCAACCTCTACTTCGCCCGTGGACAGGGGCGTCCGCTCGCCGCTTTCGGCGCCAACACGTTCGGATTCTCCCTCGGTGGTCCTGTGTACATCCCCAAGGTCTTCGACGGCCGCAACCGCACGTTCTGGTTCACCAGTTATGAAGGCGCGCGCGAAGGCAACGGCATCGACAACATCCTGACTGTGCCGACGGCGAAGATGCGCGGGGGCGATTTCTCGGAAGTTTCGCAGGTCCTGTACGACCCCTTCTCCGTCACCACAGTGAACGGCGTACCGACGCGTACCCCATTTGCCGGCAACATCATCCCCCAGAATCGGCAGGACCCCGTCGCCGCGAAAATCATGACGTTTTGGCCCACGCCCAACCGCGCGTCCCCGAACCCGGCGCAGCCCTGGGTGCAGAACTACGGCTTTTCCGGCAAATGGCCCCGCAACTACGATATGACAGTGGTGAAGGTGGATCACCGGTTTTCAAGCGCCTGGAACACGTTCTTCCGGCTGAACAAAGGCAAGGGGCTGCTGATTTTCCCGTTTGACTTCAACGGCATCGCGACCGGCGGCCGCAACATCGTGAACCGTCCGCACTTCGGCGTGTCGTGGGGCAACACGGTCCTGCTGAGCCATCGCACCACGTTCGACCTCCGCCTTGGCTACGCTTACGGTAAGGAAGACAACGCCCCGTGGTCCGGCGGATTCGACCTCGCTTCCCTGGGCTTCTCTCCGCAGTTCATCCGGCTCGTGCAAGGCTCCGCATTCCCGACGATAAACGTCACCGGCGGCTTCAACAGCTTGGCCAATAGCCCGCTCATCAACGACGTCGGCCGCACGTATGTCGTCCAGACGAACGTTTCGCAGCAGCGCGGCAAGCACGTCCTCAAAGCCGGCGCCGACCTGCGCGCCCTGTACGGCAACTTCTTTCGCAACACCAATCCGAGCGGTTCTTTTTCCTTCAGCAACGCCTGGTCGAACGGTCCCTCCGCTTTGACGCCGGCGGGTAATACGGGATTTCCCATGGCATCGTTCCTCATGGGCCTTGGCAGCGGCTCGCTCGCCAACAACACGGGTGTGTCGATCATCAATAAGTACTACGGCTTCTTCCTGCAGGACGATTACCGCGTCACCCAGAAGCTCACCTTGAACCTCGGCCTGCGCTACGAGTACGAAACGCCGCGCACGGAACGATACGACCGTGCTACACGCGGCTTCGACCGCAATGCCGCTAGTCCCCTCAGGGTTCCCGGCCTCACCCTTCGCGGCGGCCTCGCCTACGCCGGCGTCAACGGACTCGATCGGGGCATTTACGATCCGGACCGCAACAACTTCGCTCCCCGCATCGGTTTCGCTTTCTCGGCCACGCCGAAAACCGTTATCCGCGGCGGCTATGCACTCCACTACATCCCCGTCGTCGGCTCGGTCGATCCGGTGGGTTACTCAACCACCACGAGCGTTGTCACCTCGCAGGATGGCATCACTCCGCGCGATCGTCTCAGCAATCCGTTCCCCACCGGACTTGTTGCCGCCACGGGTAACTCCCAGGGGTTAGGCACCTTGGTCGGCCAGGCGATTTCCTTCACCGAACCGAACGACCGTACGCCGATGCTCCACACCTGGAACCTCAACATCCAGCGCGAGGTCTTCTCCAAATCGGTCTTCCAGATCGGTTACGTCGGCAGCCGCGGCGTTCACATCACCAGCGACCCGCAGGTGAGCATTACCGAAAACCTGAACCAGGTCGACCCGCAGCATCTCTCGCTTGGCCGCTCGCTGCTCGACCCTGTCGCCAATCCCTTCCAAGGCGTCATCGCGGTCGGTCAGCTAGCTGGCGCCACCGTCCAACGGCAGCAGTTACTCCGTCCCTACCCGCAGTACCTCGATATCACCCGCAACTTACCCGCTTTCGGCAGCACCGTCTATCACTCGATGCAGATGAAGTTCGAACAGCGCCTCTGGCACGGGTTGACAAGCCTGATCTCTTACACGTTCAGCAAAAACATTGGTGACATCGGGCCTTATCAGAATAACTACAATCGCCGCATGGACCGTTCGGTAACTGCCTTCGACGTTCCCCAGCGCCTGACGGTAACTACCTCCTGGGATGTCCCGGTCGGCCGCAAACGTAAGTTCCTGGGCAGTTCCTCGAAGGCGGTCGACCTGATCTTAGGCCAGTGGAATATCTCGAGCTTCTCGACCTTCCAGTCCGGCTTCCCGCTCAGTTTCGGCGTTAACCAGAACACCCTCTTTCTTGCCGGCGCCGGCGGTCAGCGCCCCAACCTCATCGGCGATCCCAATGCCGGTATCACCGGGCCGATCGTCGACCGCCTGGGTAGTTACTTCAACACCGCCGCTTTCGGCCAACCCGCCGACTTCACCTTCGGCAACGTCGGCGCACGGACCCCGTGGCTCCGCAGCCCGGGTATGAACAACATCAACCTGACGCTCACCAAGCAGTTCGCCATCACCGAACGCTTCAAGGTCAACCTTCGCGCCTCTTCGTTCAACTTGATGAACCACCCGGTGTTTGGCGGCCCCAACACTACCTTCGGCGCGCTGGGAGCGTTCGGCCGGATCTCGAGCCAGGCGAATATCTCGCGCCAGACAGAAGTGGTCCTGCGCATTATCTTTTAAGTGAGACGCCGCACCTTTGCGAAGGCTCTGGCCCTCGCCTCACAAGTGCAAGCCGCGCGCGGGCAAGCGCCTGCGCCGGCTGCGGGCTATCGGTCCGCAAGCCCGTATGATGTCGGGACCTCCGCGCAACTTTTTGTTGACCGCGTGCTGGTCCGCGAAACCCGCGGGGCGGCCTTCACGCTCCACCAGGCCGAACGCCACCCGCTCAACCCGCTCATGAAGGCTGACCAGCCTTGGGAGGGATGGCGGCTGGAACTGTTCGGTTCGGTCATCTGGGACCCGGACGATCAGCTCTATAAGATGTGGTACATCGGCGAGCCGGTTGGCGTCTTTGGACCAGCCGAGAGAGGCGCTTCGGGCGATAACCCGACCTGCTACGCCACCAGCAAAGACGGCATCCATTGGGAGAAGCCGCTCGTCGGCACGCTGCCCGCCGGCTTCCGGCATAACGCCATCCTGTTTGCCACCCATCTGGCGAGCGTGCATAAGGACCGTTCAGAAAGCGATCCGCAAAAACGCTACAAGATGGTCTGCTGGATCAACAACAAGAAGATGCCGGGCGGCTACTACACGATGGTCTCGCCCGACGGTCTCCAGTGGCAGTTGTATCGCGACAAGCCCATCTGCCGCGGCGGCGACGTAGTCACCGCCTATTACGACGAGCGTCACCGCATGTGGGTGGCGCTGGCCAAGATCGGTACCGTGATCCGCGGCCATAACCGCCGCGTCTTCTGGGTGACCACCAGCACGGACTTCGACCACTGGACCGAACCCGAGTTAGCCATCTACCCCGACTTAATCGACGATGCGGGTTCGCTCGGCCGCATCGAAGAGTCGCGCGCCGTGCTGGATGTGCCTGACGATCCCGCCGTGATGCGGACCGAGTTCTACGGCGTCGGGTTTTATCCCGCTGAAAGCTGCACGCTCGGCTTCCCTTGGGTTTTCACGATCAACGCCAACGCACGCTACGGCAACCAGGAAGGGCCGTTTGAAGTCCAGTTGGCCTCGACACGGGATTTTCGCCACTGGGCGCGCCCCTTCCGCACGCCATGTATCTCCCGCGGCAAACCAGGCGATTGGGAATGGGGCATCCAGCAGACCGCCGCGCAAGCCTTCCGCGTAGGCGACGACATCCGCCTCTACTACTGCGGCGCCAATTACACGCACGGCACGCCGGTGCTCTACCGCCAGCAGGGCACCGGCCGCAAGACGAAATACACCTCCAGCATCGGACTGGCCACGTGGAAGCTCGACCGCTTCGTCTCCGTCGACGGCCTCACGAAGGACGCGCAACTCACCACCGTCCCCGTCGTGCACACAGGCCGGCGGCTCGAAGTGAACGCGCGCGTCTTGCCCGGCGGCAGCCTGGTGGTCGAACTACTCGACGCGGGCAGCCGGCCGATCGGCAAGCTCTCCCGCCCCGTGAAGGGCGACAGCTTGCGCCACCAGATTCGCTGGGACGACGAAAACTTCACCGCCTCCCTGCGCGGCAAGCCGGTGATGCTGCGCTTTCATTTGTCGGGCGCTGAGTTCTATACATTCGCCTTCCGATAAGGTCGCTTCGACGTAACCGTGCGGCAACCTCATGAGAGTGTTCTCGTTGACGTCGGCAATGGCGGACACTTGAACGCCGCCGAATTTGACCCACAACTCGAGCAAAGCAGTGCCGCGCGCCGGCACCGACAAACCCAACGCGGAGCGGAGTTGCATCGACCCGGGCCGGCGGCGCGGCCATGGCCGCCGCGGCGCCCGATTTCAAAACATCACGTCGTGCGATCACCTTTTGTCCCCTTCTGTGTGAGCGGCTCCGTTCAGATGCGGAATTTCAGGATGCGTTCTGCGTTCTGGTGATACAGCTTGCGCAAGATCTGGTCGGGCAGGCCGAGGCCGTAGATGCGCCAGCGGCCCTGCGGCGGTACTTTTGCCGGTGCGTAGTCGAAGTACTCGTCTTCGGTTTCGAGGAAGCGGTAGTAGATGTGATAGAGCTCTTCGCAGAACACCTGCTGGGGCGTCTCCCAGCCGTTGGGCACGGCGTCGGTGCCGAACATGATGCGGTCCTGGTATTTGTCGAAGAACTTGCGCGCGGTGCGCGGCTGACGGCCGAGTTCGCCGATGCGTGCCCCGATTTCGACGTGCATGTTTTTGTATCGATCGAGGCAGGAAGCAACGTGGGCGAGGTTTTCGGCGTGATTGCCGACGTGCAGCACGATGAAGTTGGTTTTCGGGTGGCGCTCGATGACGCGGTTGCGCGCGTTCAACAGGTCGTCGTTCGTGGGGAAATCGCTGCCGTAGAACGACCAGTCGGGGTGGTTGGCGAGTTCTTCCCAACGCTCGTTGAACCGGTCGATTGGGGTGAAAAAGGCGAGCGGGTCGGAGACATGGATCGCCACCGGAATGCCGAGGCCGCCGCAGGCTTCCCACATGGGATCGAAGCGCGGGTCGTCGACCTTGATGAGCTTCTTGTTTGCGTCGCGGACATTCAGGCCGAGCGATTTCAGGATCTTCAAGCCATGCGCGCCGTCGCGGTGGGCCCGGTGGATGGCGTCTCCCTGGAAGTTGGCGAAACCCGATTCGTTGACTCGCGAGAAATGGGGCTGGGTGAATTGGAGGAAGCGTTTGGGATACTTGCGGTCGAACTTTTCGACTCCGTCTTTGACGGCCGCACCCACACCGCCGGTGAGATTCACCAGCGTGCGGATGTTGGTTTTGTCCATCACGCCTAACAGTTCTTCCGGGGGGACGATGGTGCGGATGGTTTCCTGTGTCGCGCCGCGCCAGGTGAGGTGGGTATGCACGTCGATAACGGGAAAGCGGGCGCGTTCCACTTTCGTTTCGTGGACGACCAACATGCTTTTGGGTTCGTAATCGGCGATGTCGAGGGGGCGGCGTTTTAGGGCCTTGGTGGGTGGCTTGGATTGCTGCTGTTGAGCTGCGGCGGCGGCACTGATGCCGAGGCCGGCTAGAAGGCTCCTACGGTTGGTTTTCATGCAGTGGCTTCCTTTCTGATGAGCGGGGTGCGATGCAAAATCGCATTTGGGGAGAAGTTCCGAGAACAGTCATTAGCGCGGCCTTGCTTGGCTTTGAGGAAGGCGTGGGCTTGCTCTATGGTAGCCTGGGCGCCAGTTTCCACCCGGGCCTAGGGTGGAGAGGGCTTCGCAGGCGCAGGCGAAGCTCAGGAAGCCGGAGTTGAAAGAGTCGCCGGCTCCGGTGTTGTCTACCGGCGCCACCGGAATGGCAGGCACGGACAGAGGACCTTCGGGTCCGGTTGTAATGGCTAGCAGTGGTTACCGCGCGGAGCGGCGGCGAAGAACATCCAGAGCATTCGCATTCCGAGCGAGGCACTCGGCGAGCAGCGGGCTGTGAACATCCCGTCTATATTCGGGCCGTAACGCTGGGTATCGTATCGCCGTATTGGGTTGCACTCTGCGGTCCAACCGAATACAGTAGTCGCGACATGCGTTTACTCACCGCGTTGCTGCTTTCGCCGCTGATGTTCGCAGCGGATGCTTCGGTCACGATTGCCGCCCTGCGCGTCCTGCCCTCCGAGTGGGACAAGCAGGGCAACCTTGAGCGGCTGAAACAGTGGGTCCGCAAGGCGGCCGAGGCCGGCGCGGAAGTAGTGGTCACACCGGAGGGGTATCTGGAAGGCTATGTCGGGAACGATAAGAAAGTCCGCGGCCTGACTAAGGAGCGGTACAGTTCTGTGGGCGAGGCGATCGATGGGCCGATGCTTAGTGAGGTCCGCAACCTGGCGAAACAACTGAAGATTCACCTGCTGATCGGGTTCGCCGAACGGCGCGACGGCCAGATGTGGAACTCAACTGCCGTCTTCGGCCCCGACGGTTCGCTCACCACTCGCTACTCCAAAACCCACACCGCCCTCGACGAGCCGTTCAACGCGCAGGGGACCGAACTGCCTACCTTCGAGACGCCCTGGGGACGCTGGGGTGCGCTGATCTGCATGGATCGTCAACTGCCCGAGACCTCGCGCATCCTGGCCATCAAAGGCGCCCGGTTGATCCTCGTGCCGGCCTGGGGCTCCTACGGCGAAATGAACGAGACGATGATGCGCACCCGCGCTTACGAGAACGGCGTATGGGTCGTGTTTGTCCATCCGAGGAACACGATGTTTATCAATCCCAAGGGCAAGGTGGTGGCGCGCGACGATCCGGCTGCGGGCGATCAGATTGTTGCCACTAAGGTCGAAATCCGCGACGATGCCCGCAACGGCTCGCCCATCCGCTTCCGCCGCCCTGAACTCTACGGAGACATAACGAAATGAACCGCCGCCGCTTCTTAAGTTCCCTTTCCGCGTTGCCCGTGGCCGCCCAGACATCTACCTGGCGGCCCGTTTTTCTCGGTATGGAAGGCATGGTCGCGAGCGGCCACTACGGCACCGCGATGTCGGGGTACAAGATGCTCGCGCAAGGTGGCAACGCGGTTGACGCAGCAGTGGCGGCCGCGATGTCGAGCACTGTATTCGAGCCTAGCCGTACGGGAGTAGGGGGCGACCTGTTTATCCTCCTTTACTTGGCGAAGACCAAGCAGGTGAAGTTCATCAATGGCACCGGCTGGGCTCCGCGCAAGGCTACTATCGACCGGTTCGCTTCGCGGAAGGAACTGCCGAAGGAAGGTCCGCAGGCGCCGCTCGTGCCGGGCGCGGTGGATGCACTGCTGCTCGCGGCGGAACGCTATGGCAAGCTCGGCCGCGACCGGTTGCTGGCTCCATCCATCGAGACAGCGGGGCGCGGTTTCATTGTCAGCGAGAACCTGCATGGGGTGCTGCGGAACAACGATGCGCGGCTGAAGCGCTTCCCCACTACCGTGAACACCTGGTATCGCAACGGCGAACCGCTGCGGATGGGCAACGTGTTGCAGCAGCCGGAACTGGCGCGGACGTTCCGCACGATTGCCGAGTCGGGTCGCGACGGGTTCTATCGAGGGCCCGTGGCGAAGGCGATGACGCAGTTCCTCAAGGCACAAGACGGGTTGCTGGACCTGGAGGATTTCGCCGAGTTCAGCGCGCATGAGGACACGCCGCTCCACATCCACTACAAAGGGTACGACCTGTACGGTTGCCCGCCGAACTCGCACGGGCACGTGATGTTGCAGGCCCTGAACATCCTCGAAGGGTTCGACCTGAAGTCGATGGGCCATAACTCGGCGGCTTATCTGCACCATGTGGCCGAGGCGCTGAAGCTGTGCTTCGCCGACCGCGAGAAGTATGTGGGCGACCCGCGGTTCATCAAAGACATCCCGCTCAAAGAGATGCTGTCGAAGGAGTATGCGGCCAAGCGCCGAGCGCTGATCAAGCCGGACCAGGCGATTGCCCAGCCTGTACCGGCCGGTAACCCACGCGCAATGTCCGCCGGAGCGAGGCCGGATTACATAACCCGGACAGGTGGCATCGTGATCGCCCGAGGTGCGCTCGCCTATCCAGCGTGGATCGATGGGTATACCACCTACTATGCGGCGGTCGATTCGGAACGCAACATGGTGTCGATTACCTCAACCATTTGGTCTGACTTTGGCAACTGCCAGTACATTCCGGAGGTGGGTTTCTTCCCGAACAACCGATTGGCTTTGTTTTACCTGGATCCAGCGGACCCGAACGCGCTCGCTCCTCGCAAGCGCCCGCGCATGACCCTCAATCCGGTTTTGGTGATGAAGAACGGGAAGCCGTTCATGGTGTTCGGCACACCGGGCGGCGATACGATGCCGCAGTCGCAGTTGCAGTTCTTCCTGAACTTTGCGGAGTTCGGGATGAACGTGCAACAGGCGGTGGAGCAGCCGTATGTGATCTCGTCGGCATTTCGTTCCGCAATTTGGCCGCATGGGTCGGCGGGGAAACTGGCGGTATCGGAACGGATTCCGGACGATGTGCGGAAGGGGCTGACGGACCGCGGTCACGACCTGATCACGCATGCAGCGAAGGGCGTGGGTAGCGTGAAGGCTATCCTGATCGACCCGGAGACGAATACGCTGATGGGCGGCGCGGCGCCGGCTACGGACAGCTACGCGATCGGGTGGTGAGCCAGTTCGTTTCGCAGATTGCACATTTGAAAGGACTTGGCGAGCAGGGCACCTGCGCCGCACGGGAAAGACGCGCGTAGGATTT
Source organism: Bryobacterales bacterium (assembly GCA_020846745.1). Taxonomy (GTDB): domain Bacteria; phylum Acidobacteriota; class Terriglobia; order Bryobacterales; family Bryobacteraceae; genus JADLDI01. The sequence goes on along the minus strand of JADLDI010000038.1, from coordinate 320 downwards.
CGTCTCGCAAAGTGTTGATTCTGTGGGAGTTGACTGCGACATGCCGCAGTGGCCTGTCGCTCACGCGCCGAGATCTGGCGGGATTTCGTCTCGCAAGTTGTTGATTTCGTGGGAGAAGGCCGGACGGGGGAAGGCTTTGCGGATTTGGTCGTCGAGGGTGACGGGCTTGGGATTTCGTCTCGCAAAGTGTTCAATGAGTTCGATGCTCTCAATTGGCCCCATTTGATGGTCTGAATTGGCCCCACCTGGACAGCCCGGGGGGATGGCGGTTTGCCATCCTGCCGGAGATGGAAAGGAGAGCCAAATTGGAGCTGTTTGAG
>JADLDI010000037.1 GCA_020846745.1 Bryobacterales bacterium | reverse complement strand
GGCTGGCGTCGCTGAAGGCGAAGGCTAAGACGTTTGGGTATGAGTTAGTGCAGAGCGCTGAAACCCCATGCTAAGCACAAGTTCACGCGGAGTTACTGCAGGAGGGAGAGAAAGAGTCACAGGCTAGAAGTTAGGAGTCAGAAGCCACGGCGCGCAGGGTGAAGTGGAACGTTGAGCCTTCCCCTGGCACGCTTTCAGCCCAAATACGGCCACCGTGATTTTCGACAATCCGGCGGCAAATGGCGAGCCCCAGCCCGCTGCCGGAAATGTTCGGCCCGTGCAACCGTTGAAACACTCCGAAGATCTGCCCGGCATAACGCGGGTCAAAACCTATGCCGTTGTCCCGAACTGAGATCTGCCACTCCCTGGCGTTACACCGCTTGGAGCTGACGTGTATTCGCGGACTCTCGGTTTCTTTGCGGTATTTGATGGCGTTGCCGATCAGGTTTTGCAGCACCTGCATGATCTGGCTTTCGTCTGCCATCACGTCGGGCAACGGATCGTGTGTGATGCCGGCCGCACTCGTCTCGATAGTCGACCCCATTACCTGCTCGACTGCCATTAACACCTTGCCGAGATTTACCGATTGCGGTTCCGGCGCACGCTGGAATCCGACCCTGGAGAATTCCAGCAGACTCGAAATCAGGCGCGACATCTGCTCCACGGCTTGCAGGATGAACGCCAGATATCCTTCGGTTTCGACGTCCATCCGGCCGCCGACGCGCCGTTCGAGCAACTGCGCAAAGCTTGTCACGGTCCTGACGGGTTCCTGCAGGTCGTGCCCGGCGGTGTAAACAAACCGCTTCAGTTCGTCGTTCGACCGCTCCAATTCGCCCTGCACCCGCTTGATTTCAGTCAGGTCCATGAAGAACCCGACCACTTCCTGCTCTTCTGCGATCGAGCTGTCCAGGGCTGTCAAGCCGACAAAAATCGGCACCCGTGTTCCGTCTTTTCGGAAGTACTCCTTTTCGAACGGAGTCGCCTGTCCGGTACGGCGAAGCTCGACGCGCGCCCGCTCATCGGCCGGCGCCCATTCAGCCGGCGTCATAACATCCCAGCGCAGGCCGCCGCCCTTCAAATCGTCGCGGCGATAACCTACCATCTTCAGGAATGCGTCGTTGAAGTAAATGAGGTTGCCGTTCAGGTCGCCGATCGCAACGCCGAAGATACTCTGTTCAATCAGCCGGCGGAAGCGCGTCTCACTCGCTATGAGTGCCTTTTCGCTCGCCACCTGGTCTGTCACGTCCAGCCCGAGGGAGAACACACTGGCGAGTTTCCCATTCGCGTCGAGCCGCGCCGAGTTGTACCAGCGCATCATCCGCACCGATCCGTCTTTGGCGCAGTTGCGATTCTGGTGGACGTTGGTCAACTCGCGGCCGGCCAGCATGGCGGCGTTTAACCGGGCCACGCTTTCCGCGTCGTCCGCAAATATGATTCCGGTGTCTGCAACGGGATGTCCGAGCAGTTCTTCAGCGGTCCAGCCGAAGATCTGCTGCGCGCGTTGCGACCATCGTGTGATGCGGTAGTCGGGCGGCGCGAGTTCCACCAACGCGAGCGGCGTGTTTTCTATGTGGAACCGCAGCGTGTCGCTGAAGTCCCGCAGTGCTTCTTGCGTGCGCTTTTGCGTGTCCACATCCTCGAAAACGCAAACCGCGCCGGTAATTTCTCCCGTCGAGTCGCGAAACGGCGACGCACTCAATCGGGTCCACCGCTGGTTGCCGTCGTACCCCGTATACAGGAAATCGACACCCGGTACATGTTCGCCGCGCAACGCGCGCGCACCGGGATACTCGCTGGGCTCAAGTTCCCCGCCGTCGCGCCTACATGCCATCCAACGCCACTGGTTGTCCGGATCCCGCGATGGAAGCCTGTCGCCAACCCACTGCGACAACATCTGGTTCCGGATTACCCACCGCCCTTGGGTGTCCACCAGCCCTGCGCCCATGGGAAGCTGCTCCAAAAACGCGCCCAGTAACGCCTGGCTATGTTCCAGCGCCCGTCGAGCCTGCCGGCTCTCGGTCACCTCTTCCGTTACCACTGAAATATACGCAAGTGAACCGTCTGCCGCCCAGTGCGGGTGCCACTCCTCATGCCAGATACGTTGTTCGCTCGGCTTGGCCGGCCTCTCGCCGGCGAAGTCAAAACGGACAGGCTGCCTGGCCGTGACAATCTGCTCCAGAATCGTCCGCGCCTGTACCCCCAGCGATGGAACGATTTCTTCGACCGTGCGTCCCAGGTGATCGGCCGCCGCAATGCCGTTGATTTCGGCCAGCTTTTCATTGATGCGCAGATACCGCAGGTCGGGCGAGAACACACACAACCCCACCGGCGCCTGAGCGTAAATCGCTTCCAGTTCCGCGAGCCGCGAATCCGATTGTTCCCGCCCTCGCCGCAGTTCTTCTTCTTCCTGCTTTAAGCCGGTAATATCGCGGATCGATAGCAGAAATCCATCCGCGTATCGCGACGCTTTCACCCAAAACCAGCGGGAAAGGCGCCTGTAGTAATATTCAAATTCCGTCGCCGCCCGCCGAAGCTCGTGCTCGATCTTTGCGTGCTCGATCTTGGTCGCGTAATCGATCTTAGTTGCGTGCTCGATCTTGGTCGCGACCGTGCCGGCGAGCAGTTCCCAACACGGTTCACCGAGCAGCGCCTCGCGGTCCGCCTGCAGCAGCCGCCTCGCTTCCCGGTTTACGTAGACAATCCGGAATTCGCGATCGAGCGCAACAAACCCCTCTGGTATATTTTCCAGTAACCCAAAGCTTTGCGAGCCTTCTCGCAGGTTCATGCTGGGGAATACTGTACCATCACAGAGATTTGCTCTCTGGCCTAATATCGTGGTGATGCGCTTTTTATTCTTTTCAGCTCTCTATGGCTGGTTCTCACTGGCCTGCGCACAGCCCGTGACCGAACTCTGGTCGCGCGGTTACGCCGTTATTCCTACTCCCCAGAAAGTCAAACTCGAGCCTGCCGACATCGATCTGGACGGTACCTGGACGGTTTCCGCTCCGGGCGTGTCACCCGCGCACATCGCGCTGCGATCGCTTGAAAACGATCTGCGCGAGTTTCACGCACTTAGGCTGGTATCGCCAAAACCCGCCGCCCGGCCGATCGTTCTCTCCATCCGTCCCGGGGCTGTCTCCGTTCCAGGCGAAGCGGCCGTGGCGGCCCAGGCGTACCGGATCCAACTTTCAAACGCCCGGATTGAGATCATCGGGAACAGCGATCAGGGACTATTTTACGGGGTGCAGACGTTTCTTCAGTTGGTGAAGCCTGCCGCGGGTGGACGCGCGCTGAAACTGCCGGCGGGAATGATAGAAGACTGGCCCGATCTTCAACTTCGATTCCTGCACTGGGACACGAAGAACCACCAGGACCGGATGGAAACATTGAAGCGCTACCTGGACTGGACGGCCCGCTTTAAGGCCAACGTCATCGGTTTCGAGTTAGGGGATAAGTTCGAATTCCCGTCGCTACCCGACGTGGGTGCGCCTGGGGCATTCACGACAGCCCAGATGCAGGAACTTACTGCCTATGCCAGGGAACGGTTCATCCAGTTAGTCCCTGTCATCCAGGCGCCATCGCACTTATTGTATGTGCTGAAACATCCGCGGTACGCACATCTGAAAGCGGATGGCAATAACTACCAGGCCTGCCTTTGCGATGAAGAGACCTACAAAGTGATTTTCAAGATGTACGACGATGTCGTCAAAGCTACACCGGGCGTCGATTACGTGTTTGCATCCACGGACGAAATCTATTACGCGTCAACCGGCGAGAAGTGCCCCAAGCCGGATTCAGCGGACTTACGGAGCCGGTTGTGGGCGGAGTTTACGAAACGCGCCGCCGATTATCTGCAGTCGAAGAACCGGCGCACGCTTGCCTGGCTCGAGTATCCGCTGTTGGCTAAGCATCTCGATATGATCCCTTCATCCGTAATCGACGGCGTGATCGGTGAAGACGATTACCTGCCGGTCGAAAGGAAGAAGGGGATGCGGCAGCTCGGTTATGTATCGACTCAAGGTTCCGAGTTTCTCTTCCCCGATTACTTACCCCTCGATCGTGAATTGCGCGAGCAGGCTGCCGTCGCGGGTGAGGACGACCCGATCGAATTCGAACGCGGCTTCGAGTCGGGCCGTATCCAGTCGCTCGCTCATTCCCTTCGCACAGGCCGCTTCCGCCAGGGCAATCCGATCGGCGCGTTCGGAGCGGCTTGGGACGATTCCGGCATTCACAACGAGATCTTCTGGCTAGGTTGGTCAACGGCGGCGAGCTATGCCTGGAATCCGGCGGCCCCGTCGGCCGCGCAGCACACAGCCGAGTTCATGCGGGTTTATTACGGACCCGATGGGTCGGCAGGAATGATCGACATTTATCGCGCCATGCAGCGCCAGGCGCGCGCCTGGCAGCGCACTTGGGATCGTGTGGTTTCGCGGACCCGCGGCCCGGGTTATGGGAATTCGGACGGCAAGGGAATGGGCACCGCGCGATACGATCAGACGCTGCCGGCGCCCGCTCTGCCTGATGAGCGGACACTCGAAATGAAGCCGCGCTATGGGCGCGCCGCGCACCTGCGGCAAGCCATCTTGCGATTGCCGGAAAACGATGCGTTGCTCCATTCTCTTCAGGAGGCCCTTGGCCGCACCGGCCGTAACCGGTACAACCTGGAAGTGATGCTCACATTGACTCAGTTCATCCGCCACCATTGGGTGCTGCTGACCGGAATGGCTGAAGCGGAGCGAACGCTCGAACAAGCGCACGCCAAAGCCGTGGCCAAACAACCGGAACAGGCGCTACGATTGGTCGCGAATGTCCATCGTCAGATCCGGCAGATTGAACAGGAGGGCGCCGCCTCGTTCCGCGACCTGACAGCCGTCTACGAGAAGAGCCAGTATCCTAAGGGCCGTTCCTTCGGCGGAAAGCAGTACGTGTTTATGCTCGACGACACGAAGGACCACTGGGCCGCCCGCACCGCCGACCTGAGTTACATGTACGCGCCCGAAAAGAGCATCGGCCTCGACAAGTGGCGGCAGCAATTGCGCCGGGTCGCCGCCGCATACGCCGAGGCCAACAACACCAGACTGCCGGCCGATCTTTCCACGGAGAATTAGCCTGTGGCTCCCGAACCAAAGTACTTTTGACCACAAACACGCACAATCCGCGTTAAACCGGACCGCGGCGCGTAAGCCCGCGGTCCATCATGGCCCCGGTTCAACTACTTCTCGCCGTTCACCAACACGCCGATCGACTCCGGGGAGGGTTGGCCTGTGCCCCAAACCGCCGACGTCCCCCACAACGCGCTGAACCCGGTTGCATTCCCTGTACCCCAAACCGCTGACGTCCCCCACACAGCCGACTTCGCATCCACAACAGCCGTTCCCCATACCGCTGAGCTTCCCCACATAGCCGAGTCTCCCCACACCGCTGAATCTCCCCAAACCGCCGATTTGGCGGTTACCAGGACCACCCGGCGACGGCTCTTATCATAGATAACCTGCGGCGACACCGAGGTTTTCAGGCCTGTCAGCGAACCCGCGAAGTTCAGCGCGTTCCATACGTTCACATACCCGGCGCCAATCGTAAAGATGTCGTACTGGCTGACGTAGCTCACCCCAGTTACCGGGTCCACCGCCGTGCTCGTCGTCGGGAACGACTTGGTCGCCGTCCGCATCAGCACAGCCTTCACCTGATCCGGTGTGTAGCTCGGATATTTCTGCAGCAACAGTGCCGCCGCGCCGCTTACAACCGGCGTCGCCATACTCGTGCCGCTCAGCCGCATGTAGTTTGGCGAACTGCCCGTGAAGGAAGAGTACTCTGCCAGGTTCAGCACCGTCGTCGCATAAGAATTCGTGAGAAAACACTGAAAACTTAACAGCGACGCGATCCGGTTGCCCGGCGCCACGATGTCCGGCTTCACCACATGATCGATAATCGTCGGACCCTTTGAACTGTAGCTGGCAATTTGGTCGTCCGCGGTCGTTTCCGTCGACCCGGTTTTCATTGCGCCCACCGTGATCGCATACGGGTCGTTGCCGGGCGCCGTGATCGTGCCATAACCAGCCGTGCCAAGCGTGTTGTTCCGGCCCTCGTTTCCTGCCGCTACCACCACCACGATGCCCGCTTTCCAGGCGCGCTCCACCGCTTGACAAAGCGGGTCCACCAGGTACGACTGCGTGATCGGCCGGCCGAGAGACAGGTTCAGCACCCGTATGTTGTACGTCGACTTCAAGGCAATCGCACGATCGATTGCCGCAATAACGGTACTGTCGGTTCCAATCCCGTTTTTGTCTAACGCGCGAAGGCTGACGATCGTTGCCTCGGGCGCGATACCACGGTACGTCTTCGTGAATCCGGCGGAGCTCGACGCACTTCCGTTGCCGGCTGCGATGCCGGCAACGTGCGTTCCGTGTCCATGCGGATCGCTCGTTGAGATCTCGCCCGCGACAAAGTTCTGTCGATAAACAATACGCGATGAAAACCAGTTGTTCTCTCCGGCGACGTCGGCATGGGCTGACACCCCGCTATCGATGATGGCGATTCCTATCCCTTTTCCTGTAAAGCCATAATCACGAGCGATATCGGCGCCCACCGCCGGTTCGGCATAGTCCAACGCCGCGTATACCGGCTCGTCGGGCGCGATCGAAAGGATGTCGTCATCCTGGGCCAGAGACTGGAACTGCTCGGCTGAAACGGTGTAAACAGCGGCTCCTGCGTCCGCAAAAACCGCACGCGGTTTGGCGCCGCTCTCGACGGCTCGATCATGATGCTCCTTTGACGGGCGGACTTTATAAGTTACGATCACGTCAACGGTGTTCCCTTTGGTTGTAGACCGTAATTTCGGCGCTACTTTGTCCAAAGGGTGGCCGAAAAGCGAACAACACACAATCCCGAGAGTAAGTAAGTACCGGAGCGGCATGCCCGATATACTGCAAGTGGTGGACCTTTGTAAGTAATTGAATTCATTAGGGCAGTCAATGCCAAAACAGGACAAACTGTCTGCCTGCGGACAATCTGTCGCCCCCCGGCCACGCGCACGTCCGCCGGCTTATGCCCCGGTAGCCGCACCCTGTAGCCCCTGGAAACAACAAGAGCCGGAAACGCCGACCTCGATCGACGCTCCCGGCTCTTCTTCTATTTCCGGAACGGACTTAAGCCGCCGCTTTGGCCACCGGCAACCGCTTCACGCGCGCCAGCCCGAACGACTCGAGCATCCGGATGAATCCCCACGCCGGATCGAACTCGCCGCCCTTCATCGCGAAGTGCGCCGCGGTCGGATACTCGTGGTGGTTGTTGTGCAGCCCTTCGCCGCCGGTCAGGAACGCGATCCAGCGGACATTGGTCGCCAGGTTGTCGAAGTTGCGGTAGCCGATCATGTGGCACACGCTGTTGATCGATGCGTTCAGCAGCAGGTACGCCACCGCGTACAGCACAAACGCGATGCCGCCCACCAGCGGACCGAATGCCCACAGGTACAGGCCTAGGCCGATCAGCACACCCCATCCCTGAAACCGGATCTTATCGATCGGAGTCGGCCTGTAGTCCTTCGCATACTTGGCGACCACGGCCGCATCGTTCGCCGTCCGGCGATAATAGATCACGTTGCCGAACAGCACATGGTAGAGACCGTAAATGTAGGGGCTGTGCGGATCCCCTTCCTTGTCGGAGAACTGGTGGTGTTTGCGATGCACGGCGACCCACTCCTTCGGGCTGATGCCCGTGAAAACCATGAGCCACAGATGCATCATGAATGCGACAGCCGGGTGAAGTTCCAGACCGCGATGCGTCAGCGTGCGGTGTAGGTAAACGGTGGTGAGAAAAACGGAAATCTGCAGGGTCAGCAGCGTGACCAGCACTACGGTCAATGCGAACAAAGACATTCTCCAACTCTGGGGATTGTGGTCCGGGACGAATCACCTCGAGCGGGTACACTCCCGGCGGGACGAAACGGGCCTTTCTGAGTGTATCAAATCCCTTTGGCCAGAAAACCGCCGTCCACCGCGATTACCTGACCGGTGAGAAAGCTGCCCGCATCCGACGCGAGTAAGATGGCCAACCCCTGCAACTCCTCCACCTTTCCGAACCGCCCCATCGGCGTCTTCGCCACAATCGCCTGCGCCCGTTCCGGAATGTCCAAAGCCCGTGTATTCAATGGCGTGCGGAACACGCCCGGCGCAATCGCATTCACCCGCACGCCGTGCGGCGCCCACTCGCACGCCAACTGCCGCGTCAACTGCGCCACGCCCGCTTTCGACGCCGCGTAGGGAGCCACTTCGTTAAAGCTCACAAAACTGGTTAGCGAAGCGGTGTTGATAATCGACCCGCCCTTTTGCTCGATCATCTGCCGCCCGAATATCTGGTTCGACCGGAATGTCCCGTTCAGGTTCGTGTCCACCACCCGGTTCCAGTCCGCGTCCGTGAACTCCGCGGTCGGGTGCTTCTGCAGCACGCCCGAGGTCACCACCAGCACGTCTACCTTGTGAAACCGCTTGAGCGTCGCGTCCAGCAGATGCTGCATGCTCTCGCGATCGTTCACGTCCGAGGCGAGGCGCAACGTCTTGCACCCCATCTCTTCCAACTCATCGGCCTGCGTGTCCACCTTCTTCTGGTCGCGGCTCGATGCGATTACCGCCGCGCCCGCTTTCGCGTATCCGCGCGCAATCGCCTGCCCGATGCCCGAGGTCCCGCCCAGCACCACGGCTACCTTATGTTTCAGCGAGAAAAGTTCGTTCAAGTACGTCATGGAGTCAAAAACGGCAATGATACACTAAGTTAGTTTGAGTTAACATCTACGCGCACGCTCGCGTCGTCAACAAACCGGGCTAGGTCCTGTCACTTCGCAATCGGCGTTCGCGCATTTCCTTGGAGGTCCTTCTACCTAGATGAGATTAGCGACATTTGTGCGCCCGGGCGGGCTACCGGAACCAGGCGTGGTGGTTGGTGACGAACTGATTCCCTTGAACGCCGCAGGTTTCGGGTGCACAATCTCGGTGATTGCCGGCGGTGCGGCCGCGCTGCAGAAAGCGGCCTCGGTCACCGGGCCCCGCATTCCCCTCTCGAGCGTCAAACTCATGGCGCCCATTCCCCGGCCTCCCAAAATCGTCTGCGTCGGCTTGAACTATCGCGACCACGCGATTGAATCCAACATGCCGATTCCCTCCATCCCGACCATTTTCACCAAGTTCGCCACCTCGGTCGTCGGCCCCGGCGACACCGTCGTCCTGCCCAAAAAAACCGCACAGCCCGACTATGAAGCCGAGTTCGCCTTCGTCATCGGCAAAGGGGGCCGCAATATTCCCGCCGGCAGTTGGCACAACCATGTGTTCGGCTACATGAACGTCAACGACGTTTCCGCCCGCGATATTCAACTCGCCACCTCGCAATGGGTGATGGGCAAAACTTTCGACACCTTCTGTCCCATGGGCCCGTGGATCGTTACCGCCGACGAAATTGCCGATCCCCACAACCTCGATATCAGCATCACCGTCAGCGGCGAGGTTTTGCAGCACTCCAACACCAGGCATCTGATCTTCCCCATCCCCACCCTCATCGAGTACCTTTCGAGCGTCTTCACGCTCGAACCGGGCGATGTCGTCTCCACCGGCACCCCCGCCGGCGTCGGCTTTGCGCGCAAGCCCCCACGCTTCCTTCGCCAGGGCGATGAAATGATCGTCAAGGTGGAAGGCTTGGGCGAACTGCGCAACCCCGTTACCTGCGAATAACCGTTACTTTGCGGCTACACCGCTCGGAACCGGCACCTCCAGCCGTACTTGGGTGCCTTCCCCGAAACCCGACCGGATATCGACGAGCGCGCCTATCAACCGGGCGCGTTCCCTCACCCCCGTTAGCCCCAGTGTCGATGGCGCCCGGCTCGAGTCAAACCCCACTCCGTTATCTTTGACTTCGAACAACACCTTTCCCTGGTCCCGGTTCACCGCCACCGACACTTCGGTCGCCCGCGCGTGACGCGCCACATTCGACAACGCTTCCTGCATCATCCGGAAGATCGCAATCCGGCTCTCCTCCGTCCCAAACGCCGCAAGCGCGTCAGGGTCCAATTGTTGTCGGCACACCACCTTCGTCCGCTTTTCAAAATCGCTGCACAGCCATTCCAGCGCCGCCGCCAACCCCACTTGGTCGAGCAGCGGCGGACGCAGCATCGTCGCTAGCGACCGTGTACTTTCGAGTGCCCGCGCGATGTGGTTTTTCGCCTTCTGCACTTCACCGGACGATGGACAATCCGGGCACTCCGCCAGCTCGATCTGGAGCTTTGCCGTCACCAGCGCCTGCGCCAAATCGTCGTGCAACTCGCGCGCAATCCGGGCCCGCTCCGCTTCCCGCACCCGCTCCAGGTTCAGCGACGCTCGAACATTATCTTCAATGTCGATCGTCACCCCAAACCAGTACTCCACGTTCCCGCTCCTATCCCACACCGGCGCCGCGCGCGCTACTTGCCACCGGTACTCACCGTCTCTCCTCCGCAAGCGCATTTGCATCTCAAACGGCTGCTGCGCCGCTGCTAACTGCGCCCACCGCGCCAGCGTCGCATCCCGTTCATCCGGATGCATAAACTCCCGGGGTGTCTTCCCGGCCCCTTCCCCGCAGTAGATCTCCCACTGCTCGTTCAGAAACACACTCGAGCCATCGCTCCTCGTCACCCATACAATCGCCGGAACACTGTTGGCCAGCGATTCGAGCCATTGCCCCTTGTGCCTCTCCTCGGTCAGATCCCGCACAAACACCAGCGTCGCCCGGTCCCCTTCATAGTCGATCGGCATTCCCAGTGCCGCCAGCGGTATCGTCGTGCCGTCCATCCGCTTGCACGCGATCTCAATCACCGATCCCGACAATTGCTCCACTGGAATACAAAACCGCGCCGGACCTTCGGTAGTCGTCGATCCAGGCCCAATCCCGAAGTAGCCCACAGCCGTCGGATTCAGATACCGGAACTTGTCTCCCGCGATTATGGCGATTCCTACTGGAGCTTTCTCGACCGATAGCCGGAACTTCTCATCGGCCCGCCGCGCCGCCTCGCTCTCCCTCGTTACCTGGCGCACGAACCGCCTGCTGATGAAGTACACCAGTATGCCCGTCCCCACGACAAATGCCAGCCCCTTCAGCACCTCAAAGGAATGCGGCAGGTGCAACCGGCTCAGCACCTTGTCGGACAGGAAAATCCACGCAACGCCGAACGCTACGTACAGCATCGCGTTCTTTCGTGGCGTCATGATTCACCTACGCCAGATTGTGACTTACTGCGTATCGGATGATATCGGCTGTCGAATCCAGTTCCAATTTGTCCAGAATTCTCATCCGGTACGTCCCCACCGTCTTCGGAGAGATGTGCAGCTTCGCGGCGATCTCGCTCGGCGTCTGCCCCACGCTGATCAGCCGCAGAATCTCCAGTTCCCGGTCCGAAAGCCGCTCGTGCGCCAGCGCGGGTTGCTGCAAGCTGTCCGCCAGCAACTCCGCCAGCTTCGGCGATATGTAGCGCCGGCCCGAGATCGCCATCTGGCACGCATTCACCAACTCCGATAACTCCTGGTCTTTGTTGATGTATCCGTGCGCCCCCGCCCGCAGCGCCCGTACGCCGAACTGGGCTTCATCGTGGACCGTATACACGACAATCCGCGCATTCGGAACCAACCGGTGTAACTCCGCGATCAGTTCCGGACCGTCCCGCCCCGGCATCGAGATATCGGTAACTATCAAGTCCCACGAATTCCCGCTCGCCGCCTGCACCGCTTGCTCCGCCGTCCGCGCTGTCCCTACTTTGTCCGCATGCAGCCTCGATGTGGCAATCGTTTGCAGACATTCCAGAATGGAAGGATGGTCGTCGATTAATAAAACGGCAGGCATGGCAACTGTTTAATGCCTCCACATTGTAGGTAAGAAGCTTACAACGACGCAAGCACATTACCGATTGAAACGGAGTACTATCCAATCTGCCCCGCTTGCTCCAATGGCTGCAACGTATGGCATTGCCTGATGGCTCTGTCAGTTTCCGCTGACAGGGAATAATACAGATTGCCGATTTTGAGATACCAATCTTCCGGTTATCTTAGTCGTTAGAGTGGCGAAAGGTTCCTGTGAAATGGTAAATACCTTGGAAGTGATCGCGCAAGCCGCCGCCCTGATGAGCAAGAACGGTGGCGTCCTCGGTATGGAGATGGCCGTGATCCTCCTGACGTGTGGCGCCTGTCGCGAGCATTGTCCCGGCATCGTTGCCTGCGCAACCGGCCGGCTCGCCCCTCAACCACAGACGTAGTTCGCCACTCATCTCCTTCCTCAGGCTCAACACCTTCCCAAGTGTTGAGCTTTTTTTATCTCCCCCTCCGCGTTATTTGCTGTAATGACGACAGAGCCCGGGTCACTCGTTCGTCGTTCTTTGTCTGAGGTGACACAATGAGATTCAATTCCTTTCTGCGGACACCGGTGGTCGCGGCGCTGCTCATCGCCGCCCCTGCCGCTTTCGCCGGTGATTTCTTTCCGCTTGCTCCCAACAACTCCTGGACTTACCGGAATGCGCAAACCGGCCAGGAGTTCACGGTGCGCGCCGGAACGCCGTTCCTGATCAACGGCAATACCTATTACCCGCTTTCCGGGTACACGGAAACCAAGCTGATGGCTCGCGTAAATGAACGCGGCGTCCTCGTCCATTACGACGAGGAGACCGGCAAAGAAGTTCAGGTAACCAGCTTCCAACCCGCCGACGGTCTCTGGTGGCAAGCCAACTTCCGCCAGTGCGATCAGGAAGGCCAAACTGCCGGGAAACGGTCTGAGTATCGTGGGCCCGCGGGCTACTTCCCCGAAGCCCTCGACATCCGCTACCGCACCTTCTCCTGCGCCGACACCGGCGTGGTGAGCGAGAAGTTCGTGGAAGGCATTGGAATGGTCCAGCGCGAGGTGACCACTTTCGCCGGACCACGCAAATACGACCTCGTCCGTTCCCGCATCGGTAAGCAATTACTCGAATCCGATAACCTCGGCCGGTTCACTCTTGCGATCGCCGAACTGCCCGAGACCTTCCGCGCAACCCTCCGCGTCGAGGCCGGCAACGGAGCCCCGCTCCGCCTGCTGTTCCCCACCGCGCAGGAATATGAAGTTGTCGTGCGCCACCCCAACGGCCGCGAACTCTTCCGCTGGTCCGAAGGCCGCATGTTCGCTCAGGTGGAGACTCTAAGGACGATCTCCGGCGAGTGGACCGCCACCGTCGATATCCCGCGCGCCATCGTCCCCCCGGACGCCGACGTCCTATACGTCGAAGCCTGGCTGACCACAGCTCCGGATACACCGCGGTTCGCGGCTACGGTGCCGATTAGTTTGCCGCAGCCGGCTCAACCGTAAACCTGTATAACTGGGGGCCAGGATCGGCGTAATGTCGGTCCTGGCCTTAGCGTAACCCGGAGAATGCTTCTCTTACCGTCATCACTCCCGTCCGTAGACCTTCCGCGCCAACTCCGCCCCGAACCTTCTCACCGCAACCTGAAACGTAATCTCGGCTTCATCCGCCTCGGGATACATACGCCGCATCGCCGCCCGTTCGGTCGCATCGCCCGCCTCCCAGAGTGCCACGCCGACGGCCACCCGTTCGGCCGGTGTCATCTCCGCAAGTCGCCGGTAATAGACTTCGCTCGCGGCTGCCGATGTGTCTCTCAAGTTCACCGTCTTTTCAGTATGTCGCAGCCCTGTACTTCCCCAACATTCCTGAGTATGCTATCGGGTTGAGACTCTTCACTGACCTGAATCGCGAACAACTGGGCCAAGCCGCGGCGGACTCACTCGTTGTCTTCCCCATCGGCGCCACCGAACAGCACGGCCCCCACCTGCCCACCGGCACTGACTTCTACACCGTCGAAACTATCTGCCGCGAGGCCGCCACGCGCGCCTCCGGGCACATCCCGGTGATCGTCGCTCCAGCCCTCCCCTTCGGCTCCTCCGACCATCACCTCATCTACGGCGGCACCATGTCGCTCTCTACCGAAACCTATTACAAGGTCCTCCGTGAACTGCTCGAATCCCTGGTCACCGACGGTTTCAAACGCATCTTCGTCGTCAACGGCCATGGCGGCAACCACGAAATCGCCCAGCTCGCCGTCCGCGACGTCGCCTTGAAACATCCCGTCCGCGCCGCTGCCGGATCCTACTGGGTCATCGCCTGGGACGCTCTCATCGGCGTCGAAGCTAACAAGCAGCGCTGGCTCCCCGGCCATGCCGGCGACTTCGAAACCTCCATGATGATGTCCCTTCGCGGCGACATCGTGCCCCAGGACCGGCCGCATCGCGACGAGACCGTCGACACCGACCCACGCGCCTACGCCCACTTCTACCGCCACGAACGCCACGGCTTCTGGCGCGACATCAACGGCTTCACCGACTCGCCTGACCGCGCCACCAAAGAGAAAGGCGACCGCGACCGCGCCGCCATCGTCTCCGCCTTATCCGACGCCTTCCTAACCTTCTACCGCGGCTAACCAACTCACCGCGTGCCCACCGAATACGACGTCATCCTCCTCGGCAGCGGCCACAACTCCCTGGTCCTCCAGGCCTATCTGGGAATGGCCGGCCTCCGCACCCTTTGCCTCGAACGCCGCAACGTACCCGGTGGCGGCCTCGCCACCGTTCGCGACTCCCAGGGCTTCCTCCATCATCCACACTCCTTCTACCACCGCGCGCTCACTGCCATGCCCTGGTACCGCAACCTCGACCTTGCCAACCGCGGCGCCCATTACATCGAGCCCGACCTCAACGTCGCCCTCATCCTCCGCGACCACCGCTCCCTCCAGTGGTGGACCGACTTCGACCGTACCGCCGATTCCTTCGCCCAACTCAGCCCCCGCGATGCCGCCACCCTCCGCCGCTGGCGCGCTGACTTCCAGCCCATCCTCGACGAAATCCTCATCCCCGAAAGCCAGTCGCCTCCCCTCGAACCCGCACGCCGTGCCGAACTCCTCAACCGCACTCCACAAGGCCGCCGCCTGCTCGAAGTCAGCCGCCTCTCCCCACTGGAGTTCGTTATTCGGGAATTCGAAAACCCCGTCATCCAGGCCGGACTGCTCTTCTTCAACGGACTCCGCGAAGTCGACCTCCGCGCCCCCGGCTTCGGCCATCACATCGCTGCGCTGTTGGCCGGCAAGGCGAAAGCGCAGATGTGCCGCGGCGGCGCCGGCCAATTAGCCGCCGCGTTAGTCCGGGCCGTAGAAGAAACCGGAGGCGAGATCCGCCTCAACACCGAACCCCGCCGCATCCACGTTCGCAACGGTGCGGTATCCGGTGTGGAAACCGCCGGCGGCGATTTCATCAGAACTCGCGCCGTCGCCTCCGGCCTCAACCCGCTCCAGACCTTCATCGACCTCTTCCATTCGCAAGACGTCCCCGAAACATGGCGCACTAAAGCCCGTGAGTTCCGCTTCAACCTCCTGGCGCCCCTGTTCGCCGTCAACGTCAACCTCTCTGAAGCGCCTGTCTACACCGCCGCCGAGCGCTCCCCCGAACTTTCCCAAGCCTTCATGATCATCCTCGGGCTCGAACACTCCCACCAATTTCCCGAGATCGTCCGCTGCCATCAACAAGGCCAAATCCCGCCCACCGTCATGTGGGGCTCCTGCCCGTCTGTCTTCGACCCGTCGCAAGCTCCGCCCGGCCATCACACCGCCTTCTGGTGGGAAAAGCTCCCCTATCACTTAGAAGGCAATCCCGCTAACTGGGACCAAGCCAAACAATCACACGGCCGCCATATGCTGGACCACTGGGCGAGTTACGCCCCCAACACCCGCAACGCCATCCTCCACTGGACCACCCAGTCCCCCCTCGACACCGAACGCACCCTCCCCAACATGCGCGAAGGCGACTTACTCATCGGAGCCCTTTCCCACGGCCAGGTCGGTTACAACCGCCCCTTCGAAGGAGCCGGCCACTACCGCGGCCACGTCAAAGGACTCTACCTCTGCGGCGGCAGTTCCCACCCCGGCGGCAACGTAACCGGCCTCCCCGGTTATAACTGCGCCCAAGTCCTCCTAGCCGACTTAGACCAAACACGCACCCTGTAACCGAGCCGCGACCGCACGGGCGTGAGAAAAAACCCGCTGAATGCGATTTAGCACCGCGCCCCGGGTCCGGTAAACCACTGCAAACACGCACTGCAACGGAAACGGAACCGCAACCGTGAGGGCGCGGGCCCTATTTTTTCTCAGTCCCGTTAGGGCGCGGGCCGCATTTCTTCTCAATCCCGCAAGGGAGCGGTGTTCGAAATCTCGCAAACCATCACCAACCATCCCCTCTGTTACCCTACTAACTCGTGGTGAACCTCGTCCTGATCCACTGGAACGAATCCGAATCCGAAGACCGCATCCGGCAACTCCGCACAGCCGGCTTCTCGCAAGTAACGCACATCTCGTCCGCCCCCAGCGCGCCGGCTGACCTCAAGCACGCCCTCCGGAATCCCGTCCACGCCGTCCTGATCGACCTCAGCCGGCGCCCTTCCTCCGGTCGCGACATCGGCCTTAGCCTCCGCAGCCGCAAAGCTACCCGCTTGATCCCCCTCGTCTTCGTAAGCGGCGAACCGGACAAAGTGAATCAGGTGAAAAGCGTTCTCCCCGACGCCGTCTTCACCGATTGGCCCAACATCGCCACCGCCATCGAAACCGCCGTGAAGAATCCGCCCGCGCATCCCGTCGTCCCGAGCGTCATGGCCGGATACTCCGGCACGCCACTACCCAAGAAGTTGGGCTTCAAACCCGGCATCGCAGTCGCGCTAATCAACGCACCCGGAAATTTCGAGCGCTCCCTCAATCCCTTGCCCAATGGCGTTCTCTTCAAAGATGATCTCCGAGGTAAGGCCGACCTCATTGTCCTGTTCGCCGCGCGCCTCGCCGATTTATACGAGCAGTTCCCGTCCGCCGAACGCTCCCTCAACCTCGGCGGCAGGCTCTGGATCGCATGGCCCAAACAAGCCTCAGGCGTAAAAACCGACCTCACCGAGAACGCTGTCCGCGAATTCGGCCTCGCCGCCGGTTGGGTCGATTTCAAAATCTGCGCCATTGACGAAACCTGGTCCGGCCTCGCCTTCGCCCGCCGGAACACAGCCTGATCGGGCTATATCGCACACATGCCGACCCGCCTTTCGCGATCCGTCGAAACGGAGTGCGTCCGCCTTACACGACTTATCAACCGAGCACCTTCCGGCTCCCGCGCTCTCGCTCTGCTCGTAACAAAAGAACCGAGGTGACCTACTCCATGACAGCCAAACTTTTCATTAGTCCAGCCGAAGGCCAGCCAGGCCGCTACCTGGTTGTTGTTAACGGCGAGGGTTTCAATAACTCGGTCGGTAAGAGTGTCGCCGCCAGGATTCGCGGTGACGACCCGTTCTTTGATGACCGCCTTTTCAGCATCGGAGTCGGCGGCTTCCACCACGTCGCGTTTGACGGAACGTTCACACTGTCGCAAGTCGTTAATCGAAGCCAGTTGAACGAAGATCCGGAGGGCCGGGACGAAGTTTACGCGCTCGTCGACGTCGAAGGACTGAATCAGTCGGTCAGATCTAACACGATCAAGAGAAGCTTCTAACTAAGTCCGCCTCTCCCGCCTCGGCGCGAACTTGACAGGAGCCCGCCTTTACGGGCTCCTCCGGCCACCGCTGTTACCTGACGTTTCACAACATCGCGCATCAAATTGTTAGAAATACCGGCCCAGCCGGAAAAATACCTTCCGCTCCCCGCGCTCGCCGAAAGCGCCGCCCAGATAGATCACGCCGATCCCCGTCTCGCTGATCACGCCCAGGGTCCCGTCGACAAACGGTTGCGCACTCTGCCCTTTGTAGAAGGCCTTGCCTACCTCGAAACCGGTAATGATGAAGACGCGCCCCAGAAACGACGTTGGTTGTTCCCGCACACGCCGCAGCAGCGCCGCTTCAGAGAAATAGTAGTTACTCCCGATCATCTGGTCCCGCGCCAGCGCCGCCAGATGAAACGCCCCGCCCAGGAAGAACGGCGAAAAATAGTTAGTCCCTGAAATCGACGCTCCGCCCGCGACATTGGTCTGCACCACCCATGCCGGCCGCAGCCTGTGCGCCCAACGGAAGTCTACGCTCGCCATCGGAAACTGTTCATTTGCCCCCGGCGCACTCAAAATCCAATTCGCATTCGCCGCCACCCGTATCCCCTGCGTCGGCAGCACCGGACTGTCCTGCCCTTCATGCACAAACCGTGCCCGTATCTGCGAGACGTTCCCTTTCACCCGCGGAAACTCCGGGCTCGCAATTGTCGACCGGTTCGAAATCTGCGAGAACTGATACCCCAGCCGGAACTCCGTGAACCGGCCCGCCGCATATCCCCCATCGAAACCCATTCCCATCTCCGTCGCTGTCGCCCGCGTGAATGGTTCCCCTCCGGAAATCAGGTCGAACGACCGTTGCGTCAAAAACGCCCGCGGCGCTACAAACAGCTTCGACGACCGTATCCGGTGAAAGTACTCTGCCGTCAGGTAATCCCGCGGGCCCACCCCAAAGTCCGTCCGGAACTCCGATCCCGGCGTCGTTACGTCCATGAACGTTATGCGCCCCCCAATTCCAAACTGTATGTTCTGGCTCGACGCCCCATCTAACTCAATCACCGTGTTCAGAAATGGCGGACCGTACGCCTTCTCCTGCACGCTCACCATCAGCCCCGGCCGGTTATCGCGCTCAATAAACCGGTACCGCGCCGCCTGGTACCGTCCCAACCCGGTAAGCCGCGTTAACTCCATATCTAACCGCCCGCGGTCCAGCTTCCCGTCGATTACCCCCTTCAGCCGTTGCTCCAGATTTCTCGCCAGCGGTTTTGTAAGTCCTTCCACGGCCACAAACTCGGGCTTCACATCGTTGGAATGGCGTTTCTCTCTCCGTTCAGCCCGCCACGCCCTATACTCGTCTTCCAACAGCGTCAATCGCTCCAGCTTCGCTGCTTCCCGTTGCGCCGCATCGTAGCCGCGTTTGATCAAATCGGGCGCGCGGTTATACTCCGTCGAGATAACGCCATTGATATCCGGCGTAATCACAATCTGTGCTTCCCGCATGCTGCGCCGTTCGTTCGCCAGGATCATCAGATCGATCGACCGGTTCACCACATCGATCAAGCCATATTCCCCGTTCCGCTTCGGCAGCGACGCATGCAACGGCACCGCGATCACAATATCCGCGCCCATCCCGCGCACCACATCCACCGGCAGGTTATTCAGCACGCCCCCGTCCACCAGCACCTGTTCGCCTCGCCTCACCGGCGCGAACACCCCAGGAATCGCCATGGTGGCACGCAGCGCTGTAAACAGGTCGCCCCGGTCGAAGATTACCTGCGCCCCCTCGTTCAAATCGGCCGCAACCGACCGGAACGGAATTGGTAAGTCGTCGAATGAGGCTACGTCCGAGTAATTCGCCGTGAACCGGCTAAGTACCAGTCCTACGCCGTGCCCGGGCGACAGCGCCGACGGCAACTTAGGCCCCCCCTTCAACCCAAACTCTAACTGTGTCGGAAAGTCGCGCTTATCTTCTTTCCGGCGGAAATGTAACTGCCGGAATGGCGCCGCCGCCAGTAGAGCTTTGTCCCAATCCACAGACTCGAGAAACGTATGTAAGGCCCGGGCCGAAACCCCCGTCGCGTACATGCCTCCAACCAGGCCTCCCATGCTCGTACCGGCAATGTAGTCCACGGGAATCCGGTGCTGCTCCAACCAGTCGAGCACCCCGATGTGCGCGAACCCCAACGCCGACCCTCCTGCCAGCGCCAGTCCGACCTTCGGTCTTGCTTGCGGTTTCGCTTTCTCCCCTGGCTGCTCCTGCGCCCACACCAATCCCGTAAGGCACAGCGCCGCCAGCGCTCTCATTCGCCGTACACCGTCACTGTAATCTCACGCTCGCGCGGCCGGTCGTCGAAATCGCACAGAATCACCTGCTGCCACGTCCCGAGATACAGTTCCCCGTTCTTTATCGGATAGGTCTGCGCCGTCCCGATCAATGCGCTCCGCAGGTGCGCGTACCCGTTGTGGTCGCCCCACCGTTCGTTATGCGCGTACTCGTCGTTTTCCGGAGCCATCAGTTCGAGCGCGCGCCGCAAGTCCGACACCGCCCCCGGCTCAAACTCGATCGTCGTCACCGCCAGTGTCGACCCACGCCCCGACACATTCACCATCCCCGTCTTGATCTTCGAAGCCTCAACCGCCTTTTCAACACGCCCCGTGATATCGATCACATCCGCGTGGCCCTTTGTCGACACACGAAATGAGTGCTGAAAGACCGCCATTGCCTTCAGGGTACAACGGAGCCCTCTCCCTCCCCTGTCGCTGTATACTGATAACTCGCGATGCGCCTCACCCGCCGACAATTTGTACAGGCGCCGTCTGCCTTTCGACTCCAAACGAGCAAGGTCCGGCGCCCGCCGAACATTTTGCTGATCGTCAGCGACGACCAGGGCTTCGGCGACCTGTCGTTGCACGGCAACACCCAACTCGCCACCCCCAACCTCGATTCCATCGGCCGCGACGGTGTCCAGTTCACCCAGTTTCAGGTTTGCCCCGTGTGCTCGCCCACTCGCTCCAGCCTGATGACCGGCCGCTACAACTACCGCACCGGCGTAGTCGACACCTATCTTGGACGCTCGATGATGTATCCCGATGAGGTCACCCTCCCCGAATACCTCGGCCGTGCGGGTTACCAAACCGGTATTTTCGGCAAATGGCATCTCGGCGACAACTACCCGCTCCGCTCCGTCGACCAGGGCTTTCACGAATCGGTCGTCTGCAAGGGCGGCGGCGTCGGCCAACCCTCCGACCCTCCCGGTAACTCCTACTTCGACCCTACCCTCCAGCACAACGGGAAACCTCAACCGTACCAAGGCTACTGCACAGACATCTTCTTCAACGAGGCCATGCGCTGGATCGAACGCCGGCGCCGCGACCGCTTCTTCTGCTACGTCGCCACCAACGCCCCGCACGATCCGCTTACCGTTTCCGACCGGTATGTCCAACCCTTCCGCGACAAAGGCCTGGACGACGCCACAGCCAAAACCTACGGCATGGTGGCCAACCTCGACGAAAACGTCGGCCGCATGCTCCAGTTCCTGAATAAACAGAGCCTCGATCGTAACACTCTGGTCGTCTTTCTCACCGACAACGGCCCGCAGCGCCCCCGCTACAACGCCGCCATGCGCGGCATCAAAGGAACCGTCTATCAAGGCGGCATCCGCGTTCCCTCCTTCTGGCGCTGGCCCGGTCACCTGAAACCCGGCACGAAGATCAACCGCATCGCCGCCCACATCGACGTGACGCCGACGCTGCTGGACTTATGCGGCGTCAAACCGGACGCCCCCCATATGGACGGGCGCAGCCTCAGTCCCCTCTTCCGCGGTGATGAAGTCGACTGGCCTGACCGGACTCTGTTCACCCAGTGGCATCGTGGCGACGAACCCCAACTGTTCCGCGCCTGCGCCGCCCGCAATCAACGCTACAAGCTCGTGGACGGCAAGGAATTATACGACCTCTCGTCCGACCCCGCCGAGCAGCACGACGTCTCCGCCGAGCGCCCTGAGATCGCCGGCAAGTTGCGCCGGCAAACCGAAGCGTGGTTCCGCGATGTCTCCTCCACACGCGGCTATGCCCCGCCCCGCATCGCCATCGGAGCGCCCGAGGAAAATCCCGTCATCCTCACCCGCCAGGACTGGCGCGGGCCTCGCGCAACATGGGACGCCAAAGGGCTTGGCCATTGGGAAGTACACGTAGCTTCTGCTGCCGCCTACCAGGTGACTCTCCGCATTCCCCAGGCGCCCCAGGCCGGCGATGCTAACTTCCGCCTGGCCTCCGCCTCCGCGTCTAAGAAAATAGAACAGGGCGCTAACTCAATTGAGTTTCCGCCCATGACATTGCCTGCTGGACCAGGTACAGTTGAAGCCGCACTGCCCGCGCCCGGCCAGCCCATCGGACCCCATTACGTCGAGATACGAAAGCTCTAACCAATGAAGAAACTCGCTCCATTTCTCGGATTGATCGCTGTCGTCATCGCCGCCTGGATCATCTTCCGCGGCAAACCCGCCGAAAAGCGCGGACTCGAGTCCATCGCCGTGCCCGCCGGATTCAAAGTCGAGTTAGCCTCGAAACCCGGCATTGTCAGCTACCCGATGCTCGGTACCATCGACGACCGTGGCCGCATTTTCATGTGCGAATCCTCCGGCAAAACCGTCAAAACTCCCGAGATGAATGCTGACCCCAACTACGTCGTCAGCATGATCGAAGATACCGATGGCGACGGCGTCTACGACAAGAACACCACCTTTGCCGACAAACTTACGCTGCCCGCCGGCGCGGTCTGGTACCGCGGCAGCCTCTATGTCGCCGCGCCTCCCAAGGTCGTTCGCCTGCAGGATACCGATGGCGACGGCAAGGCCGACGTGCGCGAAACCGTTGTCGAAGGCTGGAATCTTTCCGCCAACGCGGCATCGCTCCACGGGCCGATCATGGGCCCCGACGGCTGGCTCTATCTCACCGACGGCCGCCACGGCTTCAACATCACCACCAAGGACGGCAAGACTTACAAAGGCAAAGCTTCGCGAATCTGGCGGCTGAAGCCCGACGGCACCGGCCTCGAATGGTTCGCCGGCGGTGGCTTCGATAATCCCGTTGAGGTCGTCTTCACCGAAGCCGGCGACATGTTCGGCACCATGACTTACTTCACCGATCCGCGCGACGGTATGCGCGACTCCATCCTCCACTATGTCGAAGGCGGCGTCTATCCCAAGCCTTACCCGGTCACCGAAGAGTTCAAGCGCACCGGCGATCTTATGCCCGTAATGACTAAGTTCGCCCGCATCGCCCCCGCCGGCCTGCTGCGTTATCGCGGCGCTTACTGGGGCGACGATTTCGATGGTAACCTCTTCAGTGCCCAGTTCAACTCACACCGCATCCAGCGCCACAAGGTCTCGCGCAACGTCACCAGTTACAAAACCGAAGACTCCGACTTCTTCACCTCCGTCGACCCCGATATCCACCCCACCGATGTGATGGAGGACGCCGATGGCAGCTTGATCGTCGTCGATACCGGCGCTTGGTTCATTCACGGTTGCCCCTTGTCGCGCGTCGCCAAACCGGATATCAAAGGCGCTCTCTACCGTGTTCGCAAAGATTCCAGCCCCAAGGTGGACGATGCCCGCGGCCTCAAAATAGCCGACCTCACCCCGCAGCATCTCGACGACCCGCGCCCCGCCGTCCTCGACCGTGCTGTCGAGAAACTCGTCCTCAAAGGTGAGCCTTCCGTTGCCGGGCTCGCCTCGTTCCGCGCCCAAGCCAAGACGCTGCGCGGCGCCACCTCGTCGGTCTATGCGCTCTATCAGATCGGTTCCGAGTCGGCCCTTGCCGCCGTCCGCGAAGCCCTCAACGACAGCCGCGCGGAAGTTCGCCAGGCCGCCGCACGCCAACTCGGCATGTCGCGCGACAAGGCCTCCGTCCCTGCTTTGATTAAGCTCCTCGCCACCGATCAGCCGCCCTACGTTCGCCGTCAGGCCGCCGCCGCGCTCGGCCAAATCGGCGATAAACAAGCCGTCCCCGCTTTGATCGCCGCGGCCGAGAAAACCGAAGATCGCTACCTCGAACACAGCATCGTTTATTCACTCATCGAACTCGGCGATTCCGCTCCGCTCGTTTCCAAACTCAACGACAAGACTCCGTCCATCCGCAAAGCCGCGTTGATCGCGCTCGACCAGATGGATAACAGCCCCCTCCGCGAAACCCAAGCCATCCCCTTCTTATCCGATCCCGATCCCGATCTGCGCCGCGCTTCCCTCTGGGTCGTCTCGCGCCACCCTGCTTGGGCCGCCCGCCTCACCCAGGCTCTCGACGCGCGCCTCCGCTCCCCGCAGTTCACCGAAAGCGAAGGCGAGATGATCGGTGAAGCAATGGCCGCCTTCTGCTCTGAGCCGTCCATGAAGACTTCTATTTCCAAGGCTCTCGGCGATCCGTCGCTCGCCGCTGATCGGCAACTCTTCCTGCTCGACACCGCGGAACGCTGCTCTTCCAAAGAATTCCCCGCCGAGTGGACCGACAGCCTCCGCAAACTCCTCTCGTACAACGATGCGCGCGTCCGCCTCCGTACGGTGAACCTGCTCCGCGCCCGCGGCGTCGGCTCGCTCGATACCGAACTGCGTTCGCTCGCGGATTCCACCGCCCAGCCCGACGATGTTCGCGTCGCCGCCCTCAGCGCACTCGGCAGCCGTCAGCCCAAACTGAGCGAGGCTGACTTTAACTACCTCACCAGCCGCCTCAAACCCGCCGTCGAATCGAACACCAAGCTCGCCGCCGGCCAGGTCATCGGCCGTGCCGAATTCACCGATCCCCAACTCATCGAGATCGCACAGAAGCACCTCAAAGCGTCCGATCCCCTGGTGCTGCCCAACCTGCTCGACGCCTTCCGTAACGCCAAGTCCGAAGCCGTTGGCCAGGCGCTCGTCAAATCCCTGGTGGAACTCGAATCGTCGCTCGGCACTGTCGGTGCCCAGCGCGTTAGAGACCTCGTCGCCAAGTTCCCCGACGACGTCAAAACCTCCGCCCAACCCCTGCTCACCCGCCTCGATAAAGCGAAGGAGGAACGCCTCGCCAAGTTGAAGAACCTCGAACAAGTGATCTCCGCTAACGGCGACCTCGCCAAAGGCCGCGAGATCTTCTTCGGAGCCAAGGCCGGTTGTTCCGGCTGCCACACCATCGGCATCGAAGGCGGTCACGTCGGTCCCGACCTCACTTCCATCGGCGGCATTCGCTCCGGGCACGACCTGCTCGAAGCCATCGTCCTGCCCAGCGAGAGCTTTGTCCCTGGCCACGAAGTCTACCGTGTCGAAACCGCTCGCGAAGTCTACTCCGGCGTCCTCGGCAAAAGCAGCGCCGATGCCGTCCGCCTGATCACCGGACCTAACGACGAAGTCCGTATCCCGCGCAAAGACATCCAGAAGATGGGCTATGCCCCCGTTTCGCTGATGCCCGAAGGCTATGATGAAGTCCTCTCGAAAACCGAGATGACCAATCTCATCTCCTATTTGCGTGCCCAAACAGGACGCCCCCAGGCACCGCCATCACACGCGAGCGAATAGGTAACTAGATCCACGGCTCTCTGAAGCTCGGAGAGCCGCAACTTACGCTTTTTTCTGTTGCAAAGTGTATAAAGTAAGCGTACAGTAGACAGTGGACGGAACCACCCCATGTTCCTCGCTGTTGATCTAAACGACAACCGCCCCATCTACCAGCAGCTTGTCGAACAAATCAAAGCCCTGATCGCTCGCGGCGACCTTCGCGAAGGCATGGCCCTCCCTTCCGTCCGCCAGGTCGCCGCCGACCTTGGCGTTAATCTCAACACCGTCGCTATCGCCTACCGCGAACTGCAGGACCAGGGCCTGCTCGCCGTCAGGCACGGCGCCGGCACAGTCGTGGCATCACGCCGTCTCACCGAATGCGATCCTGGTGAGCTAGCCAGGCCGTTGCGTTCGGCACTTACCCACCTCGTTCTCGCCGGCCTGTCCAAGGCCGCCATCAAACAGCTTGTTCAATCGGAATTGGAAAAGTTAGACCAGAAAGGGGCTTCAAATGAACGCGTGGCTTCCCCTTAGTATCGGCATCGCTCTTGTTGTCTGCCGCTTGATATTTCTCATCCGGCCTCTATGGAATTACCCCCTTAGTCATGGACCGAGTTACTTTCTAGGCGTGCACGTGCCTGCCGATTTCTACGCCGGGCCGGGCCGTGTATGGCTGGCGCGCTACCGCATTATCCTCTGCCTGCAACATCTCATCCTCTTGCTCGCATTTGCCGTACCAGTCCTCAGCGGCCGCCTCAACGACCTTCCAATCATGGCTCCGGTCGACGTTGCCTCGTTCTTTCTATTGATCGGAGGGTTCGTCCTGTTTGCCAGGCACAAACTGGGTACACATCCGCCGCAACTGAGTGCTGTAGCCGCATCGTTACATCCCCGTCGACTAGCCGACTACATTTCCTGGCCGGTCGAAGCCGCGATGGCCTTGCTGATTGCCGGCTGTTGGATTGTGCTGCTTTTGAGCGGCGCGGGCAATATCGACTGGCAGATGCCGATCGCGCACACCTACGCGATCTTCGCTTTGCTCCCCGGCAAGATCGTCATCGTCCGAAACGGCTTTCCCATCCCCCCCGACCGGCCCGATGCCCACGCCGCCTGGTCGGAAGCCGGCCGCCGTCACTCGCTACGGGTGATGGATATCATGCGCTGGTATCTCACCACAATCCTGGTTGCCTGGACACTCCGCCACTACATCCTTCCGCCGGAGTTGGTGCTCCCCCTTCAGGTGCTGATGGCTGGCGTGTCAATCGCCTACCTTGTTGTGCTGATCTCTTCGCTTACCCGCGGCGCGCAGCGCATCAAGGACCTGGGCCACGGCCTTCGCCCCCCCGGCAGTTGGGCCACACCCTTCAAACCGGCTCGCGCCACCATTCCCGGCGGGCTCGCCTGGGGCGTCCTCTATTGCCTGGGATTAGTCGCGATTCTGGTCGTCTTCCGCCGCTAAGGTTTGAACTTCAGCGCAACGCCGCCCGCCGTTACCCCGATCGTATCCACACGATGCCGCAACTCGAACCACTGCCCGATCTTCGCCTCCGGATACCGCGGCATCACATAGTAGTCGATCAGCAGGTTCACGGCTGACTTCGGAATCGCCAGCCCGTTGATATACACCTCGTCCACATCGATTTTCGCCTGTCCCCCGCGCGATTCAACGCGCACCGTTACCTGCACGTCCTTCTCGCCCTCCAGCATCAGCCGCATCAGCATTCCCGGAGGTTTGCCCCGCGCCGTTTGCACCTTAACGAAATCGATGGTCGCGCTGCCGCTCGCCGTGCCGCTCCCAAACCACACCTTGGTGTTCCGTAACCCGTCACCCACTTCCTTGCGAGCCTCTTCCCGCGCGTAAGCGTTCGCCTCCGCCACCGAGAAACTCACCGTCGACCCCGGCTTTGCCTGATCGCTCTCGATCAAATCCGCCTTCCGGCGTGCGCTTTCATACTCGCTTTCTGCCGCCGCCACCAGCGCCCCTATGACAAGCACTCCCGCGATTAGTACCGCAATTCCTCTCCGCACACCTTCAGTCTACGCTGTTAACAGAAGTTCAGTTACATGTGAATAACGCGCTTGTCGATATCTTTGAGCGTCGCCTTGCCGCACAGCCCCATCGCCAGTGCAAGCTCCGTCCGTAGCAACTCCATCACGCGCTTGCAGCCATCCGCGCCGAACGCTCCCAATCCCCACAACGGCGGCCTACCGACGCACACCGCCTTGGCGCCCAGCGCCAGTGCTTTCAGCACATCCGTTCCACGCCTAAATCCGCTGTCGATCAGCACCGGGATCTTGCCCCCCACCGCCTCCACTACTTCCGGCAAAACGTCGATCGTCGCCGGGGCATATTCCAAATACCGTGCACCGTGGTTCGACACGATCACGCCGTCCATCCCACGCTTCACCGCCAGCGCCCCGTCCTCGCCCGTGAGAATCCCTTTGATCAGCACCGGACCGCCAAATCGCTTCTTCAACTCCTCCGCGAAACTCCAGTCCAACTGGTGCATCAGCGTCGTCGATAACCCATATACCGCCGGACGCGAAATCGCCGCCGGTGCCTCGTCTTCTCGTACCCTTCGCCGCCCCTCGGTTTGCGGCGACCGTACCCCCGCGGGCACCTGAGCCTTCACCTGGTTCCGCAGCAGCCGCTCGCGATGCGAGTTATATCCGGCATCCACGGTCAGCACCATTACCTTATACCCGGCCTGTTTCGCCCGATCGGCGCGCGCCCAAGTCGTTTCCAGGTCCGGCCCGGGGTATAACTGGAACCACTTCGGAAACTTAGTGGATTCGGCCACTTTTTCGTATGGCTGGCTCGAGTTAGTACTCAGGATCAGAACCGTTTCGGTCTCCGCCGCCGCCTTCGCCGTTGCCAGTTCTCCATCGGCCGTCGCCAGGTTATGGCCCGCCGTCGGCGCGATCAGTATCGGGCAACTCATCTTCGTCCCGAACAAATCGAGCGACAAGTCGAGATTCGACGCGTTCACCAGCATCCGCGGCCGAAACGTGATCTTATCGAACGCCTCGCGATTGCGCCGCAGCGACCATTCGTTGTCCACGCCCCCGGCTATGTAGTCGTAGTTCTGCCGCGGTATCCGTAACTTGCAAATCGGCTCGAACTCGAACACGTTCACCAGTTGATCGATCGCCGGAACACGTTCCCCTGTATACGGCAAATCCAGTTGCGCAGCCAGTGGAGATGCTGCCATCCACGCCGCTAACTGCCGGCACACGCCGCGCCGGCTCATCGCACGCTTATCGTTGGTCATGACACACCAGGCACCCGTTTGGTCCGTTATTCTGCCGGTGGCATTGCATGCACGCATCCATCGACAGGTCTTTCTCCCGAAATAACTCCGTGCGCGTCGCCACGGGACCGTGACAACCCTCGCACGTAACTCCCTCCACCCCCATGTGCTTCTTATGGTTGAACGACACCCAATCCGGTATCCGATACACCGGCGTCCACTGCACCTTCTTGCCTTCCTTCGCAATCCCCGCCAGTTTCTGTATGTGCGGGCTATCTGTCTTGATCGAGATATGGCACGCCATACACGTGGCGGCCTTCGGGTAAGTCGCGAAATCTCCCGGTTCGGGCATCGGATGGCATTCGGCGCACTTCAACCCCTGCGACACATGCAGTTTGTGATTGAACGGAATCGGTTGAAACGGCGCATCGCGCTTCACCTTCGCATCCGGCAACTGCGCCATCAAAGCCGCCGCCAGTCCCATGGCGGCCAGCCATAATCTCCCACACATTCCGGCTGACTATCGTATCATCATGCCAGAACCCTATGGCCGGAACACTTTCAGGAAAATGGGCGCTGGTCACCGGCGCAAGCAAGGGCGTCGGCAAAGGCATTGCCCTCGAGTTGGCCCGCGAGGGTGCCAACATCGTCATCAACTACCACAGCGATGCCGCCGGCGCGCAGGCGACCGCCGGCGAGGTCCGCGCATTCGGCGTCTCCGCCCGCATCGTGCAGGCCAACGTGGGAAACTCCGCCGATGTCGGCCGCATGTTCGGCGAGATCTCAAACCTCGACATCCTGGTCAACAACGCCGGCGTCCAAACCTGGAAAGCCCTGCTCGACCTCACCGAAGCCGAGTGGGACCATGTCCTCGACACCAACCTCAAAGGCTGCTTCCTCTGCACCCAGCACGCCGCCAAGCTCATGACACAAACCGGTGGCAGCATCGTCAATATCGGCTCCGGCTGTAACAAAATCGCCTTCCCGCACCTGGTCGACTACACTGCCAGCAAAGGCGGCATCGAAATGTTCACCAAGGTTGCCGCCTGCGAACTCGGTAAGTACGCCATTCGCGTCAACTGCGTCGCCCCCGGCGCCATCGAGGTCGAACGCACCAAACACGAAGCGGGCGATTACGCCGGCACATGGTCAAAGTTAACGCCCCTCGGCCGCGTCGGTCAGCCTGTCGATATCGGCCGCGCCGTGGTCTTCTTCGCCGGTCCGCAATCGGAGTTCGTTACCGGACAGACACTCTGGGTGGACGGAGGTTTGTTCTCCAAGCCCGAGTGGCCGTACGACTATTAAGCGAGCGTTCCCCGCAAATAACGCCCCGTATGCGACCCTTCGCAAGCCGCGATCGCCCCCGGCGGACCTGCCACCACCACACGCCCCCCCGCGTCCCCGCCCTCCGGCCCTAAGTCGATAATCCAATCCGCGTTCCGGATCACTTCCAGGTTGTGCTCGATAATTACCAAACTGCCGCCGCTCTGTATCAGCCGTTGAAACGCCGATAGCAACTTAGCGATATCGTCGAAGTGCAACCCCGTAGTCGGCTCGTCGAAGATAAACAGCGTACCCTTGGTCGATGCCTGCGCCAAATGCGACGCCAGCTTCACCCTCTGCGCCTCCCCGCCCGATAGCGTTGTCGCCGATTGTCCCAGCCGCAGATACCCTAACCCGACGTCCTCCAGCACCTTCAACTTCTGCACCAGCTTCGGCTGGTCGGCAAAGATACTCAGCGCCTCGGTAACCGTCAGTTGCAGCACTTGGTGAATACTCAAACCCCGAAACTTGATATCCAGTATCGATTGCTTGAACCGCGTCCCGTGGCATTCTTCGCACACCAGTTCCACATCCGCCAGAAACTGCATCTCCACCGTCACTGTGCCGTCGCCCTGGCAGTTCTCGCACCGCCCGCCAGGAATATTGAACGAGAAATGTCCCGGCGTATACCCGCGCCGCTCCGCCTCGCGTGTCGACGCAAACAAGTCGCGAATCGAATCGAACGCCTTGATGTAAGTGATCGGGTTCGACCGTGGCGTGCGCCCGATCGGCGACTGGTCCACCAGCACCGTCTCGCCCACCAGGTTCTTGCCCGCGAACGTGCGCCACGTCTGCCGTGGCGGACCTTCTAAATCCGGCTCCTCCGGCTCCTCGTTCGTCTGCCCCGGACCCACCAGCGCCTTATACAAAACATCATGCACCAGCGTCGACTTACCCGACCCCGACACCCCGGTGATCGCCACCATCATGTCCATCGGAATCTCAACGTCGATGTTCTTCAAGTTATGCGCGCGCGCCCCCTCGATCTTCAGCAATCGCTTCGCATTCACCAGCCGCGGCTTCCGCGGTGGAGCAGTCTTCAATTCCCCACGCAGATAGCGGGCGGTAAGCGTCTTCGCGTCGCCCTCGAACAGATCGGCCCGCGTACCTTGAAACACCACGCGCCCGCCATGTTCCCCCGCCCCAGGACCCAAGTCCAAAATCTGATCCGCCGCGCGCATCACATCCGGATCGTGCTCCACCACGAGTATCGTGTTACCTAAGTCGCGTAACTCGTGCAGTATCCTCACCAGCCGGTAAGTATCCCGCGAGTGCAGCCCGATTGAAGGCTCGTCCAGCACATAAGTCGCGCCCACCAGCCGCGAACCCAAGCATGTCGCTAACTGGATCCGCTGCGCCTCGCCGCCCGATAGGGTAGCCGACAGCCGTTCCAGCGTCAGATAGTCCAGCCCGACATCGTGTAAAAACCGTAACCGCTGGTGAATCTCCACCAGCACCTTATCCGCGATCCCCGCCTCTTCTTTCGACAACTCGAGCTTCGAGAAGAAATCGAGCGCCGAAGCGATATTCCGCCGGCAAACCTCCGCGATCGTCTCCCCGCCCACCCTTACGTTCAGCGCCTCTTTCCGCAGCCGCGCCCCATTGCACTCGGGACAAACAGCATACCCGCGGTACCGCGAAACAAACACCCGCACGTGGACCTTATACTTCTTCGTCTCCACCTCCGCGAAAAACTCGCGGATCGCATTCCACAGCAGCCGCTTCTCGTTATCGTCCAGTTCGTTATACGCCACATCGAACCGCACCCGCCCGCGATGCGTCAACTGAAAGTCTTTCTGCCCCCAGGTGTAGTTAGGCCGCGTCCACGGATGCACCGCGCCCTCTTTGATCGAAACAAACGGATCCGGGATAACCAGGCTCGGGTCGTAATCGATCGTGTTCCCAAACCCCTGGCACCGCGGACACGCCCCCGCCGGCGAGTTGAAGCTGAACAGGTTCGGTTCCGGATCGAGAAACGTCAACTCGCATGTCTTGCACGCGAACTTCTCGCTGAACCGCAAACGCGGTTCGCCCTTCGCATTCTCGAAAATCACCTCGCCCGATTCGCGATACGAAATCTCAACCGCATCCACAATCCGCTGCCGCAAATCCGGCGCATCGCTGATCGCCAACCGGTCCAGCAATATGTACACCGGTTTCGAAAAATCGACATCCAACAGCGACTCCGGCGTCGAGAACTCAAACGTCCGCCCGCCTTGAAACAACCTGTTAAACCCGCGCTTCCGCAGCTCGAACAAATGATCGCGCAGCACCGCGTTGTCCGCGTGATGCGGAATCGGAAACAGCACATACCACCGCGAGCCTTCCGGCTCCGACACCATGTCCGCCGCCACGTGGTCCACCGTGTCGCGCTGCACCCGTTCGCCGCACTGCGGGCAGAACGTCCGCCCCGCGCGCGCCCACAGCAGGCGCATGTAGTCGTACAGCTCCGTCGACGTCGCCACAGTCGACCGCGGGTTCCGCGTCGTATTCTTCTGCCGGATCGCGATCGGCGGCGCAATCCCTTCGATCTCGTCCACCGCCGGCCGCTCCATCCGATCCAAAAACTGCCGCGCATACGCCGACAGCGACTCCACATACCGCCGCTGGCCCTCGGCGTAAATCGTGTCGAACACGAACGACGACTTACCCGAGCCCGAGACCCCGGTCACCACCGTCAACTGATTGTGTGGAATCTCGAGGCTGAGGTTCTTCAGATTGTGGACCCGCGCACCTCGGACGACAATAGAGTTTTGCACGAAGGGGAACTTCCAGTTTAACAATGGCCGCGCCCGCCCCTGCTCCCCACGGGAGCTTTGCCCAAAGACTCATCGATTGGTACCGCGCCGTCCGCCGCGACCTGCCCTGGCGCCGCACCTCCGACCCCTACCGCATCTGGGTCTCCGAAATCATGCTGCAGCAAACGCGCGTTGCCGCGGTCATCCCCTATTACGAGCGCTTCTTATCGAAATTCCCCACCGTCGAAGCCCTCGCCGCCGCTCCCGAGCAACACGTCCTCGCCGCCTGGAGCGGCTTAGGCTACTACTCCCGCGCCCGCAACCTGCAGCGCGCCGCCCAACAAATCGTCAAATTGCGGGAATTCCCACAAGATTTCGGGAAATTTCGCGAACTGCCCGGTGTTGGAGATTACACCGCCGCCGCCGTCTCGAGCATCGCCTTCAACCAGCCCCACGCCGCCGTCGACGGCAACGTCCTGCGCGTCCTCAGCCGCCATTCCGCTGAACCCGGCGACATCTCCAACGCCACGATCCGCCGCAAACTCAGTGTCTTAGCCCAATCCCTCCTCCACCCCCACCTGCCCGGCGACTTCAACCAGGCCATGATGGAACTCGGCGCCACCGTCTGCCTCCCCCGCGACCCCCAATGCCTCCTCTGCCCCGTCGCCCTCGACTGTCAGGCCCGCCTCTCGCAACGCCAAAAAGAATTTCCCGTAAAATCCCGCAACACACGTCAGGTGCTCGTCGAGCAGACCGTCCTTCTCATCCAACAAGGCGCCCAAATCCTGCTCTGGCAGCGCCCGGAACAAAGCTCGCGAATGGCCGGCTTTTGGGAATTACCCGACCCGGACTATCTGCAAGACGCGACAATCGGCGAGATTATCGGCACCGTTCGCCACGCCATCACCATTCATGACATTCACATCACCGTCCGGCAGGCGCATATCACAACAGTTCCCCACCATTTCAAATGGTTCGAAATCGCCAATTTGCACGACATCCCGCTCAGCACCATCGCCCGCAAAGCTCTCCGCCTAAAGCACTCAAAACAATTAACAACTCGAACACCCCAATCCCGCTAGACTGATTACGAATTGGGTGGTTCCATGACGATTAAACGTAAGTTATCTATTACTTCTGGTGTCTTCTTTTCGGCCCTATTTTCCTTGGCCCTGTTGGCCTATCACGACGGC
Organism: Bryobacterales bacterium; assembly: GCA_020846745.1. GTDB lineage: Bacteria > Acidobacteriota > Terriglobia > Bryobacterales > Bryobacteraceae > JADLDI01. Next base: position 5,253 of record JADLDI010000037.1, on the reverse strand, counting down.
CCCGAACCCGGTCATACGGCCGGCCCCGGCGAAGAACCCAATGGTTGCGCCCAAGCCACCTGCCACGTCGGCGCCGGTAATCCGGTCAAAGACTCAGGTATCGAGCTGGAAACATCAGAAAGCGGCACTTACACACCGGGCGTCAAGCAACGCTGGACTGTCAAAGTGACCGGTCAAGGTCTCAACGGTCCCGGCCGAGTCTTCGGATTCCAGGCATCTGCACGCCTCGGTGACAACTCTCAAGCAGGAAGCTTCGCAGACATTAGCGCTCAGACCTTTGTCCAGTGTCAGACTGGCTCTCTGACATTGCCATGCCCAAGCGCGGCGCCGATTCAATATATAAACCATAAGCTCCCGAATGAGAACAACACGTTCGAATTTGATTGGACGCCACCATCCACTGACTTAGGCGTTGTCACGGTTTACTTAGCAGCGAACGCAGCAAACAACAACAACGACCCCAGCGGCGACCGCATATATCTCCGCCGGTTCACCCTCACTCCCAAAGCCGTCTCCGGCTCTCCCACCGCCATTCAAAGCGTCCAGCAAGTCTGGAGCGAAGCCACTACCCTCAGCCCGGGCACATGGGCCTACATCAAAGGCACTAATCTCTCCGCCACCACACGCGAGTGGTTAGGCTCAGACTTCCAGGGCAATCAGGCCCCCACCGAAGTAAGCACCGTAAAGGTGAAAGTCGCAGGCAAGTCTGCCTTCATCAGCTATATCAGCCCCACACAGGTCAATTTCCAGGTGCCCGACGGCATCGGCGTCGGCGACGGTATTCAGCTCGAAATCGAAAGCTCGGCCGGCTCTGCGAAAACCACCGTCAAAGCCGCCGCCGTATCGCCGGGCCTGTTGACCACACCCGTTTTCAACGTCGGCGGCAAGCAGTATGTGGCCGCGCTCCACCCCGACTTGCGCACATTCGTCGGCCGCGAAAACCTCGTCACAGGAGCCGCTTTCCGCCCCGCCAAGCCCGGCGACAAGATCATCGTCTACGCCGTCGGCTGCGGGCCCACCACGCCCGAATCGCCCGCGGGCCAGATCATAACTGGAATCAGGCGGCTGTCTTCGTCTGTTCAGGTTCAGTTTGGCGAAACCGTCGCCGTTGCGGATTCATTCATGGAGCCGAATCTCGTCGGCCTGTGCCGCATCGATGCCACGGTGCCCGACGTGCCCAATGGCGATGTCGCCCTGAAGGTCACCATCAACGGTGTCCCCGACGGGCAGAACCTGTTCACAACGGTTCAACGATAATTTCTAGTTCGTATAAAAGGAGAATTGCATGTCGCTCAAACAGACACTCTTCCTGTGTCTATTGCTGATTGGAATCGCCGTGCCGGGCCTTGCGTTCAGCACAGGCCCCGTGCCTGGCAGAACGGGCGCTGCCGCCGACGGTGGACTTACCTGCACCGCCTGCCATCGAGGTAACAACCTCAATGACGGCGTCGGCAAACTAACCATCCTGGTCCGTGACTACAAGCCCGGCGTGAAGCAGAAAATTCGCGTCATGCTGCAACACCCCACTGCCGCCCGTTGGGGTTTCCAATTAACGGCACGCCTCGCAAGCGACCCAACTCAGCCCGCCGGCACTTTTCTTCCGGCCAATAACTATCTCGTCAAGTGCTTCGATAACACCTTTGCGCCCTGCAACGGCCTCCGCGAGTTTGTGGAACATACACAGCCGACCACCTTCGCCGGTCAGCGTGGCAGTGCATCCTGGGATATCGAGTGGATGCCGCCTTCCTCCGATGTCGGTCCCGTCGTCTTCTACGCTGCCGGTAACGCCGCCAACAATAACGGCACCAACACGGGCGACTTCATCTACACTACCGACTCGACCATCCAACCCCAGAACTGCAATCTAACCGCCACCCCGCGCATCACCAAAACCCGCCACGGCGCCTCGCTTGCCGACGGTCCGTTTGCCTCTAACTCCATGCTGATCGTCGACGGTACCGGCTTCCAGGCCCCCGCAAAGGATTTTATTGTCGACACCCTCGACTTTGTCGATGACAAGTACCCCTCCACCGCCTCTTGCGTCGCCGTCGAAATCAACGGCCGGCGCGCTCCCATCACCTACGTCGGCCCCGAACAAATTAACGTCCAGATTCCAACCACTACCGAGCAGGGTTCCTTCCCCGTTCGCGTCATCGCCAATCCCGGCCAGACCAACGAACGCCGCAGCGATCCCGTCAACATCCAACTCGCTGACGCTGCCCCCGCCTTTTTCCGCCTCTTGCCCTCCGATGCCGCCGCCGCCGTCATGCTCGATGGATCGATTGCCGCCAATCCGGCGCAGTTCTCCTTCGCCAAAGCTCCCAAGCCCGGTGACACGCTCATCCTGTTTGCCACCGGTCTAGGCTTCACCGACCCCGTCTACCAGGCTGGCGAAATTCCCACCGACGTGGCCAGGCTGCGCCAGAACGCCGTTGTCGAATGGAACGGTACCGCCCTCGCCGCCGCTGACGTCACCTACGTAGGACTTGCGCCCTATAGCATCAGCGCGCTTTATCAGATCAACTTGAAAGTGCCGGCCAACGCTCGCACCAATGCCGATAATCAGGTCCGCCTTCGCGTCGGCAGCCGCACTTCCCCCGACGTAACGCTCTACGTCGGCAGGTAGCCAACTCTATACTATCCCTCTCCCTTGGTGGGGGGATTGGCGGCGGCCCCATCCACGGCTAGACTGTAGTCAGCCGTATGCGGGCCGCCGCTTCGTTCTTGGCCGGCCTTGCCTGCGTTGCCGCCTGGCCCGCGGCTAACGCCCTCCGCGCCGAAGTAGCGCCCCTGCAAGCCCCGGCATATACAGCTTCCAGCATCGTTAACGGCGCCAGTGCCCTCCCCGGCCCTCTCGCGCCCAACACCATCGTTACCGTTTACGGGACAAATCTATGCTTTTCTACGCGAGCGCTCGCCGCCAACGATATCCGCGATGGCCGCGTGCCCACTTTGTTGCCGCAAACCGGCGTTCGCGTCCTGATCGGCGGTGTCCCCGCTCCCCTCTACTTCGTATCTCCCAAGCAGATTAACTTCCTGGTCCCGCCAGACCTGGTCCCCGGCAATGTTGAACTGCAGGTTATTCGCGACGGCGTGGCCGGTCCGGAAATCAAACTTCGCGTCGAATCGGCCGCGCCGTCATTGTTCCAGCTCGACGAAACGACACCCATCGTCGTCGCCTCCGATGGAGCCATTGTCTCCAGCCAACGCCCCGCCAGGCCCGGCGACGTCGTCATCTTATTCGCCACCGGCCTCGGCCCGGTCGTCCCGCCAACCACCGGCGGAGAGATCCCCAAAGGCGCCACCCCCCTGGCCAACTCCAAGCGATTCGCCCTGTTATGGGACAGCCAAATCGCGCCCGCGCAGAACATCTTATATGTGGGCCTCGCCCCCGGCTTCCCCGGCCTCTACCAGATCAACTTCCGGCTGCCGCCCTCCCCCGCCGGTTCACGCATCCCGCTCCGCATCGCCTACGACGATCTCGCGAGCCAGGACACCCTCTCAATTCCAGTGAACTAGCCCGCCCCCAAATCCCCCTGTAGGCCGAACAGTCTACGTTCGCGGCCCGACCTCCCGCTCGGCCTCTTCGGCAACCTTTTCTATCCCACACTTCCCAGCAACCATTCCACCCTCGCACCCGTCAAGTATCCTTTGAATAGGTACCTTCGTATGAAGTGCTTGCTGCTTGCTACGCTTGCCCTGCCCTTGATCGCCCAACAACAGGCAGACTCCGCCGCTCCGGAGGAGAAGTCGTTCACCATATCTACCGGCACGAAAATCCCCTTGGGGCTAATCAACAGCATCAGCACCAAACAGGCCATTGAAGGCGATCGCGTCTATCTCGAAACCGTCTTCCCCATCCTCGCTGACGGCCGTATCGTCATTCCCCCGGGCAGCTACGTCGCCGGCACCGTTACTCAATCCAAGCGCGCCGGTAGGATCAAGGGACGGGCTGAGTTATTCGTTCGGTTTGACTCTCTTACCTTGCCCAATGGCGTCACCCGCGACTTTCGCGCCCGTGTGGGCGGCTTAGACGGCCGCGCCAGCGAACAACTCGACCGCTCCGAAGGCAAAATCAAAGGGGAAGGCAATAAAGGTGGCGACGCCCGAACCGTCGGTGAAACGGGCGCCGGCGGCGCGGCGCTGGGCGCAATCATCGGATCGTCCTCCGGTCGCGCCGGTATGGGTGCCGGAATCGGCGCTGCCGCCGGAGCCACCGCCGGCCTTGTCGGCGTCCTGATGAGCCGTGGACCGGACGCCGCCTTACCCCGCGGAACCACCGTTGAAATGGTCCTCGACCGCTCCCTCTCGTTTACCGAATCGGAACTGAACTTCTCCGGTGCGCCCGCCAGGAGGTCCAACGTCGGCGAAGGACCCGGCCCGCAACCCTCCCAACGCCAAGGCAGCCGCCTCCCCAGCCGTTTGCCTCTCCCCGGCCGCACCCAATAACCCCCCCTTGTGGCGCATCACCCCAATGTGGGGTGACACTCTTGTCGACACCTTCCCCAATTTCCGATACGGAGCGGGAGCGTCAGTACCTACATGGTCAGATTCTGACGTTTCGTGGCAGAAAACTCGAGTTAACCCAGATCTGCCGCAATGTTGGCAGGCATTTGGCTGTACTCCGAAATTAACTCCAACTTCTTTCTGCTCCATAACTCTCTTTACTCAAGCCGCACGATATCCAATCCGCATTTCGCGGCGGCGTTCTTTGCGTCTTAGGGTCTTGGCGAGAGATCAAAAAATCCGCCATGACCGATGCTTTCGCCCATTTTTCGTCAACCCCGAAAAAATCCATTCACAACCAATTGCAAAAACTCAAAATATCTTCTAACCCCCTCTCCACCAGCAACTTAACCGCACTTTCCAAGCCCCAAAGCCCCCTCCGCTACTGCCGCGCCCGCTTTCGCCCGTGTTACTCCTAGCGCGAAGCCCCGGTCGCCAGCCGTCGCCGTAACCGAACCGCGGCGCGTCAGCCCGCGGTCCTTCTTCACCCCCGTCAACGACGGCTAACCCAGGGCGAAGCCCTATTCGAAAGGAATCAGGAAAGTATGTCGACAAACAGCACCGGACCCAAAACCCCGGAAGGCAAGAAAACCTCCTCAAAAGTGCTCTTAAGCACGGCCTCGCCTCCGGAGCCATTCCGGAAGCTTTGCAGCCTGCTTTCAATCATTTGCGAAACGAACTCCCGCCCCCGCTACCGACCCGTGCACCGCCCCATAACGGAGCCGCGACCGTCAGTACCTACATGGT
>JADLDI010000036.1 GCA_020846745.1 Bryobacterales bacterium | reverse complement strand
GATTTGGAAAACGAACTCTACGACCTTTCAGAAGGCAAAGACCCCCTCTACCACCCCGCCACCGTCAAACAAGCCGAACTGTACTCCCGTTACTACATCCGCTTCGAGGGATCGTTCAACCGCGCCTATAAACAACTAAAAGATTCCCAAACGAACCGCCTCTGCCAGCTAATAGAAGCCAACCCGGAAGCGCCGCGTCCGTCGCTCCCACTGGCCGACGCCCTTAAAATTCAACGCTTTGCGAAACGAACTCCCCCACCTCGCACCTCCCCCGAAACGGAGCCGCGACCGTCAGGGAGCGCCGCGCCATCCGAAGACATCCTCACCCACTTCCCCCCGTCCGTAGCCGCCGAAATACGCGACGATGCTGCCAACCTCGATATCTCCGTCAACTTCCTCATCAGCCAGTACGCCAAAATCGGCTACCAGACCGCCCTCCAAGAATCCGTGCGGAACGAACCCAATTACGACTGCGTTAAACGTTAATACGATTAATTGGGAGTGGTGCGACAGGAATACCCAGCCACCGGCGCGGGCCGGATTGAATAGGGTGTGACTTGGATTGGCGAACACCCGCCGCTTGGCAAAGCGGCGGCTCGGGTCGGCAGTCATAGGCTATCTGCCTGGCAGCGCGAACACGACGTAGCCTTTTGGCAGATCGGCGCGCAGATCGGGCTTTATGTGCTGGTGGGCCGGATGCCCGCCGCCCGGTGTGACAGGCGATGATGCGGAGACTACCAGGTACTGTCGTCCACCGGCTTCATACATGGATGGGATGCCTTCCGCGCCGGCCGGCAGTTTGGCGGTCCACAGGACCTCGCCCGTTTCTTCGTCGAGCGCCCGGAGTTTGCCATCGCTCGCTGCGATGAAGATCAGCCCGGTGGAGGTCACAATCATACCGTGGTGTTCGGCCATGAACGCGCCGGTGTTTTTTGCGCCCTGAGCCTCGGCCGCGGCGTCCTGGCCCAATGGAACCTGCCATTTGATGGTGCCGGCATTCAGGTCATAGGCGACCACTTGCGACCATGGCGGCCGCAGAACGTAAGGCTGGTTGGGATAGAGGCCCCAGTCGGTGTAGTAGCGGACTTTCGGCGTGTCGCTCCCCGGCGGGTAGTCGGGACCGCCGAGCGGGGTGTAGCGTGCGCCGTTCCCTTCCCTGGCGACGAGTCCGCCCGGTACACCGCCGGAGGCGACTACGGGTCCACGAGCGGCCGTGTTCGCAGGCGATGGCGGAGCGCCCATACCGGTGGGGAGTTTCTGGCGGTTCAGGTATTCGAACAGGCGTTGGACCTGGTCGTCATCCAGATCTCTAAACGCGGGCATCTTGCCGCGGCCATTGCGAACCGGGGTGGTGAAAGCGTCGAGCGGCATTCGCTTCCCGATCGCGGCCAGCGCCGGCGGACCCGCGCCCGCGCGAACGCCCTTGACGCCATGGCAAGCCTGACACCTGGCTTCATAGAGGGATTTGCCGTCGGCGCCAGAGCTGGGTTTGGCCAGCGGATCCTGCTGGCTCAGCTTATAGATGGTCGGCCAATTCTGGGTGTTCAGATACATCAGGCCCTTGGCCGGATTCACGGCTCCGCTCGCCCAATTGGATCCGCCACGCGCGCCAGGCATCGAGATGGTCTCTTCAAACCCAGGCGGCGTGTAGAGGCCTTCGTTTCGCATCTTGGCGATGCGCGCCTTCCACGCGGCGCGCTCCTCCGGTGTGAGGATATAGGGGTTCACATCGTCGGCCGTCGCTGTCTGGCGTGCAAACGGCGGCGGAGCGGTCGGGAAGGGTTGCGTGGGCCAGGCCTGTTCGCCGGGCACGAGACTTTTCGCGACCGGCCGTTCTTCAATCGGCCACAGCGGCTTGCCGGATACACGGTCGAAGACGTACAAGAACCCCTGCTTGCTCGACTGCGCGACAACATCGACGCGCTTGCCGTTGTGCGTGACGGTGAGCAACTGCGGCGCCGCCGTGGTGTCGTAGTCCCACAGGTCGTGATGGACCAGTTGGTAGTGCCACAAGCGCTTGCCGGTGCGTGCATCGAGGGCGATGATGCAGTTGCCGAACAGGTTCGTTCCGATGCGGTCGGCTCCGTAATAGTCATAGGTTGGCGAACCGGTTGGGAAATAGGCGATGCCCCGCTTCACGTCCACCGTGATCTCGCCCCAGGTGTTCGTTCCGCCGGAGTATTTCCAGGCATCCTTGGGCCATGTGTCATAGCCGAACTCACCTGGATGGGGAATGGTGTGGAAAGTCCAGACTAACTTGCCGGTCACTACGTTGTAAGCCCGTATGTCGCCCGGAGCGGAGAGATAGGCCTCGCCGGGTGTGGAACCCATCAGGATGAGGTCCTCAAAAACGCGGCCCGGGGTGTCGGTTTGAATCCGGTTGATGCTCTTGGGGTCGCGGCCCAACCCTTCGCGCAAGTCGACCAGACCTTCTCGGCCGAAGGTGAGGATCGACTTGCCTGTCCGGGCGTCGATTTCCTGCAGATAGTCGTTCATGGCGAAGATCAGCCGGCGGTCCTTGCGATCTCTGCTTTCCCAGAAGGCGATGCCGCGAGAGGTCAGACCTGGGAGGTTCTGGTGGACCCAGATTTCCTTACCCGTAGCGGCGTCCAAGGCAACCAGTGAACTGTTGCGCGCCAGCACGTACATGACGCCGTCGACGATGACGGGATTAAACAGGTAGGCTTGGTTGTCTCCTGTGGGGTAGACCCAGGCCACCTGCAATTGGCTGACGTTGGACTTGGTGAACTGGTTGAGCGCAACGAAGTGAGACGAATCGGGTCCGCCACCGTAGTCGGCCCAGTTTTTTGGGTTCGTTTCGGCGGTAGCTAGGGCGGCGGCCAGTCCGAGGGCGACGAAGAGCAGGGTAAAGGATTGTGGGGACACGATGTGAACCATCCAAAGTATCAGATTTGCGGGCGTGAACTGCCGCGCGACCGGAACTGGCTGGACACGAAAGCTGAGCCTGTTACGGTATCGAGGCCGTAACTGCCCAGATCCATGCGCTGGACCAGAAGATCCACCAGATCGCCCAGCGTTACCCCGAAATCCAGCTGATCACCTCCATCGACGGTGTGGGCGAGTTGACGGCGCTGACCTTTC
>JADLDI010000035.1 GCA_020846745.1 Bryobacterales bacterium | reverse complement strand
CGAAGTCGGCCGCAACTCCCCCTGCCCCTGCGGCTCCGGCAACAAATACAAGCGATGCTGCGGCGTCAACGCTCCCCCCATCTACAACCAGGCCGCCTGATGCCCCAACCAAATCAACACTTTGCGAAACGAACCTACCAGCCAGACACGGTTGTACAATACACCACATGCTGACACACTGCGCCGGCCTGGCCCTCGCAATCCTCCTTTCCGTCACCGGGCTACAGGCTGCCGACGACCCTAAAGTCCTGTTCGCCTTCGATGATCACTGGCTGCCTTGGCGGTCGAACCTGCAGTTGACTTTAGAACGCCCGGTGAAGGTGGCCGAAAATCCGGTGATGAAGCCAGGATCCGCGGCCGCGGTGGATGGCTACGGCGTATTGCTCTATGGGACCGTCCTCAATGAGGCCGGTAAGTTCCGGATGTGGTACATCGCCGAGCCTCGGCCCGATCCGTCGGTGCCGGGTGATCCGGAGAAGATGCGGTACTACCGGCCCATCGCTTATGCCGAAAGTCGCGATGGCGTGCATTGGGAGAAGCCCGAGTTAGGGTTGGTCGAGTTCCGGGGGAACACGCGAAATAACCTCGTACGGGTGGAACCCGAGTCGGAGCCGTTGTCGCGGCCTTACGACTACGTCTCGGTTCTGCGCGATAACGACGATCGCGATGCTTCGCGCCGGTACAAGATGGTGTACATCGCCCACCAGACGGAGTGCGCCTGCTCGGTGGCGGTAACAGCCATCAGCCCCGACGGCCTGCGCTGGAAGATGATGTCCAACCGCCCCATGACCGAGGGTGGGTTTGAGAGTTCAGGCTTGGTTCGGTTTGACGGCAAGTATTACATCTCGGGGCAGGAGATCATCCGGCCTCCGCAAAAGATCTATCCGCCCGGGGTGCCGGCCGGTCGCGTCATGATGGTCTACGAATCGCCCGATTTCGTGCGGTGGTCCAAGGGAGCGGCCTTGGGGTTTTGGCGCGGTGGCGAGCATGTGCCGGCGCCGGTGAATCGTGGGCAGGAGGCGCACTTGGGCGCGGGGTTGTGGAATCGCGGCAATGTGATTCTCGGGCTCTATGGGCGTTGGTATGGCGACACGATTAAAGGTTCGAACTTAAACCCTTTGGCGGGTCTGAAGATGGATTTGGGCTTTATCGTCAGTAACGACGGTGTCCACTACCGCGAACCCGTACCGCGGTTCAGCATGTTGGTGCATGGCGAGGAAGGCGCGTGGGATTCGGAGTCTTTGCTCCAGGGCACCGCTTTTCATAACACGGAGACGGAAACGTACATCTGGTATAGCCACTGGAACACTTCCACGGGGGCCCCGCCCCCGGTCCAGGAAGAGTTACGCTATCCGCACGGGTGGATTGGTATGGCGAAAATGCCTCGCGACCGCTTTGGATATCTCGGGCGCATGCCGGGCAAGATCCGCTGGAATGAGACGACCGTCGTATCTCGGGAAATCGTGTTAGCACATCGGGCGCGGATGTATCTCAATGTGGACGGGGTATCAGCCGAAGATGGCTTGGCGGTGGAAGTCTTGGGCCCGGACGACCGCGTAATCGGCGGGTTGACCGAAAAGGTGACCGCGCCAGGATTGAAGCGGCCAGTGCCGTTCGGCGGAGGGTCGCTGCCGGTGGGCCGGGCCTTTCGGATCAAGGTTTCGTGGGCTCGCCAGGGGGTGGCGAATCCCCGGTTGTATGCGGTGTATTTAGAGTAATACCGGCGCCAGGGCCATGGTGGGCTCGCAACGTGACAACCGGGATGAGGTGTTTCGGTGTTTTCGCGTGCGAACGTGACAGCGCGGCTGTGCCATGCGCGAGAATCGAGGTGTATGAGGTTGTGCTGGGCTCCGCTTCTGATTGTTGCTTCGCTTTTCGGGGCTGAGAGCCTGTTGCCGCCCCTGTCTGACAGGCAGGTGCAGCAGGCGCGGGCGGCAATCGAGGAGATGAAGACGAATCCCAGGGGACCCTATTCGAAGATCCTGTGGTACTGCAAAGACGGGTCGACGCAGCCGGTAAATGGAAGCTGTGCAGCGGTGGGCGGCGGCGTGCAGCATGGGGACCTGACGGACGAAGCGCGCAAGTTGCATGACGCCGGGCTGCATGTCGGGACGGTGCTGGCTGACAACCTGCTGCCGGCGTTTTCAACGGAGCGGTTTCTGGACGCGGCGCGAGACTACCACCGGCTGAAGGAGTTGGTGCTCGAGAAATACCTGATCGAGATCGATCAGGGTTGGATCTACCGGAAGGCGGCGACATATCGCGGGGCGCGGCAGATTGAGGATGAGGAAAAGGCCGGAAGATATTTGCTGACACGGCTGTTTTCGAATCCACGGTTCCTGGAGCGGAACTATTACCTGGCGCAGCAATTGGTGGATGCGCTGCCGCATGGGATTGAGGATTCGGCGGTGAAGCGGATCCGGACGCTGGCGGCGGAGGCGAACAATGCCGATGCGCGGTTCCAGGGGATACGGGCGAAGATTCATTCGTATCCGGGTCCGGAAGATTTGGGGGCGGTGAAGGCGTTCCTCGAGAAGCAGAATCCAGGCGAGCGGGCGAAGGCGGCGTTGACGGAACTGGTGAAGTTGCTCGAGGCGCAGCAGGACCCGTCGCGGTGGGGTGCGATGCTGGCGGCTTACAAGCAAGCGGCCGTGGGGACGCCGATCGCGGGCGCGATCGATGAACTGGCGACCGCGCTCAGCGAGTCGGGCGGGATGGCGGCGCTGAAGAAGGCGGCGGCGCTGACGCTGGCGATCCGGAAAGAGGTGCAGCGGTCGTCCGACGGGCGGCGCAATCTGGCGTTGCTGGACTTGAACAATCTCGTCCAAGTGAAGGCGTTCGAATGGCGGCGCGCGCCGCAGCGGCTCACACGGGATGAAGAACTGGAGATCAGCCTGGAGCATGTGCGGATCGCCGTGGGGGCGGGACTGTTGTCGGAGCGGCAATTGGCGGCGATTGAAGATGAGGTGAAACGGCTGCGGTCGCGCGGCGAGATTCCGGCGGCGGATTACCGGGCGTCGATCCGGTATATCGGGCGGGCGTCGGAATGGTCGCGGGCGACGGTGGCGAGCGTGTTTGGTCCGGTGGGCCGTCTCTATGAGGGCGTGGAACCGGCGGCCGCCGGGTTTATCGATCACCTGTTGCGGTCGACCATGGCGTTGCCGCTGACCACGCATCTACAAGTGCTGCTGGCGGACGCGGACCGTGTGGCCGAGATACGCCATTCGGTGTTCGGGCAGGAATCGAGCGCGGGCGTGGTGGGATTGAATCCGGGGATCGCGGTCGGCAAGTTGAACTTCCTGGCCGATGAACGGCAGGCGGTCGATCCGCGGGGAATTTATGTGATCCCGGAGACGGTGTCGGATCTGAAGCCGATGGCTGGTATCTTGACGCTGGATTCGGGTAACCAGTTATCGCACGCCCAGTTACTGGCGGCTAACTTGGGGATTCCGAATGCGGTGATTCCATCGAGTTTGAAGCCGACCTTGCAGACACGGGCGAATACGGATTTGTTCTATGCGGTGACGCCGCGGAACGTGGTGGTGCTGAAGGAGATCGCGAGCCTGAGTCCGGAAGAGCGGAGGCTGTGGGCGAGCGCTCCGGCGGCGAATGTGACGCGGATCCTGCTGGACACGTCGCGGCTGCGGCTGGAGGATACTCGGCTGCGGAATCTGACGGAAGTAAGTACAAAAGACTCAGGTGTGATTTGCGGTCCCAAGGCGGCGAACTTAGGACAACTGGCGAGGCACTTTCCCGATAAGGTAGCGGAAGGGAATGTGATCCCGTTCGGGATCTTCTATAAGCACATCAACCGGGTTGTGGACGGGTCGGGCAAGACGATTCAGGCGCAGATCACAGAGATCGCGCAGGAGGCGGAGCGGATGCGCGCATCCGGTGCGGAGCCGTCGGCGATCCAGCGGTATACCTATCCGCGGTTGGCGCAGATCCGGCACACGATCGAGACGATGCCGCTGCTCGCGGACTTCGAACAACAGATACGGGCTGTGGTGAAGCCTGGTACGGGTTATTACGTGCGCAGCGACACGAATGCCGAGGACTTACCGCAGTTCACCGGCGCAGGCTTGAATTTGACGTTGCCGAACGAGGTGGGCGCGGAGAACATTTTGAAAGCGATCCGGCGGGTATGGGCGTCACCGTTCACGGAACGGGCTTATGACTGGCGGAGCCGGGCGATGCAGGGCACAGATAAGGTGTATCCGTCGGTGATCGTAATGCGCGCGGTGCCCAACGATAAGTCGGGAGTTATTGCCACAACAGACTTAGAGACGGGTGACCAGCAGTACATCACAGTCAACGCCAGCGAGGGCGTGAGCGCGGTGGTAGATGGCGGCGTGGCGGAGTCGTTGTTACTCGGTCCGAATGGGATGGTGCGGTTACTGCAGCAGGGGCGGCCGACTTATCGGAAGACTCTGTCGCCAACCGGCGGATTCCTGTTCCTGCCGCCGGCGCGGGATGACGTGCTGTTGCAACCCGCGGAGATCGATCAGCTACGGGCGATGGTGGCGGAGGTGAAGGCGAAATACCCGCCCGTAAGTGGTCCAAGCGGTGGTGTGTTGCCGTGGGATATCGAGTTCGGGTTTGAGAAGGGTGCATTACGGCTGTTCCAGATCCGGCCGCTGGCACGGTTCCAGGAGTTCCGGACACTGCAGGCGTTGTCGCAGTTCGATAAGGGGGGACGAGGGGTGCGGATGGTGCGGTTAGGGGAGGTGCTGCAGTAGGGTTGTTTTGTCGCGCTGAGGCGCTACGCGCGCGGAGAATAACGTCTGGAGAGTATCTTGCTGAACGCGACCGGGGCGATTATTCGCGTTCCTTTGTGGCGGCGTAGGCACAGAAGTCCGGCCTTGTCTCCGGTGACAAGGTAATCGGCACGTCCTACCTCGGCTAAAGCAAGCAGGTAATCATCATTCGGATCCGGCGAGCGCTTAACCACGGGCAAGGGTTCGGCGAGTTCAGCGAGTTTTCGAATCTGATTGACAAGACGGCCCGCGCGGTACGGCTTGATAAGTTCGGCAACGCGGGGTTTATGGAGGGTAGCGCGAACTTCGTCAAGGTGCTCCATACAGGTGAGCAGGACGAACTGACCGGCTTCCCAAGCGGAGTAGAGGTTCGCTGGAATGCCAGTGGGAGAAATCAGTGCCGAAACCAGGATGTTGACGTCCAGCACTGCGCGCATGGGCGGGGCTAGCGGGTCGGTTTGGGGCTACGTTCGGCGCGGGCCTCGCGCACTGCTTCGTTGATGATCTGCTCTAACTCGACCGGGTCTGTTGCCGCGTTTCGCTGCTTGATGTCGTGGATCGTTCGGCTAAACAGACGCCAGCGGACGGCGTCTTCGATGAACTTCGACATATCCCCTTTCGTCCGGCCTCTTGCTCCAAGGAAAGAGCGTAGGGTTGAATCGGTCTCCGAGGATACTTTGATATTCCAGCGAACAGGTCGCGTCGGCATAGTGTTGGAACTTCTTAAACCGCCCAACTATCATCTTAGCGCCCCGATTCAGTGAGCGAGAATTAGAGCTGCGATGAATCGGAGGGTGTTTGTTTCGTTGCTAGGGTCGGCTGCGGCGGGGTCGGCTTATCCGTTGGATGGGTTTTCGCGGACGGGGATACGGCGCCTGGAAGGGTACCGGCAGACGATGAAACTGGTGCCCGGGGCGATGCTTTCAACCTCCGATATACGGTTGCGGTTGCAGGGAGTGGCGGAGACGTTCGATGTCGCGCCGAGTACCCCGAAAGATCCGTACTTGCAGAAAGGGTTGGAGGGGATTTTTGCGGGTCGGGACACGTCGTACAACATCGCTGTGGTGGAGATCAGTAATCCTGCCACACCGTTATATGCGGCTGTTCGGCCGGATGAGAAACGGATACCGGGGAGCGTGGGGAAGATCCTGATTGCGACGGGCATCTTTGGAGGACTGAAGCGTGCGTATCCGAACGACGTGGCCGCGCGGGAACGGATTTTGAAAGAGACCGTCATTACGGCTGATTCGTTTGTTCATACCGATAGCAAGACGGTGCCTTACTGGGATGTGGGGCGGAAGGCGGTGGCGAACCGGCGGATCAACATTGGCGACAAGTTCAGTTTGTGGGAGTGGCTGGACCACATGCTGTCGCAGAGTTCGAACGCGGCGGCATCAGAGGTGTGGAAGCACTGCATGCTGCTGTTTCAGTTCGGCAACCGCTATCCAGTGCCGCAGATGGAAGCGGACGCGTTCTTCAAAGAAACGTCGAAGAAGCAGTTGAGCGAACTGGCATTGGAGTGCAACGAGTCGGCTTTGCGCGAAAGTGGGCTGGATATTACGAAGCTGCGGATTGGCTCGTTCTTCACGAACAACGCATCGAGCGTCGTGCCCGGGACCGGCAGCTATGCGACGCCGAACGAGTTGATTCGGTGGCTGGTGAAGATGGAACAGGGGAAGCTGGTGGATGCGTGGTCGAGTTTGGAATTGAAACGGTTGCTGTACTTTGGGCGGCCGCGGTACCGGTATTCGTCGTCGCCGGCGCTCGACAAGGCGGCGGTGTACTTCAAGTCAGGCTCGTTGTTCGAGTGCGCGCCGGAGCCGGGGTTCCGGTGCGAGCAGTACAAGGGCAACAAGCTGAACCTGATGCACTCGGTGGCCGTAGTGGAGTCGGGCAGTAAGGCGTATCTGGTGGCGTTGATGTCGAACGTGCTACGGCTGAACTCGGCAATAGAGCACCAGACCATTGCGACGCTGATCGAGCGGCTAATCCAAGCTCGGCCTTGAAGAGAGCAGGGACGAGGCGGCGCGGGAGATTTCGGGGCGGTTGACGACCAGAGCGTCGAGCTTCTGGATGAGCTTAGGCAGGATCTCGCCGCCGCGCTGATCTTTCATGAGCGCGACCGCGATGTAACGCTTGCCGTTGTGCTCGACGAGGGCGGCGTCGCAATGGGCGTCTTCCCAAGAGCCGGACTTGCGGTAGATCTCGCGGACGCCCAAGGCTTCCAAGCCTTTGACGAACTTGTGGTGGATGCCGGGTTTGGAGAAGATCTCTTTCATTTCCGCGGAATATTCCGGGTTCACGAGACGGCCCTGATCCATCAGCCAGAAGAAGCGCGTGACCTGGAGGGCGGTGGCGGCATGGGTGAGGTTGGCGAGGGGGTCGCGCTTCCAATACTCAGCGATACCAACCTGGCCGCCGTAGGCTTTGCCGATCCAGAGGCCGCCGTTTAGAAGCGGGTCGTAGAGGCGATAGACGGGGTTGGTAAGGACCTTCGCGATGTATTCGAAGCCGACGGCTTTGATGGCTTTCGAGGCGTCGATGTTCGAGGAGAAGCGGATAGTGCGGGTGAACATCTCCTTCACCGACGGGGTGTATTGGAGCAGACCGTCGCGAATCGCTTCAAACCCGGCGAGGACGATGGCGATCTTAGGGAGGGAGGCGGCGTACATCATCTGCCGGTCGTTGGCGCCGGCGTAGCGGGGCTGATTCGGGTCGGTGATGTCCATCAGCGACACGGCGAGGCGGTGTTCCTGCACGACGTCCTTGAGGCCGAGACCTTTCAGAGTTTCCTCGAGGGCGGTTTGGAGCTTTGGGTCGGCGGCGGGGACCTCAGGCTGCGTACTACCAGTGTTGCTTTGGGGATATAAAGGAGCGGCCAGCGATAGGCCGATGAGCAGTGCAGGTAACTTCAGGTGCATGCTAGAGCGGATTCTTTCATTCTACAAAAACCCGTAGGGCTTTGTGAGTTTTGGAAGATTCCGAAACGCTGTACCCGCCGTTAAAGTCTGTTATTGTGAATTGAGGAGTTGCAACTACTTGTTTATGTCTCGACTGATGTTGGCAATTACTTTCCTGTTTTCATCCACTTGGCTGCTCTGGACGGCCCAGGCGCAGACGGCCAAAACGCCCCCCGATCAACTGGTTTTCAAAGCCAAGATGGGGGACGTGAAGTACGATCATAAAGGTCACGTGAAGCATGCCAAAGGCGATTGCAAGGCGTGCCACGACAAGCTCTTTCCGCAGTCGGCGACCGCTCCGTTGAACTTTAAGGCAGCGATGCACAAAACGGCCGAGGCGGCAAAGTCGTCCTGCGCGGCGTGTCATGTGGCGGGCGGGGCTGCTTTTGCGAGCAAGGGTAACTGCACAAAGTGCCACGTGAAAAAGGCGGGGTGACGGCCTAACCTGGTTGGGTATTTGTTTTCCCAAAAACCAAACCGCTCCCTCTGCGGGAGCGGTGCGGTTGCAGGAACGTGCTCATCGCTAACTCGAACCAGCGACAGGGTTGCGGTCAGTGCTTCATGATGACCGTCTTTACTTCCGTGTAGAGTTGGAGGGCGTATTCGCCCATTTCACGGCCGATTCCGGATTGTTTGAAGCCTCCAAACGGGGCGGCTGCATCGAAGACTTCGAAGCAGTTTACCCAAACGGTGCCGGCTTTGACGTTGTTGGCGATCGCGTGTGCTTTGCCGAGGTCGCGGGTCCAGACGGCGGCGGCGAGGCCGTAGGAGGTGTTGTTGGCGCGGGCGACGACTTCTTCAATGTTGTGGAACTTGAGAATGCTCATCACCGGCCCAAAGATCTCTTCGCGGGCAATCTTCATGTCGTCTTTGACGTTGGCAAAGACGGTGGGCTCGATAAAGTAGCCATTGTTGCCGACGCGGCAACCGCCGGTGAGCAGTTCTGCTCCCTCCTGCTTGCCGATGTCGATGTAGGACATGACGCGGTTGAACTGGGTGGCGTCGACTTGCGGACCCTGCTCAGTGGCCGCGTCGAACGGATCGCCGACGGTACGGCTCTTGGCGCGAGCCACGCTCTTTTCCACGAATTGGTCGTAGACACGATCTTCGACAAACAGGCGCGATCCGGCACAGCAGGCCTGGCCTTGATTGAAGAAGAGGCCTTGGTGGCAACCTTCGATGGCCTGTTCCATGTCGGCATCGGCGAAGACGATATTGGGGCTCTTGCCGCCGAGTTCCAGGCTCACACGCTTCAGATTGGTGCGGCCGGATGCCTCCATGATGGAATGTCCGACTTCGGTGGAACCGGTGAAGGCGATCTTGTCGACATCGGGGTGATTGGCAAGGGCTGCGCCCGCGGTGGGTCCATAACCGGGGAGAATATTGATAACGCCGGGCGGGAACCCTGCCTGGATGGCGAGTTCTCCGATGCGGAGCGCGGTGAGCGGTGTTTGTTCGGCGGGCTTCAGGACGACGGTGTTACCCATGGCCAGGGCCGGTGGGAGTTTCATGCCGTACATGAGCAGCGGGAAATTCCAGGGAGTGATCTGGCCGACGACACCGACGGGTTCGTGCCGGGTGTAGCAGAAGTACTCGCCACCCATGGGGATGGTCTTGCCATGGTTTTTGTCAGCCCAGCCGGCGTAGTAACGGAAGAGCGAAACCGTTAGCGGGACGGCTACCATACGAGCCACTGAAAACGGCATGCCGTTATCGAGAGTTTCCAGACGGGCAATCTCGTCGGCATCCTGCTCCATGAGGTCGGCTAGGCGGGTAAGGAACCGGCCTCGCTCGGCAGGAGAGATTCTGCGCCAGGCGCCGGACTCGAGGGCTTGACGGGCGGCCGCGACGGCTGTGTCGACGTCGGCGGAATCGGCTTCTGCTACTTGGGCCAGTTCTTCGCCGGTGGCAGGATTGAGGGTGGCGAAGGTCTTGCCCGAGGCACTGGGCAGCCATTCGTTGTTAATCAGCATGCGGGTAGGAGTGGAGACACACGCCTGCTGGGGGGCCGTAATTGTGGTGGCCATTTTTCGATCCTCACTTTCTAGGTACTGCTGACTTCAGTTGCTGGTAAAGCGGTGGAACCAATGACGCGGACTGGTCGCGGAGAGCGCGGCGCTGAATCTTGCCGGTTGGGTTGCGAGGCAACTCGGTGTGGAAGATCACCCGGCGGGGGACTTTGTAGTCGGCCAGGCGGCAGCGGGCAAAATCGATGAGTTCGGCTTCGTCAAGACGCGCACCCTGCCGGAGCGCAACGTGAGCGACGACGACCTCGCCCCAAACAGCATCGGGTTGACCGATCACACCCGCTTCCGCGACGGCAGGATGTTCATAGAGGGCGGCTTCGACTTCCTGCGGCGAGATGTTGCTGCCGCCGTGGATGATGACTTCTTTGGTGCGGCCGGCAAACCAGTAGTAACCGTCGGGATCGCGATAGGCGAGATCGCCCGTGCGGAACCAGCCGTCGCGGCAGGCGATAGCGGTGGCTTCCGGGTCGTGCCAGTAGCCGATCATGAGGTGGGGGGCTTGGACCCAGATTTCTCCGACCTCCCCCTGCGCGGCTTCCGAGTTGTCGCGATGGACCAATCTGACCGCCGCGTTGCTGACGGGTTTACCGATGGAACCGATGCGGACCTCACCCGGGCGATTCCAGAAGATGGGAGCGGCTTCGGTGGTGCCGTGGGCTTCGCAAATGGGCGGGAACGAGCGCTCAAAGGCGTTCTGCAAAGCGGGTGAAACGCTGTCGCCGCCGCCGAAGAATAGTCGCCCGGAGGCGACATCGCAGGGTGCCTGCCGCTGCGCTTCGAGCAGACCATGCAAGAGCACCGGCAGGGCCAGCGTGAAGGTACACCGCCAGCGGACAAAGGCTTCGAGCGCGCCGTTGAAATCGAAGGGACGAGTGAGCACCGTGGTAGCGCCGTTGGCGAGAGCGGATGTGGTTAACAGCGCCAGTCCGATCAAGTGGGCCATGGAGGACATCACCAGGACGACCTGCTGATCGTCCAGCCCCATGCCTCGCATGACGAGTGCCGCTTCATGGAGGGTGGTATTGGAGTGCATCACTCCTTTGGGATTGGCGGTGGTGCCCGACGTGTAGATGATGGCGGCGAGGCTGCTGGCATCGGGGGCCGCAAGCGGAGCAGCGTTGGGGCGGAGCAGGTGATGGAAAGGCCGAACGCCCGGAGCTGTGCTGTCTTGGGTGAGATAGCGTTCGAGCGAGGAAAGCGCCGGGCATGAAGGTGCGGCGGCAGAGTATAGCTCGGGTTCGCCGACGTAGAATGCCGATCCGCTATGGCGCAGAATGTAGTCGATTTCGCGGCCTTTGAGGCGTGTGTTGATGGGAACGATCACACAGCCGGCGCGCAAACAACCGATGCAAGCGAGCACCAGATCGATGCCGTTTTGAAGGTGGATACTAACGCGGTGGCCGGGTTCGGCTCCGTCGGCAAGAAGATTATTGGCAAAGGAAAGGGTAAGGCGGTCCAGTTCGGCGTAGGTTACGGAAGCGTCGCCACAAGCGATGGCCACCTTGGATGGGTTCCGAACCGTCGAATCGGTGATGGCTTTGAGTAACGACATCGGCCTATGAAACAGAGGATGCCCGAAAGTATGGCGGTAACGCCAGTTTGAAACTGTTTCAACGGGACGCGGCAACCGTCGAGTGGTCGAGAAGAGGAAGATGCAAACGATTGAGGATTGCGCGGAAGCGCTGGTCCTTTCGAAGGGGATCGAAGCGAGGGTCGCTGGCCAGATACATGAGCCAAGCGGCGCGGTCGTCACAACTGCGTTCGAGCCAGTCGAAAACCTTGTCGTCGCCGAGCCCGAGGTAGATGAGAACCTTACCGTAGGGTGAGACATAGCGGCATTGAGCGGCAAGGTCCAACTGGGCTAGCAGGCGTTCAGCTTGCCGGCGGCGGCCGGTGATCGCATAAGCACGTCCTAAGGCGCCGATGGAGGAGGGAACACCGTCTGAAACGACACGAGCCCGTTCGTAGCAGGCAATGGCGTCGTCGTACATGCCGCGGGCCTCGTAGCAACGGCCCAAGCCGACGAGTGCACGCCAGAAATCGGGGTCGAGTTCGAGGGAGCGGCGGTATTCCGGTTCCGCCTCCTGCGGGCGGCGGGCCATCAGGAGCACAGCCCCGCGGCTGGCGGCTACAAATAGCGACAGCGGGTCGACACGCCGGGCCTCTTCAAGCATTTTGAGCGACTCATCGAAGCGGGCCATCGGCAGGAGCGTGAACATGGTGCACAGGTGAGTGGAGAAGCCGGCGTCGGTTTTGATGCGAAGCGCCTGTTGGAACATGTGTTCGGCGCCGCGCCAGTCCCAATCGAACATGGCTGTAACGCAGGCGGCGACCGAGAGCGCCTCGGCGTCGCGGCTGCTGAGCCGGAGAGCACGGCCGGCGAGGTCACGCGCCTTGGGCATTACCTCCAGGGGGCGAGCCATTGAGAATTTGCCGAGGTAGAGCCAGGCAACCGCGGCTCCGCTGAGAGCGGGCGCGTATTCGGGACTCAATCCGATCGCTTGGTCGAAGCATTCGATGGCCCGGTCGAGAGAAGGCTTTGTCTGGCGGTTTAGATGATACCGGCCCCGCAGATACCAGGCGTACGCGTCGTAGCTGGCGGGTTGTCCGCCAGGCTCTTCGGAGCGGTCGTCAATGGCGCTGGCACGCAGGGTCCGAACGATTTCGCGGGCGATCTCATCCTGGACGGCGAAGACGTCGTGAATATTGCGGTCATATCGGCGGGACCAGATCTGATAGCCGTTCCCGGTACTGACCAACTGGACCGTCACGCGCAGGGAATGTTCGGATTTACGAACGCTGCCTTCGAGTACGAGGTGCACGTTGAGGGTGCGGCCGATCTCGCGAACGTCCGCATTGCGGTGTTTAAGGGCGAAGCAGGACGTGCGAGCGACGACACGGATGCCTGGCACGGAGGACAGTGCATGAATAATCTCGTCGGTTAGGCCATCGCTGAAAAAGTCGTCGGGGGAGGAGCTAAGGTTTGAGAACGGCAGGACGGCAATCGAGGGCTCAACGGGTGACGTTTCTTGACGCGTCAGGCGCCCAATTGCCGGCCTTTCCGGCTGCGCCGCGGCTTGGCGGAATCTGGGAGTGTACGTGCCCTTGGGCAGGTCGATTATGAGGTCGTCCGCCGCCCCTTCAGCGGTGTAGTATTCCCTTAGCTTCGTACGCAGGCGGGTGGCGTCGACGCGGACGACGGAAGTGAGGCGCGGATCGAAGTCCGAGGCTGTCGAGTAGAGTTCCGTACCGATCACGATCTCCTTCAGAGACTGATCAGGGGCAGAGAGGCTCTGTTCGATCAGGAAGGTGAGCAGACGGCGCATCCGCTCGGCATTAGCAAAGGTCCGGCTGTCCAGAATTCTGTTAAGGCTGACGCGAATGCGATCCTGCGCTGCGGGCGACACCGAACTAGATTTTACTAAGGAAAAGACCTGCCGGTTGGGGCAGGCCTCTGTTCAATTCGGAGGAAAGCGTTCGCCGCTTACTCTTGCGCGTTCATCTGGACATCGGCGTCGTGCCAGGCGCTTATCTTCAGGCGCCGGCAGACCCAGCACAGACCTTCGGCGGAGTTGGCCGCGGTTTCCGTGCCGCACACGACACATTTGGAGACGCGGCGGATCTTGTCGCTGTCGAGCGACTTCTTGGCCTGCTCCAGAATTTCACGAGGCACCACGGGTGTTTCCGGAGGGTTGCCTTTCTTACGAGAGTTAGCCATCGGCTTTCTATACCAATATAGACTAGTTAAGCTGCGCGTTGCAGTTGCAACACGAAGCCCGCATCGAGTGAAGAACTGCAGCGGGCACATTTCTGGCCCGGCTTCACAATCGCGGAGCGGCGGCCGACCAGAACCGTCGCGGGCACCCGGTGTGTGCACAACGGGCAATGGACGGTCCCGTTCATTTCCTTACGGATCTCTGGTTTGGTGGTCACTGTGGTCATCGTCATCCCTTTCATCCATATAAACGCGGGAAAACGAAGAAAGGATTCCACCGTTTCGTAAAGATTTTGTTTACACAATCACGAGTGACAGCGAGCGGGCAATCAGTCACCGTGAACGGGCGCGTGGGCCTCGACAGGGGAGACTGGCTTGCGGCCGGAGACCAGAGCTTTCATGTCTTCGACGAGGGAGTAGCCGACCGGTACCACGAGCAAGGTGAGCAATAAGCAAAGCGACTGGCCGCCGATGATGGTGATGGCGATGGCGGAACGTTGCGACGCGCCGGCGCCGACGCCGATGGCGGTGGGAATCAGTCCGGCGATGATCGACAGGGTGGTCATCAGAATGGGGCGGAGGCGGACGCGGTTGGCTTCAAGAATCGCCTGGCGGAGGGGAATGCCTTGGTCGCGCAGGTGGTTCATGTAGTCGATCTGGAGGATGCCGTTTTTCTTGACGATGCCGAGCAGGAGCAGGATGCCGAGGGCACTAAAGAGGTTGAGGGAGCGACCGGTGGCGATCAACGAGAGAAGGGCGAACGGGATGGAAAGCGGCAATGTGGTGAGAATGATGAAAGGGTGAATGAGGCTTTCAAACTGTGCCGCCAGGACCATGTACATGAAGATGGAGGCGAGACTCATGGCGAGCAGCATGTTGACGGTGGTCTCTTCGAGCACCTTCACCTGGCCGGAGAACATCATACGGTAGCCGGCCGGAAGGCCGACCCCTTCGATAGCCGCCTGAGCGGCTTGGGCGGCTTCACCTAAACCGTGGCCGGGGGCGACGTTGCCGTAGACACCGACGGAGAACTGGCGAGCCATCCGGTCGATACGGGAAGGCCCGAGGCCGCGTTCAAGTTTCGCGATGGAGTCGAGGCGAATGAGGCCGAGCTTGCTCGATGGGATGAGCAGGCGGCTGAGGACGGTCTGATCGTCGCGCTGGCCGGGCATGAGGCGCATAGTGACCGGATACTGCTCGGAGCCTTCTTTGAAGGTGGAGATTTCATCTTCGCCGGACATCAGAAGGCGGACGGCGCCGGCGATGTCGGAGACACGAACGCCGAGGTCGGAGGCGAGAGGACGGTCGATGGCGACGTGCAGTTCGGGGTTGTTGAGGTTCAGGTTCGCCTTCACGTCGGTGAGGGAGGGTTCCTTCTGCATCTCGATGACGCTGCGTTTGGCGATGTCCACCAGCACTTTGATGTCCTGCCCAAGGAGCATGACACGGATGGGGGAGAAGGTGTCGCGGCCGCCGAGTACGTTGGGGAAGTTAATGCGGGGGCGGAGGTGGGCCCACGGTTTGATGACGTCGCGAATGTTCTGGGCCATGGTCTGGATGTCGGCCCGCTTTTCCTGGTCGTCGAGCAGGATGGTGAGGAAAGCTTGGGTTACGCGGTCCATAAACATCGAGCTTTTGGGAACGACAAGGCTGACGCCGGGGACCTTCTCAATTTGTTTCGCCATCAGCAGGGCGGTCTTCTCGGTAGCTTCGAGAGAAGAGCCTTCGGGGAGTTCAATGAAGAGGCCGAGTTCGCTCTGGTCTTCCTGCGGCATCCAGTCGCGGCCGATGTATTTATTGATGTAATAGGTGGAACCGAGGGTGAGGATGCAAACCGAAACGATGACCCAGCGGTGCCGGAGCGACCAGGCAAGAACCCCAAGGTAGAGGCGTTCGAGCCAGTTGGGTTCACCGTGGCCGTGCTTCTTGTGGCCGGACCCGCCGGATTTCACTTTGAGAAGCCGGGCGCTGAGGCTAGGCGTGAGGGTGAAGGCGACGAGCATTGAGACCAGGATGGAGACGGCCATGGTCCAGCCGAACTGGTTGAGGAAGCGGCGGGCGTAGCCGTTCATGAAAGCGATGGGGATGAAGATGATGACCAGCGATAGCGTGGTCGCCATGACGGCCAGGGCAATTTCCTTGGTGGCCAGGATGGCGGCCTGCTTGGGCGGCATGCCCTTCTCTTCCATGAACCGGTAGATGTTTTCGAGGACGATAATAGCGTCGTCGATAACGATGCCGACGGCCAAGGTGAGGCCGAGCAGGGTCATGGAGTTGAGGGTGAAGTTGAGGATCTTGAGGATGGTAAAGGTCGTGACGATCGAGGTGGGGATGGCGAGCGAACTGATGAGGACAGTACGCCAGTCGCGGATGAAGATGAAGACGATGACCGAGGCGAGCAAGCTGCCGAGGATGAGATGTTCTTCGAGGGCCTTAACCGAGTTCTTGATGTAGGTGGCTTGTTCCTTGATGATGTCGATCTTCACACCAGGGGGCAGCAGCGCACGGGTCTGATCGAGTTTCTCGAGAACTGCTTCGACAACCTTGACCGTGTTGGTCCCGGTTTGGCGCTGGACTTCAAGTGAGACGGCGGGCTGATAGCGGAGGTAGGCGAAGTTGCGCTTTTCGCCCATGCCGTCTTCGGCGTAGCCGACATCGCGGATTCGAACCGGGGCTCCGCCGACGTTCTTAATAATGATGTCGCTGAAGTCGGAGACGGATTCGACGCGGCCCATGGTGCGGACGCCCAACTCAGATGCACCTTTGACGATTCGGCCGCCGGGCATTTCGATGTTCTCAGTCCGGACCGCGCGCTCGACATCCTGCGCCGTAAGGCTGTAGGCGTTCATCTTGTTCATGTCGAGGAAGATGTTGATCTGGCGGGGCCGCGTCCCGGACAGGTCGATGGAGGCGACGCCGTCAACGGCTTCAAGAGCGCGGCGGAGCTGTTTGTCCGCGATTTCGGTGAGTTCACGGATCGGGCGAGGTCCGGAGACGGTAAGGACGACAACGGGTTCGCGGTCGAGTTCGGCTTTTTGGACGACTGGCGGGAGGATGTTGGGCGGGAGGCGGCGCATGGCGCCACTGACCTTTTCGCGGACGTCTTCGACGGCGGAAGAGATGTCGCGTTCGAGGATGAAGGTGACCATCACGTTGGCCTGGCCCTCCGTGACCATGCCGCGGAGTTCTTCGATGCCGCTGACTGCGGCGACGGCTTCCTCCACAGGGAGGACGACCTGCGACACCATTTCCTCCGGGCTGGCGCCGGGGAGGCGCATACGGACGTAAACGGTGACGGGATCACTAGCGGGGAAGAGGTCGACGCCGAGGTCGAGGAAGCTGAACAGGCCCATCACCGCCAGGAACATGATGAGCATGAAGGCGAAGACAGGACGGTTGACGCAGATTTCGCTTAGACGCACGCAGACTCCCTAAAGTGTATACACTTCAACGACGTAAAGATGATCAGTATACGTCTAAGGTTACGCTATAGGCAGCAACAAATTAAGAATGATTAGTACGGATTGAGGCGGCGTCGGCGAGAGCGCGGACGTGCTCTTCGAGTTCGCGGATGCGGCGCTTGAGTTCGTCGAGTTCGTCGCGCTGGGGGTCCGGGAGTTTGCCGTGTTCGAGTTGCTCCTCTTCCTGGGCGGCGCGGCGGACGACGCGGCCGGGAATACCGACGACAGTCGAATGGGGTGGGACCGGGTGAATGACCACGGAGCCGGCGCCGATCTTGGTGTGGTCGCCGATGAAGATGTTGCCGAGGACTTTAGCTCCGGTGCCAACGACGACGTTGTTGCCGAGGCTGGGATGGCGCTTGCCCTTTTCCTTACCGGTACCGCCGAGGGTAACGCCTTGATAGAGAAGGACATCGTTGCCGATTTCGGCGGTTTCGCCGATGACGACACCCATGCCGTGATCGATGAAGAAGCGGCGGCCGATGGTTGCGCCGGGGTGGATCTCGATACCGGTCATCCAGCGGGAGAACTGGGAGATGACACGCGGGAGGAGCGGGACGTTGCGAACGAACAGCCAGTGGGCGAGGCGGTGCAACAGGATTGCGTGGAGGCCGGGGTAGCAGAGAAGGATCTCGAGGACGCTTTTAGCGGCCGGGTCCTCTCGAAAGATCGTGTCTACCTGCTCCCGGATGGTCCGAACCATGTAAGTTTGCTTATTCGATGGTACGCTTTGGGCCGCCGATTCGCTAGATCATGTAGAAGCCGCCATTAATCTCGATGGTCTGGCCATGGATGTAGTCGGCTTTGGAGGAGCAGAGGAACAGGATGGAGTCCGCCATGTCTTCGTTGGCGCCGAGGCGGCCGCTGGGGGTGGCTTTGGTGACGGATTCGAGGATGGCGGGGGTGGAGAAGACCTCGTGGAAGTGGTTGTCGACAGTGCCGGGGCTGATGGCGTTGACGCGGATCCCTTTGGGCGCGAGTTCTTTGGCGAGGCCTTTGGTGATGGCGGAAACGGCGGCTTTGGCGGCGGCGTAGATGGTGGCGCCGGGTCCGCCACCGTTGCGGGCGGCGATCGAAGAGACGTTGACGATCGTCCCCGAGCCGCGTTCAATCATGTGGGGAACGCATGCCTTGGTGATGAACCAGAGGCTTTTGACGTTCAGGTTCATGATGGTGTCGTAGAGGGACTCAGTGTACTCGGTGAGGGTGGAGCGCTTGATGAGCGAGCCGGCGTTGTTGACCAGGATGTCGACTTCGGGAGCGGTTCGTTCGAGATCTTCGAGGAAGCGGTGAATGCCTTCGACTGTTCCGAGGTCGCCATGGACGGCATGGGCGGCGGCGCCGGAGGCGCGGCAGGCGTCGACCACCTGTTCGGCGCCTTCGGGATAGGAGTTGTACTGGACCACCACGCGGGCGACTCCCGCCTTGGCGAGGGCGATGGCGGTGGCGGCTCCGATGCCGCGGCTGGCGCCGGTGACAAGGGCGATCTTATTAGCGAATTCGTTCATAGTCCCTTCTGATAGAATCTAGCGCAAAGACCATGTGGCGGTTGAGTTTATTTGCAGTAGTGGTGTCGGCGGCGTTGGGACAAGCACCCGGTCCGGAGTTTTTCGAAATGAAGGTTCGGCCGGTGCTGGCCAAAAACTGCTTCGGCTGCCATGCGGCTTCGAAGATGGGCGGGCTGGACCTGACCTCGCGGGAAGCGATGTTGAAGGGCGGCAAGCGAGGTCCGGCACTGGTGGCGGGGTCGCCGGAGGGGAGCCTGTTGATTGCCGCGATCCGGCAGACGGACCCGGGGTTGAAGATGCCGCCGTCGGGCAAACTATCGGATGAAGAGATAAGTGTTCTGACGAATTGGGTTCGTTTCGGCGGTGAGTGGCCCAAGGCGGCAGCACCCGTGGTGGCGGGTGGCAAGATCACGCCGGAGCAGCGGGCGTGGTGGTCGTTTCAGCCTGTAAAGCAGCCGGACAGTTCGTTTCGCAAAAGTACCCCGTGGGCCAAGACCGAGGTGGATGAGTTCGTTTCGCACTATGCAGAAAAGAAAGGGGTTACGCCGGTTGGGGCGGCGGACCGGCGGACACTGATTCGGCGGGCCTACTACGACTTGACCGGGCTACCCCCATCCGCCGAAGAGGTATATGCTTTCGAAAAGGACCGGGAGGGGAGTTCGTTTCGCAAAATCGTGGACAAATTGCTGGACTCGCCGCAGTATGGGGAGCGATGGGGGCGGTACTGGCTGGACGTGGCGCGGTACTCGGATGACCGTTTGAATTCGACGATGGACGACCCGTACCCGAACGCGTGGCGGTACCGGGATTGGGTGATCGGGGCGTTGAACGCGGACATGCCGTACGACCTGTTCCTGAAGGCACAAATTGCGGGGGATCAGTTGGACCGGCCGGACAAGGAGAAACTGGTGGCGGGCTTGGGGTTCTACGCGCTGAGTCCGGAGTTTCAGGACGACCGGGTGGATGCGACGACGCGGGGGTTTCTGGCGCTGACGGCGGCGTGCGCGCAGTGTCATGACCACAAGTTCGACCCGATTCCGACAAAGGACTACTACGCCATGCTGGGGGTGTTCACGAGTACGAAGCTGGGCGAGTATCCCCTGGCTCCAGCGGAGACGGTGAAGGAGTTCCAGCGGCGCAAGCAGCGGATCGAGGACAAGCAGAAAGAAATCGACGACTGGATGGACCGTCAGGCGAACCAGTTGGGCGAGGTGCTGGCGGCACAGACGGCCGAGTATTTGCGGGCGGCGCGCGAGGTGGCGGCGGGCAAGGCGAAGGCGGAGGGATTGGATGGGGAGACGCTGGACCGGTGGGTGCAGTATCTGACGAAGGGCAAGCACGAGCATCCGTTCTTGAAGGATTGGGCTGAGCCGGGGTTTGATGTCGAGGGGTTCGGAGAACGGGTGATGGAGGTGATCCGCGAGAAGAAGAAGGTGGACGACACGAACTTCATCCGGCTAGGCGGAAGCGAGCGGCGGGGCGATTTAGCAGCGGCGGATTTGCTGTCGCTCGAACGGGATAAGTACTTTCTGTGGCGCGATGTTTTGGGGAAGGATAAGTTCGGAAAATTCGACAGCGGGATTCTTTATTACAAAGGCGAGAAGCTGGACCGGTTCCTGAGCGGCGAGTGGAAGCGGCACTTAGACAGCTTACGGGCGCAGTTAGCGCAGCGTAAGAAAGAGCTGCCCGAGCAGTACCCGTTCTATCACGTGGTGGAAGACGTGGAAAAACCGAAGAACCTGCACGTATATCTAAGGGGCAACCGAGAGACACCGGGTGAAGAGGCTCCGCGGGCATTCATGAGCGTGCTGTGCGATGGGGAACCGAAGCCGTTTGCGAAAGGTTCAGGGCGGCTGGAGTTAGCCGAGGCGATTGCGAGTAAGTCGAATCCGTTGACGGCGCGGGTGATCGTGAATCGGGTGTGGATGTACCACTTCGGGACAGGGTTGGTTGGGACGCCGTCGAACTTCGGGCAGTTAGGCGAGAAACCATCGCATCCGGCGCTGCTCGATTATCTGGCGTGGTGGTTCATGGAGAATGGGTGGTCGCTCAAGAAGTTACACAGGTTGATTATGAACTCGGCGGTGTATCAGTTGAGTTCCGCCAATGATGCGAAGAACTTTGCGGTCGATCCGGAGAACCGGTATTATTGGCGATTCAATAGGAGGCGGCTGGATATCGAGCCGATGCGGGATACGCTGCTGGCGGTAACCGGCGAGTTAGAGGCGAAAGCCGGTGGTCCGCCACAGAAGATTACGGAGGCGGGTAACAAGCGCCGAACGGTATACGGCTTTGTGAGCCGGCGTAAGTTGGATGGGACGTTATCGTTGTTCGACTTCCCGAATCCGAATTCATTGTCGGAGGTGAGGATACAGACGGCGACGCCACTACAGCAGTTGTTCTTCATGAACAGCGGCTTTATGGAGGATCGGGCGAAGGCGCTGGCGTCGCGGCTGTCTTCGGCAGGCGGGGATGAGGCGAGGATCAAGCAGGCTTACCGGTTGTTGTATCAGCGGGAGGCGACCGCGGCTGAGGTCGAGTTAGGGGTGAAGTATTTGGGCGGTGATGCGGCGGCGTGGCCGCGGTATGCGCAGGTGTTATTAAGCGCGAATGAACTGGTGTTTGTGAATTAGAGGATAGCGAGAATGATGACGAGACGGCAGTTACTGGAGCGGATGGGGTCGGGGTTTGGGACGGTTGGCTTGTCGGGCCTGATGGGGTTGCAGGGGGCGACGACGGGTCCGGTGAATCCGCTGGCTCCGCGGGAACCGCATTTTCCGGCGAAGGCGAAGCATGTCATTTATCTTTTCCTGAATGGCGGTCCGTCGCAGGTGGATACGTTCGATCCGAAGCCGGAATTAACGAAGAATCATGGCAAGTTGGCGCCGTCGGGAAATCTGAAGACGGAGCGCAAGACGGGAGCGTTGCTGAAGTCGCCGTTCGAGTTCAAACGGTGCGGTAAGAGCGGTATCGAGGTAAGCGAGATTTTCTCTAAGTTGGGCGAGTGCATCGACGATATCTGCGTGATCCGGTCGATGTATACGGAGCGGCCGAATCACGAACCGTCGCTATTCATGCTGAATTGCGGGCACGTACTGCCGGGACAGCCGTCTATGGGGTCGTGGTTGACGTACGGGTTGGGAACAGAGAACCAGAACCTGCCCGGGTTTGTGGTGCTGTGCCCCGGGGTGCCGGTGATTGGTCCGCAGTTATGGACATCGGCTTACTTGCCGAGTATCCACCAGGGGGTGCACTTACCGAATAATGAAAGTGTGCCGGAGAAGTTGATCCAGCACTTACGCAATCATAACTTGAAGGCAGATGAACAGCGGAAGCAGTTAGATCTACTGGCGCGGTTGAACAGCATTCACGAAGAACGGGAAGGCGCCGATCCGCAACTGGAGGGGCGAATTCAGTCGATGGAGGTCGCCTATCGGATGCAGGCGGAGGCGATGGATGCATTTGACGTTTCGAAAGAACCGCCCGCGGTGCGATCCCGGTATGGGGAGGGCGACTTCGCGCGAGCCTGTTTGATCGCAAGGCGGCTGGTTGAGCGAGGCGTGCGGATGGTGCAGGTGTATTACGGCAACGGCCAGCCGTGGGATAACCATGACGACATACTGCGGCATCGCGATTTGGCGAACGATTCGGATGCGCCGATGGCGGCGTTGCTGAAGGATCTGAAGTCGAGCGGGTTGTTGAAGGAGACGGTGGTAATGATCGGCGGGGAGTTTGGGCGGACGCCATCCGTGGAAGTTAGTGGGCTGGTCAAGTTACAGAACGGACGCGATCATAATAACCACGGGTTCAGCATGTTACTCGCCGGTGGCGGAATTAAGGGTGGGACGACTTACGGGGCGACGGACGAGTTCGGGTTCAGAGCGGTCGAGAATCGGGTGCATCCGCACGATGTGCATGCGACGGTGCTGCACTGCTTGGGGTTGGAACATACTAAGTTGACTTATCGTTACTCGGGCCGCGATTTCCGGTTGACGAATGTCGCGGGGAACGTGGTGAAGGATATATTGGCTTGATTGATTAGGCGTGGAGACGCCGGAGGGGTTTGGGTCCTGGAGGTAAGGGCCGGAGGCGGCGGTGGGATTCGCGTTCCTGTTGGGTGATCCACTCGTCGGAGCCGAGTGGGAAGCCGTTGCGGAGGGATTTTTCGAGGCGGAGGCGTTCTTCGCGGGGGCTTTCCTGTAGAAATTCGCGGT
>JADLDI010000034.1 GCA_020846745.1 Bryobacterales bacterium | reverse complement strand
CGGAGGAAGAAGAAATGAGTGAGGCGGAGTTTGTTGCGGCGGTGCTCACCCTTTACACAGATCTGCCGGACACTCCATTGCGGCCTACGGCGACCGATCAGACCACGGCCCGAAGGCTGTTTGCTGAGAGTGTGTCACTGCCCCTCATCGAGTCTGCTCTGCTGCTTGGTTCGCTGCGCCGGCTCCACCGTGACCCTGCCCTGCCGCCGCTTTCCAAGGTCCGCTCGCTGGCGTACTTCCGGCCCGTCATTGAAGAACTGCAACTGCAGCCCCTGCCCGATGGCTATCTCGAATACCTCAGGCTTAAGCTGCGCAGAGCGGCGTCATGCCCAGAAAAATTCGTTTCTTGATCACCGTTAACACTAGCACGTTCCTGAGAGCTCCTCATAATAGCTGGGGCCTTCTCCAACCGGTAAATGAACTCATTCCCCAGCCAGCAATTACGGTTGCTACTCACGCA
The DNA here is from genome assembly GCA_020846745.1 of Bryobacterales bacterium. GTDB lineage: Bacteria > Acidobacteriota > Terriglobia > Bryobacterales > Bryobacteraceae > JADLDI01. Next base: position 32,743 of record JADLDI010000034.1, on the reverse strand, counting down.
GCCGAACAGAAGGCGACTCAGCTGATACATTCGATGATGTCCGATTAACCTACACGTGCCAGGAGGGAGATGGCCATAGCGATAGCACTCTTTCGGCTGAAGAGCATTATCTTGACATAGACGAACAATAGCTGCATGCGTCAGTTGATTCAAAGCATACAGTGGTGGCGACACACGGCTCGATCTCGACCTGACACCGGGTAGGGAGGCAAGCCGTTGCAAACACCGCCCCCAGGGATGTCGGCTATCCGTAAACTCCAACAGAAGGGACCCGCCCGGTCGCAAGACACGAGCCATTTCCGCAATTACTTCCGCAACCGAGTCGACATGCGCAAGCACCCCCAAACACAACACTAAGTCGAAAGACTCTGAACGGAGTCGCGCCTCTAGCAAGTCATGATTCACGAACTCCACGAGCATGTTAAGACTAGGCCGGACGTTGGCTCGCGCGATGGCTAACATACCACTGGAAACATCTAATAAAGTAAGTCGTCTATTATGGCTGAGTAGAGGAATTGAGATCGAGCCGTCACCACAGCCAATGTCGAGCATGTGATGTACAATTAGACCACGTGTCAGCTCAGCTACTGCATCCCTCCGAATTCGGATGTCAAACTCACGGCGCTCGAGATAATGTTCAGGCGCATCGAACCAGGCACGAACCATATCACGCTTAGTCATATGTTAGAACTGTTTACTGTTTTTAGAACTGTTTACTGTGACAGGGCACACACTAACTCAAGCTTCTATCAGTTCCACATGCTGTCTTGTCCAATGAGGCGTTTGATTTGCTGATGTCTGAGGTATTGGATCGCCGATTCATCATCGACTCGTGGTATCTTCCTAACGTACGCGGTTAGAAACCCATAGAACAACCCAACCGAGCCAATCACAAATGGACGCTTTACCAAGCGTCGAATGCATTTCGCCAACATGAACAACGGATGATAGCCACAAATATAGTTGGCTCTCCCATTTTTTACCAGTCCGCTCCAGATGCCGTCAGCGGAACCTGTAGGTCGGTAGTGTATGAGGTGTAGGTCCTGGAAAGTTCGAGTTCTCCACCCGAGCATGTTGGCTTTAACTTCATCAAAGGTGTCCCAACCTGGCGCGGGCCAAAGCCCTCCCAGTGAGTCCCAGCAGAGCTTGCGGTATATTTTGGTTGCTCCTCTCACATGAAAGGCAGGGCAGTGTTCACTTTGTAAGGCACCGTTGACGAGATTGCAAATCAAGCCGCCACCGATTCCAAGCGTTGGCTCAGCTGCGAAGTGTGCGAAGCATTGTTCAAAATACGTGGGCTCAAATGATAAGTCGCCATCCAATTTCACGATGAACTCCCACTGCTTCGTCTGAAGTGCCTTGTAGCCAGTGTTGAAGCTTTCCACTACACCACCTCCGGGCTTACGTCCTCCGCGATTGCTCCGATACACGGCACGTATCCAAGGGTAGCGCTGAGCGTATTCAGCGATGATTGCTGTGGTTCCGTCTGTTGAGCCATCATCCACTATCACCCATTCAAGAGGCAGAATCGATTGCCGAAGGACGGATTCCGCTGTCAATCGGAAGTGTGCCACTTCATCACGTACAGGTGATATAATAACATAATACTTTCTGTTCATATCAACTGGCGCTTCACAGAAGCTATCGCTGCTACTTCCAAAAACGACCCCGCTACTCCTTTAGCTATAGTCACCTTTCGAAAGCGCTGTTGCTGAGCACTTGAAGCCACGCGGGGGGCATATTCTTTTGCACCTCGATTCCTTCAAACGTGCTACTTTCTCTTGCACCGTGCTTTCGAACCCACGCTGTCATCCGGTCTATGCCGTCCTGCAGGGCTGTTTTCTTGCGGCTCCCAAACAGATTATCGGCCTTCCTGTGATCGGAAAAAGCAATTTTAACCTCGTTTCGCGGATCAAGGTGAACCACACGTGCTGGCAGCCCCATGGCGTGTGCGATGACTTCAGCTAATTCATTTACCGTGTACGGCACATCCGCGCCTATGTTGAAAACGTGGTTTCTAGCCAGGGGGTAGTCTACCGACGTCGCAATCACCGGAGCAACATCATCAATGTGACTGAATGCCCGCTGTTGGGTGCCATCGCCGTATATCGTCATAGGCTCACCACGAAGGAGTTGGTTCATAAAAATCCCAACTACATTCCGGTAGCGGTCGCCGATATTTTGGCGTTCGCCGTAAACATTGTGTGGCCGGAAGATAACGTAGTCCAGACCGAACATGTCGTGGCTCACTCGAAGATCCTGCTCTACTGCAAGCTTAGCAATCCCATAGGAATCTTCGGGAGTAGGAATAACGTCCTCGGACATAGGGCATTGATTGGCGCCGTAAACGGCGATTGAAGAAGTAAAGACAAAACACTTCACACCGAAGTTAACAGATGCATTAATCAAGTTAATGGATCCGATCATATTGTTCGTGTAGTTGAAACGTTTGATAAAATGGCTCAACCCCTCAGCTGCATACGCCGCTAAATGATACACGTAATCAAACGCGAACCGAGTGAAGAGGCTGTCGACAAGGTTGTGATCCAATATAGAGCCGCGGACAAAAGTTGCCTCGCTGGGTATATTCTCAGGGAACCCACCACTTAAGTCATCCAGCACAACGACATCGTGCCCTATGCGGATGAGATGATCAGAGACATGGGAGCCTATGAAGCCGGCTCCGCCGGTTACCAAAGATGTGCTCATCGAAGTATGCTCTCCTTTTCAGATGTGGTCCGGTAAGTAGTGTTGGTATAGCGTCGGCTTAGCACCCGCGAAGCGTGGCTGTCACAGAACGCGTGATGTGTCTTCGTTTTCAAGCTCAGGCTCCGTACCGTTTTCTACGAACGCAATAGGGTCGAGGCGCTGATTGAATACGATGGCCACGCGATACGTGCTAAGACGACGCTTCAACGCATCCGTTGGTCGGATAAGGTGAAGTACGCCATAGCCAAGCTGCCGAATACGCAGATGGGTGAGTATAACCCAGCGACAACGTGTGGCGCCGCTACGCCCAAAATGTTTATAGAAATAACGGTACCTGTTTCTGCTCGTTTCAAGCGCGAACCGAAGAGGGAATCTGCCAACTGATTGACCGCCCCAATGAGTGATAGTTACCGTTGGAGTATATCGAACGGTGTAGTGAGCCTTCCACACACGGCGGCACAAATCCACTTCTTCATAATGATAGAAGAAGCGTTCGTCGAAGCCACCGAGGCTCTTGAGAATATGACTCCGGAACATAACGCAGCAGCCGGACTGCCAGTCGACGGTCCGCTCTGTATCCCCTGCCCATCCATAGTAGCGATCTGATTGGAACAACTTTCCGAAACGCGCAAGCGGACGTAAGTAGAGCGCAGACAGCAGAGCACGCCCAATTGTGGGAAATGGGCGGGCCGATTCCTGATAGCTACCATCTGGATTGAGAACTCTGCAGCCGAAGGCACCGGCTTCCGGGTGCCGGTCGGCGAACATCAGCCAACGGGAAAGCGATCCAGGATGGACAACCGTGTCGGGATTCAATATTAATATATATTCTCCAACTGCCTCACGGATGCCAGCATTATTCCCTTTGGCAAAGCCGACGTTCGCACCGTTTTCAATAACGCGAACTGAGGGAAAGCATTCCCGAACTCGCTCTACTGAGCCATCGGTAGAGCCGTTATCAGATACTATGATCTCGTAGTCAACACCGTATGTATCCGTTAAGAGGGATGAGAGACAAGCTTTGAGGAAGTGCCAATCGTTCCAACAAATGATCACGATCGATAATGTCATAGCTATTGCGGCGATGCCCACCACGGCAGATAGTCGGTGGGCGCTAATCGAATTGATGAGAGCCCTTATGCGAACGTTCAGCCAGATAGTCTCGCCATGCCCGCTTCAAGGCTGGAAGAAGCTTCAAGGATGTCAGTACCTGCCTTGCACATCGATCCAAGACTGCGTGACTGGTTCGCATGCACTTCAAGGACAGACCCTTGAACGTGGAACTGAAAAGATAGAGAGAGGATTCATCATGGCAGCGAGTACCGAGAACGGCCTTGTACTCTGCATGCCCTAGTCCGAAATCCAACTCTCGCACATCGAGGCCGTCGGCCTGGGAGCACATACGCTCAAGGACACGCATAATTAAGACCATGCCAGGTGACCACTGGCGATAAGATGGATCGTAACCCATATATTCACTGACAAACACTCCGTGATAGAGCATTCCAATCCAGAACGCACATGGCTGAGGTCCGAGATAGAGCACGTAGCCACGCAGCCAGCCTTTGGTAGCGGCCATATGTAAGCGAGTGCGTATGTGTGCTAGGTCAGCAAAGCCAACGCGAAGACCTCTCTGATATGTCTTCCTAGCGACCTCCTCACAGTGCTGGAACATACAAGGGAGGTCTTCGATGCTACGATAACATACAAGCGTTGGATCACCGAGTGGATTCGCATGCAGCTGATGGAGACTGCGACGTAGGTGCTTACGGCGAGTACCCGACATGTGTCTGTATATCTCATCGATGGTACTAGGTATGTCCAGAAGATAGTGACGCTGTACGTCTTCAACGGAATCACGTTCCCACCTGCCCGGTTGGTCTCGCAGTGCGAGCCACAAGGGTGAGCCTAGCGGCAGCGGCTCGAAGTGCGCAATATCTGCTTCCCCTTGCTTGAGATGTGTTTGAACCGCGTCGATCAAAACATTTGCGTAGGCAGGCGAGGCGGTTCCCCGAAGCGCCCCATATACAAACGTTAGGCAGCGACAGCGTGGACGAAAGAGGGGAATATATCCAAGTTCGAAGGAGAGACGCTTATATTCCAGACGACCGATTAACAGCGCCTCCGGTACCCCCCTGCGGCACACTACTACTACATGTGGACGGATGACCTCAGGATATGAGCGTAGAATGGTTAAGTAGAAGTCGATGTCGGAATCCCGGTGACCTCCCCAATTAGACCACGACCTCCGCAAGGCCTCTATAGCCGGCAGGGAACGCGCAACATGCACTTGGAGATCATCGGTGAGCATTGTCGTTCCTGAGACTGTGACAGGATTGTGTGACGACGTATCCGGGCGCTTGTATACGACCGGTGCAGTCAGGCTGCCAGGAGTCTTCGACCAGATGTAATGATGGTGGAGCATGTGAGGAATCGTTGGCGGATAGAGGTGCCATTGTAACGATGATGGCTAGGAGAGCATACCAATAGATTTGCGTCTGGTCGAAATAGGAAATACCAAAAAACACAATGACGTTAGAAAACAAGGTGACTCCGAGGAGCCACAAGTGCCATTCGCGAGTTCGCTTGTTGGCGACGTAGGCAACTTGTCGCGCATTACCAAGATATGTGAAGCACAACACGATAGCAGTAAGAAACGACAAGAGGGGTAGCAAGCCTGCGGTCGCCCCGATTGCGACGTATTGGTTGGCCAAATCCCACATGTCATCTCCACCATCCCATGTCCAATAGCGATTTGACCCCAGGAGCCACCAGTCGTCAAAATAACGGATGAGATTATCGACAATTTTGAAACGATGCCAGCCCGTGGAGCCCCCTACGATATCAATGCGTGCAAGCAACGCCCATACCGGCGCTTTCATTGTGATATGGAGTATGAGAAGAGATATTGCTATGGACCAACGTACTAGCCGCATTCGGCGACGCATTCTCCACATGGCAATGCCGATGATAGCTGCAAGTATTCCGGAGACTGCGGTGCTGGTGTGTGATGTGATCGTAATCGTGATTGCAGCCGAGACGCCGATGACGCCGAGCAGCCTCGACCTTCTCGTTATCCACAGGCCGAAAAATAGTGGGAAGAGGGTCGCGCCAAACGCACCAGCTGTTAGATACACCTCAAAGGGACCTTGCGAGCGAATATACCCGGCCCGGATAGGTGTAAGGTCCGGGACCCCTCCAAGTACGGCAAAGACGTTGTAACCGGTCCTTTGTTCGTTACACATACATAGAGCGATGACTAGCGCAATGACAGCAAGGGTCTTAACCAAGCGTGTGACGTCCTCTGAATCTCTGAGGAAGAATCTGAAAAAGAAATAACACCCAAGTACGTTATATAAGAGACCAAGCTCCGCAATAAGAGCGCCAAGTGTTTGCCATAATAATACATAGCAGATGGAATGCGAGAGTGCATAAGTGAGCATCGCCTTGTCTACACCATTTAATGCAGTGATATAGGTCCTCCTTCTCTCACTAACGTACCGTTGCCAAAGGAGGCGCAACCATCCGGAGAGCAGCAATAAACGAAAGCAATGCACATTGAACGGACCTAGCATTAGGTGTTGGCCTAGCGGCAACAGAAGTGAAAGCAGAAGAAAGGGTGTGACAACATATTGTCGAGGTAGTAGTAACAGGAGCAAAGACGACAGTAGAAGAGACAATGTAACGAACGGATTGAGAGAGGTCGTGCTATCCGCGCCATAGATAAGGTGGTGGCCCAAGCCTATGGCTGGACCAGAAAGCTCCGGTGAATTCATTGGTGGTTGTCAGGCACTATCCGCAGCGGCTAACCGTCGCATACGTATCGTGTTCGGCGTGGTTCGGGCAACTCAGGAAGTGGAGTCTGTTGTACCCGTGTTGGGCATGAACAGAAGAGACAGCATGCGTTGATGTTCCCCAGATAAGGCTCTTGTAAGCAGGAGCGCCGATGAACCCGAAAAGAGGAATAGAGTGAGACCCTCGGTAAGTGATATCAGAGCAAGAGTGCGGTTGCCGAGGCCTGATGGAAGTGGCAGCACATCGGTTAGGGAGGCGAATGTGATCGCTATACTCGCGGAGACAATGAGCTTTGCGGTTTCTGGGATCAGCGTGAGCGGTTTGAAGAAGGAATAGGCCCGTTGTAGCACCAACGACATATAGCCGACCCCAACGAACTCAGCAGCAGCTAAGAATGCAAGGGTACCATAATAATCCAGAGGCCAGAGGGTCATCGGTAGTAGCAGCAAGAGGCCCAAGCGCAGGACTTGCCACACGTTATCGTGCAGGGCCGCACCAGATGCACGGTAGAACATGAGTTGGAGGCGTGAGATCGACGAGAGAAGGCCAAGTACGGAGAGAATCCAAATGGTGGCTTCAAACCGGGGATCGGTGTGTCCTGCCCAAAGCATGATTAGTGGAGGCCCGCAGGCTGCAACAAAACCGAGTGGGAATAGGACAACGGCCAAGAGAATAGTGAAGGATAACTTGATGAAGGATGTGAGTGTATCGGCGTGAGCGGCTGTAAACATCATTGCGCCCCCAGTTAGAAGAGGGGGAATGAGAGCGTCTGCGCCCATCATGGCAACGGTGACAAGTCGTGAGGCAAGCGCGTATACACCTGCAGTGTCACTTCCAAAGTGCCTGAGTATCGTAACGGGAACCAAAACGCCGTAGAGAAGCTCTAGAATATTAACGCACTGATACGTCAGGGCGTAGCGAGTCAGGTCGCGTAGAACGCTGCTTGTTACATGAGTAAAACTGATGTGAAGGTAGGGGGCTATCTTTCGGGCGGCTAGGAAACAACAAAGGATATACAGTACTTCCGATATTGCAATAGTGACTGCCATGCCGTAGAGGCCGTGGCCAAAATGGAGGATCACGATGATTGCCACAGCCTCGCCAATCGTAACAAGTATATGGAATCGTCGAGTAAGGTCGAGTCGGTGAGAACCCAGCAGAATGCCCTCGTATACACCCCCAACGTTTGCCACGATCATCGTATATGCAAGAAGGACGATGGCACTCCCTGTATCAGCGAGAAAACGTGACGGGACGCCGCCGAGTCGAGCAAGGCTATGGGAATAGAGAACCACGGGAAGAAGAGCTGCAAGGGATAGCACAGCCATGCCGAAAGTGCCTGTACTAAGAAGCTTATTGGCGATCCTGATGTCGCCGTCGACATGGGCTTGCGCCACGTACCTTTGAAAGGCGGACCGGAGGCCGGCAGTTCCAAGACGCATATACCCGACGGTTGCCATGACAATTGACCAGATTGCATAACCGTCAAGACCAAGGTGTTGTATAACAATCGGAATCATGACAAGCCGCGTCAGTAACTGAACGGCACTAGCTGTAAAGCCAAATACCGCGTTTTTCCCGATCACCTTTGCTAGCCGAACACCGCCTGTAGGTGTCTGGTCAGTAGAAATAGCGGTCATAAAACATGTCTAGTCAGGGAAGCCATTGGTCCATCTGCGGCCAACCGCAAGGATTTGCAGGGAGGGCAGATGAAGACAGGCAATCGTTTTCAGTGGTATTGTGGCTTGGTGAATGCGCCGTTGCGGCTGATACTTCTGATAGCCTAAGCGGGGAAACACCGAACCCAGAATAGCGCTGCGGTGTGTTTTGGACGGAACGTGCTTATTGGACGCCTGTGACCAAGAGTGTTGTAGGCGGATGGGGCAAGGTGGCCAAGCTGTATGCACCGGCATCCCAAGCAGAGGAAGCAGGCCGTAAGACCCCAGCCAAGTCGGAGTTCAAGGAGGCATCCGCGTAGTTGGTAAGGTTCAAGCCTGCGCCAACAGCTACCGACGTCGCAAGTGGTCTGTACGAAGAATCTAGATTAAGCTCGTCGGTGACGGCCCGCGCAGTTGAATCGCCACCGGCCGCAGCGCTCCACGCCGCGAGGCTACTGTAATAAACATTACCGATACGCCAGACACCTGTCAAAGTGGAGGCTTGATATACATTATTATTAAGAAGTGAATAAGTGATATCGCCAGAAGTAGTCCATACCAGATATGTACAGTTGGAAGCGATATTATTTATGAAAGACAAGTTGGCTTGGCTTTTGACGTAATAGCATGCGCCGCCAGTGCCGACGGTTGTTCCCCCAATAACGGTATTGTTGAGCACTGAAGTGTTGGTGTCAGGATAGCCAGGAGCCCCCACCGTTATCAGTCCGTTGTTGACATAGCGACCATCAGGTGCAACGATCAAATTGTTAAAAATGTTTACATGATTGTGAGTATTGGTATAGATATATGCTGTAGTGCAGCACTCACTGATAGAACCGTGGAGGTAATTATTGAAAATATCAATGTATGAAACCCCCAGAGATGTGGTATCATTACCTGCTACAAATATGCCGTCGTGATGATATGCATCGATCGTGGTGTCCCAGTTTGCAAAATCGTAGATTTCGTTGCTGTAGATGCGATCGCGTGTGACGCCATCTATAAGTGTTCCACCAGAAAGAAAAACACCCCAATTGATATTGCGAATAACATTGTTATAGATGTCGTTGTCAGAATTGGGCTGTTCTCCGCAGATGCCACACATGGTATGCGAAATGAAATTGTTATGTATCAAGTTATGGGAACCATCAAACCATATTGCCGTGTACCTCCCCCCTGACGTATCAGACACACTATTATGCACATACATATTGTTAATGGTTAGGTTACGTATCTCAGAATGGTGTGTTCCAGAGCGGGCGTAGACGCCGACGGAATCGGAGTTGCCCAAGCCTGTCCCGCTGTTGGTGGCTTCGATCAAGCCGTTTGTTCCTCCGTCGACAATAATATAGCCCGTGGCGGAGATATTCAGGCAGCCTGTGCGGCCACAGGAGGGGAGTCTGAGTTTAGCTCCGGGTTCAAAGAATATCGTAATTGGATTGCCAGGAATCCCACTGCCACGGGCTACCAGTCCGGTTGTGAAGGTACCGCAAAGGTGGACTGTTGTACCCGGTCCAATTTGGGAGGCTTCTGTCCCCCAATTGGTGGTAGTGTTGAAGAAGTTTGCAGGATGGGCACTGGCACAACTCGTCCCGTTATTAGCTCCTGCCGCAGCCTGAGCAATATAGATATCTTTCGCATTTGCGGCACCGCAACCACATACCAAGGCAGCTAAGATCACGGCAAACAGTGAGGGTTGTGCAGACAGCCGCATTAGACTTACCTCCCCAAAAACGACGGACCCGCCTTCTATCGGTGGGCAATACTGGTAACTTTAGCAGAGCCTGTTGGCGGGAGTCAAAACTGAATGTCTGGACTGAATGTCAGGACGTTCAGGCGACGGCAGGCAGTTTGGTGAGATCAAGCGGTAGACCGAGTGTTGATCAGCTTAGTGGCATACTGCAACGGATGCAGCCAGTCATAAGCCCCCTCCAGCTTTGCTCGGAACAATGCTGGATCATCGTAGGTATTCATTGGCAGCCGCTCTAGGAAGAACCGCTCACTGCGCGGACCAGCAGTGCCAATGATGGTGCAAACGCCGTTTTCATAACCGGCATGATTGAGAACGTCGCGGAGTAAACCGCGAAACGGCTGGTCGATCTCCGGGAATGCATACGGATACGCAAACGACCGCACCGCCCCCCCAAGACGCTCGTCGATCGTTTCTTTCGAACACAGGATTTCGGATTCCACCATCGTCGCGTCCAAGAGCTTCAGTTGCGGATGCGTAACCGTGTGGGAGCCGAAGTCGATGCCCGCCTTATGCAACTCTTCCACCTCGCCCCAGGTGAGACACTCGATCTGGTGCAATCTACGAGTTGTATTACCAATCGAGGCCGTAGGCAGAAAAACGGTCGCGGTGAAGCCGTGTTCCGCCAGAATTGGGAAAGCATGCGTATAAAAGTCGCGATAGCCATCGTCAAAGGTAATCACAACAGGTCGCGCTGTCTCTTGCCCGGGATCTGCCATGTACCGTACCGCCTCAGCCAGGCGGAGGGGCCGGTAGTTGTTCTGGGCGAGGAACTGCATGTGTTGCGCGAACACCTCCGGGCTGGTAGCCGTCTCGTAGTAGGGATGACGGGCACTTCGCTCCACGTCGGAAATGCTGTGGTACATCAGGATAGGCACCCGACCTTGGGACGGCGGAATTAACCGGCGCAATGGATGAAAAAAGTACTTTGTTGCCAGCGCATCGGCTCGCATGTACTTACGCCGGTACATCTCGCAACACCCGCGCCGGGTTCCCCACCACAATCGCGTCCGCCGGCACATCCTTCGTCACCACACTCCCCGCCCCCACAATCGCCCGCTCCCCAATCGTCACATTCGCCAGCACCGTCACCCCCGACCCAACCGAAGCCCCCCGCTTCACCAGCGTCGGCTCCACCTTCCAATCCGCCTCCGTCTGCAGCCGGCCATCCGACGCGGTCGCCCGGGGGTAGCTATCGTTGATAAACGTCACCCCATGCCCGATGAAGACGTCATCCTCAATCGTGACCCCCTCGCAGATGAACGTGTGGCTCGATATCTTGCAGTTCTTCCCCACCTTGGCGTTCTTCTGAATCTCGACAAACGCCCCGATCTTGGTCTGGTCGCCGATTTCACACCCGTACAGGTTGATGAACTTCGACAGCTTCACATTCTCCCCCAGCTTCACGTCGGGGGTGATGCACACAAATTCGTTCATATGGCTCGTTAGTAAGCGCCCGACACAACCGCCCGCGGCGTCTTCAGCAGGATCTTGATATCCATCCAAAATGACCACGACCGGGCGTACCGCAAATCCAGCCGCACCATGTCGTCGAACTTCACCCGGCTGCGTCCTTCCACCTGCCACAAACCCGTGATCCCCGGCTTCACCGACAGAAGCCGCCGCTTGTGCCAGGTGCTGTAGCACTCGAATTCGTACGGCACGGGCGGCCGCGGGCCCACCAGGGACATCTCCCCTTTGAGCACGTTAAACAACTGCGGCAACTCGTCCAGGCTCGTCCGGCGCAGAAAACTTCCGAGAGACGTGACACGCGGGTCTTTCGTCAGCTTGAACACCGCCGTCCCGTCGCCCGCCGCCTCCGCTTGCGCCTTCCCCGCGATCAGGCGCGTTACGTACTCTCTGTGAATCGCCGAGTCGTTCCCCGTCTTCATCGAGCGGAACTTCAGGAAAGTGAACGTCTTGCCGTACTGCCCGACGCGCTCCTGCCGGTAGAACACCGGGCCCTTCGAGGTCAACTTCACCGCCGCCGCAATCAACAGAAACACCGGAGAGCCAATTGTCAGGGCGCAAAGGCTGCCCGAAATATCCAGCGCCCGCTTCAGCACGTGCGAGCCTCGCCGGCGATCCTTCTCCCGGCTCAAGTCCGGGTGCAGCGCCAGATCCGCCGGGCCCTTGGGGCCTCCCTTGAGCGAATCCTCCGGGAAGACATGGCACGAGAGCCGGATCTCCCGCGCCTTCTCCACCCCCAGACTCTCCTCCAGTGTGTCCGCCACCCGGTTGAGCAGGACATCGGACACCGCCCGGGTCTCGCCTTCGATTTCGGTGAAGATCACGCTCAGAACGGAACCGTCCTTGTACCAGCCCTTAATGTCCGTCTCCCTGGTGGAATGCGACAGGATGTGCAGGACTTTGTTCAAAGCCTGCTCCTCCCCGCCCGCCTTCAGCAAGGTATCCGACTCGAGCAGCATGAGCACGAAACGCCGTGACGAGCGCTCCGTCCGCTTCCGCTCGATGCACAGCATTCTGGTAAACGCCGCTTCACTGAGAATCTCGTGGCTCGAATGGCCGTTGGGGACGGTAACGGTCGCGAGAGAAGTCCGGCTGCGTGATGTTGCGGTGAGAATGTCTGAGAGCGGCTGACTCATTTCTGCTTCTCCATCTCGGCGGATGCGAGGTCTGCCAAGGTAAGCTACCGCCCTTTCGGTCCCAGTCCGGAAAACCTCCTGGGCCAGCGGGGAGATTGGCTTTGCCGGATAGAGTGCAGTTCGAGGTCCAAATCACACCGTTCTTATAAAGTACATAGAATCAATTACATATCAGCGTATGCGACAATTCGGAACACGGATCCGCCGGAAACACGTTTTCAGATTTGCTCCCAAATTCTGAGAACATTTGTGCGACGAAGTTTCGAACCCGGGTCGCCTTATGCACACACGCTCTGGAAATTAGCCACCGCCTCGCCCACCGCGCGAATCTGCTCCCCGGTCATTTCCGGGAACATCGGCAGAGAAACCTCCCGCGCCGCCACGTGTTCAGACACGGGGAAGGAGCCCGAGCCGTACCCCAAATCGGCATGCGCCGGCATCAGGTGAACCGGAATCGGATAGTGGATTCCTGTCTGCACCCCCTGCGAGTTCAGCGAGTCCATAAACTCCTGCCGCCGCGGGGTGAGCACCGCATATACATGATAAACATGGCGGTTATCGGCCATCTCGGTGGGCAGCGCCAGCCCGCTTTCCGCCAGTACGCCGCGGTATGCCAGGGCATGGGCGCGGCGCGCTTCCGTCCACGCCTCGAGGTACCGCAGCTTCACCCGGAGCACGGCGCCCTGGACGCCCTCCATCCGGTAGTTGTACCCCTTGAGCAGATGGTGGTACTTCTTCTCCGCCCCCCAATCCCGCAGCATCCGGATCGTCCGGGTGAACTCGGGAGAGTTGGTGGTCACCAGGCCGCCTTCGCCATAGGCGCCCAGATTCTTGCCGGGGTAAAAGCTGAAGCAGCCGAGGTCGCCCATCGAGCCGCAGCGGCGGCCCTTGTACTCCGCCCCATGCGCCTGCGCGGCATCCTCGATCACCAACAATCCGCGCCGCCGGGCAATTTCGAGAATCGGATCCATATCCGCCGGGTTGCCATAGAGATGCACCGGCACGATGGCCTTCGTTCGGGGTGTGATCGCGGCCTCGATCTTCGATGGGTCCATGGTGTAGGTCACCGGATCCACGTCGACGAACACCGGCTTGGCTCCCGTGTATCCGACGGCAGCCACGGTCGCTACAAAGGTGCAGGGCACGGTGATGACTTCGTCGCCCGGGCCTACGCCCGCGGCGAGCAGCGCCAGGTGCAGCGCGCTGGTTCCGCTGTTGACGGCAATCCCGTACTTCGCTCCGCTGAAGGCCGCGAACTCCTCTTCAAAGGCCGCTACCTCCTTGCCAAGGACGAACTGGGTGGATTCGAAGACGTTCGAGACAGCCGCGAGGATCTCGCCCTTGATCCCCAGATACTGTTGTTTCAAATCAAGAAAAGGAACATTCATATGGGTCCGTCTCCTCAAGCCACCGCCAAGTCCTGGGCCTTCAACCGCACGGCCCGGCCCTGCCGTTTCATGGATTGCGTCGCGGCCTCGAGGACGCTGACCACCCGCAGGCCGGCGTGGCCGTCGGTAATCGGAGCCTTGCCGGTATTGATGCAGTCGGCAAAGTGCTGCGCCTCGATGCGCAGGGCTTCGGTGACGTCGATCTGCGGCGAGTAGATGTCGCCGGAACGGTAGCTGACCAGCAGCTTGTAGCGGGATTCATCGCCGTTCTTCACGGTGACGCCCTTGTCATAAACCTTGACTTTCTCGCTGCTCTCGATGTCGTCGTAAACAATCATCTGTTTGCTGCCGCCGATCAGGGTGCGGCGGATCTTCACCGGCGAGAGCCAGTTCACGTTCAGATGAGCAATCAGCGAATTTTCATAAAATGCCGTCACGTATGCGATATTTTCGGCTGCTCCGCTCACATGGCCGACACCGGTGGCGGAAACAGCTACGGGGGAGGAAGGCAGGATGTAATCCATGATAGACAGATCGTGAACCGCCAGGTCCCAAATCACGTCCACATCGGACTGGAACAGGCCCAGGTTTACTCGTGTCGAGTCGTAATAGTAGATGTCGCCGAGCGAGCCTTTGTCGATCAGTTCGCGGATCTTGCGGACGGCGCCGGTATAAACGAAGGTGTGGTCCACCATCAGGATGAGCTTCCGGCGCTCGGCTTCATCGATGAGGCGCATCGCATCCTCGGAAGTCGTCGTCATCGGCTTTTCGACCAGTACGTGCTTGCCCGACTGCAACGCCTGAAGCGCCAGCGGGAAGTGAGTGGATACGGGCGTGGAGATGGCCACCGCGTCAATGTCCGGGTGGTTGAGGATTTGTTCGAAATCCGTTGTGACCTCGACGCCGGGATACCGGCGCTGGACCAGATCCAGGCGGTCTTGTTTCAGGTCGGAAACCATCACCACCCGGGTGTCGGGTGATTCCACGAAGTTGCGGACCAGGTTGGGTCCCCAATAGCCGTATCCAATGACTCCAATGCGAATCAAATCGCACCTCCTAGGACAACTTGTTTTTGATAATGCGGAGTGTAAACACGCCAGTCATGCAGCAGGCACGTCACAGACCAAATTGTCCTGGCAAACGGAGAACAACCCGCTGGCAAAACAATAAGAAGAAAGGAAAATAATTAAGCCCGGTTGGGACTACCTATGCGCGCGTGGGATCGTTCAGATCCGGTTTCGGCATTATCGACTCGAACAGCCATTCTTCATCCTGCTGGAGAATGATGGCGATCTTGCCTCTCAGTTCCGGACTGGCCGCACGATAACCGTTGATCACCTTGCTCAGCATCGTCTCGTCCATCCCCAGCAGTTGAGCCAAGCGGTTCTGCCGGATGCCGGCGCGCCAAAGTTGAAGTTTCAGATTGGGATACACGTTCGGACCTCCCGTTGTCAGCCGGCGGCGCGCAACGGCCTAGCCGCCGCGCGGATCACCTCGACATCACACATGTCAATCTCCGTGGACACGGAACGGGACAGCAGTTCCACGGACAATACCAGGCGCGCCTGGTTCTTGATGCGAACCAGCAGCCCCTCGAGATCTTTCAGCGGGCCACGCCGGATGCGCACCCAGGAACCCTCGCGCAGCAGAGGATGCGTCAGCAAGGGAGCATTGACTTGCAGCAGGCGCCGGATGGCGGCGATCTCCGCTTCCGGAACGGGTTCGATGGAACCGCCGCATCCGAGAATGCTCACCGCGCCCATTGTGCGCACAACCGTCATGCGGAGCGCGGGTGTGTCCAGCAGACGGGTGAACACGTAACCGGGAAAGATGGGCACCTCGATCTGCTTTTTACGGTCCTTCCAGCGATGCATTTCCATCACGGCGGGCAGGTAGGTTTCAAGCCCCTTCGATGTGAGTTCCATGGCCACGCGCTTCTCAAAATTGGAACGGACGTGTACCGCGTACCAGGAGGAACACTCACCGGGAGGCAGGATCATGTTCGCAGGCGCATAATTCAGAAGTTCAGACATAGCTTCGCCCTTTCGCTTACAGCGCTTCGCTTCCAAGATTAAGAAACCAAACCATCCAAAACACTCGCGGCCGCGTTGACGGCCCGTCAACCTGCTTACTTGCTCTCCGCGTAATACCCGTAGTAGTCACGCATCTTCCAGAGAAACCAATCCCCGGCGCAATTCAACACAACTCCCAATAACTTGTTCCGTGCAATTGCTTTCAGCGCTTTGGCGCACGCCTGCCGCTCGGTGTGATCCGGCCGCATCACCAGGATCGTGCCGTCGCAAACCGCGTGGATCAAATCGTAATCCGCCACAATGCCCATCGGAGTGGAATCGACGATGGTGAAAGTGAACTGCTCCCGCAGGTATCCGGTCAAGTCGCGCCAGGCGGCCGAATCGAGCAGTTCCGCCGGGTTCGCGATGCTGCGCCCGGCCGGAAGAATGTGCAGGTTCGGCAGATTTTCCGTCTGCACAACCGCGTCCTGAAGCGAACACTGCCCGGTCAACACTTCGGCCAGGCCGGGAGCATCCTCGATTCCCAGCTTGGGAGCAATCGTACTGCGCCGCAGGTCGCCATCGACCAGCAGAACGCGCACATCCTGTTTCAGGGCCAGCACGCCCGCGATATTGATTGCCGTGGTTGTCTTGCCGTCTCCGGCCCCGGGACTGGACACGGCGATCACCTTCGGCTTCGCCGCATGTTGAAGGATGTTCGTCCGCAGAATCCGGTAGCATTCGGCGGTGCGGCGGTCGCTGCCGTCAAACGGCAGGACCGGTTGGGAAGCCCGCGCCCTGATCCTGGCGATGCGATATCCGCGGTCGTTAAAAGGTTCCGCTGGTTCCGGGGAATAGGCCGTCGCCGCGCCGCCGGTGTCCGGGACTTCAACCGGCGGCGGGGTCTCGATGACTTGCCGCGCGCCATCCGCATCCGCCGCGGCCGGGACTGGCTGACCGCGTTGCTCCGTCTCGGACTCGATCATCCGCACCACGTCGTTCTCGGTATGCTTCAGCGCGTCGTAGATTCTGCTCATTTCGTCATTTCCGCCTTCCGCATCCGAAATCCGAATTTACCCGCCCAGCGGCTTAGAAGCGAAATCTCGGGTTCGCGCTCTCCGTAGCGTTCAAGAGGCATCTGCTCATGAATATGCGCGGCCGGCGTCACGGGGATTGATCTCCCGTTCGCGGCGAGAGGGATGGGTTCCGCGGGTATGGCCACCGCCATGGGGCGGGGTGGCGGACTGGCAGTCTTTCGAGCCGGCTGGACACCGCCGGCCGCGCGGAGATCGAGATCGCGGACTACCTCGAGTACATCTTCCGGGGCGACTTCGTTACGGTTGGAGCCGTAGGCGGAAACCAGGGCGTTATCACAAATACCATTAATAATTCGCGGAATACCCCTGCTCCAGGAAGCGATCAGTTCCACGGCTGTTTCCCGGAAGGGCAACGGTTCAGATCCTCCGGCTTTCATCCAGCGGAAGCGCAGGTACTGATGGACGTCCGGCCTCGAGAGTGGCTGGATCTGCAGCCGGACGGCCACCCGCTGCTTCAATTGCCAGAGATCATCGCGATTGAGAATGCCGTTCAGCTCAGGCTGTCCGGCAAGGACGATTTGCAGCAATTTCTCCTTGGCTGTCTCGAAGTTGGTCAGCAGCCGGACCTCCTCGAGAAGATCCGGGCTCAATTTGTGAGCTTCATCGATGATCAGGACCGCCACCTTCCCCTCGCGGCGGGTCGCCAGCAGAAACTGCTCGAGCCGCAGCAGACGTTGCGCCTTATTGATGGAAACCGGAATGTCGAAGTCGGCCAGCGCCAGTTCGAGAAACTCGGACGGGGTGAGCGTCGGGTTGTAGACAAAACTGGTCCGCATCGCCACCGGCGAGGAATCGAGCAGTTTCCGCAGCAGGGTTGTTTTTCCGGTGCCCGCCTCGCCGGTCAGCACCATGAACCCCTTGCGCCGCATGACGGCGTAGGTCAGCCCGGCGAGCGCCTCGCGATGGGCGGCCGTCCAGAACAATACCGAGGGGTCGGGCGTCATGCCGAAAGGATTGCTCTTCAAGTGAAAGTGAGTTTCGTACATCTGGGCTTCACTTGCCGGAACCCGGTTGCGCCGGGACGCCGATTACGATGGTGGGCACTCGCCCCAGAATCTGTACATGGGGCGGCAGTTCCCATTCGCCGAGAAATTGATCTTTCCGCAGTTCGATTCCCAAGGCCCAGGCCAGGCTGAGCACGAGACCCACGATAACCGCTCCGATGTTCAATACCAGCCGCTTCGGCTTGATGGGTGCGCTCGGGATTCGCGCCGGATCCTGTAAGGTGAACTGCTCGGCCTGCTGGCGGCGTTCCATGTCGGTAGCCATTGCCGCCGACATTTTCTTGTCCAGCAGCGATTTATAGTTCGCCTTGGAAATCTCGTAGTCGCGGGTGACAGCGGCCAGTTCCTGTTCCCGCATGGGCAGCCGTTCCACCCGGGCCTGATAATCCGCGATGCTGCGCAACGTGCGCTGCCGGTCGGCCACGCGGGCTTCGAGTTCTTTCACGGTAAACGCCAACTGGGTGCGGGTTGTCGCCACACGAGCCTTTTCCCTGTTGAGTTCGGTGCTCATTTCAAACGGCACGGCCGGACTGATGACCGTTGCGTTCGCGGGGGCGCTCTTCTTGGGAGCGGGCGCTTTGGGCTGGAGCGCCGCTTCCCGCTCTTCCTGCCGCAATGCCGCCTCGAGTTCCGCTTTGAGGCGCCTGACTTCGGGATGCTCTTCCTGATAGCGGAGGCGCGCCGCATCCAACTGCGCCTGCAGCTCCTTCGAGCGTAACGGAGGAGCTGGCGGCGCTGTCGCCGGCGTAGTGTCCTGTCTCGAGGCGCCTGCCACGGCGCGCGGCGCGGAGGCTTGCTCCACCGCGCGCATTACCGCCGCCTCGGCCGTCTCGGCCAGGCGCAGCGTGTTCTCGAGCATCATCTTGTTCTGTTCGGCACGGTTGATTGCATCTTGAGTTCCCTGCAACTCGGAGTGCAGGCGAGCGAGCGTCCCGACGAGCGCCGCCTCCTGCTCGGGCAACTCACCCATGCGCTGCAATTTGAACCGGCTCAAGTTGGCTTCCTGCTGCTCGAGGTTCTTTCGCGCCTCCTCGAGCTGGCTTTCGAGGAACTGGGAGGTGCCTTCGGCGCGCATCTCGCGTTCGCGAAGGTTCCCCGCAATGAATAGCCCTGAAATCTCGTTCACCACACCCGCGACCACCACCGGGTTGGGGCCCTCATACGCCACGCGAAAAGCTCCCGTGGCCTGATTCCCTCCGGGACGGGCGCCACCCCAGCCTTTTTCCGGAACGATCTGAATGTCGCTCCGCATCTGTTCGATGACCTGCTCGGGTGGCTTGGTTTTGCGCAGTTTCGGATAGAGATCGAACTTACGGATCAGCTTCTCGAGTTGGGTGGCGCTGAGGATCTGCTGGCTGATGGTAGCGAGATGCTCCTCGACGGGCACTTCGACGGTGGAGGCAACGAACCGCTCCGGGATTTTCTGGGAATCGACCAGGATCAGCGATTCGGCATGGTAAACATCAGGGAGCAGGCGGACGATCCCAAGCCCGGCCAGAGCGAGCACGATCCATGCCGCCACGATCACCGTCTTATGCTTCCAGAGCATGCGCACGATGGAGAGAGGATTGGCGAAAGCGGACATTTCGGGCGCGGGGGCTGGAATGGGAACGGGGATTGGCGCGGGATGGGTCATTACTGTTTACAGCCACTGCGGACACGCCCGGCCGAAAGGCGGGCGCCGTCAACATTTTGTTGCAATATGCCCTGTTAAGAGCAATCCGCTTGCCACACCATTTTCAGATTGAGAATCTTGCGCTTGCCCCTTCCCAGCCTTATCGCACGATAAAGTCCATTGGGATTTTGTCCCAAATTTCGGCTGCCCGTCACTTGATCGCCATCGTCACGATGTTACTCGGCGACCCGTTGATCACCGCGCGCAACGGCACCGCGTCTCCGGTCAACGCGCCCGCCGGGATCTTTACCGTCAACTGCCAAACTCCCACCATCTGCGGCGCCAGGCCGGAAAACTGGATCTCTCCAAACGCGTTGCCGATAGCCACACAGACCGAAGGCTGCTTGCTGAGACAGGTCACTCCGTCCGAGGTCGGCACTGCGACCGTGGATACGTCGGAAGGCGCTACCTGTCCGTCGCCGACCGGAGGACTGACCGGACCCTGGCCGGTGCCGAGGATCGTCACCGTGGAGCCTCGCGCCGCGGCGTTCTTGGCGCTGTTCGGCGTTCCGTCCTGATTCAAAATGCGGCCTTGGTTGGCGGCAATTGTGCTGTCCGTAAAGATACCGGGGGAAGTAGAGGCGACGGGAACCGCTGCTCCGGCGATCAGTTCACTCGTCTGGCTATCGCGCACCGCCACGCGCGCCGTCCCGATGGGAGACGCCGAGGGAACCTGGAAATCGATTTCACCTGCCGACACGGAAGCGAGCGGCGCCAGCAGTTGGTCGTTGACCGCCACTTCGCGGCCGGCCAGGGATTGGGGCAGCGCTCCGGCGGCTGCTTTCTCCTCGTTTTCCGCCAGGCCATCGCCAAGGAATTTGGCCATTCCGCCCAGCGGCAGCGGCGCGCCGGATTGGGAGTTCGCGGCATGAAGCAGCGATGCCGGCTTCAGAAAGTGCACCACGCGGCTGTTGCCCGCATCTCCTATGTAGAGCGTATCCTTGCGGTCCACAAAAATTCCCAGCGGCGAGACCAGGCCCTCGGGAGTCGCCTGCATGGAAGTAGCGTTGAAATTCGGCCCTGATCCCGACAAATCCCGCTGCCCGACGACCGCCGAAGCCGCCGCGCCCGACAGCGGCAGAAAAATCAGGGAAGGATAGATCAACACGCGGTTATTGCCGTCATCGGAAACATAGATATTGCCGGCGCTGTCTTGCGCCACATCCCAGGGCAGACGCAGGCCGCTTGCGCCGCCGCCGGCGGCGCCCGAATCAAAAGCCACCTGCCCCAGCACGAGGGCCGCCGCGCTTCCAGCCTGGGCGGCATCCCGGGTATTGGGAAAAATCATGACGCGGTTGGCTCCGGTATCGGCCACGTACAGTGTCGAGGAGGCGTCGGCGAACACGCCTTGCGGCGTGGTGAGCGTCTGCGCCGAAGAAATGTTGGACGGCGTGCCGGAAGTGAAACCGGGCTGGCCGAACACGCGAATCGCCGCCGTGCCGTTCGGTGGGAACTCGAGAACACGGTTATTGCCGCTATCGGCCACGAACAGGTTGCCATCGCCGTCGAGAGCGATGCCCGCCGGACTGTTCAACGAAAACGCGCTCACCGCGGCCGAGATGGAGCTGGTAAAGTTGGCCTGCCCGATCACCAGGTCGGGAACAATGCGTCCGGACTGGTCCACCGGGCGCGGATAGCGCAAGACCCGGTTGTTGCCACTGTCGGCCACATAGAGATTCCCGCCGGCATCGAGAGCGATACCTCGGGGAGAGGAGAGCGAGGTTCTCGAAGGATTGGCCGAACCGCGGGTGTCGACGTTTGCGAGCGCTGTATCGAAGTCGGGCTGGCCGATGACGAGATCGGCCAAATCGCCGGTCTGAAAGCGGACCGCGTCGCGCCAGACCAGAATGCGGTGATTGTTGGTGTCGGACACGTAGAGGGCAAACGGCGCCTTGCTGTAATCCACCGCCATTTTGTAGGGGGAGTTGAGACTCCCCGGTTTGATGCGATTGGCTCCGTTGGCCTTGAAATCCAACTGGCCCCAGACCTTTGTGGCTGACTTCCCCCCCCTGGGAAACAGCAGCACGCGATTGTTGCCGCTATCGGCGGCAATCAGGTTTCCGTCGGCGTCCGGTTTGATGTCGCTGACGGCGGAAAACGTACTTGCCGAGGCGTAGGGAAACGAAGATGGGTTGGCCTGGGTGCTGGTGAAATCCACCTGGCCCAACTGGTCGCGGGCGGCCGAGCCGGAAACCACGGTCGAGGAGGAGAACACCAGGACGCGGTTATCCCTGGGAACGCTGACATAGAGGTTGTCTGCTGAATCCACGCACAACCCGGCCGGGCCGCCGAGCGTCGAGGCGGAAGCCTGCGCCGGAACCCCTCGCGTGGTGAAACCCGGCTGTCCGAACACAACGGCGGCCGCCGATCCGGCGGTCACCGGCGCGGAAAACTTAAGCACGCGCGCGTTGTTGAAATCGGATACGTAGAGATTATTCCGCGAATCAAACGCTACTCCCGACGGCGTATCGAAGCCGTTCGCGTTGACTCCCGCCGCGCTTCCCTGGTTGGCCGCGCTGCTGATGAAATCCAGTTGGCCCAATACCAGGTCCGCTTCCGGATTCAGTCCGTCGAGAATGCCCGCGTTGAAGCGCAGCACCCGGTTGTTGCCGGTATCGGCTACCCAGAGATTCCCCTGGTTGTCGAAGGCCACCGCCCGCGGACGGTTCATCGTGGACCTGCTGGTGGAGGCTGTGTTGTCGTTGAATGTGGGCTGGCCGTACACCATGTCGGGTTCCACGCGCGAGGGGTTGGCGAAGGGGTCCGGAAAGCGCAGAACACGGTTGTTACCCACGTCGGCGACATAGAGGTTTCCCGTCGCCGGATCCACAGCCATCCCCAGCGGACCGTTGAATCCTTTCGCGCCGATTCCGAGCGCTCCGGAATTCCGCGGACCCGGCTGGCCAAGAATGATTGCCGGCGCATCTCCGTTCTGATATGCGCGTACATCCTGCCAGGCCAGAACGCGGTGATTCCGCGTATCGGATACGTATAGACGCGCGGCCCCGCCCCGGTTATCCAGGGCGATGCCCGAGGGATTGTACATCTCGAGGCCCTGCACCAGGTTGACGCCGTTCTGGCGCAGGTCGGGTTGCCCGAGCGCGCGGTAGGCGCTCTTGGAAATCTGGGCCACGGCGGGGTGGACAGCGAGAAAGCAGACTAGGAGAGAAAGGCGGGCTGTGAAATGCTTATGCACGGGAAAGCGCCTCATCAGGGGACCACGATCGTGTCTTCGGCCTGCACCAGGATGTTCTGTTCCGGATGCTCGCCTTTGATGACCGCTTCGTAATCAAAGGGCAATCGAATCTGCTTTCCGTTTTCGTTGCGCAGAATGTAGATCTTTTTGCGCTTGGCATACTCCGTCAATCCTCCCGCGGAATTTAACGCCTGCAATACCGTCATCGAGGACTGCAGGACCACGGGGCCTTCCTTCTTGACCGCTCCGAGCAGGTAAACTTTCTGGCTGACAATTTCCTTGGGGATGACCGTCACATCCACCTCGCGAACAAACTTCGCCAGTTTTTCAGCGAGCACTTTCTCGAGTTCCGTGGGCGTCAACCCGGCGGCATCCACTTCCTTGATCAGGGGAACCGAGATTTTGCCGTCGGTGCGCACCATGACGCTCGGCACCGAGGCATCGGGTTCTTTCCATACCAGGATCTGCAGGACATCGCCGGCGCCGATGCGGTAGCCTGCCGGCTCGACACTCTTGCGGCCCCGGCTTTCCCCCCTGCTGTGTGTGGATGCGTCCTCGCCCATGTAACGTACAATCGCCAGCGCCTGACCCACCAGTTCCCTGCTCCAGCCGGCGGTAATGGCGTTCTGACGGATCTCGTTCTCCTTCAACCCCAGGCGCTTGGCATCCTCGATGTACTGAATGAGTTCGCGAGGAGTCTTCTGCCCGTCGGCGGCCCAACCAGGGAAAGACGCCGCGGATAGCCAGAGAGAGACGAAGAGCACGGCGCCTGGACGTAAGCGAGCGATAAAAGTTCTTCCCATGCTGAAATTCCTATCGATGGACCGGGCTCACCAGGAGCTGGCAACAATTTTTTGCACGTTTCGGTCCATCGATCATTTTCCCATCCCTCTCCGCACTTTAGCGCCCCCGCTCCCTTTGCCTTCCGCGGGATTCAAAGCAAAGGTTTGGGAATCTTTCGACCCTTCTGGGAAGTTTTTCCGCCGCCGCTTCCCCGCTATCCATGAGTAGCTTCAAGTAGAATAGCGGCAAGGTGGTTTCGGAAGGTAAACTGCTTTATCCTTCCGGCGTAATCCTCTAAAGCGAAAAATAATGAATCCCTGCCTCCAACAGATTGCCGCCTGCGCCGCTGTCTGGCTGTGCGTCCTTGCCATGACCCCGCAGGTTGTGGGCCAAAATACGGCTGCGCAACCGCTGTCGATTGTCGTCGTCGAGGGACAAGGGACGATCAACAACATCCGTGACCGCGTCGGCCGGGACCTGGTGGTGCGCGTCGAAAACGCTAACCAACAGCCCGTCTCCGGAGCGTCCGTCGTTTTCACGCTGCCCGCCCAGGGAGCAAGCGGCGCCTTCGTCAACGGCGAAAAAACGCTCATGACCACCACCGATGCCCAGGGCCAGGCCGCGGCGCGCGCCTGGAAGCCGAACAACATCGCCGGCAAGATGGAGGTCCGCGTCACGGCATCTTACCAGGGTGGAAAAGCCTCCGCCGTTATTACCGTTTTCAATATGGCGGTGCAAAATACCGCCTCGAAGAGCCATACGAAATGGGTCCTCATCCTGCTGGCGGCGGGAGGGGCTGGCGCCGCCGGGGCGATTCTCGGCACCCGTGGATCCTCCTCCACTCCAGCGCCTCCTCCGCCCCCCGCCACCATCAGCATTTCGCCCGGGGCGGGATCGGTGGGCCCCCCGCGATAGATCCGGAGATGGAACTAACCCGATGAGACCTCGAAAGCGATTTCACCGCCCGTTTGCCGCGATTGCCGCCGGCGTTCTGATTGTCTCCGGGCTTGCTCGCGCACAGACGGTAACTGCTCCGGTGCTGTCGGCGCTCAGCCCCACCAGCGCGGTTGCCGGAAGCGCGGCTTTCAGCGTCACGCTGACGGGCTCGAACTTCGCTCCCAATGCCGTGGTGTACTGGAATCTGTCCATACCCCTCACTACGACTTTTTTGTCCGCCACGCAGTTGTCGGCCAGCGTGCCGGTAAACCTCATCGCATCGCCAGGGGTGGCGCTGATACAGGTGCGGAACTCCGATGGAGGGCAGTCGAATCCACTGACTTTCACTGTGACGCCTCCCCCGGTGAGCATCCTTACCGAAATCCTTACCGCCGCCGTTACCGGCAGGCCCTATACCTTCAACCTGACTGCATCCGGTGGATCGCCTGCCTATTTCTGGTCGATATCGAGCGGCGCTCTGCCCGCCGGCCTCATTCTGAACCCGGTTACCGGAGCCATCTCGGGAACCCCCACGTCCACGGGGACCGCCTCCTTTACAGTGCGCGTCACCGACAGCCTGCAAACCACCGCCGAGAAGGCCTTCCAGCTAACGGTTACCCTGCCGCCCTTTTCGATTGCGAACGATTCGACATTGCCCGTGGGAACGGTAGGCGCCGCTTACACGCTGCTGCTTGCCGCCAGTGGAGGCACGCCGCCTTACCGCTGGTCGGCCGCGCTCGCTCCCCCGGGACTTGCTCTCGATGCGGGCACGGGCATCCTGAGCGGAACGCCCACCACCAACGGCGCCTTCACGTTCACCGTGCAACTGGCTGACAGTTCTGGGCTCAATGCCTCGAAAATATTCACTTTGACCGTGAATCCGGCGCCGCTCGTGATTGCCACGAGCGCGGTGTTCTCGGGTACGGTGGGGCTTGCCTACTCACAGACGTTTTCGGCAACGGGAGGAATTCCACCGTATCAGTGGGCGCTGCTCTCCGGATCGCCCGGAGGCGGGCTGGCATTCGATCCCACTTCCGCCACCATCAGCGGCGCCCCGCTGGCCACCGGGAGCTTTCCTTTCACAATACAGGTGACCGACAGTCTTGGCGTCAAGACGTCAAAATCGTTCACCCTGGCAGTGGAAAACCCCAAGCTCAATATCCTCACTGCCTCGCCGCTGCCAAACGGCACGGCAGGCAGCGCTTATGTGCAGCGCTTTTCCGTGGTCGGAGGAACCTCGCCCTACACCTGGACGATTTCCGGGGCGGTTCCGGGGCTGACGCTCGACGGGCAGGCAGGGATTCTCTCCGGCACGCCAACCACGGCGGGCACTTTTAACTTCACGGTCACCGCGCGGGATGCGGCCGCCCTGACTGTCTCAAAGTCATTCTCCGTTCTCATCAACCCGAGTCCTTTGAGCCTGGCCGGTGGGCGTGATCTTCCCCCCGGCGTTGTAGGTATACCTTTTTCGCGGAATATCGGCGCATCGGGAGGAATTCCGCCATATGACTGGTCCGCCAACGGGCTGCCCGATGGTCTGGCGATCGACGCGGCAACGGGAGAGATCAGCGGCACGCCGAAGGTTCCGGGCTCTTTCACTTTCACTATCCGCGTCACCGATTCGGCGCGCGCCACCGCCACGGATCTGTTTCACGTGACAATGGGAGTGAATTTGCCGGACCTCACGCTGAGCGGGCTTCCGGCGGTTTCGAATCCTGCCGCCCAGCCGAAAATTCAGCTTGCCCTGGCGGAGCCCTTCCCGGTTGATCTGGCCGGCCAGTTGAACCTGGGCTTCGTGCCCGATTCCGGAGCAGGCGATGCGTCGATTCAGTTTTCCACCGGCGGCCGGAGCGTTTCTTTTACCATTCCCGCAAATACCACCGGCGCTGTTTTCCCCGTGGACCAACTCGCGTTGCAGACCGGAACCGTGGCCGGCACGCTCCGCCTGACGGCCGCCTTACAGGTGGCCGGGGTCGATGTGACGCCGGACCCGGCGCCTGTCTACACAACACGCATCGAACGGGCCGCCCCGGTGGTCAGCCGCGTGTCGTTCACCCGGGCAGCCTCCAACCTAACGGTACAGGTGACCGGTTACACAACGGCTCGCGAGGTTACGCAGGCGGTATTCCGGTTCTCATCTTCGGCGGGGGCGGCTTTACAGACGCCTGAAGTCACGATTTCCGTGGAGAGCCTGTTCAATACCTGGTTCCAGGATCCATCATCCGCCTCCCAATACGGGAGCCAGTTCACCTTCTCCCAGCAGTTCACCGTGCAAGGCGACGCGAGCACGCTCAGCCTGGAATCGGTCACTCTGACCAATCGTTGGGGAAGCGTTACCACAAAGCCGTAAAGTTTCCACCTGCCCAAGTGGAGGGTACTAGCGGATACATATCCGCCAAAAACCTCTTTTTCTGATAGGGTTTGTGAGAAGGAGGAGTCCCGGTACAGAGCGGTGGAAGCGTTGGAAGTCCTAGTACTTCCGGTCTTTACACAGGCGGGAGATTCAAGTACTCTGAGGGTGATCTTTCCAGGAATTGTGAAAAATTCACGCACACGGATGCGTGAGTGGGGAGGTGTGTATGATATCGGAGGAAATGGTGGAACCCGCCGTGAATCACAAGCGGACTTCCGCCCGGTCACCTCTCGTGATCACCGCCGGTCTCCCGGCAAGCGTTGTCAAGCTGCTCAACTCATCCTCGGAATTCACGATCCTTGAACTGAAGGGAGAGCCCCCCGAAATCCTTGCCGGTTGCCATAAGCTTGGCCCCTGTCTGCTGATTGCCTCTGAACAGTTCATCCTGGCGCTTGATCCGGGCTTCCTCCTCGAGTTGTCCGGTGAAGGACAACTCAACAAGATACTTGCCGTGTGCAACTCCGAGACCAATCGTGCTCCCGAACTGGACTTACTGCAATTGGGGTGTTCGGGCGTCCTATGGGCCGACATGTGCGCCGCCGATATGCACCGCGCTTTACATGCCGTGGCGCGCGGCGAGATGTGGTTCTCACGAATCGTGCTTTCCAATGCGATTCGCAAGCTTCTGTCCGGCTCTTCGTCAAGGCGCCTGACGCCGCGCGAGCGGGAGGTCTTGCAGTTGATCGGCCAGGGCTACAACAACCGGAAGATCGCGGAAAAGCTGTTCATCAGCCGGGAAACCGTGCGCTGGCATGTGCGCAGCCTCTATGCCAAGATCGGGACTCATGACCGGAAACGGGTGACGGCGATCGCCGCGGAAGAGCGGTTTGCGTCCTGAGGGTTCGCTGGTTCTTCTACCCACAATTGTGTTTGTCAATCCCCCCTCAACCTCGTGCCGGCCAGACCTTTGTTCCTATTTTAAAGGTTTTAGTACCAAGGCTTTGCGAGTCCAGGGGGAGGGGGGAAATTCCCCCCTGTTCAAAATCCGGGATTTCCTGTAATTTTTTTGTATCGGACAAGTTGGATCGTGGACGCGGCTTCTGGGAAGAGCAAATGTCCTGGGGGATGAGGAGCAGTGTGCGAATCGCATTGATCACGAAAGACCGATCGCTTTTGCCGCTTTGTCAGGAAGTGGTGGCGAAACTTCCTCTCGACCATTGCGAGGTCGTCCTGGCCGGCACGGAGCAACCTGTCGAAGCGGAAATGCACATCTGGGACCTCGACGCCAAGCCGCGGATTCCCGAGAGCCGGCCTCTGGGAGTGGATGTCTTCCTGGTCCGGCGCAACTCTCTCAAGGCGTTTCTCGACCGCTTTCCTCACGCCGGGGCAACCACTTTGTTGAAGCCGGTGAGCCCGGCGGCTCTCGAGGTCTTTCTCAGCCATCTCATCAGCCGCCTCAACAGCCAGGGACAAGAGTCCAGCGACCCGATGAAGGCGGACCGCGACGCCCTCCTCGAGTGCCTGCTCCATTCCACGCTCCGTCTGCAGGAGATGGAAGACGACCGTACGAATTTCTGGGCCCGTTCCGCCCATGATCTGCGCGCCCCGCTGACTGCCGCCGGCGGGTACTGTGGCTTGTTGCTCGAGGAACAGTTCGGACCGCTCACCAGCGGCCAGCGCGAACTGCTGCAGCGCATCGAGCACAGCCTCAAAAAGTTGAACCGCATGGCCTCGGCCATGTTCCAGTTGACGGCGGGAAAGCAACTGGAGCGAAAGTACGAACTGAAGCGGACCGACATTGAAAACTGCATCGAGCGCAGCGTGGATGAAGTTCGCTTTTTCGCCCTCGAGAAGAATCTGACGCTCGAGGTGGATACAACCGCTCCCGGCCAGCCTATGTATGTGGAGCCGAACCAGATTGAGCAGGTGCTGGTCAACCTGCTCGAGAATGCATGCAAGTTCTCCCCCCGGAACAGCGTCATTACCGTACGCGGCTATTCCATTCCGTGCCAGACCCAGCATGCTTCCACTGCCGGAGACCGGGTAACGGCCGGCTACCGGGTGGATATCAGCGATTCGGGACCAGGGGTGGCCCCCGAGCATTTACAGAACATCTTCGAGGAGTATGTCTCCTACGGAAACGCCGGCGACCGGTCGGGTGGAGGCCTGGGACTGGCCATTTGCAAGATGATCCTCCGCGCGCATCACGGAGAGATCTGGGCCGAAACCAGGGAGAAGGGCACCACGTTCTCCTTCGTGCTTCCCTTCCAGCCGCAGGCCGTTTCGCATGATTTGGAGCCCGCGGGCAGTTACGCGGGCGGACAGTAGAAAACAAGAGAGTGAATCGGAGGGTAATCAGTGCGCTCAGGCAGTAAGAATGAAACGATTCTCGTTGTCGAGGACGAACCGGAAGTACGAAGTTATATCGAGGTCCTGCTTCGTTGCCAGGGTTACAACGTGCAGAACACGGAAAACGGCGAGGAGGCTCTCGAGTATCTGGACAACTTCGGAAGCAATGTTTCCCTGGTCTTGATGGATGTGGTCATGCCCCGCAAAAACGGGCTCGCCACACTGCAACAATTACGCCGCTCCCACAAGAATCTGCCCGTGGTGATGCTTTCCGGAGCCTCGAGCACGCCCACCATCGTCGAGGCCATGAAGGGCGGCGCCAGTGACTTTCTCGCCAAGCCCGTCAGCCACACCGAACTCGTCGAGGCTATCGAGAAAGCGCTCTCCGCTTCACCTGTGTACACCGCGCCCTTTCCGGAAGCCGCCGGCAAGGGCTCCTCACCCAGGAACGGCTCCGCGGGCCAATCTTTTCTCGGTGGCGCCTGGATGCGCCGGATGACGCCATATCTCAAACAGATTGGCGCATCGGACGCGCCGGTTCTCATTCAAGGAGAGACGGGGGCGGGTAAGGAACTGGTGGCCGGCTTTCTGCACACCAACTCCTCCCGGGCCAATCGTCCGTTTCTCAAGCTGAATTGCGCCGCGTTGCCCTCGGAGTTGGTCGAGAGCGAACTGTTCGGGTTCGAGAAGGGAGCCTTCACCGGAGCTTTCAAGAGCAAGCCGGGCAAGTTCGACCTGGCCGATACGGGCACGCTGCTGCTCGATGAAATCGGCGACATGGATTTCAAACTTCAGGCCAAGTTGCTGCAGGTGCTGCAGGACCAACAGTTCGAGCGCCTTGGCGGCAGGGAAACAGTACGCGTCAATGTCCGTGTTCTGGCGGCGACACACTGTGACCTCGAAAAAGCCATCGCCGTGGGCCGCTTCCGTGAAGATCTTTACCACCGCCTCAACGTGATCAATGTCTGCGTCCCGCCGCTGCGTGAGCGGATGGATGAAATTCCCGCTCTTTGCCAACTCTTTCTCGCCAAACATGCAACTCCGGGAACCGAACCGCCGGAGATAACCCGCTCCCTGCTCGACGCGCTCACGTCCTACCGCTGGCCGGGCAATGTCCGGGAACTCGAAAATTTCATGCGCAAGTTCCTGGTCATCCGTGATGCCGAAATGCTCACTGCCGACCTGCATACGCGCATGCGGCCTCGGGAGAGCGCCGTAGCCGTAACTTCACCGGGCAGCGAACCAGCCGTTCCGGCCGAAACGCCCAAACCCTCCATGGAGAAAGTCACCGAGGCGCAGCGGAAGATGGAAGCGGAAGTGATTCTCGGCGCGCTGAACAAGACACGCTGGAACCGGAAGCAGGCTGCCTCCATGCTTGGCGTGGATTACAAGGCGTTGCTCTACAAAATGAAGAAGCTGGGGCTCGAGGACCGGCAGAGCGCGGCCGCCCCGGCCCGCGAGCCGGCTTCCAAGGACTGGGAGTCCGCATCCGAATCGATGCGTCCGTGGACACAGATCGCCGGATAGCGAACACGCAACTTCTTCCAACTCAGATGTAGGCGCGCACCGGAGCCGAAGATTCCTCCTGGACCTGCTGGTCGAACAGGAACTCGGGAAACTCCCGGACGCACTGATACGTTTCCATCGTGACGGCGATCGCGCATCCCAGCTTATGCTCGAGCGGACAGGAAGGCATGGTGACCCACCGCACTACCTTCCCCTTGCACCGCACTTGCAGGTGGCGGTCGGGATAGAGGTCGATCAGGTAATCAATGTTTTGTCCGACTACAAGGTCAGCGGGGCAGTGAAGCAGGACGCCATTACGGCTGATGTTGCAGGTTCGGGCTGAAATATTGACAGGGTCATTGTCCACTGCCACGATGCGTACGCCGAGTTGGAGATGATACCGTGGCGATAAACGCCGCTCCATCAGGAAATGTCCTCCTCCACGCTTTTCTTGAAACCGCCCCGCCGGCAAGCCAGCATGCCTCCGGTGAAGACTCACACTCGCGTCATCCGCCGGTTCCGGCGGCAAGTGTAGTGCAATTGAACCACCAAAATGAATTCTCAGAACTTTAGAGGTACCGGGAGATTGGCTCTACCGGGCGTGGAATCCTGAAATCAGAGATAGTTTCCAAATCGATTTCTTCATTGCAATACCTTCGCACATGGGTTCGGATCAGTGCTTTTTTCCGATGGCCCTGGTAAAAACTACCAGCGGAGGAATGCGGCAGCCGGATTGAAACACGCAACGTATTGATAATTCATATGTTCTCAATCTGGTCAACAAATTGCCATACGCAACCCTCAATCCCTTTCCGCCAAGGTAAGTAAAAAGGAAGAGAAAGTACTGATTGTCATAACCGATAGGCCGCCCCGGCGACACGGCCGGCTTAAAACATTTTCCAGTATTGTTGTTTTAACATGCAGTCCCGTCGAGCGGGCTCTCCGTCTTCCCGGCGAAGCCCTTGTGGAGAAATATATGCCCAACCTCCCGCTCCCAGGTCCGATCTCCGATATCCCTAGGGAACCTTCCCGTCCTCCCTCAGATCTTTTTGTCGCCAACACCCCCATTCGCAACAACAGAGACAACCGCTGGTACTGCCGATGAACTCTCTTAGAACTACTTCCCTATGCACGGCCAGCTAACGTCCGCCAGGCGGTTTCTCTCTTCATCTGCTTTCCTGAAGCTTTTATTTCTGACTGTTTTCTTTCTTTGTGCCGCTCCCCTCTTTGCCCAGGGTGTCACTCTCGCGCTCTCCTCCGGCAGCGGAACACCCGGCTCCACCGTTAATCTCAACATCACACTCACCAGCAGTTCGACTCTACCCGCCTCCCTGCAATGGAGCATGGGATATTCGGCCGCCGATGTGTCTTCCATCACTGTAAACGCGGGAGCCGTGGCTACCGCCGCCGGCAAGTCCGTCACCTGCAACCCCGTGTCCGGAT
Source organism: Bryobacterales bacterium (assembly GCA_020846745.1). GTDB lineage: Bacteria > Acidobacteriota > Terriglobia > Bryobacterales > Bryobacteraceae > JADLDI01. The sequence goes on along the minus strand of JADLDI010000034.1, from coordinate 483 downwards.
CCTTGAACTGCCTGGTGTTCGGCTTCAATACCACAACCATGCCGAACGGCGTCGTGGCCACGGTGGCGGTAACTCTTTCCGCCTCCACCGTTAAGACTTCAACGGCGATCACCATGTCCTCCGGAGTCGCCTCGGATCCGAACGGACAGGGAATTACCCCCGTAACAACCACCGGAAACACGGTTTTCATCACCCAGGTGCAGCAGCAGGTCCCCATTACCATCACCACCAACCCTCCCGGCCTTGGTGTCATCGTCGACGGCGTCTCTTACGCCTCCTCCCCGCAGTCCTTCCAGTGGACCCCAGGCTCCAGCCACTCCATCAACGTCACTACTCCCCAGGGCTCTAACGGCACTCGCTACACCTTCGCCTCCTGGAGTGACAGCGGCGCCCAGAACCACACCATCACCGCCCCCGCCTCTTCGGCCACCTTCACCGCTTCCTTCCAGACCTCCTACCGCCTTACCACTTCCGCCTCCAATG
>JADLDI010000033.1 GCA_020846745.1 Bryobacterales bacterium | reverse complement strand
ATCGTGTTCCGCTGCTGGAAGAACCGGGAGCGCTATGACGAGGCTCGGTACCTGGCGGCACTGCGGCGGAGCGGATCGCCATACGGGAAGGAGGCGGCATGACCTGCAGATTTTGCTTGACGGACGGTCTCAGAAATCTTACGCACCGTGGTTCGGTTACGACATTGGGTGCTTGTTTGGTCTCCGCACGTCGCGCCGCAACCGCTTAAAGTAAAATCCCGGATAAGTCTGCGTCACCATCCGTTTGGGCTGCCCTTCAGCCCCACGTTCCTCATTCAGGCAACTAAAGGTGACACGCCACCAGCCGCGCGTCAGCCCACTTGTTCCACTGCATATACAATGGCCGCATGCGCTGCGCGACGTACTTGGTCTGTCTGCTCGCCACCATCCCAGCCATCGCCCAAATCGAAGGCCGGATTGTGCAGGACCACTCCAGTCTCCCGGTCGCTTCCGCTCAAGTTCGCATTAGCAATCGCACCGGCCTCGTCGCCGATGTTGACTCCGATAGCGACGGCCGTTTTCGCATTCCAGCCAATCCGTTATCCGGCGATTACACAATCGAAGTCATCAAGCCGACCTATCTCTCCACACGCTTTCGCTTCACGTACCAATCGCCCGTCAAACCACTTGAAATCCGCTTAGTCCGCACCGCCTCCATCTCCGGACAAGTCACCACGGCGGCGTCGACTCCGCTGCCTGAAGCAATGGTTACTGTGCTCACCAAAGCTCCCCCGGGCGACCTTCGGCCCGCCTCCTTTGAGATTCGTGGCAACCATGCCATCACCGATTCGCGAGGCCGCTATCGGCTCTATAACCTTGCGCCCGGCGAATACGCTCTTGCCGTCTCCCACGAATCCGGAATCCTCTATCACCCCGACAACACAAGCCCCAAACTCCACACGCTAGCTGCGGGGGATGAACTCCGTGGACTCGACTTCAATCTCCCCTCATCCGCCACCTTCGCAATCAAAGGAACCGTTCGCAACATCAAGCCCGGCGACAAAGCGGGCGTTACCCTTGTCCTTGCCGATCGCCCCGCCCTCGCCGTTGCCACACAACCGGTGTCCACCGATGGCGCGTTTCACTTCCGCAACGTCCCCACAGGGGCCTACACCCTGTTCGCCTTCGCGCCCATCATCGGGTCCACTTATCGAGCGGCGCTACTCGGCACCGCGCCACGCTTCGCCCGCTACCCGCTCAACGTTACAGCCAACCTCGACGAACTTACTGTAAACCTCGACACCGGCTCGCGCGTCAGACTTTCCATCGCAGCTTCCATCAAAGCCGCACAAGCCTGTGCCGCGCCAACCACTCTCGTCTTATCGCCCGTTGAAGACTGGCGAGCCACCCTCTCGCGAACTGTCAAGATCACACCAGGCACTCCCATCGAAATCGAACACCTCGCGCCCAGCACGTACGCGATCGCCGCCACCAATCCCGATCCCGGCTGCCGTCAGGCGCGCCCTGTCCTCCTCGACCTTTCTCGCGCCACTCCATCGGAACCCGTTGCCATCCGGATGGCGGCGCCGGCGACCCTTTCCGGACGGCTCACCGGCCCTGTCGGACAAGACGTGACGGTAACGCTGCTCTCCATTGAGAAACCGCCCCAAGTCACCGCAGTCGATCGCAAAGGCGCTTTCATTTTTCCCGATCTCAACCCCGGCCGCTACCGCCTGACTGCCCAGCGCCAAGCTGCCAAAATCTCAGACATGGCCAATGCCATCGAAATGGACATCGCCGCGGATTCCATCACTGAAATCGACTTGCCCGCGCCGGCCCTCAAGGAGACTCCAGCGCCGTGACCCGCTTCATCGCTCCACTATGGCTCGCCGCCGCCTTGTGCGGGCAGAATTCCAAGCTGGAAGATTTGGCTACTCTGTCGGGTAAAGTGCTTGGCCAAGCCAGCGGCCAGCCGCTGAAGGATGTAGCGATCTATAGCCGGGCAGGTTCCACCAAAACTGACGACTCCGGCGCGTTCGAGCTCAAAAACGTCACACCCGGCACTTACCGCATCACAGCTTTTCTACGGCCCAACAGCGCACATAAGAACGTTACCTTGAGCCCAGGCGAGACCTTATCGGGCATCGAACTCCGCCTGCCCGAGAACACCGAAATCACCGGTCGCGTTCTCGACGAAAACAAGGAGCCTATGCCGGAGATGCAGGTGCTCCTGGTCGGCCGCGAGTACTTCTTCGGCGAGGTCCGGTATTCGTTTCGCGACGGCGCCCAAACAGACGACACCGGGACCTACACGCTCAAGAACGCGATGCCCGGATCGAGCTATCTCGTCATGGCTCAGCCCCTGAAGCGTACGCTTAAGCCGATCTCTGAGGCGCCGCGCGACCCGAAGCTAAGGCGCAAGGCCATTGCCCCGACGTTCTTCCCATCTTCAGCCGTTATCGAAGGCGCCCAGGTGCTCACCTTGCGTAGTGGCGAGCATCGCGAAGCCGTCGATATCTTCGTTTCCCGCACCGAATCCCGCTGCCTCAGCGTCGCGCTCCAGCGCGAAGGCCGCCCCGCCGCCATGCGCTTCGAGATCGGCCTGGCCCGCCCAACCTTCGGCGTGCACCGCGATGGCGGGATGTTCTCGGTTCAGCCCAACGGAACGTCGGGTCCGGACGGCGCGATCCGCATTTGCGACCTCGCTCCCGGCGATTACCGCATCGTGGCTTTCGATCCGCACGACCCTGGCAGTTCCTTGGGCACCGCCGAGGTCGCCATTGGGAACCGCGACGTTGACAACGTCACCGTCACTTCCCGCAATCGCTGGAGCCTCTCGGGCGAAGTCGCTTGGGACGGTGAGCCGCCTAAAGATCAACAACCGGTCCGCCTCATGCTTTCGCTCTATTCGCTTGGCCGGGCACCTTTCTCCGGAGAGTCGCAAGGCTTGAATACCACGCCTCCATTACCTGGCCGATTCACCCTCCCCGGTCTTCTGCTGGACGACTATATGGTCAGGCTTACAGGCGTTCCCAAGCATCTCTACCTCAAAGACATGACCTATGGCGCCCGCAGCGTTATGCACCAGGCCCTCCGCCTCGGCGCCGCCGCCGGCGAAGGCGAACTCCGCTTCCTGATCGGTCAGGACGGCGGCTTCATCAACGCCACCGTGAAAGACGGCGAAGGCAAGCCGGTGCCGCACGCAATGGTCCTGGTCATGCCAGCCGCCGCGGCCACCGAAGCTGCCCTGGCCGAAACCGTAGTGTTTGGCGAAGCCGACCAGAACGCCGACTATAAATCCAACGCCCTCCGCCCCGGCAAATACTACGTCGTCGCCACCACCCAACTCGCCAGCCCGGATTGGTCCCCCGAAACGGTCGGCAGCCTCTGGCGCACCCGCATCAAGGCCGAAGAGGTCTCGCTCGAAAGCGGCCAGACCAAAGTCCTTCCGCTGAGTCCACGACCACTCAACTGAACAAAGCTACGACATTCCAGGTTCCGGTCGCGTCGGCGGCCATGATGCCGAAGGCCGAAAGAAGAAGAAGGATGGCGATGAATCTCATCATGTTGGGAAATACGATTGACGGCCGGCGGCAGTTCCCTCCGAATCGGCTCTCTACCGCACGTCGCGCCGCAACCGCTTAAAGTAGAATCCCGGATAAGTCTGCGTCACCATCCGTTTGGGCTGCCCTTCAGCCCCACGTTCCTCATTCAGGTACACGAAAGGCGATACGCCAACCAGTTCCCAACCCTCGTTAGCCGCCGCGCGGACCTCCCACTCCTCTACCTGCTTGTACCGTGCGGGCGAGATTTCTTGTGGCAGCAGTTGCCGGTACTCCCATCGCGGCGCCGTCTCGACACGCCCCGATTGGGCCAGCAGAAGAACCGCTGCGACGAGGAGCGAGATTGACAGAACAGCAAGTGCACGCTTCATACTCAATTGACGGCGCTGCCCGGGTTGTTGTTGATCGTTCGCCTCTTAATTCGTTGTCTGCGCAATTAATATCGGCGACAGCCACGTCAAATCGGTCGGCTCCTGGGCGTACAAATCGCAGCGCGCTCGCCACAGCGCTGTATCGATTTCTCTGTCGCGCGGAAGGTGGCGGTAAAACGCCGTCGCCAGTTGCCGGGCGGAGTTGTCCCCTACTTGGGCTCGGAACCCAAGAACCCAAGGCACGCCGGATTGCAGCAGCCCGTCGCTCAAGCCTAGAAAATCGCTGGCTATCAGTGCCCGCTGCCCCGCCGTCCGGCCACCCAGACACGCACTAAGATACATCAGCCGTACCTGCGACCGGCGCAGATATTCATGCAATTGCGTCACTTTCAGCGGCACGAGGGTACGGCCGGTACCGGTTTGTTCCCAAAACCAGAGGCAGCTTTCATCCGGCGAGTCGGCACGGTACTCACCATGGCCTGCATAATGCACTACGTCGTAGGCACACGCGTCGAGCAGTTCCCGAACATACCCCAGGCACGCCGCCTTGGTCAACACCGTCTTTATGCGCGGTTCGGACACGCCTCGCTCCCGCAGGGCGTTCTCCAGCGCCGTGGCCGCGCTCAGAACTTCGGCGTCCGTATCCGGAATGCCGCCCGTGTCGGAGGCAATCAAGAGCGCGCTGAAATCGTCCGGCAACTCCGGAGGCCGGCTGCCGATTACTCCTGTCACGAACCGCGCCAGCGGATGCGTTAGAACCAATTGAGCCGGCTGCCAGGCATCGGTCCGTAGGAACTCGAAAGGCGTCTTTACATCGGCGGCTGCCGTCTCAAATCGCAGGTGCAGGTTCTCCGGACGTCCTTGCATCCAGCCACGGGCCAGGGAATAGAGCGCCAGCGTCGAATCAGCGAACACGTTTTGCCACAGATCGTGGCCAATCTGGTTCGCCGCACCCCGGTCGCCCTCGCCGTATACCGCTCGATCGGCTCCCGCCGCGAGCCGCTCGATGTTCGCATGAAATACATGATCCCCGCGCGTGGCGATCTGGACAGCGCCCGACGCCCTGATCGAGATAGGCCGGCCCGACTCCACTCCTAGCGAGAACTGAATGCCGTTTGGTGAGTGCAGGTGCCGCAATTGGGCGCCGACCATTGATTTCAATAAGGCATCCGCTCGCCGCTCGTTCTTTCGCACGTAACCATCTGCGCCGGCATCGAACGCCGACTCCCGATGATCGGTACTGCTTAACATCACCACCCGGATATCGCGCGTTTCCGGAGCGTTGCGAAGAGCGCGGCACACCGTCAGGCCCCCAGTCCCAGGAAGGTCAGCCAGCGTCACATCCAGTACCACTACGTGCGGCTGCCGCAACCGCGCAATTTGCAAACCCTCTTTGGCCGTCGCCGCCTCGTGAACCTCGTAATCCCAACTGCGGAGTTTGCCCGCAAAATACTGCCGATGCGTGTCATTGTCTTCCACAAGCAGGATTGAGAATTTCCCGCTCATGGCCTCGATTCCTCGACCCTCGTGCCCGGCAGCGTGAACACAAACTCCGCGCCTTTGCCCGTCTGGCTCTTAACTTCGATACGGCCGCCGTGCCGTTCGACCAACTCGCGGCATATTGCCAGGCCGATTCCCATGCCCGGCTTACTTGCTGAGGAATGGACGCGGTGGAAGATTTCGAATATACGCTGGTGCTCGGCTTCGGGAATCCCGCAGCCCTGATCCGCCACCGTTACGATGATCGCGCCGTTCTGCCGCGCCGCCGATACTCGCGTTTGCCGGCCCTCCCCGGAAAACTTAATTGCGTTCGATATTAGGTTACGGAGAATTCTGGCGATGCTCTCTCGATCGGCCTGAGCCATCAGTTCATCTGTCGCGGGGATGTGCGCCGAAACGATTTGTCTCGCCGCAGCGGCCCGGCTCTCAAAAGATTCGACACACTCCCTCACCACGCTCGCTATGCTGCAACATTCAGGCCGGTGCGGCAGTTGTCCCGCTTCGCGTTGTGCCGCGTCGCGCAGGTTCGCGATCATTCGCTTTTCTTCGTCAATCGCGTTCTCCATCAACGCCAACGAACTCGCTGTGCCTGCAGGCCAACGGCTAGCCTCTTCTCGCAGGTGTTCGATTTGGATGTCGATTTCCTTGAGTTGGTTGTCCAGTTCATGACTCACCGTGGCCAGAGAGAGGATGAATTTCGCCGCCATCTCCGCCCGCTGCATTGCAACCACCGCAAGATCCGCAAGTGCCTTGAGCGCATCCAGGTCTGCGCTGTCGAAGGCGTCTTCCTGATCGCTTTCCAGATTCAATACCCCGATCACCCGGTCGCCCACCCGCACTGGAGTTGCGATTTCCGATCGAATGTCCGGTAACAAGGCTATGTAATCCGGGTCTTTGAGGACATTCCGCACGATCTCGCCGTGACCTGTGATCGCCACGCGTGCCGTAATTCCGCTCAGCCCGGTCGCACTGAGTGAGCGGCGGCGACCGAGATGCTTCTCCAGATCTGGAAAATCCTGTGTCGGATATAGCGCCGCGAACTCCAACTCGTCCCCGTGCTTCATCTGGAATGTGGCGATTACACCCTTCACTCCTTGCGCGGCGATAACGCGGTCCACTGCCGATTCCAGAATCTTGCCGAATATCTGTCTGGGATCGTGCGATGGGTTACCTGTAATCTCCTTTGCGACGTCAAACAACGCATTCCACAGCGCCCGCTGGCGAGTTGATGTTTCCAATTCCCGTGCCCGCCGCAAGGCGATCGCCGTCTCTTTGGCAATCAACTCCAGGTAAGCCTTATCATCTTGCGTGAACAGCCTTGGCGCTCGTGTGCAAACCAGCAAGGCTCCGATTACCTCGTTCCCATCCAGAATCGGCGTCGCGATACCAGAGACAATCCGCTCCTCCCCGGCCACCGAGGGCACTGTGATCCGTAGTTCCTTCGCAACATCCGGAATGAAGATCGTCTGTCGATTTCGGATCACATACCCTGCGTACGACATCGGGTCGAGTGCCTTGCCGACAATCTCCTGCTCCCAGCCATCAGCAGCGACAAACTCCAACTGCCCCGATTTACTCCGGCGCACCACGTGGCTCAAGTCGGCTCGTAGCGCCGACCGCGCTACCCGTACAGCCTCTTCCAACATCGTTTCCACTTCGCCTTGTCCGAGCAACGCCGTGGTCAATTTAACGAGATCCGCCTGTTGCTCAATTTCCCGCTGCTTGCCCTGCAGCAACTCCGCGTTTCGAATTGCCACCGCGGCCAATCGCGCAAACATGCTGATTGCCTCTTCCTCGGCTTGCGTGAACTGATGTTCCTCCAAATAGTTCACGAACAGCACACCCAAGCGCCGTTCCCCCACCCGCAAAGGCGTCGCGAAGCACGATTTGATTCCTTCGTCCCTCACAAACCGCGTAGCCCGAAACTGAGCGTCGTCCTCAATCTTTGGGATGATGCGTCGTCCTCCCGCCATCACCGCTTGAACAACAGAGTTTGGCGATGGCTGCTGACGCATATTCATCTGCCCCGGTTTGCCTACCCCTACTTGCGTGACGGGAGTTAGAAACAGCTGGGCATCCTCGTCGTAGCCCCACACAGTCACCGGCCCGCACCCCACCAAATCCCGTATGCCCGCAGCTACAAACTGCAGTGTCGCCCGGACATCGCCTTGCTGGCGCACCAGCAGGCTCGAAATGCCTGCGGCAACCTCAATCTGATGGCGCAGCTGATCGAGCAGTCGGGCCTTGCGCAGTGCCTGAGCCGCATGCGCGGCGAATGCTTCCAACCGCTCCCGGTCCTGCTCATTGAAGCGTGATCGCTCCATGTAACTTACGTACAGTACGCCCACCGGCTCGTCGTCGGCTCGCAGTGCCACCCCTTGATACGAGGTCACGCCGAACCCCGCTATGAAGTGTTGCCCTGTCACCTCCATCCCCACGTACCCTTCTGTCAGTACCTTTTCCGTTACTCCACCCGCTTGCGGCGGCCGGGCGCGTAACGCTAATTGCGGTAAGCCGATCGAGTGCATTGATTCCAGAATGAACTGGCCGCGTTCGTACGACCAGAACGTGGCAGTATCCGCGTTGAATGTTCTCATCGCCAGTTCAACAATCCGCTCAACCAGTGGCCTCGGCGCTAGCGCCTTCGACATTTCCCGCACAGCGTCATCAAACCGCTTCTCGAACTGCGCCCGGCAGGCCCCCTCATATGCTTCTCCGATCCGGGTAATTGCCCATTCAAGAGCCGCCCGCTCCTCGTCGCGGAATTCGCGTCTTGAATCGTAATGCAGCCACACCACGCCGTTCGTCTTCTTCCCCGCCCCCATTGGCAAGCATGCTGCCGACACCGTACCCCCTAGATACAGTGAGGGATTGGCGTTGATCGCTAAGTACACATTTGGCAGGAACAAGCCCTTACCTGACGCGATCACCTCTTTTGTCATGCCTTGCGGGCGCATCACGGTGTCTTTCCGGAATACGTGCGTGATTCCGACGGTCTCCATGTCCTTGATTCGCCCATACTCGGCCAGCCCGATCATCTTCGCCCACGTCGCACCCGTCGCGACCATTAACCGCTGGGCGGCCTGCCGCAGAGTGTCTGCCGGCGACAGACCAAGAGCCAACTCGCTCGTTTCCTTGAACAGCATCTCCGTCCGGCGTGTTCGCTCGACTCGAGCGTGCTTTTCGACGGCATTTGCTGCGGCCTGTGCCAGGGTACTGAGTAGAGGTACGATATGCGGATCAATCGGATCACCAGTAAATGCACTATCGACGGCGATAACTCCGATTGCTCCGCCGCCAACCGTCACGAGTGGAACCAGCACCACTGGCGACACCACCCGTAGCCCTTCGACATACGGTCGCGGCAAACTGCCGACCTCGTGCCTCTCGATTATCACCGGCGATGCCGACATCAGCGCCGACTCGAACGCGCCGCCACCGTCCGGGTTCAAATCGAATCGCAGTGATTTCGTCCACGTATCCACGGGCGTCGCGACAGGCGGCGCTGTCGAAATGCGATCACAATATGTTTGAAAGGCGTCGGTTCCTTCGCTTCGCGCCTGTTCCCAAGCCGCGTGCGCGTCCGCTTCATCCAACTGCCCCACTCCGGTTCGACCCACTAACCGGGCGGCCGCCGTGTCGAGCAGGAAGATCTGTGCCCGGTTGAACTCCAATCCATAGGCGGCGGTCGCGCCCGTCAGCGTCAGGTAGAGGGCCTGATCCAACGTTGGCGCACTATGAATATCGTTCACGATTCGGTGCAACCGCATCAGCAATCCCGGATCGAGCGGCCGCGTGCCCGCTTCAATCCGCTGTGCCGCCCGGTTCACGAAGCGTGTCAGAATCTCTTTCTCAGTTTCCAGGTGCGTGCGCCGGCCAGTCACGTCGCCCAAGAATAGGACATACTCTACACCGGTTGCGGCGTTCAATGGGAACGCTGCCAACGTCTGAAATCCAAACGGATCGAACGCACGTTCCCGGCCCTCCCAGGTCGAATACCCGGTTCGGTAAGCCGCTTTCCGCGTTTCCACGACCTGCCCGATCAACCCAGAACCATGCGGAAGCGTTTCTGCCAGCGGCTGGTCCAAACCGAGCGTCTTGAGTAGCACGAGTTCCCTTCGAATCGGATCGTTTCTGTAGAGTCCGCCGGCGGTCCACCGCGCCACATCGAGCGCACCCCGTAGAACTTCGCTCCGCAATCGGTCCTCGCGGAACTCCGGTTTGATCTCGCCGGTGGCGTCCTCCATTCTTTCGTAGAGTTCGTGACGATATGTGATTGTCTGGTGTAGTCGCAAGCGGTCGGTCAGAATCGCCGCGTGCGGTGCGATAGCCTCCATGCGCTCAAGGAGGTCCGCGGGAACTGTGTCGAACTCTTCCTCGAACTGGCTTACTTCGACAAGACCGAGACATTCCGCCTCGACACGCAGCGGAATCAACGCCACGCTCTTCACTAGTCCCGCCAAACCCAACTGCCGGGTCGACTCAATTAAGTACTGTTCCGCCACGGGCTCGCCTAGTCGCAGGGTCGCGGCAGTTGCGGACCGCAAGGTCTCAGTAAGCACAGGGAACTCTGCCAGGTGCAAGACGCTCGCCCCCTGCTGAATCCCCGCAAACGGGGTGCTGTCGGTCGCGTTTTCGACGGCCCCAAAGTCAGAACGAGCCAAAGCCACCAACATCGACCGGGTTTCATCCAGCGCGAGTATTCGCGCGATTCGGGCCCGGCCAGCTTGCGCGGCCAGTGCGGCCATCGCCATGAGCGTTCCTGCAGGCGATTGCTCGCGGCCGATCAGATCGCTTGCTGCCAGGCGAAGTTCGTCGTGCGTCCGGCGTGCGATCGGGGCGGGGGCAGAAGACATCAGCGTGGTCTCCTTTGAAATCAAATCTCAATAGTGCGGCATTCGCAAAACAAAAGTGTGCCAATTATACCGAAGATTTCGGATGCTAATCGCCCCACTCTGCACAGTTGCGTCTGATCAGCCGCAAACACTAGGACAGAAAATAGAAGTCCACCCGGTACCCGCCGTCCGGTGCTGTCCAAAAAAACTTCCCAAACTGCGCGTCCGCCTTCCACCGCACCCTGTCCGGATTGAGGTACGAGTTCAGCGTCCTACATACTGTTACGCAGCATCTACCGCGATCAAGAAACGAACTCCCCACCCGCCGCTCCACTTCCGCCGACCACGTCGGATGTGGGTCCAGAACATGCTTTCATGTTCTATTGACGGCGCGGCGCCGGCAGATGTTGACCGCGCCCCGTTTTATAAAGGGGGCCAAAGCACGAATAGCCTGTTGAGCCTAAACGGACTCAACAGGCTATTCCAACTTTTCCTGATATCGGGAAGACTACAGCAGCCGGAAGTTGACTTCGATCGTCGCGGCCACCGGTACGGCTTTGCCGTTCAACTGACCCGGACGGAACCGCCACTTCTGCACCGCTTCAATCGCCTTTTCGTCGAGGCCAAGGCCCAGCGGGCGAACCACCTTCAGGTCGCGCGGTTGACCCTTCTCGTCGACCACGACATAGAGGACGACCGTGCCCTGAAACTTCGCCTTGCGGGCTTCTTCGGAATACTCGGGTTCGACCTTGAACAGCAGCGCCGGAGCGCTTACGCCACCACCGATACGGTAGACGCCGCCGCCCATGCCACCGCCCGAACCGGGACCAAGACCGCCACCTTTACCCGAACCGATACCGCCACCCGAACCGCTGCCGATGCCACCGCCCGAGCCAGGACCGTTCGACGGAGGACCGATCTTCGCCATCGGATCGCCCCATACGGGCATCTTCACGTTCGGCACATTGGCATCGAGCGGGATGTCGATCGTGGGCTCCATCACCAGCTTCGGATTCGGATTATTGATCACCTGGGCCGGAGGCACAAACTGCTTCGGCGAAGGCCTTGGCAGCTGACCCTTCGAAGGGGGCGCCGGCGACCGGTCGCCACCGCCGCCACCGCCGCCCATTTGCTGGGGCTTTGGTTTGGCTTGAGGCACATAGGGAGCGATGTCAGGGATGAAGATCGTGGTTGTATCCTTTACAACCTGCTGCACGTGTTTGTTGGTGCCGATCGCAAAAGCGAGCACCACCAAACTTACGTGCACCAAGAGAGAGATACTGCCGGCCTTCTTCTCCTGCCCACCGTAAAAACCCCAGATGTCTTTAACGGCAACCGGTTTAGAGGTCACTTCCAATGGCGGAAGCTGGGGTGGAAAGAAGTACTCTTTGGCGTCCTGGAAAATGGTCAGGAACCAAGGTTTGCTCGATTGCTCCGGCGCCAGCAGCCGGTCCAAATGCGTATCAGGAGTGATCTCCTGAATCGTCGAATTGGCTTTGTTGACTCCCGGGTCCACCATTGTCGTGCTCATTCTACCCTCGCCCACTCCCTCGACATAGAATACGCGGCTCCACCAGTAAGACGACCGAACCGAGGCAGTGGTTGCAGAATTTGGAAGCCAGTAGGGCCGCTCTCGCTACCGAAAAGTCTAGCATACTCATGAATCCACACGGTCTGCTATGAAAAACGGTAAATATTTACAAGTCCTACAAAGTTCAGGATATTGCTTTAGGAAGCAATCCTGGTATCAACTTGCCCCCGTTTACCAGTTTCACCGGATGCCCGAACTGCGTGAGATACTCCTTCGTGAGGTCCAGCCCCAACATGGAATACAGAGTAAACATCAGATCTTCCGGTTCGACTGGCGTGTCGGTCACTTCTGTTGCTGTCTCGTCCGTCTCTCCAATGACACGCCCGCCCGTGAGGCCGCCACCGGCAAACACTACTGACCAAGCTTTGCAATGATGATCCCGGCCCGCATCCTTGTTTACTAAAGGAGTACGGCCGAATTCACCCATGGCTATAACAAGAGTGGTATCGAGCATCCCGCGCTCTCCAAGATCTTCGATCAGCGTCGCGAACGCCGGATCGAACTCGGGAAGCAGGACGTTCTTCATGGCGTTGAAATTGTCGGCATGGGTGTCATAATTCAGCCATCCCTTCGCGACCGTGACGAATCGCACACCTGATTCCACCAGCCGCCGGGCGAGCAAACAGCCTTGGCCCACCGGGGTGCGCCCGTACCGTTCGCGCAACTCGGCCGGCTCCGACTCGATGTTGAAGGCTTTTTTGGCGACCGGCGACGCAATCAGGTCGTATGCCCGCTGATAACACCCATCGAGCGCCTGGAATTCCGGACTCGCCTCAATTGCCCGGAACTTCTTGTCCATCTGCTCAACGAGATATCGCCGGTTGCCCAGCCGCTGGAAATCGACATCGGTGTGCAGCGTCAGGTCCCGAACCTTGTACCCCGTGACATTCGGGTCGCCCGAAATGAACGGGTTATACTCGCCGCCCAGGAACCCCGCTCCATACGATGGGAACGTGTTCGGAACGGCGATGTAAGGCGGCATCCCGTTCTTTGGACCCAGTTCCTTGGCGATCACTGACCCGATGGCCGGAAACTCGATCGCCGGCTGCGGCAGGTACCCGGTGAGCAGATAGTTGATGGCCCGCTCGTGGTTGTTTTCGCGCGACTTCATCGACCGCAGCACGGTCAACTTATCGCAGACCTTCGCCGTCCGCGGCAGGTGCTCGCAGATCTGCAACCCAGGAACATTGGTCGAAATCGGCTTAAACTCGCCCCGGTACTCGATTGGAGCATCGGGCTTCATGTCGAAGGTATCCTGCTGTCCACAGCCACCGCTCTGCCAAACGAGGATAATCGACAGGTCTTTATGGGGCTTCCGCCCGACCGTCGTCCCTTTCAGCACTTGGGGCAGGTTCACACCCAGCGCTCCGAGCGAACCTATCTTGATGAAGTCGCGGCGGCCAAACAGGTCAGTTCGGTTAGTTACCTGCACTTTGGGTAGACTCCGGCGTGCTTCAGATGATACTACGTGCCCGCGCACGGAAGAAAGTCCGGGCTTCGGCCGCATCGCCCCGCATCCCGAGATCGTCGCGCGAATCGAACAGCCGTATGTCGTCGAACCCCGCCTCATGAAGCAGCGTGCGAACCCGCGCGATATCGTGACACTTCTGAGTAATCGTCGTATCCGACCGCTGCCAGATCTCACCGGCATCCATACGGAACACGGTCACGTCGCACTCGCCAATCCGCGTGTCCTCACGAAAGCGGCTGCGCAGCGCACAGACATGATCGTGGTCTGAAATAACATGGTGCAGGTTCCAGAACTTTCGAAAGGCCGGCTCGCGATTAAGGTCGAACACAAACCATCCGCCCAGCTTTAGATGTTGCCGCACGCTCCCAAAAACCAGCAACAGTTCCGAAGTATCTATGATGTGGTTGAGACTCTCAAACACCGAGATCACCGCATCGAACCGCATCGGCAGCCGCACATCGCGCGCATCCTGCACCTCAAAAGTAGCCGCCGGAACGAGTTCGCGCGCATAGGCCACCATCTCGGGCGAAATGTCGATGCCGGTCACCCTAAACCCGCGCTGCGCCACGCTATTGGACACACGTCCGGTACCGCAACACAGGTCCAGAATCGAAGCGGCAGCCGGCAGCGCGGTAAGCACCAAACGGTCGAGTACCGGCAGCAACTGGGCGTGATACTCGAACCCCCAGCGGCGATGATAGGTCCACGCAAACGCGTCGTACTCCGGTTTGACGGGCGCGTCAGTGTTCGTAGGGTTCATCGTGCGGGAACTCGGCGGATGGCAGTTGCGAGTTGGCGTGCCAGAGCATCAGCCGCGCATTGGGACGGTCTACCGCACCCCAGAGGTACTTATACTCTTCCCGCTTGCGCAGAAAGTCGAACTCGGCAGAGCCTTCTTCAATCGCCTGCGCGATCGAGTATTCCATGATGAGACCGCCCAGGCTCAGCTTCGAAAGCGACGGGTCGAACCCGCCCAGATACGCATAGGTTCGGCCATGCCCTTGGAACGCGTAGACGACAGCCACGATCTCGCCGTGCAACCGCAACGAATGCACCCGCAGATGGCCCGCCCGCGCCATGGCATGCGCCACTTCCGTGTGGAAACGCCGCTTGTTTTCGGTTTCGAGCATCCCTTGCTCGTTCCGCAGCCGCCAACGGGCCGCATGCAGCCGGAACAGCGCATCCAGGTGCTCGTCCAGATTCTCCGCATCAGCCGTTTCGAAGCGGAAGTGGCCGGCGGTCCGCAAGTGATTGCCTGCCCGGTGGAGGTCGCGCCGGAACTTCGACGCGAGCCCTGCCTTTAACTCGTCCATGCTTCGCGGCAGGGAAAGCACCGGACATACGCCCGCCGGCAACTGAGCACAGTGTATCCGGTCAGGGGCTGCCGCCGAGAGCAGCGGGGAGTTCGGGCGCAGTTCCTGCAAATCGCAAATGTCCCAACGCTCGCGATGGCGGATCAGGTGATCGAGAAGCGCTTCAGCCGCCCACGGCAGGGTGGCCGGATCAATCAGGAAATCCAGGTAATCCGAAATGCCTGCACCAATAAGCGACACCTGCCGGATGTCGAAGTTGCGCCAGTAGCGATGAATAAAGAGCGGCGCGAGGCCGACCAAGCGTCCTTCGATCCGCAGGGTCAGGGCAAAAATATCCCCGCCCGCGTACATATGCCGCATCCACGGCAGCAGCCATTGCGGACTCTGAAAGGGCGTGGCGTCCGAACAGCGCTGCCAGAGCGCATACCAGTCCCGCTCGATCCGCTCAAGCCCGGCAAGACTCTGAAGCTCGTTGACTACAATGCCCGCGGCGACCGCGGAACCGACCGTCATCAACCAGTAGAGACTCCGGATGTGCGAAGCGTTCCAGAGTTGCCACGAGCAGGCGTTACTGTTTGATCACCGTGCCATCGCGTTTGCGGATAACGCCCCAGCCGCCGTTGTAGCGGCCGCGTTCGCCGCCGCGGCCACCCTCGCTATGGCCGAACGGATATTTCTTCGCCGCGGCTTCGTTTACCTCGATGCCCCAACCGGGAGCGTCGTTTGCGTACATGTAGCCGTTCTTCAGTTCCGGACAGCCCGAGAACACCTCACGAACGGCATCGCTGAACGGTGAGTATTCCTGGACACCGAAGTTGTAGCTCACTACGTCAAGCGTGACATTGCAGGCATGTCCAATCGGCGACACGTCACCGGGACCGTGCCACGCGGTCCGCACCCCGAACAGTTCGCCGAGAATTGCCATCTTGCGGCAGGGTGTCAGTCCGCCCGCCTGCGACACGTGCACGCGGATATAGTCGATGAGCCGTTCGGAAATCAGCGGATTCCACTCGTGCGGCGAATTGAACAACTCGCCCATCGCAATCGGCGTGGAGCACTGCTGCCGGATCAGCCGGAACCACTGGATGTCTTCCGGCGACAGCGGATCTTCAAAGAAGAACAGCCGGAACTTCTCGACATCCTTCGCAAACTGGACGGCTTGGGTGGGTGTCACGCGTTCATGCACATCGTGCAGCAGTTCGATTTCATCGCCCAACTGCTTGCGGCACTCTTCAAACAGCTTCAACGCGCGCCTAATGTACGACGAAGGTTCGAACATCGGCTCACGATGCAACGTCGCCGCATCCGCGGGGGGAGGCGGCGCCCCGCGCCGTGCACCCGCGCCATATCCGGCTTGGCCGGGAACGCCTACCTGCACGCGCACATGCCTTACACCCTGCGCCATGTAGCCTCGGACCTGATCGATTACTTCGGGAAAATCCGAACCCGCGGCATGCCGGTACACATCGGCCGCTTCGCGCACCTTGCCACCGAGCAACTGATACACCGGCAAGCCCACTTGGCGGCCCTTGATGTCCCATAGCGCCATGTCGACGCCCGAGATCGCGTTGTTCAATACCGGACCGTTGCGCCAGTACGACGAGTTGTAGCAGAGTTGCCACGTATCGTCGATCCGATCGGCCGGACGGCCAACGAGCAGCGGCTTCAAGTACTTCTCCACTGCCGGCACCACCAGATCGGCGCGCTGCGTGAACGTGCCGCAGCCGTACCCATACAACCCGTCCTGGTCGGTCAGGATCTTTACGACGATCAACCGCAGCCCTGCGGGGGCGGTCGCGATCACCTGAACATCTTTGATGATGGGCGAGTTCATGCCGCGCGATGCGCGAGCCGCCTGCTGCGCCGCGCCGGCTTCTTTCTTCGCTATAGCCGCGGTGACCGCGGACGACCCCACCAGTTTTATCAGCGAACGGCGGTTCATTTCTTCTCCTCGAGCATGCGTTTCAGGTTGTCGATTTGCGTGCGTATGCGGCGCTCACGGCCGGCGAGAAACAACAGGTAGGCGGCAATGATCCCCCATGCCGCCGCAAATCCGTAGAACAGGTACGTGAAATTTCGTTGGTCCATTTGCTTCTAGGCCGTCGCGTGAATATACCGGCGGAGCGAATCGATCTCGCGCTGCATATCTTCCTGCCGCATCCGGATCGCGACCATCACTAAGGCTAACAGGAGCATCGCCCCGATGTTATGAAACACGGCCGATTCCATCGACGGGTCGATACTGCCGCCGCCCGACCGGAAGCTCAACACCGGTCCCGGATGCTGTGTCCGCCACCATTCGATGCTCTTATACGTAATGCCCATCGACACGAAACCGAAGGTACACATCACCGCCGCCGTCCGCGCCCGCGCCGTCGGGTCGTCAATGGCCCGGCGCAGCATCAAATAGCCGCTATACACAAGGCACGTGATGAACGCCCAAGTCAGCCGCGCATCCCAGGTCCACCAGATGCCCCAGATGATGCGCGCCCAGATGGAACCGGTCGCCAGGCCGACCAGCGTAAATGCTACACCGACTTCGACACACGAAACCGCCATTGTGTCCCACATATGGTTCTTGCGCCACAGGTACATCACGCTCGCGATGCCCGCTACGGTGTAGGCGGTAAAACAGGTCGCCCAGGCCGGAACATGGAAGAACAGGTTGCGATAGATCGCACCCTGCGCCGCCTCATCCGGCAGCACCAGCGTAATGATATACAGGTTCCGCAGCAGCCACAGGCCGCCGATCAAACCGAGTGCATAGAGTACCTTTTCGCGCATGGCTAAACAGGACGCCTGTTCGGGAGATTAGTCACTATCTTCGAAGCATACCGTAATCCGAGTATCCAGCAACGCCTGCGCGCCGGCGATACAAACCGGGTAAAGAACCTGCAACATCTACGTTCCGATTATGAGTTCGGTTTAGTTCGACCGGTGATAGAATCGAGACGTGAAGACCGCTCAAACATACGTGACCTGTCGTGTTTCGCGTGGATTCTTTTCTTCTGAATTCTATGTGAAGCTCAAGAGCGGCGATGCATTCATCATCGACCGCAGCAACCTGCAGCTTAACCATGAGCCGCAAACGCGCACGGAGGAAGTGGACGGCAAAGTGTTGGCCTACGTAATTGAGCAAAACCCCGCTAGCTTATTGATCGAACTGCCAGGGGAGCCAGTTGCCGGCGGGCTTCGAAGTTGGGTCTCACGTGAAGAAGCCGATCCTTTATCTCAAGCTGCGTAACCGGCAGATATGATTCTGAGTGACGCGGGCATTAAGGCTGCCATCAAAGCCGGAACGATAGAGATTGATCCTTCGCCTATCGAGTACTCCCCTTCTGCGGTCGATCTGTCGCTCGGGAATGAGTTTCAGTTCTGGGACGATGAAAGGCTTTCGGTCCATGGCGTCACAACGATTGTTGATTTGGCAGAGCAGCGCTTCCCTTTGACGGCGGCGGCCTATCTGAAAGATGTCCCTCGCGAGCGCGACGGCTCTGTAGTTTTCCCACCCTTCCGCGTACGACCGTTCCACATGCTGGCGATTACTCGCGAAAGAGTGCACTTGAAGATTGGGTCGAAGGTTGCGGCGCGAGTCGAAGGCCGGAGTTCTCTCGCTCGGCTTGGCCTGATGGTCCATATCACAGCGCCCACTGTTCACGCGGGATGGAATGGCCGGATAACGCTCGAGATGGTTAATTTGGGACCTTTCCATCTGAAGCTTGTTCCGGAACGAACACGCATTTGCCAGCTCATCATCGAACGCCTGGAAACCGATCCCGCTACAGACATAGCAACAACGTTTCAGGGCCAAACACGACCGGCGGGAGATCACTAGGCGGCGAAGCCGTTAGCCGACCAACACAACATCCACCAGCGCCACGGCCAGCGAGGTGAAGATGATATCGAAGCCGATCAATAGCCTGATCCAGATCCAATCGTCGCCGGAGATGCCGTTGCCCGCAATCAGGATGGTGGTCAACCGCATCGCCGCCATCAGGGCCGGGATCATCATCGGATAGATCAGCGTCGGCAGCATCAATTCGCGCAACCGCAGGTTCACCGTGAGCGCTGAGAAGATGGTGCCGATCACCGTCATGCCCCAGGTGGCCAGGACAAGCACCAGTGCGAGCCAGCCCGTCTGGCGTGTCCAGTCGAGGTTATAAAGAATGCCGAACGCCGGCATGCACAGCGCTTCCACCAGCAGCAGCAAGGTGAAGTTCGCGATCACCTTGCCCAGCAGCAGCGCCGCCGCCGATACGGGCGACGCCACCAGTGCATCGAGGCAATCGTTCGGCAACTCGCGCGCAAAGCTCCGGTTCAGGACCAACGCTCCGGCGAATGCAAATACCAACCACAACAACCCGCCCGACATCTCCTGCATCTGGTCCGACGTTGGGTCCATGGCGAACGAAAACAGCACCAGGATGACCAGCGCGAAAGACACCGCCGCGTTCAGCGATTCTTTCGTGCGGAACTCGGACTTCAGGTCCTTTCCGGCGATCGTCATGACCTGCGACAGGAACCGCATGGCTAGCCCTGCCTCCGGTGGGGGCGGAATGGAATAGGGTGTGACTCGGGTGGTGAGCACCCGCCGCTTGGCAAAGCGGCGGCTCGGGTCGGGGTTCGCGCGAGTGTCTTGGATTCGGGAGTCACAGGCTAGGCTTCTCCGTAAGTTCGGTACAGCCAGGTTGGATCGCTTAACATCTCAGCGGGTCGTGGACCGGTGTGGGCCAGTTGCCCGCGAACCAGCAGCGCCACATGCGTCGACAACTCCATGGCCTCGCGCAATTGGTGAGTCGACATAATGACCGTGGTGCCGCGCTTCAGCGCGTCGTCCAAAAGCGATTGCAGCAGCGCGATCGCCTTATCGTCCAAAGACGTAAACGGCTCGTCGAGCAACAGCAATGCCGGCGAATGCAGGAACGCGCGCGCCACCGCCAGCCGCTGCCGCATGCCTCGCGAAAACTCGCGCACCGCGGCATTCTTCACACGCGCCAAGTTCGTGCGTTCGAGCCACTGCTCGGCCGCTTGGTCGGGATTCTCCAAGGCGTACAGCCGCGCAAACAGCCGCAAATTCTCAAGTGCCGAAAGCTCGTCGTATACCGCGATCCCGTGGCCGATAATCCCGATCCGCGCACGCGCCTCAGCCGACCGTGCCGTATGGCCGAGCAACTCAACCGAACCTTGCGAGGGAGTGGATAACCCGGCGAGAATCCGCAGCAGCGTCGTCTTACCCGCGCCGTTACGGCCGAGCAATGCGAGACACCCGCCTGGAGGCACATCGAAGTTCACGTCGCGAAGCGCCGGGAAGTCCCCAAAGTACTTCCACACGCGTTGTACGCGGACGGCCGTCATGCCTTGCGTTTGCCCTTACCTGTCGCGGCGGCCGGTTGCGAAACCGCCGCCGTGCGCGCCGCCGTAGGGTTCGCCTTGCGGTACAGTAGCAGGAACGTCACCACCAACATGAACAGCGCCAGCCCGAGGATGAAGTAGAACCGTTCGTATACGCGCGGCCGGATCTGCCTTAATCCTTCCCCGCCCTCTTCTTCCTCGCCACCTTCGGATGCCGGACCCTGCAGCGACCCGGTCCCCTGCAACTGCGCGGTGAACTCTTTCTTCGTCGTCTCGTAGATCGTAGCCTGCGTTTGTGGTTCCTGGCCCAACAGCTTCAGATCCTGGGAAACGAGCGTCACTCCCTGCGGAACCACAACCCGCGCCGGCGCATCGGTCACGATCTTCTTCGTAAATGCCGACCCTGCCGGCAGCGCATAGGTGACATCGAACCGGGTCTCGCCGGGTTTTACCGGGAAATCCACTTTGTAAGCGCCCTTCGCGCCCGCCTCGTCAGCCGACCGTTCCACCGGCATCCCTTGCGGAGCCGCAGCCGTCACTTTCACCTTGCCCTGTGTATTCTCCGGCACGGTAAACCGCAGCGTCCCCCCGTCCGGATCGTTGTAGGAGACATTGCTGTCGTTCTTGAAGACGAAGCTCTCGTTGACAGTAACCGCCTCGGCGGACGGCTCGATCAGAATCATATGCGTCGAAATCTTCGCGCCGGCCGGCTTCTTGTTCGACGAACTGAACACCTTCAAACCAAGGCCGGTCCGGGGAGCATTGGGCGGCAGCATGTGGTTATAGGTAACCCCGTCGAATGCGGTCTGGATGAGGTGCGGACCCTGGGCATCGTTGTCGATCGTGAACTTTCCGTCCGCCGCGCTCTTCACGGAAACTACCGTCTCCATGCCGGCTTGCCCCAGCTTATAGAGAGTGACGGTGGCGCCACCCTGCGGTTTGTCGGTAGTGCCGTTCGTGACCGTGCCCGTGATGCTGCCAAAAGCCGTTGCGACCGCCAGCAGGCTTAGTAACGCAAGCCGCTTCATGCGCCCGCCCCCAGTTGCATGCTCTTGCCGCATTCGCCGCAAAACTTCAGCGGCTTGTCGAACTTCGCGTTGCAGTGCGGACACACCAGCCCTTCCACCTTCGGCGCAGCCGCGACGGTGGCAGGCTTCGCGACAGCGGCCGGAACCGGCTGCTTCCCTAAAATCTGGTCGATCTCCGCCAGCGTCGCCGCCAGTTCCTTCTGCAAACCCAGCTTGGTCCGCTGGTAATCGTCTTCGGACAGCTTGCCCACGCGAAACTCAAACTGCAGATCGCGCAAGTTGTCGTAAATGCGCGCTTTGCGTTCTTCCAGGTGCGCCGTCAGCGAGGGCGGTTCAGGCGGGGGGACATCTTTGGTTCGGACGCCGGCCACAAACACGACGACCACAACCACAATCAGAACAGCGATAACGAGAGTCATTAATCGAGCTTGGCCAGATCCTTCTCGATGGAATCTTTATACTGCTCGAGAACCTTTGAGTCTACCTCTTCAACCGGCGCCGGTTTGCGCTGGCGCTGGATGTACCAATAGATGAGCGCCAATCCGAAGCCGGCCATCAGCGGCGTCATCCACCAAGCCAGCCGGTTGAACCCTTCTGAGGGGGGAACTACGAGTGCCCGCTTGCCTTCGCGCTTCACGAAATCGGCGACGATGTCGTCGTCCGACATGCCGCGCGCCTGCATGTCGCGAATCGATTCCCTGGCGGGCTTCGAATAGTGGCACTCGAGCATCGCACAATCGCCCACCGAGTTCTTACAGGATCCGCACAAACACGCCAGGCGGAACCCCACGCGCCGGATATCGGGCGTCAATAAGGCACTCGATACCTGGGCCACGCAAAACGTGGTTACCAGAAACAAAAGCAGTAAACTACGACTGCGCAACGGAAGACTCCTTGCGAACCACCTGCCCAAGAACCTGCGTCTTGGGATAGGAATACCGCACCTTGCTCGGGACCAGGCACACCAGCGTTCCGACGAGCAGGACCCAGAACCCGACCCAAATCCAGGAAACCAGCGGGAACACGTACGACTGGATCACGGCCTTGTTGCCGTCGTTGTTCATTCCGGCAAAGTTCAGATACAGGTCTTCGTGCAACCGCCGCCGGATCGAGACAACAGAGGCCGGCTGTTTGTCGGCCTTGTACAACCTCTGTTCCGGTTCGAGCGTCCCGACCTTCGAGCCGCCCTGGTAGACATCGATCGAAGCGTGCGCCCAACTGTAATGGTCATTTTCGCCCTGATTGATGTCGTTCACCTTCAGCGTGTACCGCCCGATGTCGAACGTCTCCTTCTGGGCCACTTCCACTGTCTTGTCCTTGTTGAACGCCGCGCCGGTGAACCCGATGAACATGATCACGACGCCGACGTGGACCAGGTAGCCGCCGTATCGCCGCGTGTTGCGGTGCGTCAACTCAACCATCGCCATCAGGATGTTCTGCCCGGTTTTGCCGGCAATGGCTCGCGAACCTTTGAAGAACTCGCTCACAACGGTCCACATCACAAACGCGCACAGCCCGAACGACATCAGCGCATACACATGATGGATGCCGAGCGCGAGCAGGATGCCCATCGTCGCGAACATGCCGATTGTCGGCCACAGAAACGACTTTTTCAAGCTCTCCACCGACGACCGCCGCCACGCGATCAGTGGACCGACGCCGGTCAGCAACAGCAGGAACAAGCCGATCGGAATGTTTACGCGGTTGAAGAACGGCGCGTCCACCGAGATCTTCTCGCCCGTGATGGCTTCGCTGATCACCGGGAACAGGGTGCCCCACAGGATGGAGAAGCACGAAGCCAGCAGGATCAGGTTGTTAAACAGGAAGCTCGATTCGCGCGACACCACGCTTTCCAGGTGCGATTCGCTCTTGAGGAAATCGAGTCTGTCGATGATGAGGTACGCGATGACGGCGATGTGAACGGCCAGGAATACGACGAACCATGTGCCGATCGGCGACTGCGCAAACGCATGCACCGAACTCACCACACCGCTACGCGTCAGGAAGGTTCCAAAGATGCAAAGCAGGAAGGTGGCCGCAATCAGCACCATGTTCCACACCTTCATCATTCCCTTCTTTTCCTGCATCATCACGGAGTGCAGAAAGGCGGTGGCCGTGATCCAGGGCAGCAGCGAAGCATTTTCCACCGGATCCCAACCCCAGTAGCCGCCCCAACCGAGCACCGCGTAGGCCCAACCGGCGCCTAACAAGATGCCCGTCGACTGGAACAGCCACGTGATCAACGTCCAGCGGCGTGTTGTGTGAATCCACGAATCGCCCGGTTGGCGCGTGATCAGCGACCCCATGGCAAACGCGAACGGCACGATGAAGCCGACATACCCGAGATAGAGCGTCGGCGGGTGGATGGCCATGGTCCAGTACTGCAGCAGCGGGTTCAACCCGCGCCCATCGGGTACGGATGTGATTTCCTTGCCGACCGCGATCACATCGAACGGGCTCAGCGGGAACGTAACCAGCGCACAGAAGAACGCCTGGGTGATCATCAGGGTAGCAATCACGATCGGCATCATCTGGCGGAACTTGTTGCGGTTCTGGAAGACGACAATCGCCGAGTAGGTGGAAAGAATCCAGCCCCACAGCAACAGCGACCCTTCCTGTCCGCCCCACCAGGCACTGAACTTGTATACGGCGGGCATGGTGCTGTTGGTGTTTTGCGCCACGTACACCAGCCGGAAGTCACCTGTCAGCAGCGCGTAAACAAGTATGCCCGAGGCTGTGGTCATCAGCGCCCAAACGGCATACACGGCGCGTTCGCCGCTCACAACCAGGAACGGCTTGTGTTTCCATTTGCCCAACAGCGACGCGAATACGCTGTACACAGCCAGGCAGAAGGAAAGGATGATGGCTAAGGCGCCGATATTCTCCATGCGGGCACTCCTCGAACGACCTGCTCTATTGGATGCGCGTCAAACCCTCAGGACTACAGCGCCGCTTTTTGCGCGGGCTTGGCGCCGTACTGACCAGGTTTGCTTTCGTACTTCGATGCGCACTTGGCTTGGATCTTGTTGGCGTGGAACGTACCATCGGCCGCCAGTTTCCCGTCAGCCACGGCCTGCGCACCATCTTTAAACGTGTCGGGCAGCGGATCAATCCCGGCGTAGACCACGTTCAATATTTCCGCTTCCTGCTTCAAAGTGAATCGAACTTCCCGACCCTGCCGCTGAATCGACCCTTCCGCTACGTCGCCCGCCACGCGCAACCGTTTGGTCTGCGCGTCCGGTCCCATCTTCTTCAGTTCCGCGACCGTCTTGTAGTAAGTGGAGGTATCGCTGATTCCACCGGCGGCGAGCCACGCCAGCGTGCCGATAATGGCTACGATCAGAACGGCGAATTTCGTGTAGGTCTTCATGAATGAAACCAAACCTCTCTACGCCTCAGTATAGCGCCGTAACATCTTAGTGTTACGTGAACTCCTGCTTGCCCCAGGCAGGCGGCTGGTCCCAGATCACTCGCGCGGTGCGGTGGGCTTCCTCATCTTATTGTTACGGAGTCGGAAGCAATGGACTAGTGGGAGGCGACGGATACAGTACCAGAGTTTACAGATTATTGCCGATCGGTGATGCGCTACGATGCGGGTTCATGAACCGCATTGCATCATTGGTTGTATTCCTCTCGGCCGCTGCGTGGGCGCAAACGCTGGACGAGAAGGTCCGCGAGGCTGTTAACGGTTTTGCCGGTACGGTCAGTTTGTACGCCAAGAATCTTGACACCGGCGTGACGTATGGTTTGCGTGAAAACGAGCCGGTACGGACCGCGAGCACAATCAAACTGCCCATCATGGCGGCGGTGGCGGCGGCGGTCGAGAACGGTCGGGCACGGTGGACCGACACATTGCTCCTCCGGGATGAGGATAAGGTCTCCGGGTCGGGCGTGCTCAAGGAGTTCTCGGGCGGTTTGCAGTTCCCGTTACGCGACCTAGCTCGCCTGATGATCGTGGTAAGCGACAACACCGCGACGAACCTGATTCTCGACCGCTTCACGGGAGACTACGTGAACGAGTTTGTTGAGAAGCAACTGGGACTCGCGCAAACCCGGTCGATGCGCAAAATTCTGGGCGATGGCAAGAATCTGAAAACTGTGCCGAGCGGATTGAGCAAAGAAGGTCAGAAGGAAGAGAACAAGAAGTGGGGCATTGGCCGGAGCACCCCGCGTGAAATGGTCACGCTGCTTGAGAAGTTGGAGCGCGGCGACGTGGTGAATAAAGCCGTTTCAGCCGAGATTCTCGCCATCATGAAGCGGCAGCAGTACAAAGACGGAATTGGACGGTTTTATGAAGACAAGCTGGTGGTGGCCAGCAAGTCCGGGGCGCTTGACACGTTGCGGAGCGATGTCGGGATCGTATACTCGCCCGGCGGACGGATTGCGATCGCCGCCACCGTCGAGGGCATGCGCGAGGTGGACTATTCCGCGGAGAACGCCGGCAACAAGCTGATCGGCCGGCTGGCGGTGTTACTGGTGGACGGCTTACAGCGCCGGTAGCTACCGGTGATGCGGGTGAGCGTGGGCGTGATCGGGGTTGTGATGAAACAGAGGTGCACCGATACCCCACACCATCAGCACAATGAATAGGGCGCCCACCGCGAGATCGTACGCGGGACCGGCGTATTGCTGGATGGGCGGCATCAGGCCGATTGCCAGCGCAACGGCTACACTGGCGGCGTGCCAGTACCACGCCAGATTGCGCAGTTCGAACAGCAGCAAAACAGCGATGGCGAACGCACCGAGATAAACTGCAACAACAACGAGGCTGCTCATGGAAACCTCCCTTGGTCCGACAGTATGGTAAACCCATATGAATCCAAATACCAGCCCCTCCGTTGACGATGTACGTTTCATGGAAGCGGCGCTTGAGCAAGCGAGAGACGCGGCGGCGCGCGGCGAGGTGCCGGTTGGGGCGGTTTTGGTTATTGATGATGAAATAGTTGCCGCCGCGGGTAACTCACCCATCGGTTCGCACGACCCCACGGCGCACGCGGAGATGCTCGTGTTGCGAGCCGCGGCATGCGCACAGGCGAACTACCGCTTAGCGGACGCCACACTTTACGTCACCCTGGAGCCTTGCATTATGTGCGCGGGAGCGTTGGTGCACGCACGGGTGAAGCGGCTTGTTTTTGGCGCACGCGATCTGCGTTTTGGGGGAGTGCGGAGCAAATTCCGGCTGGCGGATTCGGAATTGCTCAATCACCAGGTGGAAATCGCGGAAGGGGTGCTCGGGGGGAACGCTCTGCAACTGCTCAGAGTCTTCTTTGAGGAGAAGAGAAAACCAGAGAGGCCGCCGGAGTGATTCCGACGGCCTCTCTGGAATGAACAGCTTTGTCCTCAGGCTGCGCGGAGAAGGGGTGCTTGAACCGGACGGTCCTTGCGGCGCTCGAAAAGGGCTACGACCCGTTCGGCCTCGGGGGATCGGAGTTCTTCCGCATCCAGACGCCCTGTGCTGGCGAAGTACTCATCCAGCGGATATAAAGCGTAAGGTTTTAGTTCACGAAACACACGGCCTAAGCGCTGCTGGATGCGATAGAGCATGTGGAAGAAGTCGCCTTTGTCCATATTCAACTGCCGGGTGCAGAGTTTCCAATCGGCTCCGAGCAGGTAATGGAACCGGAAAACCCGATACTCTTCCGCAGTTAGATAACGTTTGCTCACCAGGCAAAAATCGGCGATAAATTCTTCGTCCTTGCGGCCCCACGAATAGCGGCGATTGCCGCCCGTCGGCAAATCCAACGTGACTTTCGTCATGACCTTTTCCTTTTCCACACAGCGGCGAAAACGGTCGTAGCATGCCCGGAAAATCGTCCGGTGCACGCAGGTGCAAGTCATAACTTTCCCTCGTTTACCCATCATTGAGCCCACGCCGTGGCAGCGTGTGCAGTTGTGTGCGGCTAACGCCAGCATTTCAGATCGATTCCATTCCATCACAGTGCAATGTCCTCCAGGCGCTTCGTATTGTGTATTTTCGGTATCGGTGAAGCGCCCGTTCATGAGTTCAGGTTAAATCGGAACCGAAAAGGGTCAATGGCGTTTGAGATAAAATCTATTCACCGCAGGATAGTTCGTCAGCCGGGCGGGCGTAAGGTGTTCATTCTATTTCGATAAAGGGTTTTCCCCATAAAAATTAATTCAGGTTAATTGAATGAGATTTTTTTGCCTCGCGCGGGCACCTCTTTGCTATATTTCCAATAGCTGTCACTTGTAAGGGAAGCCATGCTGTTTCAGGAAGCGCTTGAGATTCTGCGGATAAGCATCACTCGCCGGATTCGGAACGGAGAGTTGACGGAACGCGGCCTGGCTCGCCGCGTTGGAATCTCGCAAGCCCATATGCACAATGTACTTAAGGGCGTTAGAGTACTAACACCGGATCTCGCAGATAAGATCCTAGTAGAGTTCCGCAGTCACCTGGAAGATCTACTAGGGGCACCCGTTCCAAAGAAGGCGCCGGGCCGGGCGACCTATACGGATGTGGCTCCAGACGTCTTACCGCGCACCACCTCCAAGTAAGTTTCGAGCACCTGGCGGGCTGTACGTTCCCACGAGAATTTATGCGCTTGGGTAAAGCCTCGCTCCACAAGATCCTTCCGGAGTTCCCCATCTAAAAGAACATCCTTTAATCCTCGGGCAATCTCAAACACATTGTCCGGCGAGACCTTAATTGCGGCATTTCCGACTACTTCCGGCAATGAACTGACATTAGACGTCACTACGGGCGTCCCACAGGCCATCGCCTCGAGCGGCGGCAGCCCGAATCCCTCATGGAGCGATGGAAACGCGAATACTTCAGCAGACTCGTAGAAAGCCCGCAGAGTTTCAAACGGAACATATCCGAGAAACCGGATTGCCTGGCCGGCACGGCTCTGCGCCGCTGCGCGCCTTACCGCGGGATGTTGCGAGATTTCATCGCCGATGACGATCAAACGCAGGTGGCAAAACCGGGGATGCTCAGCCAGTTCGCCACACAGAACCGCGAACGCCTCAATCAGGCGGGGAAGATTTTTTTGCGGCCGTATGTTTCCGGCATATAAGACAAAAGGATAGGTAACCTGGTAGCGCTCGAGCACCCTCACGCGCTCGCGGTCACGCGCTTCCATTTCTTCAGGCGAAGGAACATCGTAAAAACGCGGGTCGGGGGCGTTATAAATCCGACGGATCTTTTCATGCGGAATTCCCATCACATTTTCCGCATTGCGGCGAGTGGCTCCCGAAACTGCGATCACGCGTGACGCGCGCAGCAATCCGCGGCGCGCCCGGTATAGGGAAAGCTGGTTCCGCCAGCCCGTGCCTGCCAGCAACTGGCGGCTCATGTCATGCACCGTCACGACATACGGCTTAGGCATAAACCACGGTACGCGGTTGAGTGGTATGTGGTGAAGATCGGCCCCAAATCGGCGGAGAAAGGCGGGAAAAGCGATGTGGTCCCGAGCATCTGCGTCGGTGCGGCGGTACTGGACACAGCGAAAGTTATTAGGCAGGGGCGGGAGCAGCGGACGCTGTGCGGGCAGGCACACGACGAAATACCGATTTTCGGGGTCGATACTGCCTAACCCGCCCAGCAGATTGCGGATATAGGTTCCGATACCAAAATCGTTCAGATGCCGCGCATCAAACACAATGCGGAGCGGCATTGGTGGAACTAATGCGTGGACACGGTGGCCTGCTTCCAGGAATAGAGCGGGAAGCGGCCGGTCAGTTGTTCGACGCCTCGCTGCACGGAAGCGATTGCTCCATCGATGCCGGCGGGGTCTTTCGCAAGCGCGTCTAGAAGTTCGGCAATCAGGGCGGAGACCTGCCGCATCTCCGCTTCCTTGAATCCACGGGTGGTGACGGCGGGGCTGCCCAAGCGAATTCCGCTCGGATTCATTGGAGGATTTTTATCGAAAGGAATCGCATTCTTATTAACGGTGATGTGAGCCTTATCGAGCGTCTGTTCGGCCTCTTTGCCGCGGACGCCTTTGGAGAAGACGTCCACGAGGCAGAGGTGGGAGTCCGTGCCGCCGGAGACGACGCGGAATCCGGCATCGATCAAGGACTGAGCCATCACGGCCGCGTTCTTCTTGACCTGTTCCTGGTAGGCGCGGAATTCGGGGGTAAGCGCTTCGAGGAAGCAGGTGGCTTTGGCGGCGACGACATGGCACAGCGGACCGCCCTGAGCGCCGGGGAATACCGACTTGTCGACGGCGGCGGCATACTGCTGCCTGCAGAGGATCATGCCGGAGCGCGGACCGCGGAGAGTCTTGTGAGTGGTCGACGTGACAATATCCGCCCAATCGCACGGGTTGGGATAGATGCCGGCAGCCACCAGGCCGGAGAAGTGCGCCATGTCGACCAGGAAGATCGCGCCGACGGAATCGGCTACCTCTCGAAACCTGGCGAAATCGATGATACGCGGATAGGCACTGGCGCCGGCGATGATCATCTTCGGTTTGTGCTCGAGGGCGAGGCGAGCGAGTTCGTCGTAATCGATCAGTTCGTTGTCCGCGCGGACACCGTACGCAACTACCTTATAGAGCTTGCCGGAGAAGTTGAGGTGATGCCCGTGCGTGAGGTGCCCGCCATGGGCAAGATTCATGCCCAGGATGGTGTCGCCGGGTTGCAGGACAGCGGCATAGGCCGCTTCGTTGGCCTGGGAACCGGAGTGGGGCTGAACGTTGGCGTGTTCGGCGCGGAAGAGCTTCCTGGCGCGCTCGCGGGCGAGGTTTTCGACGACATCGACGTGTTCGCAGCCGCCGTAGTAGCGTTTGCCGGGATAGCCTTCCGCGTACTTGTTGGTGAGCACAGTGCCCGCGGCTTCGAGCACCGCTTCGGAGGTAAAGTTCTCGCTGGCGATCAGTTCCAGACGGGAATTCTGGCGATCGAGTTCGGCCCGAACCGCCTCCCAAACCTCAGGATCGACTTCCGCCAGCGGCCTGGCCATGCGTTGTTGATCGGTCATTTACCGGCTACCTTCCTCTTTCTCCAACTGTTCGATTTTCCCGACGCGGCGAGCGTGGCGGCCGCCATCGAAAGGTGTGTTCAAAAAGATATTCACGAGTTGCTCGGCGCTTTGCTCGTCGGTGTACTTTGAGCCGAGCGCGAGAACATTGATGTCGTTGTGCGAACGTGTAAGGGCCACCTCATCGGGATTGACCCCGACCGCGGAGCGTACGCCGTGGATTTTGTTGGCGGCGATGGACATCCCGACACCGGACATACAGACCAGCAGGCCGCGGTCCGCTTCACCGGAAGCGACCTTTCGCCCCACCGCGGCCGCGTAATCCGGATAGTCGGTGGACTCTGTGGAAGTCGTCCCCAAGTCTTCCACCTGATGGCCTTGTTCAGCCAGTTTCTGGGAGAGCTTCTGCTTCAAAAGGAAACCTGCGTGGTCCGAACCGACAGCAATTTTCATGGGGAAACCCAATTCTACCATTCGCTTGGAAACCGCGGATTTACAGGGCTTGCGTGCTAGACTGAGTGATTCCCCGCCATGCGTTGGAGCACCCTTTTCATTCCCACTTTGCGCGAGAATCCGGCCGATGCCGAGGTTCCGAGCCATCAATTGATGGTGCGGGCCGGCTACATCCGCCAGTTGTCCGCCGGCTTGTATAACTACCTGTTTCTGGCGCAGCGGTCGCTGCAGAAGATCCAAACCATCATTCGCGAAGAGATGGACGCAATCGGCGCACAGGAAATGCATCTGGCCGCGCTGAATCCGGCTGAGGTGTGGCAGGAATCGGGCCGTTGGGACGTGATGGGCCAGAACATGTTCCGGCTGAAGGACCGTTTTGGCCGCGACCTCTGCCTGGGCATGACGCACGAAGAGATCATGACGTTCATCGCGCGCGGCGAATTGCGGTCGTACAAGCAACTGCCGCAGATCTGGTATCAAATCCAGACGAAGTTTCGCGACGAACCGCGGCCGAAATCGGGCTTGCTGCGCGTGCGCCAGTTCCTGATGAAAGACTCCTATTCCTTCGACATTGACGCGGCCGGGTTAAATGTTTCCTACGACAAACACTACGCTGCGTATTGCCGCATATTTGACCGGTGTGGATTGCAGTACGTCGCGGTCGAGGCGCATTCGGGCGCGATGGGCGGCAGCCAGTCGCACGAGTTCATGGTCCGCAGCGACGCCGGCGAGGACTATGTCGCTGTTGCGCCGAAGTCGGGCTATCAGGCGAACCTGGAAAAGGCTGTCTCGGCGCCCGTAGCGCCTGCGGTAGCGGATCCTGAGGGCGATCTGCCGCCCGAAGAATTCCACACGCCGAACAAGAAAACCATCGCCGAGGTGGCCGAGTTCACCGGATTGCCCGAAACGTCGCAGATGAAGAGCCTGGTGATGATGGCCGATGGTAAAGCGGTGTTGTGCCTGCTGCGCGGCGATCATCAACTGAGCGAGACCAAGCTGTCGGGCCTTCTAGGTGTGAACGAGCCGCGGCCCGCGCATCCGGAAGAGATTCGCGAGTTGTTTGGAGCGGATCCGGGGTCGCTTGGCCCGGTGGGTGTCAAGAATATGCGGGTGGTGGCCGATCTCGCGCTGAAGGGCCGCCGCAACATGATCTGCGGCGCGAACAAGGACGATTACCATCTGCGCAACGTGACGCCGCTCGAAGACTTTGAGTGCGAGTTCCACGACCTGCGCCAGGTGGCCGCGGGCGACACGCACGCCGAAACGGGCGAACCGATCGAGATCTACAAGGCCGTGGAAATCGGGCATATCTTCAAGCTCGGCTACAAATACTCGAAGAGCATGGGGCTGCGTGTACTGGCCGCCGACGGCCAGGAGATCACGCCGATCATGGGCTCGTACGGCATCGGTGTGGAGCGCATTCTCTGCACCGCGATCGAGTTGTTCCACGATAAGGACGGTATTCAGTTGCCCGCATCGATCGCACCGTTCCAAGTGGTGGTAACGCCGGTGAACCTGGGCGACGCAAATCAGCGTGCGGCCGCCGAGCAGATCTATGCAGAATGCAAGGCCGCAGGCTTAGACGTCCTGTTGGACGACCGCGAAGAGCGGCCCGGCGTGAAGTTCAAAGACGCCGACCTGATCGGCATTCCTTATCGCATTACCGTGGGCAAGAAGCTCGCCGACGGCAAAGTGGAACTGGTGGAACGCCGGACCCGGAAGTCGAGCGACGTGGCGGTGGGCGAAGCGGCGGCAGCCGTGCGCACCGCCTGCAATGGTTAGCGCACAGCGCTGGGAGGCACTGCGAAGCGAGTTCCCGGCGCTCAACCGGTACACATTTCTGAACACGGCAACCTACGGGCAAACCCCTCGAGCAGCCTACGACGCGGTGAATAAGCACTTCGCGCGGCGGGACGAGCGGGCCTGCATGGACTTCCTCGAATGGTTCGACGATGTGGACGAGATCCGGGCGCGGCTCGGTTCGTTGATCGGGTGCAAGGGCGACGACATTACGTTCCTGCTGACGGCAGGGACGGCGTTGTCGATGCTGCTGAGCGGGATCGATTGGAAGCCTGGCGACAGGATCGTCACGCTCACCAATGAGTTTCCGAACAATATCTACGCACCGGCCATCGTGGAAGGCGTCGAGTTTATCGAGTCGCCGTGGTCCGGGTTTTATGAAGCGGTGGCGCATCCGAAAACGCGGCTCGTGGCATTGTCGACCATCAGCTACTCGACCGGTTTCCGGCCGCCGCTCGACGAGGTCGCGCGATTTTGCCGCGAACGCAACGTGTTGCTCTATCTGGACGGGACGCAAAGTGTCGGCGCACTCACAATGAACCTGGCCGAGCTACAGCCGGCGATGATGGTGGTGGATACGTATAAGTGGATGCTAACTCCGAATGGGGTGAGCTTTGCATATGTCGCGCCGGAGGTTCGCAAGTGGCTGAAGCCCGCGGCGATCGGCTGGCGCAGCCACTGGGACTGGCGCGCCGTCGACAACCTGCACCTGGGCCCGCCAGTCTTCTCAGACAAAGCCGAACGCTACGAAAGCGGCATGATTCAGTTCCCGCTCATCTATGGGATGGATGAAGTGGTGAAGTTGATGCTGGAACTAGGTCCGGCAGAGATCGAGCAGCGCGTGCTGGGGCTGAGCGGCCACCTTCGGCAGGAACTGAGGAAGCTTGGCGCTGAGGTCGCGGACGAACAGTCGCCGATCGTTACGGCGCGGTGGGAGAAGGTCGACGCATCAACGCTGGCGCGAACGTTGAAGCAGCAGGGGATTGTTGTGTCGGCCAGACACGGCCGGTTGCGGGTATCGACCCATTTTTATAACAACAAAGAGGAGATCGGGCGTTTGGTAGAGGCCCTGGTGACCCTCACCAGTTGATCCGGACAAGCTCAGGAACAGCATCAAAGTGTCTGTCACGGCTTATCATCGGCATCTGGTGTTGCCGCGCCAAGGCAGCTATCCAAAGGTCGTTTTGAGGTATCGGTCGACCAAACTTCTTTAAGTCCGACCGAACGCCGGCGTAAAACTCGGCGGTGCGATTATCAATCGGGAGTACACGGCAGGACCGCACCATATCTTCGAGCCACGTTCGATACCGGGCATGGTCACGGGAGTAGGCGATCCCAAATCGAAATTCGCCAAGAACGATTACCGGAATTGCCAACACCTGGCCTTGCGCAATGATCGACCCAAGCCCCTCATCGCCATCTGCCAGCGCAGACAACGCGTTCGTGTCGAGTATCAATCCCAGTCCTCAGGATCAATTTGCTCGAAAGCCTCTTCGATGAGCGCGTTGATTCGTGCGGTTTCTTCGCGGAGATCGCGCAATTTGCCGAATGATCTCATCCAGGGGCGCTCTTCACTCGCGTGGTGGAAACCAAGTTTTTCCGCCAATGTTTCCGAGACAAACTGAGGTAGAGAAATCCCCTTTTGCGCAGCAGCGGATTCTGCTTCGCGAAGTAGAGCGTCCGGGATCTCCCACTCTGTCCGCATCTGTACGTCATTTTCCCATATTGATTAAGCGGGCCGTACAAAACCGGCCCTACTTCCGCCCGAACACGCGCCCGATCTCTGCCTGCTGATCCGCAGTCAAACAACGCAACTTCTCACCCCTCAATAGGAAGTAGAGCTTGGCCGTTTCTTCGAACTCCTCCGTGCGGTCGACCGCTTCCTCGAGCGACGAACCCAGGCACACCAGGCCGTGGTTTCTCAACAGTATGGTGTTGTGGCCGCGGGCCGCTTCGCCTATCGCACCCGCCAATTCCGTGGAACCGGGGCGGAAATAGGGGACCACGGCGACCGGGGCCACTCGCATCAGGTAATACGGCGTGACGACTGGAAGCGGTTGGTGTTCGTCCAGGCCGTCGAGGCAGGAGAGGGCCACGGCATAGGTGGAGTGCAGGTGAACAATGGCATTAGCTTTTGCACCTGCCGATTGGTAGGCCGCCAGGTGAAATGGATATTCTTTCGACGCTTTGGCTTCGTTGCGCGCACCGCCTTGCATGTCGATGCAGGCGATGGCGGTAGGGGCGAGTTTGCGGAGGGATCCGCCGGTGGGCGTGATCCATACCTCATCACCGATGCGGATGCTGATGTTTCCGGTGGAACCGAAGGCGTAGCCCCGGGCGAAGAAACTGGAACAAACCTCACATAAGCGTTCGAGTTCTAGCATCGTTCGACTGCCTTTCGGAAGAAGTCGCGACTACCGAAGTTGCCGGATTTGAGGGCCATTCCTAAGCGGCGCTCATCGAGTGAGCGGAGCGCCGGTACGCCGGGATCGAGAATGGCGGTGAGTTCCACGGCCTTGATGTCGAGCGCCTCCACTACTGCACCGGCGGTCTCGCCGCCGGCTACGATCACCTTACCGGCTCGCGGGGTGAGGCGGCGGGCGAGGTCGCCGAACGCTCGCTCGATTGCGGCGGAGGCTTCAGGGACGCGGTAAGCGGGCGCCGCCGATGAGGCGATCAAGGCAACGCCTTCGCTGTCGATTGCAGCTAGCGCCGCTCGTTCGAGCGCATCGATCTCGCCGCTGCCAAGGGCTTGAACATTCATTGAGATGACCTTGCCACCGGCTTGCTTCCAGGCATCCAACTGGCCCAACGTAGCCGCGGAGCAACTGCCGGACAGAATGAGAGCGCCGGGTCGTGAACTGACTCGCAGACCGGCCGCGGAAGTTGCCTCGAGCCAGCCACGCTCGCGCCACACCGTCGGAAGTTTGATCGCGAGCCCGCTGCCGCCGGTGATGAGCGGCAGGTCGACGAAGGCGCGTGCGATCGCCTCCAGATCCTGATCGGCGATCGCGTCGACCAGCGCGATCGCCACACCTTCCGGCGCTTCCAACCGGCCTGATCGGACCGCGTCCAGCCCGATCAGCCCAACCCGGCGATGAGTCTGTAACTGCAGCCAACGGACGAGGTTCGAATCCGTCATCGGATTCAGCGGGTGTGTTCGCAACGGCGAATCGCTCAGCAGCAGCCCGTTCACAAACAGGTGTCCCAGATACTGGGTGCGGCCGTTCACCGGCAGCGCGGGCACGGCGATTGTGAACGAAGTGTCCAATGCCGTCATCAACTCGTCCGTTACCGGCCCGATGTTGCCTTTCGGTGTAGAATCGAACGTCGAACAGTATTTGAATTGGATCTGTCGGGCGCCAGCCGACCGTAACCGTTCGAGCGCCTTCCGGCTGAGGCGGCGCGATTCTTCAACGGGGGCGGAGCGAGTCTTGAGGCATACGACTGCAGCCTCATAGCCCTGCGCAGGGACTTCTCCAATGCCAAACAGCAGGGCGATCCGAACGCCTTGTTCAAACAGCATGCCGGCAAGGTCGGACCCACCGGTAAAATCGTCTGCGACGGCTCCAAATATCACCGATCCGATGATAGCGCCCCCTTCCGCGACCCATCGGCTTCATCCAAACTGAAATAATCTAGAGATGCGTTTTGTCGCCCGGCGTGCGCCGGCGTATGCAGTACTCCTCTGTTTTTCAGCACTCGCCCAAGCACCGAAGTCCGAAGGTGAAGCGCCGAAGGCCGCATCGAACTCAGAGACGGTGAACCGCCGTACCGAACTGAACCTGCTCGGAAAGACCGATACCGAGAGCGGCGAGGCACGGCGCAATGAGAACGTCCAGTTCAACCTTATCGACAACAACGCTTTGAAGGAACTGAACATGCGCGTCGGAACAACTGCGACGCTGTTCGATGAGTTCCGTGGAGATAAGGGCTACTTCGGCACCGAATTCGGCAACAAGCCTGTCTCGACCATCCACTTAACTGCCGCTAAGAGTTCGCCCTGGCATGGCAACGTGTTCTGGCAGGGCGGCAACAGCGTGTTCAACGCCCGCTCGTTCTTCCAGGTGGGTCCGTTAAAACCGGCGCAGGATAACCAATACGGCATCGGGGCAACCGTGCGGCTGTGGAAGGGTGCATTTCTGTCGATGGACGGGTCGCGCCAGCACCTGCGCGGGTTCGTGAACGGTAACGTGCTGGTGCCAAGGGCGAACGAGCGCACTCCACTCACCACCGATCCGGCCAAGCGGGCAGTGATTCAACGGTTCCTGAATGCTTTTCCAGACGAGCTGCCAAACCGAACCGACATCAATCCGCGCGCTCTGAACACAAACGCTCGCCAGGGGATTGACGACGACTCAGGAAGTTTACGGTTGGAACAGACGCTGCCGCGCAAAAACCTTCTATCGTTCCGCTACGCTTACACGGCGCAATATGTGGACGCGTTTCAACTGGTGGCCGGACAGAACCCCGACACGACCACGCGCGCGCACACGGCGATGATGACGTGGACCCACACATTCTCGGCCCGAACCATTGCGCAAGGGTCGGCCGGGTTCGACCGGGTAGGCTCGTTGCTCGTGCCGGAACCGAACGCCGTCGGGCCGCAGGTGAACTTCTCTAACGTTCTGGCGACACTGGGACCAGGATCGTCGATTCCGATCAATCGCGCCCAGAACCGGTTCCGCTACGGCGGATCGATAACCCAGAACCGGGGCGCGCATAACTGGTACCTCGGCGCGGAATTGGCGCGGCGGCAGTTAAACGGGTATGAAGCATCGTCGCAGCGCGGCAATCTGTATTTCCGGAACGACTTCGGCCGCGATGCGATCACTAATCTCCTGCTCGGCGAGCCGTCGCGATTCTCGGGTGCTGTGGGCAATATCCATCGCGGCTTCCGCAGTTGGGAGCCGGTCACCTATGCCGGTGATTCGTGGCATGTGCTGCCGGCACTAACCATCTCTTATGGCCTGCGGTATGAACTCGTTAGCCGGCCCGTTGAGGTGAACGATCTCAACAGGATTCCCTACGACTCGGACCGCAATAACTTTGCTCCGCGGTTTGGTCTGGCGTGGCGCGCGCCCGGGCGGTTGGGAGTTGTACGGGCGGCGTATGGACTCCACTACGGTGAGATCTTTCCGGTGACTTACTCGCAGGTCCGCTACAACCTTCCGCTCAACCAGAAGTTCGAGATCCAGGCGCCGAACCTGCTGACGGTCTATCCGGCAGTGGTCGTACCGAGCGGCGCAAGTGACCGGGCGACTTACATCGATATCGACCCGGAGCTGGTAACGCCTTACTCGCACCAGTACAACTTCGTGTGGGAACCGCGCTTCGCCGGTAAGTGGCGCGTGCAGTTAGGTTACGCCGGCAGCCGGTCGCACAAGTTACTAATGATGTGGTACACGAACCGGGCAATCCCGACGCCGGGCATCCCGCAGACCACGGCCACGATCAACGACCGGCGCCCGGATCTGCGGTACTACGACCACCGCCGGATTGTGAACGCGTCGCGCGGCTACTTCGACGCCGCCAGGGTCACCGTGATCATGCCTCGTTGGCATGGCATCACGATGGAGTCATCCTATTGGCTGAGCAAGGCGATTGACCTGGGGGGCTCCTATACGAACACGGGCATCGGCGACGACGGCCGGCAGGCGCTGGCGCAAACGGAATTCATGGTGGCGCAGGACCTGCGCGGACCCTCTATCTTCGACCAGCGGCACGCGTTGCTGACCCGTGCCTCGTGGTCGACACCCCGTCTGCCATTGAAAACCGGGCGATTCTCAAGGTGGATCGGGCGGTGGGAACTCGCCGGAGTGGTCCTGCTCAAGACCGGCACGCCATTTACAGTGCTCAGTGGTTCAGACGCACCGGGGTTCGGCAACGTGGATGGCGACAGCGGAGATCGCGTGAACTTAATCGACCGAAGCGTGCTGGGGCGCGCGATCAATCACCCGGATACATCGAAGGCCGCTCTGCCGGCATCGGCGTTTGCGTTTATCGGTCCATTTGACGCACGGGGCAACCTCGGGTCAAACACGTTTCGCAAGGACGGAATCAGCAACGTGAACGCGTCGGTGGCGCGGACCTTTGCCGTCGGTGGCGATCGTAAACTGTTGCTGCGCGCCGAGTCCGTCAATATGTTCAACACGCCGCAATTCGCCGAGCCCTGGCGGGAACTGTCGAGTCCGAGCTTTGGGGCGATCACGAATACGTTGAACGATGGGCGGGCGTTCCGGTGTTTGCTGCGGTTTAGCTTCTGAGGAGGCAGGAGACAGGAGACAGGAGGCAGGAGACAGAAGACAGGAGACAGAAGACAGAAGACAGAAGCAG
Organism: Bryobacterales bacterium; assembly: GCA_020846745.1. Taxonomy (GTDB): domain Bacteria; phylum Acidobacteriota; class Terriglobia; order Bryobacterales; family Bryobacteraceae; genus JADLDI01. The sequence goes on along the minus strand of JADLDI010000033.1, from coordinate 439 downwards.
AAGACAGAAGACAGGAGACAGGAGACAGGAGACAGAAGACAGAAGACAGGAGCCGGACTTCAGAAGTCAGGAGGGCGGTCAGGCGGCCTGGTTGTAGATGGGAGGGGCGTTGACGCCGCAGCAACGCTTGTATTTCTGGCCGGAGCCGCAGGGGCAGGGGGAGTTGCGACCGACTTGCGGGGATTTCGTCTCGCAAGTTATTGATCTGCTGGGGTTTGCGGGTTTGTTTGCCGCTTGGGCGGTTTTGACGTAGCGGTGGCCGGAGACGGGCGCGACGCCTTTTTCGCGGATTTGACTTTCGAGGGGGAGGAGGGCGTTTTGGGTGGAGAGGGCGTGACGGATGTTGTCGTCAAGGGTCGCCGGCGCCTTGGCAATTCGTCTCGCAAAGCTATCAATCTTTGGCACATCCGCGAGCGGGGCGAACTCGTCGGGCGGGTTT